>NZ_JAIQUM010000012.1 GCF_020075705.1 Metabacillus rhizolycopersici | reverse complement strand
ATACACCGTAAATCGCATGGTATAAAATCGGAAGAAAAATAACAAAAATCTCCAACGCATACCTAAATGGTAGCATCTCCATAAAATGTGCTGCTTCATTGAATGCCTCTGGACTCCTTGTAGCAAAGTGATTGACAACAAGATGCTGAATTAAAAAGAGACCGACAGGAATTACACCAAGTAATGAGTGCAGTCTACGATTCACAAACTCTCTGTTTCCAGCCATTATCCTTACCCCCTAAGATCAATATTCCACCCACGTTTTTTAATAAAATCCTTACCTTTTCACACAAAATATCCTTTCCTACCAAAGTTAAACGATCATCAATGGTGGTCACCACTGATCTATGTATAAGATCAAGCGCATTTACTTTGAGAAGGTACCTCATAGTCTATAAGCTTTTTCAAGATATCGTGTGACAAGTTCATTTTACCCCGATAAAGTAAGAGCGTCAAGAAAACGCGTACATAAATTCAAATTTTTAGGCGAATCTGAATATTATAATTTTATTTTATCAATATACTTAAAAGAAAAACATAACGGCTTATCAAAATCACTAAATTCACTAGATTTATAAAGCAAGATTTCCCTGAGTTTTTTACTAGAATTTATCCCGACCGTTCGTTCACTTCTTTTCAATTCAATTCACTCACGTTTAGAGGAGGGGGTTGTACTGACTTTTCGATATCTTCAACAAGATCAGAAGCAAAAGAACTATTTGTTTTTTACTTAATATTACATGTTTTTCACGTTAGTTCTTGTTATATAATAAAGCATAGAAAGAGGGGAATACCGTGAATAAACAATTAGAAATCGTTCAATTGGAAGAATTAAAGGATAGGCAGATACCAGCATTTGGTTTCGAATTACTAAGAGAGGTTCTTCTCCCGGATCTTCTTGGCCGAGATCTTCCTCAAATCCTGTATTGGGCTGGTAAAGGCTTGGCCCGTAAACACCCGGTAAATTCTATCGAGGAACTATTTGAATTTTTTAAGATTGCCGGCTGGGGCAACCTGGCATTGCTACATAATAAAAAGAATGAAATGGAATTTGAACTAAGTGGAGAATTCATTTCACTACGATTTAAAAAAACAAATGCACCTACTTTTCAATTAGAGGCAGGCTTTCTTGCTGAACAACTACAAATGATGAACAATTACATTACCGAAACATATGAGCAAGAAAAAAAACGTGCTAATAAAGTTATCTTCACTGTAAAGTGGGATCAAAAAGATATACTTCATGATGAGCCCTCTTTAGGAAAAAGAAGTCACCGAAAACCATAAGGCACAAAGCCATGAAAGAAGGGGTAACACAATCGTGAAACCCCTTTTCTATTTTTAAAAGATAAGAAAGAAAGTATAAAATTTTGACTTAGTTTTCGTATCCAGCGCGAGCGTCCATCCCTCTCTTAGGTCTAAGGCTGAGGCTAAACAAGACGCTTGCGCTTTTCCTATTTTTTATACTCTTGTTGTATCTTTTGAAAGTTCAAATGCGCTGTGAAGGATATCAACAGCATTAACCATGTGTTCCCCGGAAATGACTGTTGAAACTTTAATTTCGGACGTACTAACCATTTTCACTTCTACACCTTGCTTAGCTAACACTTCGAACATTTCTGCAGCAACTCCAGGATTTGAAACCATGCCAGAACCGACAATTGACACTTTTGAGAGACCTGATTCTGATTCAATTCTTTCATAATTCAATACAGATTTATGTTGCTCAAGTATTGTGATTGTATCCTCAAGATCTCTTGTTTTGACAGAAAATGAGATCGATGTTTTATTATCACTTGTCGTGCTTTGAATAATAATATCAACATTCAAGCTGTGATTTGCTAATGTAGAAAAAATGGTAGATAGTGTTGTTAATTCATTCGGCAAACCTAATACCGATACTCTCGTTACTTGATCTTCAAATGCAATCCCTCTTACTACTAAACTTTGCTCCATTTTTGTGTCCTCCTCAATAATCGTACCTCTTTCATTTTCGATACTAGAACGTACTTCTAGTGGAACGTTGTAGTTTTTAGCAAATTCTACAGCACGCGGATGTAAAACCCCTGCACCTAAATTAGCTAATTCAAGCATTTCATCATAAGAGATAGCGTCTAGTTTTCGTGCGGTTTTCACATATCTTGGGTCTGTTGTAAAAACACCTGTAACATCTGTATAAATATCACATTTATCCGCATGTAAGGCTGCTGCTAATGCAACGGCAGTCGTGTCAGAGCCACCTCTACCTAATGTTGTGATTTGGTGATCATTTGAAACACCTTGGAAGCCAGCAACCACAACAACTTTCCCGTTTGTTAATTCTCTTTTTATCTTGTCAGGGTTAATCTTCATAATTCTTGCGTTTCCATGTGCTGCCTCTGTTTTAATTCCCGCTTGCCAACCTGTGAATGAAATGGCATCATATCCTTTTTCCTTTAGGGCCATTGATAATAAAGAAATAGTTACTTGTTCACCTGTTGTAAGCAGCATATCCATTTCTCTCTTGCAAGGTTTAGCTGTGATTTGCTCTGCTAATGCTACAAGCTGATCCGTCGATTTTCCCATTGCTGAAACAACAACAACGATATCGTTACCATTGTCTTTCTCCTGAATGATACGGTCCGCTACATTAAGAATTTTCTCAGCAGTGCCAACAGATGTACCTCCAAATTTTTGAACGATAATTCCCAAACTAATCTCACCCTTCATTTCTTATTCAATGATCAAACTTGTTTGATTTATGTTAGAGCTACTGATCAACCAATTACTCATCCACTGTCTCAATGCAAGAACAAAAGCGTAAGCGCCTTGATCAGCCCCGACAAGTATAAGACGCTTTTGAATAGAAGGCGTACTTTGCCTTTTCAAAAGTGGCTTAGACCCAAGAGGGACTAGGCGCTGGAGCTGGATGTCGTGCGCTTATCCACAGTACAAGAATTTTATAAATTCCTGGCAATAAAAAAAGCAATGGGACGCAAAACATCCCATTGCTTACTAAACGAATAAATTCGTTTCCTACAATGAGATAGCTCTCCAAGGTAAAATCCCCTGACAATTTTACATCTCTTAAATGCAAAACCAGCAATTAAAGCAAATGGTGCTTTAATTGCTTCGGCGAGCTTCCCTTTTACCAATTGTCATCGGAGACCATTCTCCTCAAACTGGTTACTAATGAAGTTCGCACCTCTACCATCATCTAACAAACTAACGATCAAAGTATGAAATTACTGATAAGCATACCAAATCTTTTTAACAATAACAATCCTTATTCTTTTAAATGTTCAAAGATTTGCTTTGCAATATTTTCAGGCATGCCTGCTTCTTTAAACTGTTCAACATTTGCTTCTTTCATTTTCTTTAAAGATCCAAAATGTTTCAGAAGAAGCTTCTTCCTTTGCGCTCCCACACCAGGAATATCATCTAATATCGATTGTAGTGCATTTTTACCACGGAGCTGACGATGGAAGGTAATCGCAAAACGATGAACTTCATCTTGTATTCTTTGCAAAAGATAGAATTCTTGACTATTCCTCTCTAACTTTATTAACGCAGGAGGGGATCCAATAATTAGTTCTGATGTTCGATGTTTTTCATCCTTTACAAGACCAGAAACTGGAATATCAAGTGCTAATTCGTTTTCCAAAACATCCTGGGCTGCTGCAAGATGCCCTTTCCCCCCGTCTATAATAATTAAATCAGGTAACGGGAGCTCCTCCTTTAAAACACGACTATAACGTCTTCTCACGACCTCTCTCATCGATTCATAGTCGTCTGGGCCTATAACACTTTTTATTTTATATTTACGGTAGTGTTTTTTTGCTGGTTTCCCATCTTCAAACACAACCATTGCTGATACTGGATCTGTCCCTTGTATATTTGAGTTATCAAATGCTTCGATGCGATGTGGAGTATGAATTTGAAGTTTTTCACCGAGGTTTTCTACGGCTTTTATCGTTCTCTCTTCATCTCTTTCTATCAGGGAGAATTTCTCCTTTAACGCTACTTTGGCATTTTTATGAGCTAAAAGAATGAGATCCTTCTTTTTTCCACGCTTAGGTTGAAGTGCCGTAACATCTAACAGCTTTTCAACTAAATCATATTCAATGCTATCTGGTAATAAAATTTCCTTAGGTATAAAATGATTTGCCTTTGAGTAAAATTGCCCTAAATACGTTAAAAACTCTTGCTCTGGAGTATCATAAATTGGGAACATCGATACGTCCCGTTCAATTAACTTTCCTTGACGAATAAAAAAGACCTGTACACACATCCACCCTTTATCATATGCGTACCCAAATACATCACGATCGATTGAATCATTTAACGTCATTTTCTGTTTTTCCATCGTTGCTTCAATATGAATGATTTGGTCCCTGTATTCCTTTGCACGCTCAAACTCTAATTTTTCAGCGGACTTTTCCATTTTCACAGTTAAATCCTCTTTTACATTTTTATATCCACCATTTAAAAACTTTGTAATTTCTTCTACCATCATCCGATTTGTTTCTTCCGATACATCCTTCACACAAGGTGCTAAACATTGTCCCATGTGATAATACAGACAAACACGGTCGGGCAATGTAGAGCATTTCCTTAATGGATATAATCGATCTAACAGCTTAATTGTCTCACGTGCCGATTGAACATTAGGATACGGGCCAAAATACTTACTCTTATCTTTTTTCACTTTTCTTGTAGCAAGTAACCGAGGGTGACGCTCATTTGTGATTTTAATAAATGGATATGTCTTATCATCCTTTAACATCACGTTATATTTCGGATCGTATTTTTTAATAAGATTTAATTCTAAGATTAATGCCTCTAAATTTGAAGATGTAATGATATATTCAAAATCAACAATTTCATTTACTAGTCGCAACGTTTTTCCGTCATGTGAACCCGTAAAATATGAGCGGACACGATTCTTTAATACCTTCGCCTTACCGACATAAATCACAGTCCCTTGGCGATCTTTCATAATATAACAACCAGGCTGATCAGGGAGAAGTGCAAGCTTTTCCTTTATTTGATTGATCATAGCAAACACTCCTTACGTAAAAATTTATCTTTGATTAATAGTTACTCATGGTTCGGATTTTTTCCAAAACAAAAGTTTTACCGTCACTTGATGTTACTCCATTTGGTTCTAATTGTATTTTACCATGACTAATTTATTTCTACTCCTATCCAATTGCCAAATTACCTATAGTCATTTCCCAAGCAATAATTGTTGCATACTGTCGGAAAAGAATGCATGAACAAAAGCGCTTGCGCTGGATGTCGTGCGCTTATCTGCATTACAAGAATTTTATAAGTTCTTAAGAATTTTATAAGTTCTTAAGCATTAAAAAAAGGACTGACAAAAGTCAATCCTCAACTATTAAACATGTTTGTTTAAAACTTCAGCAAGAGCTTCTTTTGGTTGATAACCTACTGCTTTATCAACTACTTCACCATCTTTTAAAACGAGTAAAGTTGGAATACTCATAACGCCGAATTTTCCAGCAGTTTCTTGGTTTTCGTCTACGTCAACCTTTACGATTTTAACTTTATCGCCCATATCAGCATCAAGTTCCTCTAAAACTGGTGCAATCATTTTACAAGGTCCACACCATGGTGCCCAAAAATCTACTAAAACGACGCCGTCGTTTGTTTCATTTAAGAAAGTTTGATCTGTTGCATGAGTTATTGCCATTGTTATTCCTCCTTATCTTAGGTAAAAGATGACTAAAGTATAACACTTACTTACGAAAGTAGCTAACATTATGCTTCACTCATATTTTCCCCTTTGTTACTTAATCAAACCATACTATTTCTTTTTATCTTTTACGGACAGTAACTTCTCATTTTCGCTTCTCTCATTCACTAACAGCTTAGTGGTGGGTGATTTTTGACATTTAAATCGTGATACTGTTCAAGATGGGTTTATTAACCTTCAAGTAGGTCCGTATTATGTTTATGCATTTATTTTTAGTTTTTTAAATTCATTCGTTAATAGCGGTACTACTTCAAATAGGTCGCCTACAATCCCATAATCAGCAACATTAAATATACTTGCTTCAGGGTCTTTATTAATCGCAACGATAACTTTTGAGTTCGACATACCCGCTAAATGTTGGATCGCCCCTGAAATCCCACATGCAATATATAAATCAGGTGTGACAACCTTACCAGTTTGACCGATTTGTAACGAGTATTCACAGTACCCAGCATCACAAGCACCACGTGATGCACCGATTGCGCCACCTAGTACATTAGCTAATTGTTTTAGTGGTTCAAAGCCTTCTTCGCTTTTTACACCACGTCCTCCTGCAATGACAACTTTCGCTTCTGATAGATCTACCCCTTGAGAAGCCTTACGAACTATTTCCTTTACAATCGTTCGGAGATCTTTAATTTCAACAGATAATGAACTTATGTCCCCACTTCTTGTTTCATCCTTTTGCAATGGGGGAATGTTATTGGGACGAATCGTTGCAAAAATGATTCCAGCTGTGACAATTTTCTTTTCAAACGCTTTACTTGAATAGATTGGTCGTGTAAAAATAACATTTCCACCGCTCACTTCGATAGCTGTTGCATCAGAAATTAATCCAGAGTTTAATTTCGCGGCAATTTTAGGTGATAAATCTTTTCCTAATGCTGTATGACCAAATATTATTCCTTCAGGATTTTCGCTTTTAATCACAGCTAATACAGCTTGGGAATATCCATCTGGTGTGTAGGTGCTAAGTTTCTTATCTTCAACTGTCACTACACGATCTGCACCACGTTGAATTAATTCAGAGGATAAAGAAGACACATTTTCACCTAATAAGACAGCCACAACTTCTCCACCCTCAGAAATTTTTTTCCCAGCTGCAATTGCTTCAAATGATACATTCCGTAATTCTTGATCCCGAACCTCACTTAATACAAGTACTTTCCTTGCCATGATTTTTTCCCCCTTTTTTATGATTTGAACGGTTTCATTCTCCCGAGTCCCCTTTTATTAGCTTCAGACAACCTTTGCTTCGTTTCTAAGCAGCGATACCAGTTCCTTCACTTGCTCTTCTATCTCTCCAGCTAAAACTTTTCCATCTTCTTTTTTCGGGGGTAAAAAGATTTCAATTGTTTTCGTTTTCGGTTCAACCTCATCCTCTTCTAAATCAAGATCAGCTAATTCGAGCTCATCTAAAGGCTTTTTCTTCGCCTTCATAATGCCAGGTAAAGAGGGATAACGAGGCTCATTCAATCCTTGTTGAGTTGTTACTAAAAGTGGTAAAGTGGCCTCGATAACCTCTGAATCACCTTCAACATCCCGAACAACCGTTGCCTTATCACCATTAATATCAAGCTTTGTAATAGTTGTTATATAAGCGATATCTAAAAGTTCTGCTAAACGTGGTCCTACTTGACCAGACCCACCATCAATTGTCACATTTCCCCCGAGGATAATGTCGATCTTTTGATTCTTAAAATATTCTGCCAAAATTCTCGATGTCGTAAATTGATCTCCCTCTTCTAGATCATCTTCCGTATTAATTAAAACCGCTTTATCACACCCCATTGCTAACGCGGTACGTAACTCTTTTTCAGAGTCCTCTCCCCCGATTGTTACGACCGTAACGACTCCGCTATTCGCATCGCGCAATTGGATTGCCTCTTCAACCGCATATTCGTCATAAGGATTAATGATAAATTCTGCTCCATCTTCATTGATCTGCCCATTTTGAAGAGTGATTTTTTCTTCCGTATCAAATGTTCTTTTCATAATGACGAAAATATTCATATCCCATTCCCCCATGTTTTCATAAAATAGGTTTCAACACTATAATAGGAAGTTATTTTCCAATGAAATTTGGTTTTCTTTTCTCAATAAATGCAGAAATCCCCTCTTTTGCATCAACACTTTCAAAAATTTCACCAAACCATGCTGCTTCCTGCTTAATACCCTCTTGATAGGAAAATTTTTTTCCTGCATTAAGCAGTGAAATAATCGCTTTCACAGAAAGTGGACTTTTAGCTGCAAACTTTGCTGCTAGCTTTTTTGCCTCTACAACTAATGTTTCTTCAGGATATGCATGGTTAGCTAATCCAAACTGTACGGCCTTATCTCCTAAGATAGGTTCGCTTGTTAGCATCATTTCTAAAGCACGAGCCGTCCCAACGTATTTTGGTAACCGTTGCGTTCCACCAAATCCCGGGATAATCCCAAGCTGCAATTCGGGTAAACCTAGCTTCGCATCCTCTGTAACAAGCCGGAGATGACAAGACATTGCTAATTCTAAACCACCGCCTAAGGCAGCACCATGAATTGCAGCAATTACTGGCTTAGAAAATGTCTCAATTCGCTCAAATAATTGCTGACCAACTTCAGATAATGCAGAAAATCCCCTTCCAGAAGGAACTCCAATAAATTCCTTTATATCTGCTCCCGCTGAGAAAAACCGCCCCTCACCACGCAAAATAATGACCCTGACGTCTTGATCTGCCTCAAGTTGATCAAACAATAATGAAAGCTCATGTAAAACGTGCGTTGATAAGGCGTTTGCTGGTTCATGATTGATTATTACATCGGCAATAAACTTCTCCTTAGTAAGTTTTATAAACTTCATCTGAATCCTCCTATTTATTTTCCTTTAATGCAATCATCGATGTTTCTACCTAATCTAACCTAGATGGCTGCTAGAATAGTAAGACAAACTTTCACAGATAACAGGAGTTATGAAGCATCAATAATTGGAATATAGACCCACAGTTTCATTAGCTTTGATGAATAAAACCGTACACGATTAATTCGTGAACCTTCATTGCTTGTTCCGTAATATTATATTTTTGATCATTCATTACCCAAGTAGTAGCTATTTCATCAATTGTCCCGAAAACCATTTGCCGCGCAAGGCGGAGATCCAGACCTTCTCTAAATTCTCCCGTTTCTTTCCCTGACGTTAAAATCTTATCCAAAACATTGAAATAACCCTTCAACACCTGATTAATTCGGATCCGTAATTCTTTATTTGATTGTCTTAGTTCAAGTTGTGTAACGATCGCTAAGTGATGATCTTCTGCAAGCAATGAGAAATGCTTCTCAATGAGAAAGTAAAGCTTCTCGGAAGCTGTTTGCTTAGTTTTAATCTCGTCCTCAATTTTTTCAATGAAGTTACCCATTTTTTCTTGAAAAAGTGAGACAAGAATGTCATCTTTATTTTTAAAATACAAATAGATGGTGCCATCAGCGACACCTGCTTGTTTTGCAATTTTTGAAACTTGGGTTTGATGATAACCATTTTCAGCAATGGCAATCACTGCCGCATCTATTATTTGTTTATATTTGGGTCTTTTCTGTATCAACGGGCGTCTCTCCTTCTTGAATTGAATGAATAATCATTCATAATTTTCATTCACTTTTCCGTCAAGACTTTACCCACCCAATCAATCCTTCACCTAGTAAAGAAGAGGTAGATTTGCTATAATCAGCCTCTTCCTTACTGTGCTTTATTCTAAATTCATATTCATTTTAAACGTGAAAAATATTCAATATTTACGCATTTTTATATTTTGCATGTTCTTCTTCAATTAAAACCCGTCTAAGTATTTTTCCGACTGCTGTTTTTGGCAACTCTTCTCTAAACTCATAAATATGTGGTACTTTATACGTAGCAAGGTGCTTACGAGCATATTCATTAAATTCTTCTGGGGTCGCATTCTCGTTATTTTTCAACACTATATATGCCTTAACAGTTTCACCCCGGTATGGGTCTGGTACTCCAGCAACAACGACCTCCTGTACTTTTTCATGCTCGTAGAGAACCTCTTCAATTTCCCGTGGATAAACATTAAACCCACCAGCAATAATCACATCCTTTTTCCGGTCAACAATATAGAAATATCCTTCTTCATCCATATAGCCAACATCCCCAGTTAGTAACCAGTCATCTTTAAGAGTAGCTTCCGTTTCCTCCTTCTTATTCCAATATCCCTTCATAACTTGAGGACCCCTAACGATTATTTCACCTAACTCATTTACTTCAGCAATTCCTCCACTTTCATAGGATAAAATAGCTGAATCAGTATTTGGCCAAGGAACACCAATACTTCCTGCTTTTCTCTTATCCCAGAAGAAGTTTGCATGAGTAACTGGTGACGCCTCTGTTAATCCATACCCCTCAATTAGTAATCCCCCTGTCACTTCCTCAAATCGTTCTTGCACATCGAGTGGTAGTGGCGCCGATCCACTAATACAACAATCAATTGATGACAGATCGTACTTTTTAATATCCGGATGATTCAATAAAGCTATATAAATTGTCGGTGCACCAGGAAATAAAGTCGGTTTTAACTTTTGAATTGTTTTTAATGTCTCAGTCGCATCAAATTTCGGTAAAAGAATCATCTTATAGCCCTGCATCACGGATAAATTCAAGAGGGTTGTCATTCCATATACGTGAAATAATGGTACGATTCCTAACATCGATTCCTTACCTCTTCTAGATTTATACATCCACGATGAACACATTTTCGTATTCGCAATGATGTTTTTATGTGTCAGCATAGCTCCCTTAGGAAAACCTGTTGTTCCACCTGTATATTGAAGAAGTGCAATATCCTCCGCTGGATTCGATTCTGGTAAATCAACAATTGGTTCGGATAGCTCTATAATCTTTTTAAATAAATGCGTATCACCTTGATGCTCAATTTTAACAACTAGTTTCTTTTGTTTTTTTTGAACAAAAGGATATAGTAGATTCTTCGGGAAAGGCAAATAATCTTTTATTCCAGTGATAATGATATGCTTCAAGTTTGTCAACGCTTTCATTTTTGACACTCTTGGATAAAGTAAATCAAGGGTTACAATAAATGTAGACTGGCTATCTTTTAACTGATATTCAAGCTCTCTCTCCATGTAAAGTGGATTTGTTTGGACAACGATTCCACCTGCTAATAATACACCATAATAAGCAATAACGGCTTGTGGACAGTTAGGCAACATAATCGATACTCGATCATCTTTTTGTAAACCAAGTGATTGTAAATAGTTTGCTAACTTAAGAGATTGATCATATAGTTCAGTATAAGAAAGAGTTTTTCCTAGAAAGTGAATAGCTGTATTCGTTGGGAATTCAGCAGCAGCCTGCTGTAAATAATCGTAAAGTGGTTTTTCTTCAATGGTAATTTCATGAGGGATCTCTTTCGGATAATGACGTAACCATGGTTTTTGAATTTCCATATTCTACTCCTCCTTGTTATGCAATTTTCATTGTTAACCTCTAGTTGAATTAATTTATTCAACATTCCTTTTCATTAGTTGGCGGAGTGAGTTCTTATCTTTGTACATATAGAATGTAAAATAAATAAGGAGTGATGTTAATTTGGAATCGCTCATCTTCTTTTTTCCATCTTAAAAAAAGTATAGCAGATTTCTCTATTTTCAGAAATATAAATAAAATTCAATCGAATTGCCCAAACTGTGACACATTTCAACTGAGACTTCTATAAGCACCACCTTTACACCCGATAAATTTATTTTATTCATTCATTAATACTAGAGACTGGAATTTACTTTGCATTATTTAAGGATAAAAAGAGACTGACCAATTGATGTCAGCCCTTCTTATTATTTATAAGAACACTAAGTAAATAATTCCAATTATCAAAAATAAACCACATAAGCCGAACATTACTTTCGCTAAAGTCTCCAATTCACACTCTCCTTAAATCCCGGCGCCAATGACAAACGATAAGCCAACCGAAATGACAAGTGAAATAAAGCCGACCGCACGATTATCCTTTTGTATTTCTTCATCAATATTAAATGTGGGTGTCATAAATTCATATATAAAATAAGCTAAGAGTAAAAGGATAAAGCCATATAATCCAGAGCCCATCATCTGTAACAAGTCGTCATGCTGTTCGATGGAAAACCTGAATATATTAGCAATCCCAAAGATTTTCCCCCCTGTTGCCATGGCGACTGCCATATTTCCATTTTTGATTTCTTCCCAATTTTTATATTTTGTAACTAACTCAAAAATGGTTAAAAACACTAGCATACAAAGAACGGCAACACTATAGTAGGCAGCAATTTGAATTAATTCGTTCTCCCAAAATTTATTCATCTTACCTTCTCCCCGCTATTTGAGTTCAACAATTGTTACACCTGTTCCGCCTTCCCCCGCTTCTCCAAACCGAGTATTTTTAACACTGCGATGGTTCTTTAGTAGTTCCTTCACACCGGTTCTGAGTGCCCCTGTTCCTTTACCGTGGATAATCGACACTCTTGGATAGCCGGCTAACACTGCGTCGTCTAAATATTTTTCTACCTTAAGAAGTGCATTTTCAAAGCGCTCACCACGTAAATCTAATTCAAGTGATACGTGGTAGTCCTTCCCTTTTACCATCGCTAACGGCTTTTCTTGTACTTCCTGTTTAGCCCTCTTAATATACTGAAGGTCTTTTTCTTTCACTTTCATTTTCATGATTCCCATTTGAACCTGCCATTCGTTGTCACTTACTTTTTCAATTAAATGGCCTTTTTGATCAAATGTTATCACCTTCACTTCATCACCAGGTAAAAAGCTTTGTTTAGCAGCCTCTTGCTTCTCTACCTTCTTACTTTTCTCAAAGGTTGGTACCGACGCCTCTAATCGTTTCCTTGCATCGATGAGCTCATGTTCTTTAACCGCAGCATGCTGTTCTTTTCTCATTTTTCTTAAATCTTGAATGATTTGCTCTGCTTCCTGACGTGCTTCTTCTACCTTTTGTTTCGCTTTTTGTTCTGCCTCTTCGTATAATGAATCGCGTTGTTGATTAAACTCAATGATTTGCTTTTGTAAGTCTTTATGAAGCTGTTCGGCTTCTTTGCGGATTTTTTCAGCATCCACCATCTCTTGCTCTGCCGTTTTTTTGCTTGTTTCCAATGAAGCAATCATTGTATCTACTTCGTTGCGCTCATTACTCATTTGCGCCCTTGCCGTATTTATAACATGCTCCTGTAAGCCTAATCTTTTGGAAATTTCAAATGCATTACTTCGTCCAGGTACGCCAATTAATAGCTTATAGGTAGGACTTAGTGTTGCAATATCAAATTCCACACTTGCATTAATGACTCCACTTCGATTATATCCATATGCTTTAAGTTCAGGATAATGCGTCGTTGCAATTACCCTTGCCCCTCTGTGATAGACTTCATCAAGAATTGAAATGGCCAGTGCAGCTCCCTCTTGAGGATCTGTGCCAGCTCCTAGTTCATCGAAAAGCACTAAGCTTTTTTCATCAACCTTATCTAGTATATCAACGATGTTTACCATATGAGAAGAAAACGTACTTAAGCTTTGCTCGATTGATTGTTCATCACCAATATCCGCATAAACTGCATCAAACACTGTCATTTCTGATCCATCAAGTGCAGGGATTTGTAAGCCAGCCTGAGTCATTAAAGTACATAAACCTAATGTTTTTAAAGCAACTGTTTTCCCACCTGTATTTGGACCTGTAATCACGATCGTTGTAAAATCTGTTCCAAGTTCAATATCGTTTGGTACAACCTCATTTTCTGGCAAAAGTGGGTGGCGTGCTTTAAACATTCTAACAACACCATCGTTATTAACAGCAGGCCTTATTCCCTTGATTTGTTTAGCATATTTAGCCTTTGTAAACATAAAATCCATTTCTGATAAGCAATAAATATTTTGCAAAATTTCATTGCTTGATTCAGCAACTTCATCAGATAAAAGTCGTAAAATTCGTTCAATCTCAACCTTTTCCTTAACCTTTGCCTGTTGGAGAGTGTTATTCAAATCCACAATCACTTGTGGTTCAATAAATAATGTTGCTCCTGAGCTAGATTGATCATGAATAATGCCACCATATGCGCCCCGATATTCCTGTTTAACAGGTAATACAAAGCGATCGTTTCTTATCGTAATAATTGCATCAGAAAGCATTTTCGTTGCGTTTGATGACCGAATCATTGACTCTAACTTATCTCTAACCCTTGCTTCTGTTGTTCGAAGCTGCTGACGAATGCCTTTCAATGTGTCGCTAGCACTGTCTAAAACATGGCCATTATCATCAATACATTGTGAAATATTTCTTTCTAATTCCAATAAAAGTACAATTTTCTCTGCTAGCTCTGGCAAGTGGTGTAATTCAATTTCTTCCTCGACCATTTTTTCAATAAAACGTTTCATATTTCGTCCTGCATAAAGTGTTCCAGCAACTTCGATTAATTCAGAAGCACTCAGCAAGCCACCGATTTTTGCCCGCTTTACAGTTGCCCTAACATCAACTAAACCACCTAGTGGTACATTGCCTTTTAAGCGGATTACTTTTGCAGCCTCATCCGTTTGCTCCTGTGAGATGATGACTTCATCATAATCACTTGAAGGTATTAACGCTTTTACCTTTTCTTTTCCTAATGAGGATGAAGCATGCTTAATAAGTTGATCTTTTACTTTCTCAAATTCTAAAACCTGTAATACTCTTTGTTGCAAACCGTAAACCTCCTAATTTGAAAAGCGTAAATCACTCTGCTTTCTTCGACAAGCATATGACGAGCAGATGGAACTTTACGCTAGACACTAAAACTAAGTACAAACGGGATTCTTTTCAATTCAAACTTGATAAGTAACAACAACATTTCAATTGACCATTCATTCTTGATGATTTCTATTTAAAAATGCCCTAAGCTGATTGATATCCCATGTGTTCATCACATTCTCACTTCGGATCCACCCTTTTTTTGCAGTTGAAACCCCAATCGTCATATCCTCGAGCATCTCCGTATTATGAGCGTCTGTATTAATGACAAGTTTCACTCCAGCGTCTTGCGCTTTTCTAATATGATCAGCACTTAAATCAAGTCGATTAGGATTAGCATTCAACTCCAGAGCTGTGTTCGTTTCCTTTGCTAATTGGATGAGCATATCAACATCTACATCATATCCCTTTCGCTTTCCAATGAGACGACCTGTTGGATGTGCAATAATATCAACATGATGATTATGCAAAGCTGTTTTTAACCTCTCCATAATCACTTCTTGTGATTGCGAAAAACTCGAATGAATGGACGCAATGACTATATCCATTTCACTCAATAGTTCATCATCATAATCTAATGTACCATCCGGCAAAATGTCCATTTCTACACCAGCAAGAATTGTAATGTCATCATATTCTTCATTTAATGCATCGATTTCCTGCCTCTGTGCTCGCAATCGCTCTGGAGTCAATCCATTTGCTACTTTTAAATATTGAGAGTGATCAGTGATTGCAATATAGCTATAGCCTTTTTTACGACAAGCTTCAACCATTTCCCTTATTGTATATGCACCATCGCTCCACGTTGAGTGCATATGTAAATCCCCTTTTATATCCTCTAATTGAATTACTTTCATTTCCTTTAAAAACAAATCTACCTCTGAACCATCCTCCCTAATCTCTGGTGGATAATAAGGGAGATCAAAATACGCATAAAATTCTGCCTCAGATGCAAATGTCCTGATTTCATTCGTTTCTACATTTTCTACACCATATTCACTTATTTTTTCACCGCGCTCTTTTGCAAGTTGGCGCATTCTAACATTATGATCTTTTGAACCTGTAAAATGATGCAGTGTTGTTGCAAATTCAGCAGGCTTTACTAATCGGAAATCAACACTTACTTCATATTCATAGCTCAATTGTACAGAAACCTTTGTATCTCCACTAGCAATGACATCAGAAAGAGCAGGAATGGCTAAAAGCTGATCTCGAACCTTCTCTGGCTCATTCGTTGCGATGATAAAATCCAAATCCTTAATCGTTTCTCTCATCCGGCGAAGACTACCGGCTTTTGAAAACCTTTCAATTCCGTCACATTTGAGTAAGTATGTTTCAATGTCTTCGGCAATTGGAAGCATGAACACTAGTGGAAGGCGCTCAGGTCGACTTCCCATTTCCTCAATAGCTGCTAAAATCTTTTCTTCTGATTTTTCCCCAAACCCCGCGAGTGCTTGGATTTTATTTTCCTGACACGCCTGCTTCAAGGCTTCAACACCATCAATTTGCAACTCTTTATATAGCTTTGCAATTTTTTTACCACCTAAACCAGGCAACTTTAATAAAGCTAGTAACCCGGCTGGAACCTCTTCTTGTAATTGATCCAATACATCGGATTTTCCCTTTTCGACAAATTCCTTTATTACCGCAGAAGTCCCTTTACCAATCCCTGCAATTTTCGTGAAATCATCAATTAAAGCTAAACTTCTTTCATCTGTCTCTAATGCATTTGCCGCTTTTCTAAACGCTGATATTTTGAACGGATTTTCTCCTTTGAGTTCCATAAATACTGCAATCTTTTCTAATAATCGAATTACGTCCTTCTTATGTATGTCCATGCTTATCACCTCATTAAAATGATACAAATAATTAAGAGAAAAGTACAATTTTTAATATGAACAAAAGCGCAAGCGCCTTGATCATCCTCAGGCAAATAAGACGATCAGGAATAGAAGGTGTTTTTTACCTTCAATTCCTGATTGGCTTATGACTCGAGGGGCTAGGCGCTTCCGCTTAATGTCGTGCGCTTATCCACAGTACAAGAATTTTAAGTTTACTATAACACAAAAAAACTTCTCTAAGTGGGGAGAGAAGTTATGACGTGTACTGTATCCAAAGCTCTTTCACTTTATCAGAGAAATATGGAGTATGATTCACGATGAGATCAGCAAGAATTGATTGGTCTAAAGCTTGTTGTAATTGATGAATCGGAATAAGTGCAGCAATAAAGAGTAAAACAAATATTACTAAATATGATTCCACAAAACCTAAAATTGAACCGGCCCATCTATTTAACTGCTTTAATATTGGTAGTAAAGCAACAAAATCTAACATTGCACCAATTATTTGCATAACAATCTTCGTCCCTATAAATAATAGAACGAACGCAATTGCACGATAATATGCTCCTTCTAAATCTCCATTATCTATCAGTGTAAAAAATGTCAAATTATCACTTGTTATAGGATACGGCACCCAGAACTTTAATTTCGGTGCAAGATCATCAAAATACTGGTATGCTACAATGTAAGCAACAATAAATCCCGCTAAATGGATAAATTGAAGGATAAAACCGCGCTTTAAGCCGACGAGTATTCCGAATAAAAGAATAATACATAACACTAAATCTAGCATTTCTTAGCTTCAATCCTTTTCTATTAATTGTTTCTCTAGTTTTTCATATGCTTCTTTTAATTTTACATAGTCATGTGTAACATTTACAGCTGTTAAGATAGAAAGTTTATTTATATCGAGAGAAGGACTTTTCCTATTAATCTCTCGCATTTTGTGATCAACCATTGAAGCAACTTTACGAATATGATCTGTACTTTCTTTACCGATAATTGAAAATCGTTGACCATATATTTCTACTATCGTTTTCGAATTTGAGCGACTTGACAACGATAAATCCTCCATTCCCGGCAAATCCTATTCCTTATCATAACATGAAGCTTGAGTGTATGGAAAGAAAATCAATGATTACAAAATAAAGCGAGACGTACGTCATTTTTGATTTTTCATCCCCATCTTCGGTTCTTTGATTCACTAAAAGAGTTGTGGGGTAACCGTACGTTAATGCGAAATAATTCTGTTAAATAGCACTTTGTAAAATAAATTGTATAGATGAAAGGATGTCTCTATTGGCAAACTCAGTTATTAAAGTGAACACAGCAACAATGAAACGCATGGAAGATCATTATGCAATAAATAAAACCGAAAAAACGCCACAAGGTGCCGTTTTTTCAGCGAAAGTAAATGGGTGTACGATTACTGCCTATAACTCTGGTAAAGTTCTATTCCAAGGTGGTACTGCTGAGGCGGAGGCTGCGAAATGGGGTACGCAAGCTCAAACTCAAAACAAACCCACTAAAAGTACAACGAAGAAGCCTCAAACAAATGGTTATCAACCACCGACAAATATTTCAAGCTTGTCTATTATTGGATCTGATGAAGTTGGAACAGGTGATTTCTTTGGGCCGATTACCGTTGTTGCAGCGTATGTAAAAAAGGAACAAATACCACTACTCCAAGAACTAGGAGTAAGAGATTCTAAAAATTTAAAAGATCCACAAATTATCGCAATCGCTAAAAACTTAATTAAAACAATTCCCTACAGTTTATTAGTACTTCACAATGAGAAATACAATGAACTTCAACAACAAGGAATGTCACAAGGAAAAATCAAAGCATTATTACATAATCAAGCAATCAATCATTTATTAAATAAAATTGCTCCTGAAAAACCTGATGGACTTTTAATTGATCAGTTTGTTGATCCACTCATTTATTTTAAACACCTTCAGGGGAAAACCATTGAAAAGGAAAATATTTATTTTTCTACAAAGGCTGAAGGAGTCCACTTAGCAGTTGCAGCTGCATCAATTATCGCTAGGTATTCATTCGTAAAAGAGTTTGAACGCTTATCTGAAAAAGCAGGAGTAACGATTCCGAAAGGGGCAGGAGCACAAGTGGATATCGCTGCTGCAAATATTATCAAAAAAAGAGGCAGCCAGTTTTTATCGACGATCACGAAAAAGCATTTTGCTAATACTGAAAAAGCAATGAAGTTAGCGAAAAGACAATAATGTAGAATTGGAATGAAGAAAAAAACACAAGCTCCTTTTTATGAAGTTTTCTGATTTCAGGGCTTCGCTAGTAAATGGAAGTGTTTGGTGAGTATTTTACACTTTTTCGCATGTATTTTGCTAAGATTGGCGAGGAAGTCCTATTCTGTAGCTATTTTTATTAAAAAAGGGTAAGCACTGATTCCGTGTGCTTACCCTTTTTTTTATAAGTTTTGGCTTCGAGAATTGTCCAGCGCCTAGCCCGAGGCTGATCAAGACGCTTCCGCTTTTCTTTATCCTCGTAATGTTGCGCCGAGTTTTTCTTCTACTGCATTTAATACTTTTTCATGTGTTTTTGTCACTTCTTCATCTGTTAACGTACGCTCAGGATCGAAGTAGCGAAGTGAGAATGCAACAGATTTCTTCCCTTCTTCTAGACGGTCACCTTCATATAAATCAAAAACAGATACATCTTTCAGCAATTTACCACCTGCTTCAGTGATGATTTGTTCAATATCCCCAACAACAACGTTTTTATCTACAACAAGTGCGATGTCTCTTGAGATAGATGGAAAACGAGGAATGATTTCAAAACGAGTTTCTTCTACTGTCGCTGTCAAAAGATCTACTAATGATAGTTCAAACACATACGTTTCGGTTAAATCTAATTCTTTTTGAGCTGTTGGATGCACTTGTCCGATGAATCCAATAAGCTTATCCCCAAGGAATAATTCGGCTGTTCGACCTGGATGCATTCCTGCGCGGTTAGCTTGCTTATATTGGATTTGGTTCGTTAATCCAAGCAGATCCACTAATCCGTCAACAATTCCTTTTACAACATAGAAATCAACAGGTTTCTTTTCTGCTTGCCATGAATGTGAATGCCATAAGCCAGTAACTGCTGCTGATAAACGTTCTTTTTCTAGTGGCTGTTGGTCCTTACCTTCAGAAAGAAAGACTGACCCAATTTCATAAAGAGCTACTTGATCCATTTGTCTTGCCAAGTTGTATTTTAACGCATCTAATAAATGTGGTAACAGGCTTAAACGTAACACAGAGCGTTCTTCACTCATTGGTAAAGCAAGCTTTGTCAGCTCAGAAGCTTCTAGTGCATACTTCGCTGCTTTTCCCTCACTTGTAAGCGAATAGGTAATCGCCTGATAAAGACCAGATCCTTCTAAATATCGACGGACTTTACGACGCTTTTCTTGATAATCTGTTAACTTACCTGGAATTGCTTGCCCTACAGGTAATGTTGTTGGGATATTATCATATCCATAAAGCCTTGCCACTTCTTCAACTAAGTCCTCTTCGATTGTAATATCACCGCGACGTGTTGGAACAGTGACCGTAATTACCGAGTTATCAGTTTCTACACCGAACCCAAGACGCTCAAAAATTGCTTTTATTTCTTCTGCGGAAATATCCATTCCAAGAACTCGATTTATTTTGTTAACCGTTGTTTTGACAACAGCAGGTTCGAATGTAGCCGATTGAACTTCGACAGAACCTTCTAACACCTCTCCACCTGCATATAAAGAGATTAATTGTGCTGCTCGCTCAGCTGCTGCATGAACACGCTTTGGATCAACACCTTTTTCATATCGAGCGCTCGCTTCACTTCTTAAGCCGTGATCCTTTGAAGCTGTGCGGATTCTTTGACCGTTAAATAATGCAGATTCCAAAAGAACAGTTTTAGTGTCTGATTGAACTTCAGAATTTGCTCCACCCATAACACCTGCTAATGCAACTGGCTCAGTCCCATTTGTAATCACTAAATGATCTGTTGTCAATGTACGTTCTTGATCATCTAATGTTTTAATTTTTTCACCATCGTTTGCACGGCGGACAAGAATTTCCCTTGAACCAAAGCGATCATAATCAAATGAATGCAAAGGTTGACCATATTCAATTAGGACATAGTTCGTAATATCAACTACGTTATTATGAGGACGAATCCCAGCTGCCATTAGTCTTGATTGCATCCATAATGGTGAAGGTGCGATTGTTACATTTTTAATTACTTTTGCTACGTACAATGGATTATCTTCTGATGCTTCCACCTTAATTTTTACAGCATCTGAAGCTTTTTCTGCGGTGCTAACATAGGAAATTTCAGGGTATTTTACATCACGATTTAAAATTGCTGCAACCTCATGAGCAACACCTAGCATACTTAATGCATCTGCACGGTTTGGTGTTAAACCTAATTCCAAAACTGCATCATCAAGGTTTAATTGTTGCAGCGCATCAGCTCCCACCTCAGCATCACTTGGGAAGACAAAAATCCCCTCAGAATATTCTTTAGCAACTAACTTCGCTTCAAAGCCTAACTCTTGTAACGAGCAAATCATTCCGTGTGAAACTTCACCACGAAGCTTTGCTTTTTTAATTTTAAAATTTCCTGGTAAAACCGCTCCAACAGTCGCAACGGCAACTTTTTGGCCTTTATCTACATTTTTTGCTCCGCAAATAATTTGTACGATTTCGTCATTACCAAGATCCACTTGACATTTATTCAACTTATCAGCATCTGGATGTGGTTCTTTTTCAACAACATGACCGATGACTACACCTTTCATGCCTTCATTTAAAACATCTACACCTTCAACTTCAATTCCACTACGTGTAATTTTTTCAGCTAACTCATCTGGAGTAACTCCTGACAAATCAACGTATTCAGCTAACCATTTATATGAAACAAACATGCTAAAAACCTCCGCCTATTATTGTTTAAGCATTTATAAAATTCTTCTCTTGAAGATAAGCCTACGACATCCAGCTCCAGCGCCTAGCCCCTCGAGTCATAAGCCACTCATGAATTAAAGGTAAAGAACAACCTTCTATTCATGAGCGTCTTATGCTTGTCGGGCCTGTTCGAGGCGCCCTGAGCTTTTGTTCTTAAGCTCGTTTAAATTGTTTTAAGAAACGTAAGTCATCTGTATAGAAATGACGGATATCATCAATACCGTACTTTAACATCGCAATTCGCTCTGGTCCCATGCCAAATGCAAAGCCACTATATTTTTTCGAATCAAAACCAGCCATTTCAAGTACGTTTGGATGGACCATTCCGGCACCTAAAATTTCAATCCAACCAGTTCCCTTACAAACGTTACAGCCTTTGCCACCACAAGAGAAACAGGAAACGTCGACCTCAACAGATGGCTCTGTAAATGGGAAGAAACTTGGACGTAAGCGAATTTCTCTCTCTTCACCAAACATTTTTTTCGCAAAAACCTCTAATGTACCCTTAAGATCGCTCATGCGAATGTTTTCATCTATAACAAGTCCTTCAATTTGTGTAAATTGATGTGAGTGGGTCGCATCATCATTATCACGACGATACACTTTACCAGGACAAATAATTTTAACAGGTCCTACTCCTTCATGCTTTTGCATCGTTCTTGCTTGCACCGGAGATGTATGTGTACGTAAAAGCAACTCTTCTGTTATATAGAAAGAATCCTGCATATCACGCGCTGGATGTCCTTTTGGAAGATTTAATGCTTCAAAATTAAAATAATCGGTTTCTACTTCTGGACCTTCTGCAATTTGATAGCCCATTCCAAGGAATAGATCTTCAATTTCTTCAACAACCGCTGTAAGTGGATGATGATTACCAACCCTTACAGGTCTACCTGGTAATGTGACATCAATGGTTTCTTTCGCCAGCTTTTGTTCAACAGCTGCTTGTTCTAAACGCTCCTGCTTACTTGAAATCGATGTCGCGATTGCTTCACGCACCTCATTTGCAAGTGCCCCCATTACTGGTCGTTCTTCAGCGGAAAGTTTCCCCATTCCTCGTAGCACCTCAGTAATTGGTCCTTTTTTCCCTAAGTACGCCACTCGAATGTCATTCAACGCTTTTAAATCCTGTGCTTGTTCAATTTTTTCAAGCGCTTCTTGTTGAAGCTGTTTTAATTGCTCCTGCATTTACATTTCCTCCTTCATTTAAAAAGCTTTAACAGCTTTTTTTGCAAAATAAAAAACTCGCCCCATAAAAGGGACGAGCCTGAATTCGCGTTACCACCCTTGTTAGCCGATCAGAAAAGCGAAAGCACCTTGACACTTTCATAGTCATTGCTTTTCTTCGTACGACTCACTTCATTTCCATAACGGTAAAAACCGGAACACCTTTACATGGCTCTAAGCATGGTCCAAGTGTCAACTCGAGAGGTGAATTCATTTACTTCAATTCAAAAAATGCTTTCAGTCTAAGGCATTTTTTCCCTGAATGAACGAACTGTAAATTACTGGTCTCTGTCATCGTTTCTTTCATATGTAGGTAAGGGGACGGAACCCGCTAACTTATTTTTTCAACTTACTAAAATAGCAAATAGATTCGTTTTACAATCATCATCTCGTACAAAACTTGCTCGTTCCATTAGACTGGATCATTGTTAGATAGTGATTTCAGTACTCTATAGCCGATTGTATGTAA
The DNA here is from genome assembly GCF_020075705.1 of Metabacillus rhizolycopersici. Next base: position 89,714 of record NZ_JAIQUM010000012.1, on the reverse strand, counting down.
TTTCTATCTTATTATAATCAAAACATTTTATTCCCGCAAGTTACCCACGCAAATGATAAAGAAGAATACCTGTTGCAATCCCTACATTTAATGATTCTGCTCCACCGTAAATAGGAATATACAAATTCTTGGTCGTTTTTTGTAATAACTCTCTATTAACACCGCTTCCTTCATTCCCAATGATCAGGCAAAATTGTTCGGTCGATGAAGCCTCACGATAACTTACCCCATTTTGCAAAGAGGTACCATAGATAGGAATCTGTTTTTCATTGTAAACTTGAAGCCACTCCATTAAATTCCCATTCACAATTGGCAAATGAAAAATCGATCCTTGGCTAGAACGAATAACCTTAGAATTATAGTGATCAACAGTCCCCTCACCTAAAATAACCCCATCTATACCAGCAGCATCTGCTGTGCGAATGATTGTCCCTAAGTTACCAGGGTCTTGAACACCGTCAACAAAGAGAACCTTTTCCCAAGAATCAGCTGCATGTTGCTTTTGAAATTCACAAATTGCCGCAATCCCTTGTGGTGCCTCAGTATCACTAATTGCTTTCATGACTTCCTTCGTGACTAAGATTATGTTCAGCTGATCGACATTCCAATGTGTAGGAAGCGTTATATCTTCAGAAACAATAAGACCCTTAATCATTTCCTTCGTTTTTAAAGCTTCTTCAACTAAATGTAAGCCTTCAATTATAAACGTTCCTGTTGCTTCACGTTCTTTTTTTGTATGGAGTTTTCTCCATTGCTTTACTTTTTGATTTTTAACTGATTCAATTCGATCCACATTCCTGCTCCTTTAACGTACATTTCCAACATCTCATCTCAATCATACATAATTCTTGTTTATTTAACAAACCTTACCTATATAGAGTTAGAAAATACAAAGGAGTGTGTAGGTTGAATTTAAATTTACGTCATGCAGTTATCTCGAATGTTTCAGGAAATAGCCAGGATCAGCTACAGGATACAATCGTTGATGCGATTCAAAGTGGTGAAGAAAAGATGCTTCCTGGGTTAGGTGTTTTATTTGAAGTTATTTGGCAAAATGCGAATGAGCAGGATAAACAAGAAATGTTAACAACTTTGGAACACGGATTAAAGAAATAATAAAAATGCTGGGTAATCTCCCCAGCATTTTTATTTTGATTACTATTAATCGAATGTAATTTTATTTACTGTCTCACTGTCCAAACGCTTCACAACTTCTGTGATCAACTTAACTGCATTTTCATAATCATCACGATGAAGCATCGCAGCATGTGAATGGATATAACGAGTAGCGATTGTAATCGAAAGCGCCGGTACACCATTAGCTGAAATATGAATTGAACCAGAGTCTGTACCTCCACCTGGCATAGATTCAAATTGGTAAGGAATGTTTAATTCATCGGCAGTATCTGTTACTAAATCGCGTAGACCTTTGTGTGATACCATTGATGCATCATAAAGGACAATTTGTGGGCCATCTCCCATTTTGCTCGCTGCTTCTTTTTCAGAAACACCTGGAGTATCTCCAGCAATTCCTACATCGACACCAAATGCAATATCAGGCTGAATAAGATTCGCTGATGTTTTTGCACCCCGTAAACCAACTTCCTCCTGTACCGTACCAACTCCATACACTACATTTGGATGATCTGTTCCTTTTAAATTTTTAAGGACGTCGATTGCAATTGCACACCCAATTCGGTTATCCCACGCTTTTGCAAGCAACATTTTTTCATTTTTCATCACCGTGAATTCGAAATAAGGGACAACTTGATCACCTGGCATTACACCAAATTCCAACGCCTCTTCACGGCTAGATGCGCCGATATCAATAAACATATCCTTTATATCAACCGGCTTTTTACGCGCTTCTGCTGTGAGAATATGTGGTGGCTTTGAACCGATGATGCCTGTGATTTCACCTTTTTTCGTCAAGATTGTTACGCGTTGCGCCAGCATAACTTGCGACCACCAACCACCTACAGTTTGAAAACGAAGAAAACCTTTATCATCGATTTGCGTTATCATAAAACCAACTTCATCTAAGTGTCCTGCGATCATTATTTTTGGGCCGTTTTCTTTTCCCACTTTCTTAGCAACCAAACTACCTAAATTATCCGTAAACACTTCATCAGCATAATTTGTTATGTATTTTTTCATGACGTCCCGAACCTCACGTTCGTTACCTGGGATCCCATTTGCATCTGTTAAATCTTTAAGCATTGTTAATGTTTCATCTAACTTTGTCATACAATTACCTCCTTCAATTCATGATCTTTGTACTAGTATACATGAAAGGTTTTATCAAAAGAAATATTCCATATTTTAGGACTGTTAATACCCTTGTTGCTGTCGATCATGATTGACTTCATTTTTTAACACGTAAGCTTCCTCTATTTGCTCATTTGAAAAACCTAATAACTGACCTAAAAACAAATACTCTTCAAACATTTTTTCGTACACAATCATAGTTTGTTCTTCTTTAAAGGAAGTAATCGTCTCATACACCTTTAAAAATTGCTCTGCCACATTTTGTTCAGATTGTTTGTGTTCAAACTGAATCGATGGACTAACGTTTATTTCTAATCCTAATGAAAGGATAAAATGGATCCCATCCACATACTCTTCTAATATGACATCAAGTGGTGCTGGTGGCTTCAAGCTCCAGAACTTAAAACATCTTGTCTCGTTTGCGAGCTCCCCAACTTCTACTAATAGGGCTAATATTTTTCTCTCCATAAGTCGCTCATTTTGTAATTGATGTTGTGCTTCAATTTTCGCATCCAATTCCTGTTGCATACTAAAAAGTTTTGAAAAATTCATCACTTAATTTCCTCACTCTCAGATTAATATATGTATACAAAACTGCTAAGTCGTACTAACACTACTATATAAAAAATTATAACAAAATGAAATTATCTTGAAACCTTTTTCTATTCTCAAACGTATATTTAAGAAAAATGCCCTCAGGAGGGGTTCTAAGATGATAGTATTGTTATTACGATTACTTTTAATTGCCCTAATTTTTTTCCTTGTATACGCTGCGTTTAAGTATTTATTTAATCCAAAACGAAAACTTGAATTAGCACATGAAAATAAACAATTTTACATTTTAGATGACAAAGGAAACGTTCGTAAAAACTTTTCCTTAACATATAAGGGCGTTTTATTTGAAGGAGAAAAATATTTAGGTACTACGTCAAATGCTTTTGAGGTCGTTTCAATATTCATTTGGGCAAATTCCTCAAGCAGATTACAAGGATTAACTTTAGACGATTTTTCATACATCGAAGCTGAAGTAAAAAAACGATATCCTTATGCGAAGATTGATTGGAAAAGTCCAATTAAAGAATTATTAAATAAAAAGCGTGGACATTAAGTATGCAATCAGATAAATGTCACCGTTTACCTTCTATGAACGAAAAGATGGAACAGCATGTATTTGCTGTTCCATTTTTAATACCTTCTAGGAATCATGACTTTTTTCACGTGCTGGAACAAAAAAGTCATACCACTTAATCATAACCTGCTTTTCCCTGAAAAAGTAAACAAGGAAAACCAATACGGATAAAAGAACGATTATCAGCACTGGAGACAATGTTTGAATGAATGTTCCTAAAAATGTAAAACAAAGTGCTGAAGGGATATGGGTCAATAGTGAGAGCTTTGCATAACCACGAAACGTTTTTACTTTTTCTAAAATAAGGAGCGAGATAAGTGAAAAATTGATAAATGGGATCATCCGTAAAATAATAATTTGCCCAACTGATAATTGAACATAAGCCCCTAACCATCTCACCTTCATTTTCACAAATCGCTGCAGCAATGCCGGAAACATTTTCGTAATTAAATAAAATGTCATACTCGCACATGTTAGACCAATAACAGAATACAAGGAGCCCAATTCTCCTCCAAATAATATACCCCCGGCAACACATACAACCGCAACAGGAATTAGCAAGAACTGTCTTAAAACATGAAACAAGATAAATGCGAATGGAGCAAAGAATCCTGTAGTTTTTATGGCCGTTAAGACAGACGCCGCTACAATTTCAATCGTCATCACCACTTTCTTGTTAGCAATCAAATGATGTTTGTAGTGTTCGATTCATTGTACGGGAATTTGTTTACTTTATGCCAATTTTAGCAAAGAGATTAATAGAAATAGCTGAATGGCCGCGATACTTGGAAAACCGATCTTAAATGATGTATGTTTTGTTTTATGATGATATACTCTCATTCCCATAAACCCACCTAATGCACCACCTGCTACTGCAAGCCACCAAAGCGTCGTTTCTTTTATTCTCCATTCCCCGCGCTTAGCACGTTTTTTATCGATTCCCATGACAAAAAAGCAAAGTACATTGATCAAAAGGTAATAGATTACTATGTAGTTCATGCTTTCGTTTCCCCTTTTATCATTTTTTTAATAACTTTTATTATCAGCTTTTCTTACCCTATTGTCTATAAGGGGGCTATTTTACGATTTACACAGTTGTCTCCATTATATTTACGGATTTCAACCACTATTTCGATTTTACCCTCCATTGGATCGACTTTTTCAACCATTCTACTGTACGGATTATTTCTCAATAAAAAGAGAGCTGACCCATCGGTGAGTCAGCTCTCTTTATACGTTCAATTATTTTGTTAATTGTGCTTTAGCAGCGTCTGCTAATTGAGCAAATGCTTTTTCGTCCGCTACAGCTAAATCAGCAAGCATTTTACGGTTTACTTCGATACCAGCAAGCTTTAAGCCATGCATTAAACGGCTATAAGAAAGACCATTGATGCGTGCAGCTGCGTTGATACGAGTGATCCATAACTTACGGAAGTCGCGTTTTTTCTGACGACGGTCACGGTAAGCATACATTAAAGATTTCATTACTTGTTGGTTAGCAACTTTGTATAATGTATGTTTAGATCCGAAATAACCTTTAGCTAATTTTAATACTTTTTTACGACGTTTACGTGAAACGATACCGCCTTTTACTCTTGGCATGTAAATTCCCTCCTATATTACGGTGTTCCGATTATTTAATGTTGTCTAATAAATGACGAATACGTTTGAAATCGCCTTTGCTTACTACAGTTGATTTACGTAATTTACGTTTAGCTTTTGTAGATTTGTTAGCGAATAAGTGACTAGTGTAAGCATGTGAACGTTTAAGTTTACCAGAACCGGTCTTCTTGAAACGCTTAGCAGCTCCACGGTGAGTTTTCATTTTTGGCATAAGGGATTCCTCCTTAAGTATTATTGCTTTTCATTTTTCGGTGCTAAAACTAAGAACATGCTACGTCCGTCCATTTTTGGATGAGATTCAATCGTACTTAAATCCGCACATTCTGTTGAGAATCGATCAAGCACCTTCTGACCAATTCCTTTATGTGTAATTGCACGTCCTTTGAAACGGATAGAAGCTTTCACTTTATCGCCTTTTTCTAAGAATTTACGTGCATTTCGAAGCTTAGTGTTAAAGTCATGTTCATCAATCGTTGGGCTCAGACGAACCTCTTTTAAGTTGATGATTTTTTGATTTTTACGCGCCTCTTTATCTTTCTTTTGCTGTTCAAAACGGAATTTTCCGTAATCCATGATGCGGCATACAGGAGGCTTTGCATTTGGTGCAACTAAAACTAAATCTAAATTAGCTCTAGTAGCAATTTCCAACGCCTCTTGACGTGATTTAATTCCAAGTTGATCTCCATTGGCACCAATCAGACGAAGCTCACGTGCACGGATTCCGTCATTTACCATCATATCTTTGCTAATAATTAGCCACCTCCAAGGTTTTATCAAACTGAATAGCATTTATTCAAATCCAATTTATTGTTGATTCTGGCTTTTTTATTTTTCTTAAAAATAAAAAAGTGCGGATGTATAAACACCCACACTACGATTGTATACGTAAAAATTCATCGTAACCTGCCAACTACAAATGGATGTGTCAATCAGGTGAGAAGCGGGTGCTTCTACTTGTTCATATAGAAACTATTCAATTACCTTGTTGATTATAACATCATAGCAAAGACTTTGCAAGTAACTTTTAACAACATATGTTATTCTACCAAATGCTTTAAGTTGTTGCAATAGTTTTTTAAAAGAAATGCATAAACACCTTGTTCAAGACTTTTTTTGAGACGGTCCCCATTTTAGAAATGATTATCTATTTACTTCTTGTTTAATCATTGTTAAAAACTGCTCGAACGGTACTGTTTCTGATTTTTGCTCACCGTATTTGCGAACATTAACCGCTTTTTCTGCAATCTCGTTATCCCCTACTACAAGCATGTAAGGAGTTTTTTGCATTTGTGATTCACGAATTTTATACCCCATTTTTTCATCGCGAGCATCTAACTCGACGCGTAAACCAACTTCTTGAAGCTGCTCCTGTACTTGTTTTGCATAATCAAGATGAATCGCAGGTGATACTGGAATTACTTGAACCTGTACTGGTGCAAGCCATGTTGGGAATGCTCCTTTGTATTCTTCAATCAAGAAGGCTACAAAGCGCTCCATCGTTGATACAACGCCACGGTGGATAACAACTGGACGATGCTGCTTGCCATCTTCACCAACGTATGTTAAATCAAAACGCTCAGGAAGTAAGAAATCCAATTGAACAGTTGAAAGTGTTTCATCTTTTCCAAGCGCTGTTCTTACTTGAACATCCAGTTTTGGACCGTAAAACGCCGCTTCACCCTCTGCTTCAAAATAATCATGGCCTAATTCATCCATTGCATCTTTTAGCATGCTTTGCGCTTTTTCCCACATGTTATCATCATCAAAGTACTTTTCTTTATCCTCTGGATCACGATAAGACAATCTGAATGAATACTTATCAATTCCAAAATCTTTGTAAACAGCTTCAATTAAACGCACAACGCGGATAAATTCTTCTTTAATTTGATCAGGTCGAACAAAAATATGAGCATCATTTAACGTCATGCCACGTACACGTTGCAGGCCGGATAACGCCCCAGACATTTCATAACGATGCATCATTCCAAGCTCAGCAATCCGGATTGGAAGCTCGCGATAGCTGTGAATATCATTCTTATACACCATCATATGGTGTGGACAGTTCATAGGACGGAGCACTAAATCTTCGTTGTCCATTTCCATTATCGGAAACATATCTTCTTGGTAATGTTGCCAATGACCAGATGTTTTATATAATTCAACACTTGCTAAAACAGGTGTATATACGTGTTGGTAGCCTAGGCGTTCTTCCTTATCGACAATGTAACGCTCAACAATACGACGAATTGTTGCACCTTTTGGAAGCCATAATGGTAAACCTTGACCAACCTTTTGAGAAGTTGTAAACAAACCTAGTTCCTTCCCAAGTTTACGATGGTCACGCTCCTTCGCTTCTTCTAGGATGCGAAGATGCTCATCTAATTCACTTTTCTTGAAGAATGCTGTTCCATAAATACGTTGAAGCATTTTATTCTTACTATCACCACGCCAGTAAGCTCCTGCGACACTTAGCAACTTGAATTCTTTAATTTTACCTGTTGATGGCAAATGCACGCCACGGCAAAGGTCAAAAAATTCACCTTGTTCATAAATTGACACAGCTTCACCCTGTGGAATAGCTTCTAGTAACTCAAGCTTTAGCGGATCCTGTAATTCCTCAAAACGTCGCTGCGCTTCTTCACGACTTACCTCAGTGCGAACAATCGCGAGGTTTTCATTGATAATTTTTTTCATCTCTTTTTCGATTTCAGGTAAATCTTCAGGTGTGATCGCCTGCTCCATATCAATATCATAGTAAAAACCATTTTCAATTACTGGTCCAATCCCAAGCTGAATCGATTGATCTTTATATAGGCGCTTAATTGCTTGTGCCATTAAATGCGCTGTTGAATGGCGCATAATTTCTAACGCTTCTTCACTATCCTGCGTCACAATTTCAATTGCACCATCCGCTTGAATGGCTGTGCGCAAATCGATTAATTTCCCATCTAACTTCCCTGCAAGAGATTTCTTTTTTAATCCCGGGCTAATGGATGCCGCAATATCTTCAGTCGTGGTACCTTTAGCAAACTCCTTCACAGCTCCGTCTGGAAACGCAATTTTTATAACGTCTGACATCCTTGTTCACTCCTTTTTTTAAAAGCGGAAGCGCCTTGTTCAAGTCCGACAAGCATAAGACGCTCATGAATAGAAGGTGTTTTTTACCTTCAATTCATGAGTGGCTTATGCCTCGAGGACCTAGGCGCTGGAGCTAGACACGGCACTAAGTCCGTCGCTTATTGTCTATATTTTCTGCTCCAAAATAAATAAAACTCGCCCCCTAAAAAAGGGACGAGTTATACTCTAGTCAATGGATCGTGGTTCCACCCTTGTTCCCAAAATCAACATGACAATTATTTTTCATAGAAAATAAACATCATGATTCATACAAATCATTCAATCTGTAGAAACATTTGAATTGGCTTTACATCGATAACGGGAAGTCCGTCAGTTATTACTTAGATAGACTGTTCACAACTGAAGTTCAAAGGTGGTAAGTTTGTTCATCGTGTTAGGAAGGTTTCAGCAAATCCTCCCCTCTCTGGGAACCGTATAAACAAGCTCATATCCTTATCATTACTGATAATTTTGCAATTACCTCGTATTATAAAGTTTTTTTTTTTGAAAATCAAGAAGGCTTTTACATAATCAATCATTTTTTATCCTCGTTCACATTTAGAGAAAATTCCTGATAACTATGTATGTCCACTCTCTCTTGAAAAATATTATGAATGGTTTGAACCATTCCATCAAATGGGTCATTTGTATAAAGTGAAATCCTATTTGGAGCCATCGAGACTATGGGCGCTAATAAATCTGAATCAATCTCCATTGGATGTTGGTCCACAAAACCCTTATCAATATATTTTTTCAATTCGTGTTCAGATATTTCTTGTTTGTTTCGTTTAAATACACAATATCCTTTATTCTGTTCGTGCACGATTAAAATCCATTCTACGACACATTCTTTCACCTCAAGATAATCTCGCAAGCTTTGAATAAAACTTTGATACTCTTGTTCAAGCTTATATTCCTCAATAGCTACTTCAACATATTCACGTAATTTTTCTCTATATTCATGGAGACGAAATTTTTGAAATGATGTAAAAGAAAAGTGCAAATCAGGCCGTAAAAATTGTTCAAAAGCCGCTCGTAAAATATCATCGCGGGGAGAAAGCTTTTGAGCTCTAGGTAGATTTTTTCGTTCCCCCTCTATAATTGATTGAGCGATATGTATAATTTGTTGCTGTTCTTCTTCCACTAGAAAATAATATTTTTCCCTAATAATCGCAACCAGAATTTGGCGTTCCTTATATTCAATCATAAACTGAACAAGCCCTGGTATAATAATCTGTTCTAAAGAGATATTCCACGTTTTAGAGTTAATTTTTATACTTCGTTGATTTAATAATTGCAGTTCTGAATCGAGCCCCTTACACCTTGAGCGAAAAATGGAATAAATCGTCTTTGCCTCTTTCGGAGACCCAAAAAAAATCTCAAGCATGTTTGTCCCCCCTATCTACCACCACCTATTTTATGTATATGGGGGAACTAGGTTCTTTAGAAGCAAAGAAATTATTTATAGAAAACTTCCATCATGGGGAATTTACTGCCCTTTAATCTCAAAAAGCGCAAGCGTCTTATGACCTCGAGGGGCTAGGCGCTGGACACGAAAACTAAGTCAAAAAAATTTATACTTTCTCTCAAAAAAGTACCTGTCCTATTATATCTAGGAGCAAGGTACTTTTTTAGTGACTAGAGGGATTAGATTTCCGAATGAAATGTTCGTGTCTAACAGCCTATGCTATTCCTTTTTCATAGCACTGTGCTTAACATTCTACCCCCTGCGATTTCTGCCTGTTAACTCAATCGGTATTGCCATATGTTTAATTCGTTCCATAATTCTCGCTGCTTTTACCGGTTCTTCTTCACCACGTTGCGAATAGGAGAGATGGTGTTGGAGTTGTTTGTGGTCAAAATTGGAAGAAAAGAACGTTGGCAGGTTTTCAAGCATCCTAAACTGCAAGATCGTACCAAGAATATCATCCCTCATCCAACTTGACATTGATTCTGCACCTATATCATCTAGCATAAGAACCGGAACTTTCTTTACAACATCTACTTTTTGATCTAGCGATGAATTTTGAAAAGAACCTTTTAGCTCTCTCATAAATTCCGGCACATATACAAGCATGGAGGATATTTTATGGGAAGCTAATTCATTCGCAATTGCACCTAAAATGTACGTTTTCCCGACACCAAAGGAGCCATATAAATATAAGCCCTTTGGACGCTTACCACTATTGTATTGCTCAACAAAATCTTGTGCTAAACTAAGGGCCTTAAAGCGACTTGTTTCATCCATTTCAACGTCAATCTGATCTAACTGCGCTGCTAAAATATCCTTTGGAATATACATACTTTTAATGAGTGACTCATGTTTTTTACGTTCATCATGCGCTTCCTTCGTTGGACATTTGTCGTATTGAAGATCAATGATTCGTCCTTGAATGACTAAACGTGGATGATAGCCTTCCAAGAGATTTTTACACTGTGATAACGAAGGACATTGTTCGCAATTTTTGCTCTGATTAACAAACTCGAAAAGCTTTACAAGACTTCTTTCAACCATACCTTCTTCAATTTCTGCTGCATGCTTTGTTAAAAAAGCTTGTACCTCAGAGTTATTTAATACCTGATTTTTCAAACCGTTAAAGCGATCTTTAAAGTCAGGTCTATTTATTAAACTTTTAAAAGAATTACTCATTCGTTCCATCCTTCTTCACCTCACTTTATTTCTCCTTAATCTATTCATGACTTTTATTATCCTTATAACTTTTTATTCGATCAAATAATTTCTTTTTTTCGAGTTCGAATTGGTCACGATTTAGCTGCGTTTGTCCATCTGATTCATTTGTTTTATCCTTGTTTTGCTCATTACTTTGATCTTCATTCAACCATGAAGGTAGCATCTCTTTACGAATAGGAGCCTTTTTATTAGTAGATGTTTTTTTCGTAGTCTTTTCTTCTGCCCACTGTTGATATTGACGATGTTCTTGTTTAGCAAGATCCATCGCAGCCTTTACTGTTTTAATTTGCTTTCTTGTCCAATGACTTGCGATCTTTTGAACATACCCTTTTGTAAGTTTCATATCTGTTTTTAACATAACGTAATAAATGAGGACATTTACTACTCCTGGCTCTAGTTTTTGTCCGAGCATTACTTCTTCAATAATTTGTAAATCGCCAGCACTTGGAGGAACACCACCAGAAACATCTGTTAAAAACTGTCTCGGTGAAATTGTATCTAATTGATACATAAGTTCTTCTTCCTGTGAACGCTGTTTTTTTCCCTTTTCCATCGATTGTAATGGAAGTGGTTGAGTTTTATCAAGTAAACCTGGCAGCTCATCTCCATGTTGAAATTGATACCAATCTCGCGCTGACTTTCTAAGTATTTCAATATCAATTGCGTCATCTTGATCAATACTATTCATTACCACATTCTTCATGTCTATTGCATTTATTCCGTATAAATAAGAAAGCTTCTTTATTACTTCCCTCACTATGGGTGTAATCGCCTTTGTTGGAATCATTGCGTCAGAAATCCCCGTGAAAAATAAATCGAAGTCAAATGTATCGTCAGATATTTCTATCGCCGTATGATTATTTGTTTGGACATACTCTCTTTCACTAGACAAAGTTAAATCGTCAAATGTCTCATCATTAACCCTTGAAATCATATGGGCAGATTGACCAGAGTTAAAGACATCATTAAAGGATCTCGTGATATCTTTCATTTCTTCATCCATTTGCTGATCAGAGAAAAACCGTTTTAATTGCAAAAATTTGTTTTTACCCACTCGATTATAGAGATAGATATTTAACACACCATCTTGAAAAAAATCATTCGGTGTAAGAGGAGATTGAAGTTCGTATACATATCGCTTAAATTCTTCACCTTCGTTTACATACGTTTTTAATAAACCAAGGCCTTCTAACTTCAATCGTTCACGGTAAATATCACGTAGATTACTTTGCATAATCGTCATTAAACTGTGATGGGTAGTCTCATCTCCCCATAACCGATTTTGTTCAAGCTCTCCCCACAGCGTCATAAAAAGACTATAGCATTTAGAACCAATTAACGGTTGATAAAGTAATGTTAAGATCTTTCTATCTAAGTCTTGAAGAACCGAACTACTCTTTACCGCATAACGATCGATAGCAAGTAATTCCTTCCAATGCTGATTCATCCCCTTCAAACCTTCCATTTAGAAATGCGACAGCGCCTTGTTCAGCCTCGGGCAAATAAGACGCTCTGGAATAGAAAGTGTTCTTTATTTACCTTCAATTCCTAAGCGTCTTAGCCCGAAGAGGGGCTAAGACGCTTAGGACACGAACACTATGTCCAAATCATATTATTCATAATCCTTATTACCATTCGAGAAATAAGGTACTAATCAAATCTTCACGTTTGCTTTCTATTCACTGAAAAAAGAGCTTGAAGAACATTTCTTCACTAGCTCCCTTCCATCTTACCTCGCTTTTTTAATTAGATCGGTTAATTCCTCTATAAATACATTAATATCTTTGAATTGGCGATAGACAGATGCAAATCGCACATACGCAACCTCGTCAATTTTTGCAAGCCTGTCCATTACCATTTCACCTACAAGCTCACTATCCACTTCCGAAACACCTTGACTTCTTAACTCTTTTTCTATTTCATGAACAATATCCTCTAACTTTTGCAAAGGAACTGGCCTTTTTTCACACGCCTTAATGAGTCCACGTAAAATTTTTTCACGGCTAAACTCTTCTCTTGTTCCTTCTTTTTTCACTACAATTAAAGGAAATTCCTCAACCTTTTCAAATGTTGTAAAGCGATATTGGCATTCTTCACATTCTCGGCGACGCCTGATCGATCTACCATCATCTACAGGTCTTGAATCTAAAACTCTCGTACCATTATGCTGACACGAAGGGCATTTCATATAACCAGCTCCAATCAAAACTTTATATGGATACCTTCTACATTCTTGATGTTTTTTACATACTTTTCCCTACACCAACAAACGTTTCTTTTTCATCAAGCCTTTTATAAAGCTGTTGAATAATTTTTTTACTAAAACCAAAATCTGTTGGTAAAAATGTATTCGTTGATACAGTAAAGTCGACTGCTGTTTCATAAGGGCGGACAGAAATAACAGTCACGATTAAAAAGGCCTTTTTAGGGTGATCAATGTTCACACTTATTTCACCACGTTCTTCCGAAATCGATGTAATGGTCATTCCAGTTGTTTGTTCAATAATTGATTGAATAGAATGTAACGCATTTTTGTATGTAGTTTTATAATAATGACTTTTCAAATCTGATATATGATGTTTTTCATTTGTTTCTTGGTAAGTACTAAAAAAGTCTTTTAATTTATTACTAAAACTCATGTACAATTTCTCCTCTTTCAACTATTTTTTCGAATAGTGCTCAAAGTTATTCTCCCTCTATCATACTGAAAATTTCCGATAATAAAAAGAGGTGCGGATTAAATAATCAGCACCTCTGAACAGATTGTTCATGTTTGTCTAAAAAATCAAAGAACTTTTGCTTGAGTTTGTTTAACTTGTACTGGTCCCATTCCTCTTGGGATTTCTATGTTTTCACGTGTTTGAGCACCTAATGATTCTGCGATATGATCTGCAGCAATATTAGGATTTAAATCACCGCACGTGTAAACATCAATACTTGCATAACCATGTTCTGGAAAACTATGAATCGTTAAATGTGACTCAGAAATGATAACAACACCACTTACTCCTTGAGGAGCAAATTTGTGAAATGCCACCTCTCTAATTTCCGCACCAGATTTTAACGCAGCATTTACGAATGTTTTTTCAATAAAATCCATGTCATTTAATTTATCAAAATCGCAACCCCATAATTCTGAGATTACGTGTCTACCCATTGTTTCCATATTCATGGGTCCCCCTTTAACTATATTTTCATAGGACTTCTTTGCTAAACGGTATATGTTTAACTACCACGGGGGAAAGTTAGTCCAGAGAGGTCCTAACCCTTTAAGTAGCCCAAACACCTTAGCTTTAATTAGAAGTTCACGAAAAATAGTATACTTTGTTTGTATATGTTTTGCAACAAACTTTTACCAAAAAAGTTTATCACTAGTTAAAGGGCGGAGATTTTATAAGGTAATACACAATAAACCCCATTCAAAATGGGCAGTAAAATCCCTACCACTGGATTCAAAAGAAATAACGAAAAATGGTGGGAACCGCCGTTAAGATTATGCTAAGTCTCGCTTTATCATTGCATATGAATCAAAACGCTTCCGAAATAATAAGAAAAATGCCTTAAACTTTTAATAAATTATTCATTTTTTCAGCAACGAATTTTGTTAGTTCCGTAACTCTACACGAATAACCCCATTCATTATCATACCACGCTAATACTTTCACTTTACGGTCTTCAATAACGATTGTAGATAATCCATCTATAATTGCCGAATAAGGATTCGTATTAAAATCGATCGAAACTAATGGTTCCATCGTATAGTCGAGAATACCTTTTAGTTTACCCTTCGCTGCATCTTTAAAGGCACTATTGATTTCTTCAATCGTCACATTCTTTTCAACATCGACAACTAAATCTACTAACGATACATTCGGTGTTGGTACCCGTAATGCCATGCCGTGTAATTTACCATTGAGATGCGGGAGTACTTTTGACAGAGCCTTTGCCGCTCCAGTTGTTGTTGGTATGATCGATTGCGCACAAGCCCTTGCTCTTCGTAAATCCTTATGCGGGTTATCAATGTTTTTTTGGTCATTTGTGTAGGCGTGAACAGTTGTCATTAGTCCATTTTTTATGCCAAATGATTCGTCTAGAACTTTTACAACTGGTGCTAGACAGTTTGTTGTACAAGAAGCGTTGGAAATAATGATATGATTTTCGGAATCGTATTCTTGTTCATTCACACCCATAACAATCGTAACATCTTCATTTTTTCCTGGTGCTGTTAAAATGACCTTTTTCGCTCCTGCATCAACATGAGCCATCGCTTTGTCTTTCTCATTAAATTTCCCTGTCGCTTCAATAACAATATCAATCGCTAAACTACTCCAAGGTAATTTTTTAGGGTCACGTTCATTTATTAACAGGATTTTGTTACCGTTTACAATGAGATGGTCCTCATTCGCAATAACTTCACCATCAAATTTCCCGTGATTTGTATCATATTTAATCAAGTGCGCAAGCGTCTCCGCAGGATAACTTGCATTTATCGCCTTAATATTCAGTTTCTCCTTCATTGCATTGCGAAATACCATTCTCCCAATACGACCAAAACCATTAATTGCAATATTGGCTCTCATCATAAATCCCCTCTCATATATATGTTATACTATTTATAAATTAATTAATTTCAGTATAACACATATATGATAAAAATGTGGTTAATATGACATTTTTTTGTTTTTGTTACATACATTTCCGCGTTTCAATTTTAATCACAAAAAAAAGAGACTACAGTAGCCTCTTCATACTTCACATTAATTTACTTAAGATCTCATGTAACTGGATTTCCGTTTCTTCAATCGAACCATTATTATTAATGAGTTCATCTGAAAGTATTATTTTTTCCTTAAGAGGGAGTTGAGAGCGAATTCTCATCATCGCCTCATCCTCACTAAAGCCATTCCTCTTCATTAAGCGTTCCAACTGTGTTTTCTCATCAACATATACGAGAATCGTTTTATCTACCAAATGTGTTAATTTGCTCTCGAATAATAAAGGTATATCTAATACAACAGCTTTTGCACTTTTTTCTTTCTCTTCTTTCGTTTGCTCAAAGATTTCCTCCCGAACAGCAGGATGGACTATGCGATTTAATTGATTTCGTTTTTTCTCATCTCCGAAGATTAGCGCTCCAAGTTTTTCTCGGTTAATTGTATCGTTATCATGCAATATATCCTCGCCAAATAGTTCCACAATTTGATGATAAGCAGGCTTACCAACTTCGACGACCTCTCTTGAAATGATATCTGCGTCAATTACACGAATTCCACGTTTACGAATCATAGTAGATACTGTACTTTTCCCACTTGCAATTCCACCTGTTAAACCTAATACAACTGTCACAGCGCCTTGCCCCCATTGTTTATAGTTTCCATATTCCTATCATAATTAAAATGATCCCCGGTAAGCAAGAAAATTTATCCACCCAGGAAAATTTTGAAAAGATATTACCTGATTTAATCCCAACAGTAACAAACAAGGAGCTCATACACGCCACTAAAATACTCATAATGAGAGGGGAGTAACCTAATAATGCTGCACCTATCCCAGCGCCAAAGGCATCTAATGATAAAGCAAATCCAAGCAGTAATGCTTCAATCCCAGTAATTGTTCCTGACTTATCAATATCCGCTGACATCGGTTTTCTAAGTATATTAATAACAATCCCAAGTGTTTTTATTTCAAAATTTATTAATGTTTTTTCTGTTTCTACCTCTCCCTCAGCAACTTCTTTAGCAGGTCTAAAAAATTGGTACAATACCCATGCACCAATTAGGATTAGAATGAATCCACCAAGCCTTTCTGTCACATAAATCGGAAAAATCCTCGTCAATAAATCGCCAACTAGCATAGCGACTAACAGTGTTCCTGCAGAACAACAAGCAATAATTAAAATTGATTTAAATGGAATACTCATCTTTCTCATACCATACGTAAAGCCCACTGAAAAGCTATCTAAGCTTACTGCGAACGCTAAAAATAATAGTGATGCGAGTTGGAACATAACGGCCTAGCCCCTTCCTTCTGATTGCTAACATAGTGTATGATAGTAGCCCAAATAATGTGAAAAGTGGAATCATCTGAAGAAATACATGATGTTTCTTTTTAAGCAAGGCTTATGATTTTGGAGGGGCTAGGCGCTTGCGCTGAATGTCGTGCACTTAGCCATAGTACAAGAATTTTACAGTTACACTAAACGAAAAAAAGGTAAAAGACCCCTCTTTAGTCTTTTACCTTCCTCCTCTTAAATTAATTGATACTATTTCTATTTTTGACATTTCTCACAAAAATGAGTGCCTCTTCCAGCAACAACAGTTTTAGTTAAAATCGTTCCACATTTTTTACAAGGTTCATCTTTTCTTCCATAGACAAGTAATTCAAGTTGAAACATGCCAATCTCACCTTGAGTATTTACATAGGAGCGAATCGTACTCCCTCCTTGTGCAACAGCCTCATTAAGTGTTGCAATAATCTCTTTATGTAAAACATTGTACTCTTTTGGTGTTAATTGGCTTGCAATGCGCTCGGGATGTATCCCTGAACGAAATAGCGCTTCATCAACATAAATATTACCAAGTCCAACGACAACTGCTTGATCTAATAATGCTGCTTTAATTTTTCTAGTTGTTTTCTTTAAACGTTCACATAAATAATCGACAGTAAATTGTTCTGAAAAAGGCTCAGGTCCTAGCTTTGATAATGGAAGTTCTGTTTCTTCTTCCCCTTTTTTAAATAAGTGCATCGTACCGAACTTTCGGACATCTCGATAACGTAATTCTGTTCCATCAGTAAATGTAAACATAACATGTGTATGAGCATCATATTCCTCATCAGCCTCATAGAGACCGTAACGTCCCTCCATCCGCAAGTGAGAGACGAGTGTATAATCGTCGAGGATAAACTTTAAGAATTTCCCTCGACGTGTTACATCATGGATCGATTGACCAATTAAGGCATCTATAAATTGATCAGGCTGATCTGGATTTTTTATTAATTTTGGCCAACGAATCGTAACCCTTTGAATCGTTTTCCCTTTAACAAGCTGAAGCAACGTTCGACGGATCGTTTCGACCTCTGGTAGCTCTGGCATAACATCACTTCCTTTTTAGGTAATTCAATAATTAAGATCTGGGCGAAGGACTGGTATAGTATAGAAAATATAACAGAACAAGGCGCTTCCGCTTTTGTTATTTATTTCGCTTCATACCAAGAATCACCATAGGAGTAGTCCACCTTTAATGGAACATTGAGCTCTACTGCATTTTCCATTACTTCAGGGACTATTTTTTCAAGGATTGCGATTTCTTCTTTTGGCGCCTCAAAGATTAATTCATCGTGCACTTGTAATAATAACTTCGCTTGAATATTTTCTTGCTTCAATCGTGCCGCCATATCAATCATCGCTTTTTTAATAATATCTGCTGCACTACCTTGAATTGGCGTATTCATTGCAGTTCTTTCTGCAAAGCTACGTAAATTAAAGTTACTACTTGTGATTTCTGGGATGTATCTTCTGCGATGAAGAAGTGTTTTCACATAGCCTTTCTCTCTCGCCTCTGCGATAATGTCATCCATATAATCTTGAACACCGACAAAGCTTTCTAAATAACGTTTGATAAATTCTCCAGCTTCCTTCCGTGTGATTCCGAGACTTTGCGAAAGTCCATAATCACTAATTCCGTACACAATACCAAAATTAACTGCCTTTGCTTGTCTTCTCATATCTGAGGTAACATCTTCTTTAGCAACATGAAAGACATCCATTGCCGTTTTCGTATGAATATCTAAATCATTTCGGAAGGCTTCTACTAAATTTTTATCATTTGCGATATGTGCCAAAACCCTTAATTCAATTTGTGAGTAATCAGCTGCAAAGATCACCCAGTCTTTTTTTGAAGGAACAAATGCTTGGCGAATTTTCCTTCCTTCTTCCAGTCTAATCGGGATATTTTGGAGATTCGGATCGATTGAGCTTAGTCGTCCCGTTGTCGTTAACACTTGATTAAAACGCGTATGAACCTTACCAGTATCTTTATAGACAACCTTTAATAAACCTTCGATATAGGTTGAATTTAGTTTTCCAAGTTGACGATAATGAAGAATCTCTCTAATTATTTCATGCTTGTCCTCAAGCTTCTCTAGAACGTCTGCTGATGTAGAGAAACCTGTCTTTGTTTTTTTAATCACCGGTAATCCTAGCTTCTCAAATAAAATGACCCCGAGCTGTTTCGGAGAGTTAATATTGAACTCTTCACCTGCAAGCGCATGAATATTCTCTTCAAGAGTCTTTATTTGCATGGCTAAATCCTCGCCCATGTCTTTCAATCGCTCACTATTAACATTAACACCTGTTGCTTCCATTTCAGCAAGGATGACGGATAGTGGCAGCTCTAAATCATAAAATAAGGATGACTGATCATTTTGCTCTAACTGATTCTCAAGATTTTCCTTTAAAGCGAAGATTGCTTGTCCTTTTCGCACAAGATGCTCACTAAGTATATCCTCATCGGGTACTGAACGCTTGGCGCCTTTACCGTATACTACCTCGTCAGATTGAACGATTGTTAAGCCATTTTTCTTCGCAACACTGGCAACATCATCAAACGTATCAGATGGATTTAGTAAATAAGCAGCAATTAATACATCAAAGCTTACCCCTTTTAAAACGATCCCCTTCCAGTTAAGAGCAACACTCGTCTTCTTTCCATCATAAACAATTTTATGTTTCGTCTCGTCTTTCGCCCAACTTTTGAACAACTCAGATGATAATGCAACATCAGCAGGTATGTAATAATGTCCGTTCTCATTATGAATAGCAAATCCAAGAATATCTGCGTTATGATAACTCTCTTCCAATACCTCTACATAAAGTGCTGCTTCGTCTGTTAGCACATCGGATGTAAGTTCAGTGACTTTTTCAAAGCTAATGTCAGGGATAATTTCTTCTTCTCCACCAACTTCTGCGCCGAGCTTTTCTAACAATGTATTAAAACCGAGCTCTTTGAAAATTTCAGTAATTTTATTGAGATCGAATCCTTCATATTGAGCATCTCCCACCGATATTGCTATTGGTGCGTCACAATCTATTGTTGCAAGTTTTTTACTCATTACTGCTTGGTCACGATGTTCTGTAAGCTTTTCTTTAAGCTTTTTTCCACTTACCTTCTCTACAGAATCTAAGACATTTTCTAAAGTGGTAAATTCCTTCAAAAGCTTTATTGCCGTTTTCTCACCTACTCCTGGAACACCTGGGATATTATCTGACGTATCACCCATCAGACCCTTCATATCAATAATTTGTGCTGGTATTAATCCATATTTCTCATTCACAAAGTCAGGTGTATAGGAATCAACATCTGTAATTCCCTTTTTCGTAATATCTACTGTTATTTTGTCTGTAACTAACTGTGTTAAATCTTTATCGCCAGTGATTACTTTAACTTCAAAACCTTCCTTTTCCGCTTGCTTAGAAAGAGTTCCAATAATATCATCCGCTTCATATTTTTCAAGCTCGTAACGCGATACTTGATAGGCATCGAGAAGCTCTCGAATAAAAGGAAATTGCTCTGATAATTCCGGTGGAGTTTTTTGACGTCCACCTTTATATTCTTGGAACGTTTCATGTCTAAAGGTGGTCTTTCCTGCATCAAATGCAACTAGCATATGTGAAGGCTTCTCATCTTCTAATATTTTCATTAAAATCATTGTGAATCCATAGATTGCATTCGTATGTACACCTTTATCATTATTTAATAATGGAAGAGCAAAAAACGCCCGATAGGCAATACTATTTCCATCAATTAAAACAATCTTCTTGGTCATATTTCTTCCTCCTCAGAATAGCTACGTACTATTAGTAAACAAAAAAAGAGCCGCGAGTTTCCCTTCCTATTCTATCATGAGAATAAATAGAAAGGAAAACCACGGTTCTTTCATTTTTAATATAGATATAGTTAGAAAAACACGTTATCCTTTATTGTACTCCCTTTAGCAGGCTAGCGTAAGGAGAGTCAAATGGAATTATAATTACTGTTTCTTCATCGATGGTTTGTTTATATGATTGTAATGTACGATAAAGTTCATAAAATTCAGGATCCTTCGAATATGAGGTATTGTATAATTTAGCTGCTTCCTTTTCACCCTCACTTCGAATAACTTCTGCATCAGCCTTAGCTTTTGCTAACATCTCTTTCACTTCTCTGTCCGTATCGGCAATAATCCTATTTTTATCTGCATCACCTTTAGATAAATAACCTTGTGCCGTTGATTCCCGCTCAGAAATCATTCTTGTAAAGACAGATTGTTCATTTTCAGCTGGTAAATCCGTTCGTTTCATCCGGACGTCTGTAACGACAATTCCATATTCATCCTTTGCTAATAATTCGTTTACGATCTCTGTAACCTGGTCATTTAAACTTCCTCTTGATGATTTCTCGTCATTAATAATTTCATCATAATTTAACCGACCTAATTCAGATCGAACTGTCGAAAAAACAAACTCTGCCATTTTCGTTTCCGCATTAACGACCGTACGGGCATTCGCAATCATTTTTTTCGGATCCTCAATTCTCCAAACCGTATAGTTATCAATAATTAACCGCTTTTTATCCCTTGTATTAATCTCTGCCTCTTCGACATTATAGATCATTTGATATTTAGGAAGAGTTGTTATCGATTGGAGAAATGGAATTTTATAATTTAATCCTGGTTCTTCAATAATTCGAACGACCTCACCAAATTGACGAACAACTTTATATTCATTTTCCTTAACAATAAACAAATTCGATAGGATGAGCACCAGAAGTAAGATCGCAATAATTAGAATGATTCCACCGCGCAAGTAACCTTTATAAGAGAAACCTGCCTTTCTTTCCTCGATGTTTACAACTTTATCATTGCCCATCCTTAACACTCCCTTCCTGCTCTACTGGTGGTGCTACAGGCTTTGTAGTTGCATCCTTGATTGGTAAATACTTCATCGTATTTCCGTTATCCTCCATAATATAAATCTCTGCATTCGGTAAGACTTGATCAATCGTTTCTAATACTAAACGCTTCTGTGTAATCTCTTTTGCATTGCTATATTCACTATAGATCGCATTGAATTGCGCTACATCACCACGTGATTCTTGCATACGTGCCGCTTTATCTCCTTCTGCAGCAGAGATAATTGCATCCTTTTCTCCTTTTGCTTCCTCAGTGCGTTGATTTCGATATTTATTCGCTTCGTTTGTTCTCGTATTCATCGTTTCACGTGCATCTGTCACATTAGTAAATGCTTTCCTTACCTCTTCATTCGGAAGATCGACATCCTGTAACTTAACTGCTAAAATCGTGATGCCAATATCGTAATCAGCGATAAGCGTAGATAAGAGCTCCTGTACTTGCTTTTCAATTTCGCCCCTACCAGATGTTAATGCATCATCAATGTTTGAGTTACCAATGATACTCCTTAAACTCGCAGAAGTAGCATCTTCTAGCATCTCATTTGGATTTTCTGCATTAAATAAATATTTACCAGGTTCTGATATCTTCCATTGAACAACCATATCAGCTAATACAATGTTTTCATCACCTGTAATCATTTTGGTTTCTTTAGGAAAGTCCTTTACCTCACCATCTTGCGTTTCTTCATAGCCAAATTGGAGACTGAACGTTTCTTTAGAAAGAACTTCTACAGATTGAATTGGCCATGGAAATTTAAAATGAAGTCCCGGTTCACTAATGCCTTCCTCTATTTCACCTAGTGTAATCATGACAGCTTGTTCAGACTCATCAACTGTGAACCATGAAGTAAAAGCGACAATAGCTAAAATAATAATTAAAAAGGCACCACCAATGATAGCTAAAACTCTTTTTATGCTTAACATTTTATCCCCTACCTCCTTTTAAACTTTACATGCGAATATGTAAACATTCAATTTGTTACCTAACTTTAGTACGATTATATTTCAAAAAGGTTTCAAAATAATTTCATTTTTGTGATTTTTTAAATTTCATTAAAAAAACTGAAAACACGTACAATTTTTCAAGTTGCAAAAAAAAAAAAAAGGGACGAGAGCTCTTCGCTCTCGTCCAAAAGATTGGCTCCTTGGATGAAGGGGTTTTCACTTAGTATAATATCAAGTTTATATTAAGATAGAATAAATTAGTTGTAAATTATATGTAAATTTAATGTAAAGATTGTCGAAACTTACACTTTCATCTCATTTATTCTTCCTTCTGACTTCCTTGATACTTTTTATATAACTTTACAGTAAATGTCGTCCCTTCACCAATTTTACTCGAAACACTTATTTGCCCCTTATGTGCTTCAACTAAATGTTTAACAATTGCCAATCCTAAACCCGTTCCGCCAGAGTTTCGACTTCTTGCACGATCTACCCGATAAAAGCGTTCAAAGATTCTCGGTATTTCTTCTTTCTTCATACCAATTCCTGTATCCGAAACAATGACCTGTACAAATTGATCATGCTTTTTGACTTTCACATTAACAGAACCACCCTTTGGGGTATAAGTTAAAGCATTACTTATTAAATTAATAAAGATTTGCTTTAGGCGATATAAATCACCTTCAATTAACAAAAGACCCTCTGGGAGAGAAACTGACACTTCTACTTCCTTCTCTTTTGATTTATTTTGAAGAATGATTTTGATATCTTCTAAAATTTCTTTGACATCACATGTCTGTATAGACAATTGATATCCTTGTTGTTCGATCTTAGATAAATCTAATAGGTCTTGTATAAGCGTCTGTAACCGATCGCTTTCCTTAAGTATAATTGATAAAAAATACTCTGCTGTTTGTTGATCCTTCAGCGCCCCATCTAACAAAGTTTCACTAAAACCTTTAATCGAAGTAATTGGCGTTTTCAATTCATGAGATACATTTGCAACAAAGTCTTTTCTCATTTGCTCTAGTCTCTTCAATTCGGTAATATCATGAAAAACAAGGACGATACCTTTCCACTCGTCATTGGTTCCGATAATTGGCGCCCCATACACTTCAAAATGCCTTCGTTCTATTTTTAATGGCAGGTGTAACTGTTTCCTAACTTTTACCTCTGTCATAAAAATTTCTTCTACAACTTCAATAATTTCTTTATGAGTAAATGCGTCATGATATAGCTTATAAAGGAAATTTGCAGAATCCACCTCAAAAAGCTCCTTATACGCACGATTAACTAAATTAATATAGCCACGACCATCAATTAAAATTAAGCCACTTCCCATGTTTTCAATTAATGTTTGAAGCCGATCCTGCTGCATTTCCTGGGCTCTTGTCATATCTTGAAGGTTCCTTGCAAGAATATTTATCGACTGACTAAGCATTCCTGTTTCATCTAAATGATCTTCATATGTACGAGCCTTATAATTTCCCTTGGCAAGCTCCATAGCAACTATTATAGCTGATTCAATCGGTCGAGTATATTGTTCGGTAATTTTAACTCCGATTATTAATATAATAATAAATGCCAAAATTAAACTTACCACTAAAATTAGCCACATTTGATAATTCACTTTATCTAATGGCTCTACTGATGAACTTATAAGAATTAGTCCTTTATACGCTTCACCTTTCATGATCGGTAACCCATAGTATGCTAGTTTTTCTTTTTGTACCGTATAATAATAACCGGCTTTCTTGCTTTTCATAGTAGGTAGAGCATTTTCGATTAGTTGTAAATGATTGTACTCTACCTTACCTTCATCATAAACAACATGATCTTTCTCATCCATTACTATTATTTGTGATTTAAATGTATTACCTAGTTCAGTGATAATTCTGAACGACTCTGTATGCGATAGCCCTTCTTCCGCAATTATTGATTCCGTTAATTTTGCCTCTTTTTCCATATTCTCAATAAAAGAACTTGTATAATAACTATTAAAAATTTGTCCAAGCAGTAACGCTACGGCAACAAGGACAATGAGCACTAAGGGAATTAAAGCAAATAATAATCGCGAACGAAATCTATTCATCCATCTTTGGCTCCTCAAGCTTATATCCCAATCCCCTAATTGTTTTTATATAAAGAGGTTTTTTCGTGTTTATTTCTATCTTGTCTCGCAAATGACTAATATGTACATCGACGATTCTCGTATCACCTGCAAAATCATAATTCCAAACAGCGCTAAGAAGTTGATCACGCGTTAGAACACGCCCTTTATGTTTAGCCAAGTAAACGAGCAACTCAAATTCTTTAGGAGTTAAGTCTAAACGTTCCTTTCCATAGTAAGCTTCATAATGTTCTGGTAATACTTTTAAATCACCGATCAACACTTGTTCTAATTCTTCAACTACCTTTGTCTCAACTTCTACAAGTGACTGTGATCTTCTAAGTATAGCCTTGATTCTTGCTACTACTTCTCTTGGACTAAATGGCTTAGTCATATAGTCATCAGCACCGAGTTCAAGACCGAGCACTTTGTCAAATTCATCATCTTTTGCCGTTAGCATTAAAATCGGCACCATTATTTTTCTTTGTCGAAGCTGCTTACACACTTCAATCCCATCCATTTTAGGTAACATCAGATCGAGAACAAGGAAATCTGGATCTTCATTTATGCATCGATACAATCCTTCTTCCCCATCCATAGCCGTTATGACACTATAACCGGCTTGTTCCAAGTTATACTGAAGCAACGTTGAAATCGATTGTTCATCATCTACTACTAAAACCTTCTTACTCATATAAGCCTCCAAGGATCGTATTTCCCTTCAACTGAACCAATCTTCTTTTTACTTTCTATTATATAGTGAAACTTCCTTTCGTGGGGGGATTTTTCCCCACGAAAGGTTAGTTGAACTTAATCGGACTTTTACTGGCAGTTTCTCCTCAACTATACCTCTTAATAACTACTAGTCAATGGATAGGTGATTACTGCCAGTTTAAGTGGGGCATAGTGAAACTTCCTTTCGTGGGGGGATTTTTCCCCACGAAAGGTTAGTTGAACTTAATCGGACTTTTACTGGCAGTTTCTCCTCATTTATCCTTCTTAATAACCCGCAATTATAGTTATAAGTGAAAAATACTTGTTTATGTAGGTATTATTTAATTTATTCGGTGCTTCCTAGAAGTTCTCCAATTCTCTTTATTCTTTGGGGAACTTCCAAAAAGAGAAATTTCTGAATAATAGCACAAAAGCGGAAGCGCCTTGATCAGCCTAAGGCAGGCATAAGCCACGCATGAATAGAAGACCAATTCATGCGTGGCTTATAACCCCAAGGGGCCGGACGCTTGCACTGAATGTCGCGCGCTTATCCACAGTACATGAATTTTATAATTTCCTATACAATAAAAAACTGGCTCAAATTGAGTCAGCTCGAAAATAATATTACCTGTTGAAAAGTTAGGTATTGATTAAAAGTTATCTAATTCTTTATCTTCCAATAGGTTCATTGTACTAGGTGGACATACAGTAATATTTCCTTCCAAAACAACTTCCTCTTCTACATTAACTGCTTGTACATCGACCACAATTTTATTTTCTGAAATATTTATTTCACTAACTTCAAATAAGAATTGTACAATACTATAATGATATAATGGCTTAACGAATGTCAAGTTTTGTTTAACAATATGACTTCCAGGGCCCGGTAAATATTTCGAAACGGCAGAAGTAATAATTCCGGTTAACAATAAACTTGGAACAAGCGGTTTTTCATATGGAGTTTGAGATGCATAATCATGTTGGATATAAAGAGGATTGGCGTCGTTTGTTAGTCCAAGATAAAGTAATAAATCTTTATCCTCAATTTTTTCAGTTAATGATAATTTTTCTCCAACAGTAATTTCTTCAATATGCCTGCCAGGCTTTCGCTTTTTATCAAGAAGCATCTTCGCACCACCTTATTTATTTGAAGGAATTTTTAAGAACAAAAGCGCAAGCGCCTTGATCAGCCTCGTACAAATAAGTCAATCAGGAATTGAAGGTGTTTTTTACCTTCAATTCCTGATTGACTTAGACCCAAAAGGCAGTCAAGAACGCTACGTCCTGTCGCATTGACTGCACTTGCACGTCCTTGTGCTTCGGGGCCGGACGCTTGCGCTGGATGTCGTGCACTTATCCACAGTTCAAGATTTTTATAGTTTTCTAAACGATAAAAAAGAAAATTGAGGTTTCCCCCAACTTTCCTTTTTTCTATCTTTCACCTAAACGCTTAGGGCGTTCTTCTTATGCTAATACCTTCATCACATTTTTAACTGAATCTGCTGATTTTTGAAGTGCTGATTTTTCATCATCTGTTAATTCAAGCTCAATAATCTGCTCCAAACCATTACCGCCAAGAACTGTAGGAACACCTAAATAGATACCGTCAAAACCATACTCACCTTCTAAATATACGATTGATGGAATAACACGTCGTTGATCTTTAAGAATCGCCTCAACCATCTCTACTAGTGATGCAGCAGGTGCATAGTATGCACTTCCATTTCCAAGCAAGTTAACGATTTCTCCGCCACCTTTGCGTGTTCTTTCAACAATTGCATCTAGTCGATCCTTCGGAATTAAGGTTTCTAATGGAATTCCACCTGCATATGAATATCGCACTAGAGGTACCATATCATCACCATGGCCGCCTAATACAAAGCCTGTCACATCTTTAACAGAAAGATTTAATTCTTGAGCAACAAACGTACGGAAACGTGCTGTATCAAGAACTCCTGATTGTCCAATTACACGATGTTTAGGGAACCCCGACTCTTTAAATACAGTGTATGTCATTGCATCAACAGGGTTTGTTAGAACGATGATTGTACATTCAGGTGAATATTTTACTATTTCTTGTGTTACACTTTTCATAATAGCTGCATTTGTTGATACGAGATCATCACGGCTCATACCAGGCTTCCTTGCAATACCTGCTGTAATAACAACGATATCAGAATTCACTGTATCTTCATAGTTTGATGTACCCGTAATATTCGCATCAAACCCTTGAACAGGACTTGCTTCTAACATATCTAAAGCTTTTCCTTTTGTAGAGTTTTCCATTTGTGGAATATCAACTAGTACTACATCTGAAAGTTCTTTTTGAGCTAATAGAAACGCCGTTGTTGCTCCTGTAAAACCACTGCCAATAACAGATACTTTTTTACGCTTAATTGCCATAGATAACATCCCCTTAATTGTAGGTTTGGAGAAGAAAATCAGTTCCAATTCAAAGCCGCAAGCACTCTTTTTAAAAGAGAGCTTGTGATAGCTTTCACTAAAAGGAACAGACACTCCCATTCAACTAGCTAAAAAACTGTAATTGATAAAGATTATAGGTTTTGAATCCTAAGAAGAAAGTTTACGTTTTATATCCTTAGATTTCTTTTCTAGCTGCAACAACTACTCTCGAAGCACGTACAGGCAAACGCAATCCAGTCGATTAACACCACATTTAACGTCTTATACAATCATGCCGTTTCCTAATAAGGAGGAAACGGCATGATTGCTAAAAAACTTATGCTCTTCTAATTAACTCATGTTTTTAATAAGTTCATCACCGAATTCAGAGCATTTTACTTCAGTTGCCCCTTCCATCAAACGGGCAAAGTCGTATGTTACAACCTTCGAAGCAATTGTTTTTTCAATTGAATTCATAACTAATTCTGCTGCTTCATTCCATCCTAAATGTTCAAGCATAAGTACACCAGAAAGAATAACTGAAGATGGATTTACTTTGTCAAGACCAGCATATTTTGGTGCTGTTCCATGAGTAGCTTCAAAGATGGCATGTCCTGTCTCATAGTTGATATTCGCTCCAGGTGCAATACCAATTCCACCAACCTGTGCAGCAAGTGCATCAGAAATGTAATCACCGTTTAAATTCATTGTTGCTACAACATCAAACTCACGAGGTCGTGTTAAGATTTGTTGTAAGAAGATATCAGCAATTGAATCTTTTACAATAATTTTACCAGCTGCTTCCGCATCAGCTTGTGCTTTGTTTGCAGCGTCTTTACCGTCTTTTTCAACAATACGATCGAATTCTGCCCAAGTAAACACTTTATCACCGAATTCTTTTTCCGCTAGCTCATAACCCCAATTTTTGAAGGCCCCTTCAGTAAATTTCATGATATTTCCTTTATGAACAAGTGTTACTGACTTACGTCCATGCTCGATTGCATAATTGATTGCAGCTCTTACAAGTCGGCTTGTCCCTTCTTGGGAAACTGGTTTGATACCAAGTCCAGATGTCTCTGGGAAACGGATTTTATTAACACCTAATTCATTTTTCAAGAAGTTGATTAATTTTTCTACTTCTTCAGAACCTTGCGCATACTCAATACCAGCATAAATATCTTCAGTGTTTTCACGGAAGATAACCATATCCGTGTCTTCTGGACGCTTAACTGGTGAAGGTACACCTTGGAAATAACGAACAGGGCGTAAGCATGTAAATAGATCCAATTCTTGACGAAGTGCCACGTTTAGAGAACGAATCCCTCCACCGATTGGTGTTGTTAAAGGCCCTTTGATCGCAATTAAATATTCATTAATTACGTCTAATGTTTCTTTTGGTAGCCACTCACCTGTTTGATTGAAGGCTTTTTCACCCGCTAAAACTTCTTTCCAAACAATGCTTTTCTCACCGTCGTACGCCTTTTCAACAGCAGCTTCTAAAACTCGTGATGCTGATGCCCAAATATCTGGACCAATTCCGTCTCCTTCAATAAATGGGATAACTGGATTATTTGGTACATTTAATACTCCATTAGCAACTGTAATTTTTTCACCTTGTGTCACAAGAAAACCTCCCAGATTATGTATCATCTTTATCTATTTTTATAATAGATAATTACATGATTAATTATAATAGATTTTGAACATTTTTGCAGATTATCATAGCCTTTTACATTTTTTTTATGAAAAAGGAGTGACTCTACACAGCAACCCTCCCCTGATCTAACAGGGAGGATTACATAATATGGATATTCAGAAGCTAGTTATACCATTTCCATACGAAGTAATATTAGCCTCGTAATTCTAGTGGTATATATATTTGTTTGTCAGGTCCTACGTATTCAGCACGCGGGCGAATTAAGCGGTTGTTATCATATTGTTCTAAAATATGAGCTAACCAACCTGAAACGCGACTAACAGCAAAAATTGGTGTGAACAAGTCATGATCAATTCCTAAGCTGTGATACATAGATGCTGAATAGAAATCAACATTAGGTGGAAGTGGTTTTTGAGCTGTTACAAGTTCTTCCACTTTCGTTGATATTTCATACCATTTAGACTCACCTGTAATTTTTGAAAGCTTTTCAGACATTTCCTTCAAGTGTTTCGCCCGTGGATCACCTTGACGATAGACTCGATGGCCAAAGCCCATAATTTTTTCTTTGTTATTTAACTTTTCGTTAATGTAGCTTTCTGCATTCTCTACTTTTCCAATTTCAGTAAGCATTTTCATGACAGCTTCATTTGCTCCGCCATGTAAAGGACCTTTTAACGCACCAATTGCTGCTGTAATCCCTGAATAAACATCAGAAAGAGTTGCAACACATACGCGTGCAGTAAAAGTTGACGCATTTAATTCATGATCAGCATGTAAGACTAGAGCTTTATTCATGGCCTCAACTGCAACTTCATTTGGTTCTTGAGCAGTTAATGTAAATAGGAAGTTAGCTGCCATAGATAAGTCTGTTCTAGGTTCGACTGGATCAAGTCCTTTGCGGATACGTGCAAATGTTGATACGACTGTTGGAAGCTGTGCTTGCAGACGGATTGCTTTTCTATAATTTGCTTCTGTATCCATCACATCTGCTTCATCATCAAATAAGCCAAGTAATGAAACAGCTGTGCGCAGAGCCGCCATTGGATGCACATTATTGATAGGATATGTTTTGAAGTGGTCGATGACTTGCTGTGGAATTTTTGCATTTTCCGCAAGTTGCTTCTTAATTTCATTTAGCTGATCTACATTTGGAAGCTTTTGGTGCCATAGTAAATATACCACTTCTTCAAAACTTGCGTTTTCTGCTAAGTCATCAATGTTATAGCCTGCATATGTTAATGTGTCATCAATAATTGAACTGACAGCTGAAGTAGTAGCGACGATTCCTTCAAGACCGCTTGTGGATGTCATATAAATCCTCTCCTTTACCTTTTATTCCCCATTAGAATCATCTTAAAAGTCTAATAATATCAACCACAAAAAATTTGTGCAACACACATTTTTCCATTTAGTCTATATATGTATACAAAGATATCTGTGGAATTAGATATTTTTTAATCGAGCAAATCACACAAAATATTCTGAATTTATTTATAAGTGTATGTATTTCTATGCTCTTTCATTTAAACTTTTAGTTGATTGAGCGCTTGCTCATATGTAAGCACCTCAATAAAGTAAATGCTTACATTTCTAGGTTTTAAAATAATAAAACGGTTTTATTTTCATACTGACATTTTCCCCTATCATTCACGGAATTGATATTCTGTGAATGATAGGGAAAGAAAAGCTAAGGCTCTGCCATAAGGACTTAAGTTGATATTTCCAAAATACAGGTTGGAGTAATGGACCTAATCCCATTATAAACAATTTTCAGACTTTTGGAAATGAAAATACTTCATTCCACATCAAAAATTTGTTAGAAAAACTTTTTTTTAGGAGTTTTATCGCTTCACTCTATCGTATTATTAATATCTTATCATAAAATTGTTATATTAGTGTACATTTCTGCTTACGTAATCTTTTCTTCTTATGCAAAGTAAATTAGGCTAAATCAATACGTAAACCAAATGATTCTCAAGCCTTACTACTGATATATTACAGAAACAACAGGGATAGAACTGACCGCCTTCGCAAAGTCATCCTAATAGTGCCCACCTAACTCTTTTACGACAAAATTAAGAGCTGAAGAGCTTAACAATCTGCATTGCTAAATAAGCAATACCCGCACCAATCAAGGGACCAACCGCAACTCCATTAAACAAAGCCACTGCCAAAATTGTTCCAAAAACAAGCGCTGTCGTAATGTGGGGATCTTCTGTTAAAAGAATCAATCCGTTTTTTGCGATTATGGCAACTGCAATACCTGCACCCAATGCGATCCAAGCATATGTAGATTTTACTGCATCTATAAGTTGTTTAAATCCAATATCGCCTGTTGCAATTGGAACGAGGACTGCTATTGTGATAATGGTTACCCCCCAATTAATCCCCTTCGATCCAATTGTTGGTAATATCTTTGATTCCATCCCGATTAGTTTGATGATAATTAAACATGCTACAGCAATGATTAATGATTGATTTTTTGCAAGCAATCCTATTCCTAACAATATTACTAAAAATAACATCGGTTGACTAAACATGATGTATACCTCCAATTCTACCACTACTTTTTTCCACTGACTTTATCGTTATAATTCCAATTAAGAGAAGTTTTCTTACATAAACAAGCTTTACCTTTAATAAACATGCTATATAACGAGGAACTTCGGGAGGAAATCAAGTTGAGCTTGAATTACTTATATAGCGTATTAAGATTAATATTAATTTTCGTCCTCATTACCCTAAGTGTTTTTGTTATTTACTACCTTTTTTCATTGACCTACCCATTCATCATCGCTATCTTTATCGCACTATTAATAAATCCTTTAGTCAACTTCATGGAAAAAAAGGCCAGACTCCCTAGAAGTTTTGCAGTCATGTTCGCAATTTTCCTATTAATTAGCTTAATTTCTGGTATCCTTATTCTTTTAGTTGCAGAAATTGTAACAGGCACCACCTATTTAGCAAAAGTAGTGCCTGGCCATTTAAACTTGTTGGCTATGTATATTGAAGATTTTTTTGTAAATAAGATAATGCCGATGTATAGTCAGCTAACTTATCTTTTCAATACTCTTGAATCAAATCAACAGCAATCAATTATTGTAAACATACAAAATATCGGTGAACAAATTGCCTTCAGTGTTGGAGATTTCATTAAGAAATTTTTAGAAAATATCCCAGTAATCTTTAGTTGGCTTCCTAATACAGCAACCGTCATTATTTTTTCATTGCTAGCCACTTTTTTCATTAGCAAGGATTGGTATAAATTTAAAGTTACACTAAAAACCATACTCCCTCAAAAAGTAAGAACGAGTGGTCAAACAATTTCTGAAGAATTAAAAAAGGCTCTTTTGGGGTTTATCCGTGCGCAAGCAACGCTTATCTCTATTACTACCACAATCGTATTGATTGGATTACTTATTCTTCGAGTAGATTACGCTATCACGATTGCGCTGTTAATTGGATTAGTTGATATTCTTCCCTATATAGGTACTGGATTGGTGTTTGTTCCCTGGATTATTTACTTAGCGTTTAGTGACAGTCTCCCTCTTGCCATTGGGCTTGGTGTACTTTATCTCATCGTTTTAATTCAACGTCAAGTTATGGAACCAAAAGTACTATCGGAAAGCATTGGTCTAGATCCACTCGCCACATTAATCTCTCTATTTATCGGGTACAAATTATTAGGATTTTTAGGTCTTGCTGCTGGACCAGTAGCTTTAGTTGTTCTGAGAACCCTGCATAGTGCAGGAGTGTATGAGGAACTATGGAACTTCGTCGTAGGAAAGGGAAAATAATTCAAACCGAAAGCTCAAACGACTTGTTCAGGCTCCTTCATATCACCACACACGAATGGAAAGCGTCCTTTCTGAACATTCACATGTGGTTGGCTATGAAGAGATTGGAGCTGAATGGTGAAGTACTTTTCTATCGTATCAACTTTAATCATCTTCTAAAATTACATCCAAATAGAAACAGTCCACGGTTATTACCGAATAATTGTAAACCGATTCCTGTCAATCATTTTGCGAATGACCCTTAAAAGAAATGGCTTTAGTAAGTTTCTACTTATCGGTACTAGCAGTAAAACACCTACGACATCAGATAAAAACCCAGGAGATAGTAAAAATACCCCACCGACTAAAATACAAAGTCCATCAATAAGTGTCTCACCAGGGATTTGACCAGATTGCATCTGTTGCTGGGCTTTTCTTAATGTTTCAATTCCCTGTTTTTTTGCAAGCCAGGCCCCACAAACACCTGTTAATATGATCAATAAAACAGTTGGTATGACACCAATGGTCTTACCAGAGAGGAGAAGAACACCTATTTCTAATGCTGGTACGACAA
Source organism: Metabacillus rhizolycopersici (assembly GCF_020075705.1). Next base: position 55,757 of record NZ_JAIQUM010000012.1, on the reverse strand, counting down.
TAATCAAAAATAGTAATAACCGCATCTTTTCAACCCTTCCAAGAGGAAATGTACAAATCGCAAAGCTTTACCTAAGAAAAACGCTGGAGCTGGGCAATTCTCGAAGCCAAAACTTATAAATCCTTATATTATAAACAAAGCTAGAGTTACCTTATCTTTTATTAAAACAGATTATCTCCCAACCCTATACTTCAACATCTCCAAAGTCTTCACTTGGACCTTGTACTGCCCGCAAATGCAAAACTTCACAATAAGAATGGGATAAATACAAAAAAGGAGGGGGTTCCCTCCTTTTTTTTGTTAAAAGCCAATCAGATTTTATTAATTAAAGTACACTTGCACAGCCTTTGTAAATTACTCCACTTACAGAATCAACTGTAATATCTTGACCGTCTTTTAAAATAGTCGTTGCATTTTCAATTCCTACAATTACAGGAACTCCAAGGCTTAATCCAACAACTGCTGCATGACAAGTTAGACCACCTTCTTCTGTGATAATAGCAGAAGCTTGTTCAAGTGCCCCCATCATATCGCGGTCTGTACTTTGAGATACAAGAATTGCACCTTTTGTCATTTTATCTTGTGCTTCCGCAGCTGTGTTCGCAACAATGACTTTACCATAAGCAGATTTACGGCCAATTCCTTGTCCCTTTGCAAGTACATCACCAATTACGTGAACTTTCATTATGTTTGTTGTTCCTGCTTCACCTACTGGAACACCTGCAGTAATAACAACTAAATCACCATGTGAAACAAGTCCAGTGTTTATTGCTGCAGCAATAGAATTCTCAAGCATTTCATCTGTCGATGTTGAGTGGTCACCACTTCTTGAATAAACACCCCAAACAAGTGCTAATTTCCGTGCCACTGACTCACTAGCTGTCACAGCTACAATTGGAGCTTGTGGACGATATTTCGAGATCATTCTTGCAGTATGTCCACTTTCAGTTGGTGTAATAATTGCTGACACACCTAAATTTAATGCTGTATGGGCAGTAGATTGACCAATTGCATCTGTAATTGTTGTTCCTACTTGTGCACTACGTTTTGAAAGAATTTGCTTGTAATCTAAAGCTTGTTCAGCTCTTGAAGCAATGTTATGCATTGTTTTTACTGCTTCTACTGGATATATTCCAGCTGCAGTTTCACCAGATAACATGATGGCATCCGTACCATCAAAAATTGCATTGGCTACGTCACTTGCTTCTGCACGTGTTGGTCTTGGATTACGTTGCATGCTATCAAGCATTTGTGTTGCTGTGATAACAGGCTTACCTAACGCATTACATTTTCTAATTAATTCCTTCTGAACTAATGGTACTTCTTCAGCAGGGATTTCAACACCAAGGTCTCCACGAGCAACCATTAAACCATCTGAAACTTCAAGAATTTCGTCGATATTGTCAACGCCCTCTTGGTTTTCAATTTTAGGAATGATTTGAATGTGGGTAGCGTTATGCTCTTCTAGTAATTCACGAATTTCAAGAACATCTGATGCACGTCGAACAAATGACGCAGCAATAAAATCAACGTCTTGCTCTATACCAAACACGATATCTTGAGCGTCTTTTTCTGTAATGCCAGGAAGCTTAACACTTACACCTGGTACGTTTACACCTTTTTTATTTTTCAATGTACCACTGTTGTTAATTTTCGTATTAATTTCACCTTTTGATTGGTCGATACCGATTACTTCTAGCTCGATAAGCCCATCATCTAATAAAATAATTGAACCAATATGTATATCATCAATTAACCCTTCGTATGTTACAGAGAATTTGTCAGCTGTACCAACAACTTCTGTCATAGAAATGATAATTTCATTTCCTACTTCTAGCTCAATTGCTCCATTTTCCATTGTATTTGTACGAATTTCAGGTCCCTTCGTATCCAATAGAATCGCAATGTTTTTATTTAGTTTTCCAGCAGCTTCTCTAATGTTTTTGATTCTAACCCCATGCTCTTCATAATCTCCATGAGAAAAATTCAAACGTGAAACATTCATTCCTGCTTCCATTAAATCTGATAATTTTTCAATCGATTCACTTGCTGGTCCAATAGTACAAACAATCTTAGTTTTACGCATTTTCATTTCCTCCTACGGATTTTGTGAAAAGGGGACAGTTTGATTAATAACTTATTTCAAATAGCTAGTCCCAACTTTTATTTCACATGCAGAATTTGATTTTCATCATCCTAAATACTCTTTTATTCTCTTTAAAGTTGTTACCAAGCTGATCGTTTTCGATAACAGATTTCACACTGTTATCGAAAACGATTCCACACTTATCTTATCACGTTAGATTGATAATTCTTTTGATAAACGATACATATCCTTATCAATTGTATGCGGTTGGTCTAGTATCTCTATAATATCATGATGAACTAACTCATTTTTTTGAATGCCAACACAGCGACCGCCCTTACCTTCAAGGAGTAACTCTACTGCAAATGCACCTAATCGGCTAGCTAATACACGATCGGCTGCAGTAGGTGATCCCCCACGTTGAACATGACCTAAAACAGAAACTCGCGTATCAAAAGAAGTCAATTCTTCGATTTTCTTAGCGAATTCTACTCCGCTTCCCACACCTTCTGCCACAATGATAATACTATGTTTCTTACCTCGATCATGGCCTCGTTTTAACCGTGTGACAATATCATCCATGTCATAATTATCTTCTGGGATTAATATCGTTTCTGCTCCACCTGCTAAACCAGACCATAATGCGATATCTCCAGCGTGTCTTCCCATTACTTCGATTACATATGTACGTTCATGCGATGTAGCTGTATCACGAATTCTATCAATTGCATCTATTACTGTATTAAGGGCTGTATCAAATCCAATTGTAAAATCTGTTCCAGCTATATCATTATCGATTGTTCCTGGAACGCCAACACAAGGAAAACCATGTTCAGTTAACTTTTTAGCCCCCATGTAGGAGCCATCGCCACCAATTACAACCAATCCTTCAATTCCATGTTTTTTAAGTTGTTCGATCCCCTTCTTTTGTCCTTCAACAGTCTTAAATTCAGGACATCTCGCAGTATACAACTTCGTACCACCACGATGAATGATATCTCCAACCGAGCCTAATTCTAATTTTTCAATTTTACCTTCAATTAAACCTGTATACCCATGATAAACACCATAAATTTCAACGTTATGGAAAATTGCCTTACGTACTACTGCTCGAACAGCAGCATTCATACCAGGAGAATCTCCCCCACTAGTTAGGACACCAATTCTTTTCAACCATCTTCACCCCACTATAATGAAATAGCAATATTGATTTTATTAAAAAATAACATGAAAGTAATAACAATTCAACAAATGTCGAAAGAGTCAACTTTTGTCGAATATCCTTATTGTAAGCCTCTATCATTATACAATAAATTATCCTCATTGGTTAGGGATTTATGTAAATTTAAAAAATAATTGTCTATCCTATAAAAATTACAGTAGCTACCTAAGCAAATAAGTCGCTCATGTATAGAATGTATCCTCCATGAGCGATAGGATAAACAAACTAAGTTTAAACTTATGATATAAGCGGGCTCATCATTTTTATTTCATTCCAAGTAACTCATCGGTAACTGATACTTGACCAATTTTTTTATACTTATTGTAACGATGTTGAATGAGTTCCTGACCATTCATTGTTTTAAGTTTTTTTAGTGAGTCTGCCAATACATCTTCAATGAAACCCGCTTGTTTAGCAATATCTTTATGCGCTCCACCTTTTACCTCAGAGATTATTTCATCTATAACACCAAGTTCTTTTAGATCTGGAGCAGTTATTTTCATCGTTTCAGCTGCCTTTTTCGCTAAACTAGCATCTTTCCACAATAATGCTGCTGCGCCTTCAGGTGAGATCACAGAATAGGTTGAATTCTCCAACATATGGATATAGTTTCCAACCCCTAGCGCTAGAGCTCCTCCACTACCGCCTTCACCAATCACAATACAAATAACAGGAACTGACAAACCAGCCATTTCAAACAAATTTTTAGCAATTGCTTCACTTTGACCACGCTCTTCCGCAGCTTTCCCTGGATATGCACCCTTGGTATCGATAAAGCAAATAATCGGTCGGTTAAATTTATCCGCTTGCTTCATCAATCTTAGCGCTTTACGATAGCCTTCTGGATGTGGCATACCAAAATTCCTACGAATATTTTCCTTTGTATCCTTTCCTCGCTGATGTCCTATGACAGTAACAGGAAGGCCTCTAAACTTTGCAATGCCACTTACGATTGCATCATCATCACCATAGAATCGATCCCCATGACATTCAAAGAAATTCGTAAAAATATGTTCAATATAGTCTAAAGTAGTCGGTCTATTGGGATGTCTTGCGATTTGAACTCTATCCCAAGGCTTTATGTTTGTATAAATCTCATTTTCTAGCTTTTCTAATCGTTCTTCTAACTTCTCAATTTCAGAGGTTAAATCAACTTCTGACCCTTTTGTAAACTCTCTCAGCTCACTGATTTTTTTTCTAAGTTCAGTTACAGGCTTTTCAAACTCTAATTCACTTACCATGTTATCTCACCTCCTGGTTGATGAATATCAAGAATATTACTAAGAGTTTCCTTTAATTCCTGCCGATTAATAACAGCATCTAACTGACCGTGCTTTAATAAAAATTCAGAAGTCTGAAAATCTTCAGGTAGCTCTTCTCGAATTGTTTGTTCAATAATTCTTCTCCCCGCAAATCCGATAAGTGCACCTGGCTCCGCAAAATTATAATCACCTAATGAAGCAAAACTCGCGGAAACTCCGCCTGTAGTTGGATGTGTCATGACAGAAATAATTAAGCCATCATTATCACTATAAAGCTTGAGCGCAGAGCTGGTTTTTGCCATTTGCATTAAACTCAAAACACCCTCCTGCATTCTTGCACCACCAGAGGCAGTAAAAATAATAAAAGGTAAGCCTTGCTCACCTGCTTTTTCGATAGCACGGGTTATTTTTTCTCCGACGACAGAACCCATACTTCCCATTCTAAAGCTTGCATCCATAATGGCAATCGTTGTTCTAAAGCCGTTTATCGTACCTTCACCTGTAACAACAGCCTCGTTTAGCTTCGTTTTCTGACGGTCTTTTTCAAGTTTTTCTTCATAGCCTGGAAATTGCAAAGGATTTTCTGAGATCATGTCACGATCATACTCAATAAAACTATCCTCATCAAATAAGCTATTAATACGTTCACTTGCATTCATTTGATAATGATAACCACAATTCGTACATACTTTACTATTTTTATTTAGTTCTTTCGAATAGATAATCTTTTTGCAGTCAGGACATTTACTAACAATTCCTTCAGGTAAATCCTGCTTTGCCTGTTCTGACGGTATCTGGGCATATTTTTTTTTCTTCGGTTTCGGTTTCGTAAACAAATCTTTTAACAAAACGGTACCTCCCCTTTTTTCTAAAGCTGAATCTCTACAAATCTTCTTTTTAAATATGTGTAACATCTCTATATTTCTTTTTTTATTTTATATCGCGAGAATTACATTTAATCTTTACAGGCAACTATCCCCCCTACTTTCCTTGTTGTTCTTGGATCTTTTAGGTAGGGAGTTATTGCCCGATAAAATTAAATTGCTTCGTTCCTTTTCGTTGGAATGCTTGCTAATCGTGGTGGGATTATTCACCATGACCAATTCGATATTTTTCTGTTAGGATACCTTATTAAGAAATGCGCAAGCGCCTTGTTCAGCCTCGGGCAAATAAGACGCTCAGGAATAGAAGGTGTTCTTTGCCTTCAATTCCTGAGTGGCTGTAGACCCAAGAGGGACTGGACGCTTGAGCTGAACAAGAAAACTAAGTCAAAAAATTTATACTTTCTTATCTTTTAAAAGAAACACCAAAATTTCACATTGTTGTTTCTTTAATAAGGCTCATACTAGCATTTCTATTTTCTCATTTTGATAAACCTTCCCTTGATAGCTTTTACAAACGAAGGAAACATACTGAGAAAAGCGCAAGGCGTCCGCCTATCGGCGACAAGCACAAGACGAGCCGGCCGGAAAGGTTGTTCTTTAACTTTTTTTGTCGCATTGGCTTATGACCTCGAACCGATGGCGCCTGGAGCTAGACACGAAAACTAAGTCAAAAAATTTATACTTTCAAAAAAGAACTACTTACTTTTACTCAATTATGGCTAGCTGCCTTGTTTTCTCCGCAACTTCCTTTGGATCGACCTTAATTCTTGCCACACCAGTTTCCATTGCCGCTTTTGCGACTGCTTGAGCTACTGCGGGAGCAACACGGGGATCGAATGGAGCAGGTATTACATATTCTGTGGTTAACTCACTTTCAGGAATAAGTGATGCAATTGCTTCAACTGCAGCTATTTTCATTTTTTCATTGATGTGAGTCGCTCTTACATCTAATGCACCTCGAAAAATCCCTGGAAAAGCAAGAACATTATTAACTTGGTTTGGAAAATCTGAACGCCCTGTTCCAACGACCATTGCACCGGCATCTTTCGCATCATTAGGCATAATTTCTGGCGCAGGATTTGCCATGGCAAAAATGATCGGATTGGCTTTCATTGACTGAACCATTTCTTTTGTTAAGGCACCTTCTACTGAAACTCCGATAAACACATCTGCCTCTTTGATTACATCTGCAAGCGAGCCTTCCAAGCGATCACGATTTGTAAATTTTGCTACTGCTGATTTCACATCATTCATTCCATATGGGCGGTTTTCAAAGATTGCTCCTCTGGAGTCACACATAATAATGTCTCTAACACCGTACGTATATAGCAACTTAATAATCGCGATACCAGCTGCACCAGCACCACTCGCTACTATGCGAATATTTGACATACTTTTCCCAGCTAATTTCAACGCATTTACTAATCCTGCTACTGTCACAATTGCCGTACCATGCTGGTCATCATGAAAAACAGGAATATTCGTTTCTTTTTTTAGACGTTCTTCGATTACAAAACAGTTTGGTGCAGCAATATCTTCTAAGTTAACACCACCAAATGTTGGTTCTAGTAGTTTGACGGTATTAACAATTTGATCTACATCTGTTGTATTTAAGCAAATAGGAAAAGCATCCACCCCTGCGAAGCTTTTAAACAGAACCGCTTTTCCTTCCATAACTGGTAAAGCAGCCTCAGGTCCAATATTCCCTAGACCTAATACGGCAGTGCCATCGGTAACAACTGCGACCATGTTACCTTTCATCGTATAATCAAATACTTTGTTTTTATCATCATAAATTTCTTTACAAGGTTCGGCCACTCCAGGTGAATAGACCAGACTAAGATCAGATGCATTTTTTACTGGTATTTTTGATTTCGATTCGAGCTTTCCTTTATGAACACGGTGAATATGTAATGCTTCTTCTCGCAATGACATTAAAAACACTCCCCTTGTAAAGTTTACACCCAAAAGTGATCTGATCACCTATAATCAATTCTAAATGATAGCATAATTCGTTGTTTTGTAAAATAGGGCTTCATCATTTCCTTTAGTGATTCCTTAACACAACATTATCTTTTCCAAGTAATTGAATTAATACATTCATACATGTTTTAGTTGGTGAAACAAAGTATTCCTTTGGCAGTTGAACGGTTCTTTTTTCGGTTTCATAATAAAGAACTACTGGTGTTTCCCCATGAAAATCTTTAAGAAGTTCCTTTACTTCTACTAGCTTATGCTGTTCAAGTGAATTTTTATCGATTTTTATAAAAAGTCGAGCTTGCTCATCCCCATTAAATAGCATGTTAGGCAAACTAGCACGTTGGACAATAAACTGTAGTTTGTCTTGACGTCGTTCAACTTTTCCCTCTAGATAAAGAATACTCCCTTGGGTCATCATACCGCTAAACTTAGAATAGATTTGTGGAAAAACAACTGCATCCATCTCTCCGGTTTCATCACCAATACTTAAAAATGCCATAACTTCACCTTTTTTAGTACGGATTGTTCGAACATTTACAACCGTTGCACCAATCGAAGCACTTTTTTCAAGTTTTGAACCTATATCTAAAATTGTTACTGCGCCAGCCAATTGGAATTTCCTTCGATGTAATTCCACCGGATGCCTTGAAAAATAAAAGCCGAGTGATTCTTTTTCAAATTTTAATTTTTCTTCTATTTTGAACGGTTCTACCTCAATATATTTAGGCTTAAGGGTAAACTCTTCTTCGATAAAGAAATCGAATTGACTATCATCTGCAGGCTTAAGTAATTCAGCGTGCTCAATCGCAACGTCTAAACTTGCAAGTAAGGTTGCACGATCTGCCCCAAAATCATCCATAGCACCTGAAAAGATAAGCTGCTCCATCGTTCGACGGTTAACAATTTTCATTGATACTCGGATACAAAAATCAAATAAATCCGTAAATTGTTTCTTTTTCCGAGCTTGAAATATTTCTTTAATTGCGGCAATCCCTACGTTTTTTATGGCAACTAAACTATAGCGGATACAACCATCCTCAACTAAAAATGGGTAAGCACTGTTGTTTACGGAAGGAGGTAAGACTGTCATACCTTTTTGTTTCGCCTCACGTATATACTGCGAAACTTTATTATCATTTCCACTAACACTTGTGAATAATGCTGTCATAAAATATAACGGATAATTTGCCTTTAAGTAAGCTAATTGGTAGGCAATCATACTATATGCTACTGCATGAGATCGATTAAAACCATAATTAGCAAATTTCACAATTAAATCGTACATCTGATTCGCAATTTGTTCATCGTATCCATTTGCTATACAACCTTTTACAAAATGCTCCCTTTCTTCATCAAGTACTTCCTTCTTTTTTTTCCCTACTGCTCTTCTTAACAAATCAGCTTCTCCTAACGTAAAGCCTGCAATTGTTGAGGCAATCTCCATAATTTGCTCTTGGTATACAATGACACCATAAGTTGTTTGTAAGATTGGCTCAAGATCAGGATGGAGGTAATGCACTGGATGTCGTTTATGCTTTCTTTCGATATAGAGAGGGATATTCTCCATTGGACCTGGACGGTATAGTGCATTAACAGCAACAATATCCTCAAAACGGGTGGGTTTAAGCCGCTTTAATACGCTTCTCATCCCTTCCGACTCTAATTGAAATACCCCAGTTGTATCACCTTGTGAAAGAAGGGAAAATGTTTTTTCATCCTGATAAGATATCTTCGTTAAGTTAACTGGATCTCCTTCTTTACTCTTAATTAATTTTGTAATATTTTCAATCAATGATAAATTTCTTAGGCCCAAAAAATCCATTTTCAATAGCCCTAAATCTTCTAAATAATCCATTGAAAACTGAGTTAAATAAACGTCCTGCTGCCCATTTTGAATTGGAACAATATTCGTTAAAGGCTGATCACTCAGTACAACACCTGCTGCATGTGTTGAAGCATGTCGTGGGAGTCCTTCTAATTTTAATGCTGTTTCCATTATTTTTTGGTATAGCTCATTTTCATTAATTGCTTTTGTTAACGTAGATGACTCCTTTATTGCATCTTTAAGGGTAATTCCAGGACGTGATGGAATCTGTTTCGAAAGGATTTCTGTTTCCTTTGGTAAAGCCCCCATTACTCTACCTACATCGCGGATTGCAGCTTTAGCAGCCAATGTCCCGAACGTAATAATTTGTGCGACATGGATTTTTCCATATTTGTTTGCAACATACTCTATGACCTCATCACGTCTCGTATCTGGAAAATCGATATCGATATCTGGCATCGTAATCCGTTCAGGATTTAAAAAACGTTCAAAAAGGAGGCGATGTTTAATTGGATCAACATTAGTAATCTTTAATACAAATGAAACAAGCGAACCCGCCGCTGATCCACGTCCCGGACCTGTAAGAATTCCATTTTCATGTGCATACTTCATAAAATCCCAGACAATTAAAAAATAATCACTGAAATTCATCCTTTTTATCACATTTAATTCATATCGCAGTCGTTCCTTATATATGTTCTCCGGTTCTACAAATCGATCGTGTAATCCTTTTAAGCAAAGCTGTTCTAAATAATCATTGGCGCTTTCTTGATTAGGCGTGGGGAACTTAGGTAAATGAGTAACACCTAATTCAAGATCAACATGGCAGCGATCAGCTATGCGTAATGTATTTTCAAGCGCATCGGGATATTGTTCAAAAATTGAGACCATTTCCTGGGGCGATTTTAAATAATATTCATTTGGCGTATGTAAATCAATATGTTCATCTGAAAGCTTATCGCCGTTTTTTATTGCCAATAAACATTTATGGGCAATATAGTCTTCTTTTTCTATGTAAGCTACATTATTTGTTGCAACGATCGGTATTTTCATTTCTTCGCTTAATGAAATCATTTTGGAGAGGAGCTCACCGTCTTGAGCTGACAAATGATTTTGTATCCCGAGATAAAAAGAATGACGACCAAAAATCATTTCATATTTCTTTATGAACTCTTTTGCTTTATGATGATTTCCTTCTACTACGTATTTTTCTATGATCCCTTCACGACCAGGGATAATTGCAATTAGGCCTTGGCTATAGCTCTTCAGCCATCTTTCTGGTAGTCCCTCGGGAGTTTTTGTTTGCAATGCACTACTTATCTTTACTAAATTTTGATATCCTTGATTATTTTCAGCCAATAAAATCAGTGGTGAAATTACTTCCTCCTGTTCTTCTATTACATTTATTGTCAAACCAATAATAGGCTTGATTCCTTGTTGTTTACATAATTTATAAAAAGCAACAGTACCATACATAACCTGAAAATCAGTTAATGCTAATGCTTTAAATTGAAGTGATTTCGCTTTACTTACAAGCCTATCTAGCTTTGCGGCACTCGTTAATAGACTGAACGCACTTTTTACTTGAAGGTGTACGAAAGGCAACCTAATTTCCTCCCTTCTAAATAATCGTTAATAATATGTATGTGAATGAATAACTTTCGTTAGAAATTTGCATATCCATATCCTCATTATATTCCGAGAATTTTATCTTCACAAATAAGAGATTCAAAGAAACACAAAGTCAATGGATAGAGCAGGACATATCTTCGCTTCTTAGATTCACAGAGGACTCTACGACGAAAGAATAAATTGTCCGTTAACAAATGCTACATCGTTACTTTTAAAATTTTCCATTAAATCAAAACATACTTAAAAAAGGTCGTCCATATACATAAGAGTAGGAGGTTGATATGTATGGACAATGAGGCCTTTATTCCGGCTTTTATTCATAGCTTCTTTATTGCTTTAGGTGTACTTTTAGGTGGAACCTTGATCGGTGCAATTGGGGCCTTCTTGGCTGGTGAGCCGCCATTAACAAAAATGTTTGAGTTTGCGAACCGCTTAAAAATATGGGCACTCGTTGCTGCAATCGGTGGAACCTTTGATGCTTTTTATAGCTTTGAACGTGGGATTTTTCAGGGCGAGACAAGGGATATTGTCAAACAAGTGTTATTAATTATATCTGCTATGGGAGGGGCACAAACAGGCTGGCACCTTATTATATGGTTAACGCAGGAGCATATATCATGAGAATTCCACCACATTATCAACAACCAACGTGGCAACGTTTTTTTGCAGGTGCTGCAATTGGAGCAATTATCAGCTGGGGTGTTTTTCTCTTTATTTTTGGTGTCATTCAAGAGGATCATCGAACTACTATAAATAAACAGAATATCACTATTCAAAAGTTAAAAAAAGAAATCGAAATTTACCAAGAAGAATATTCAAAATTAAATAAAGAAGCTCAACAAAAAGTCACCGTACAAGAGATTAACGTACATGTAACAAATGGGGACAAATATCTACCTAAAGATTTTTATATTAAAAGTATTGAAGAAAATGTTAAAAAAGATTTATCAGATCTAATTGCAAAGGATATGGAAAGCGTCTACTCAAATCATAAACTAATTGAAAAAACGATTGAAAACAAAATTTTTCCGATTGATGGGAAAGAATATAAGCTTGAGATGACAAAATTCATGTTATATACAACTATTTATATTGAAGTAGAAATCTCATTTTCAAAATAAGACTGAATGTTTTTCAAACTATTTGTAGAAAACAATCGTAATGAAACAAAAGTGCGAATAAAGTAGAATAAGAGACTGACTCAAACTTAATAATGAGCCCCAATCACACTAGACGTCATAACAAAGTAACATTTCGCTTTACAAATTGCGTGATTTGGGGTCAGACATTTTCAAATCATCATCCATGCGACTATGTAAAAACTCACCATTCACTACACACCTCAAGCTTAACCAACTTGTAGACCCTTGTCTACATATCAAACTATGACCTATTCCCAAATTCGCACTTGAAGTTAAATAAAATGATGATTTCCCGAATTCATTTGAAAAGGAGGCGATAACATTGTATATTTTTAGTTCTAAAAAACTTGCACAAGAAAAAATAGAACATATTAAAAATGGTTTTTCAGCTTATGTTGAATCTCCAGAATTAGCAAATCTCATAAAAAAAGAGATACAACTATTAAACCTCGATGTATATGAGGATGCTACAGATATTGGATTTTGGTTTATCCCTAACAGAAAAAAGTAAGCGTTATCAACCTTCCGCATCACACCACCAACTATTTTGTCCTACCTCATAAAATCAATCATTTAGTCTTTCATTTATCATGACATTCTTTCACCAAATTTAATTAAGAAAAGCGCAAGCGCCTTGATCAGCCTCAGGCATAGACCCAAGAGGGGCCGGACGCTTGCGCTGGACAATTCTCGAAGCCAAAACTTATAAATTCTGATATCATGAAAAAGGTTCGGAATCGCAATCAGGCTTTCCGAACCAATACATATCGTCAATTTATTTGCTCAATTTCCCTGACAAAGCGCCTCTAAATCCTTAAGAACATGGTCAGCCTCTTCCCAACTGTCAACAGATGCACCTGACGCTAATGGATGTCCGCCACCTTTATATTTTTTCGCTAGCCCATTAATAATTAGACTTTTCGATCTTAATCTTACGCGAATTTGATTTTCTTCTTCAACGAAAAACACCCATGATTTTACACCCTCGATATTTCCGAGCAATCCAACTAATTGAGATGCCTCTGATGCAGTTACCTCATATTCTCTTAATATTTCCTTTGAAATATTCATAGACGCCGCCCCGGATGATGTTAAGTTAAAATTTTGCAATACATAGCCACTTAACTTAGCAACATTACGTTTTGTTTTGTAAAGTTCATCATATAACGGGGTAAACTCAATTCCTTCAGAGATTAGTGCACTAGCATAACGAAATGTCTTTTCTGTTGTACTTTTAAATAAGAATCGACCAGTATCTCCAACAATTCCTGCATATAATAGCTGTGCTGCTTTCTTTGGAAGTATTAGGCGGTTCTCTTTACCGACTAAAAACAGATCATAAATCATTTCACTTGTTGCACTCGCAGTTGTATCAACCCAAAGTAGGTCTCCATACTTATCATCATTTGGATGATGATCAATTTTAATAAGCTTTTTTCCATTTTTATAGCGTTGATCACTTACACGAGCCTGATTGGCAGTATCACAAACGATTACGAGCGCATCCTTATACATGTCATCTTCTACAATATCCATTTTATAAAGAAATTCTAGACTAGGCTCACTTTCCCCGACGACGTAAATTCTTTTATCTGGATAGGACGCTTTTAAGATTTCGGCCAAACCACATTGTGAACCATACGCATCTGGATCTGGACGAACATGTCTATGAATAATAATTGTTTCATTTTGGTGGATTTCATCTAAAATTTGTTGTTTCATTTGACTCTCCTTTAAGATTCTTTATAGAATATTAAATCATAAATAGGTGTATTTAAAAAGAAAGAATACTCTGTAAATCAGAAATGAATACATTTTTCATTCCACATGGTAAAATAAAAGGGATTATTTATCAGTTACTATAAAGCTAGATGTAAGAATAAATAATATAGGTGGTGGCTTATTACTATGCCAGTGTTGGTTATCCTCATCGTTTTTGCATTATCCTTTTACGCCTTCTATAAGGTAAAAGCATATAGATCAACTAAGCCAATCGTAAAACAATGGATATCAGCAAAATCAAGTATTGCATTAGGTTTATTTGTTGCGTTATACGGTCTTAATCAATTATTCCTCTTTCGGTCTAGCTTATCATTCATTATCGGAATTATCTTTGTAATCGTTGGTTTTAGCAGCAGTTGGGCTGGGTTTCGCGCTTATAAGCAATACTTACCTGATGTAATAAAAGAAGAGCAAAAATAAGAAGAGGCCTTTAATTTGCCTCTTCTTTCCTTTAAATAAATTGAACCATCATCATCGCTTTACCCACAACCATTCCATCACTATATGCTTCAATATCAATCTTTCCGAATTTTCTCCCAACCTCTAATACTTTCGGATGAAGCTCAAGCATTGTTTCCATTTGAACAGACTTAATAAAGTATATGGTAATATTTTCAACAACCATATCACCCTTTTTTTGCGCTCGTAAAAATCGATTCGCTGATTCTGTAACAAGGGTGGTAAAAACCCCATATGAAATCGTCCCAAGGTGGTTTGTCATTTGTGGGGTTACTTCACAGCGAAAAATACTACTTCGCTTTGATTCATCATCAATTGTCACAAATTGATTTGTGACAATATCATCTAACTTTTCACCTATTTGCGGTTGCCGTTGAATCATTTGTAATGCTTTTAAGACATCTTGACGACTGATCATCCCTAATAATCGAATTTGTTGATCAACAACTGGAAGTACCTCAATTCCTTCCCAAACCATCATCTGAGCAGCAGATGCAACAGATGTTTTCCCAATGACCGTAACCGGATTTTTTGTCATGACTTTTTCAATCAACGTGGAATGGTCATGCCCCATTATATCCTTTGATGTTATAATCCCTTGTACCTTTAGATTTTGATCTATGACTGGAAAACGACCATGTCCTGTGTCAAAATTATGCTGATACCATGTAGCCACTGTATCTGATGTTTTTAAGCTAATTGTTTTTTCAACGGGAGTTAAAATATCTTCTACTTGAACAACTTCCTTTTTGATTAATTGATCATAGATCGCTCGATTAATCATCGTTCCAACAGTGAAAGTATCATAGCTTGTTGAGATAATCGGCAATTCAAGCTCATCCGCGAGTTTCTTCACACTGTCATCAGTATCAAAACCGCCAGTTATTAAAACAGCTGCGCCTGCCTCCAGTGCATATTGATGAGCATTAGTACGGTTTCCTACTATTAACAAGTTCCCTGCCCCTGTATATCGCATCATTGCATCTATCTTCATAGCACCAATGACAAACTTATTTAAGGTTTTATGTAGTCCTGCTCGCCCACCTAAAACATGCCCATCAACAATGTTAACGACCTCCGCATAGGTTAGCTTCTCAAAGTTTTCTTTCTTTTTTGTTTCAATCCTAATTGTTCCTACACGTTCAATCGTACTTACATAGCCTTTGTTTTCCGCATCTTTAATCGCGCGATACGCAGTCCCTTCACTAACGTTAATATCCTTTGCAATTTGTCGAACTGAAATTTTTTCACCTACTGGAAGTGAAGTTATATATTGTAAAATTTGCTCGTGCTTAGTAGCCAAGCTTCATCACCCTTTAAATAATATCCATAGTTTACTCCCTTTTATTATAAGGGTGGTGCAAGTTTATATCAACGCATGGTTTGACGCTGTCTTTTTTTTTGACGATTTCTTCTGTATGACTGTACGTGTTTTACACGAACCAGTTTCTTTGGACGATATAAAAATTGTGTGAAATTTCCTCCAATCACAAAGAACGCTAAACACAACCAACTCATCGCAAAAACGGTTTGCATCTGATTTCCTGATAAAGTCATATACCTTAATCCAAAAAAGAGCATCATTAAGGCCAATAAGACATAAAGTAAATTTTTCAAAAGGATCATCCTTTCAAATTAAACATTTCTATAGTTTATGCATGTACTAAAAAAAAAGAAGTGGATGATTGTAAGTAATCACATCCACTTCTTTTTTAGGGTTTATCGCAAATTAACGGTCATCTATCCATCAAAAGAGATAGATGAACACATACACACGACTGATAGAAGCTTCACTTTATAGTTCGAGCTTTTCTCCTACCTTTAATGGAACACCCACATCTTTCGGTAACATATCTGTGAACTTTACCGGATCCTGTTTAATCGCAGGAAACGTATTATAATGAATCGGTACGACTTTTTTCGCCTTTAGCCAATCAGCAGCAGCTACCGCATCCTCTGGACCCATTGTTAAATTATCCCCAATTGGTAAAAATGCTAGATCGATCGAATTTCGTTCTCCAATCATTTTCATATCTGAAAACAATGCAGTATCACCAGCATGATAAATTGTTTGCCCGTTAACTGTTAATAATACTCCTGAAGGCATACCAGTATAGACGACAGTTCCATCTTGTTCTTCATAGCTTGATCCATGAAAAGCCTGTGTCAATTTTACTGTACCAAAATCAAATTGATAAGCTCCACCTATATTCATTGGATGAATCTTAATATCATTCTTACCTATGTAGACTGCTAATTCATAAGGAGCAATCACTAATGCATTGTTTTTCTTAGCAATTTCTACCGTGTCACCGAAATGATCATTGTGACCATGTGTTAATATAATCACATCAACTTCAAGATTAGCTACTTCTAAATCTGATAACTCATTGCCATTAATAAACGGGTCAATAATAATCTTTTTCGTTCCTGTTGAAACTTGCACGGCTGAATGACCATGATAAGAAACTTGCATTATCTCCACCTGCTCTCATCTTATTTTTTCTAGCAGAAGCAATCACTTCTATAAAAAATCTTACCCTATTTCTACGTTAGATTAAAACATTTAGCTTTTTAAAATTACGTTTAACAATTTTAAGTACTTAGTAACAAAGTACGTGGATCAAGGTAAGTGAGCCCATGTGCTGTTGCTACAGCCTCATACGTTACATTTCCATCTAATGTATTTACACCTTTTAATAACGCTTCATTTTCCAAGCAGGCCTTTTTATAACCCTTTGATGCGATTTGCACAGCATAAGGCACTGTGACATTTGTGAGCGCAAAGGTTGACGTTCGCGGAACAGCGCCTGGCATATTTGCCACTGCATAATGTAAAACGCCATGTTTCACATAAGTCGGATGATCATGTGTCGTTATTTTGTCAGTCGTGGCAAAAATCCCCCCTTGATCAATGGCAATATCAACAATGACAGAACCTTTTGACATCGACCGTACGTCATCCTCTGACACAAGCTTCGGTGCTTTTGCTCCCGGAATTAATACTGCACCAATAACTAAATCAGATTCGCGAACAGATTCAGAAATATTAAAAGAGTTAGACATTAGAGTTGAAATGTCTTTACCATAAATATCATCTAATTGTCTTAGTCTTTCAGGATTGACATCTAAAATGGTTACCTCAGCACCTAGTCCAATCGCGATTTTGGCTGCGTTTGTACCCGCAACTCCACCGCCAATAATTGTAACTTTCCCCCGCTTAGTTCCTGGTACTCCAGCCAATAAAATGCCCTTACCTCCTCTTGGTTTCTCTAAAAATTGCGCACCAATTTGAGAAGCCATTCGACCAGCAACTTCGCTCATTGGCGTTAGAAGTGGTAGAGAGCCATTCGTAAGCTGAACGGTTTCATAAGCGATAGCAATTACTTTATGATCAATTAATGCTAATGTTAGCTCAGGCTCTGCTGCAAGATGTAAATACGTAAATAAAATTAATCCCTCACGGAAATATTGATATTCCTCTTTTACCGGCTCCTTTACCTTCATAACCATATCAGTAGCCCATGCTTGCTGAGCATTTCCAACTATTTTGGCACCAGCTTCTGTATATTGCTCATCTGAAAATCCTGACTCTACACCTGCATTTGATTCAATATAGACTTCGTGTCCAGATTTCACGAGCTGGAATGCACCTGCGGGAGTCATGGCAACACGATTTTCATTATTTTTTATCTCTGTAGGAATACCAATTTTCATCCTAAATCCTCCTCGTATTATTGATGACTCTTGATTTTTCCAATATTGCCCTAATCTATCGTTTGATTTCACTGCAAATTTACTTCAAGATGGTGATACACAGGGAAGTTCCCCCACCTAACATTACTCCCATTTTACAATAAGCTTATTTAAGATCTTGTAACATTTTGTAAAAACGGAATTGAATTCATAAAATTTGCATACAAAAAAAGACCGACAACTATCAGCCAGCCATTTTTTGTATTCACACTCAGACTATTCTTCTCTCGCTTGGAATTGCTCATTAATACCAAAATTTTGGTGAAATTGCTGATCAACGAAACCACCTGAATAAGCATCAGCTATTTGCTGAATCGTTTCAAGTTCACCTTGATGATCATAATAATATGTTTGTCTTGTTACTCGTTTTTCTTCCAAAACAGTCAGCTCCTTATTTTCATTTACTCGCGATTAGTGTCTCTGAAAATAAGAAGCTTATTCACTCACTATTGTAGACTTAGTTTAAAGTCGCTTTCGCTTTTTCGATTGCGTTTCTCACCATTATGAAGCCTGTCCCACCAGCGCTCATCCGCTTTCTAACGGCTTCATAAGGACTAATAATTTCATATAAATCCTCCTGAAACAGTTCAGAAGATTGTTTGTAGTCTTCAAATGGTAAATCTTTTAAGTAAATACCTTTTTGAATGCACTGATAAACAAGAGTTCCTACAACCTCATGCGCTTCTCTAAAAGGCATTCCTTTAGTAGAAAGATAATCAGCGAGTTCAGTTGCATTCGAAAAGTCTTCGTTTGTAGCCTTTTCCATCTTTTCTTTGTTCACTTTTAATGAATCAATCATACCGATAAATATTTGAAGACTGCCTTCAATTGTTTTGACAGTATCAAACATTCCTTCTTTATCTTCCTGAAGGTCTTTATTATATGCTAACGGAAGTCCTTTTAATATCGTTAATAAAGACATTAAATTACCATAGACTCTTCCTGTTTTCCCTCTAATTAGTTCTGCCATGTCAGGATTCTTTTTCTGTGGCATGATACTACTTCCAGTTGCGTACGTATCATCAAGCTCAATAAATTGAAATTCTTGAGAGCACCATAAAATGATTTCTTCACAGAAACGTGATAGATGCATCATTAACAAAGAACTGTTACCTAAAAATTCAATGATGAAATCTCGATCACTTACACCATCTAGGCTATTTTCATAAATTCCGTCAAAATCGAGTTTTTCTGCCGTATACTCACGATCAATCGGAAAGGTTGTTCCTGCAAGGGCAGCACTTCCAAGTGGTGAAATGTTAATTCGTTTAATTGATTCGGTAAATCTTTGTTTATCACGGTCAAGCATCCAAAAATAAGCCATTAAATGATGGGCAAATGAAATTGGTTGTGCCCGTTGAAGATGTGTATAGCCCGGTAAGATTGTTTCTACATGCTCTTCAGCCTTAGCTAAAAGAGATTTTTGAAGCCCTTCGATTAACTCAACAGCCATCACTACATGCTTACGTAAATATAAGTGCATATCTGTTGCAACTTGATCGTTTCGACTTCTTCCTGTATGTAATTTTCCTCCTACAGGACCAATTTCATCAATTAACATCTTTTCAATGTTTAAATGAATATCCTCATAGTTAACTGAAAAGGTAAGCTCATTCTTCTTTGCTTTTTCTAAAAGCGTCGTTAAACCCTTGGTGATTTGCTCCGCTTCTTCGTTGCTAATAATCCCACATTTACCTAACATATCCACATGAGCAAGACTACCTGTTATGTCCTCCTCAACTAATTCCTGATCAAAATGGATGGATGCGCCGAACTCATCCACCCATTGTTCAGGGGTTTTTTGAAAACGTCCACCCCAAAGTTTTTTCATACTTCTACCTTCTTGTTTTTCACCATGCTGTTCACTTTCGTTGGAAGTCCCCATAATTCAATAAAACCGATTGCTGCATTGTGATCAAATGCATCATCTTTTGTATATGTTGCAAGCTTCTCATCATATAAAGAATACTCAGATTTTCTGCCTTCAACAATGGCATGACCTTTAAATAATTTTACGCGAACCGTACCAGTAACATATTTTTGTGTTTCTTGTAAGAAAGCATGTAATGCATTCTTTAATGGTGAGAACCATAATCCGTTATAAATTAATTCAGTTAGCTTTTGCTCAATCATTGGTTTAAAGTGAGCAACTTCTTTTACTAATGTTAAATCTTCAAGCTCTTTATGTGCTTTAATTAGTGTCATTGCACCAGGACATTCATAAACTTCACGTGATTTGATCCCAACTAGACGATTTTCAACATGGTCAATACGTCCAACACCGTGCTTACCTGCAATTTCATTAAGCTCTAGAATCAACTCATGAAGTGGATATGCTTTATCATTGATTTTCACTGGTACACCTTGTTCAAAATGAAGTTCAATTATTTCTGCTTCGTCAGGTGTTTTTTCTAATGGTACAGTTAAATCGTATGCACCTTCTGGCGGCGCAGCCCATGGGTCTTCTAAAATACCACATTCATTACTTCTTCCCCAAAGGTTTTGGTCAATTGAATATGGGCTGTCTAAATTGATTGGAATTGGAATATCGTGTTTCATTGCATATTCGATTTCTTCTTCACGTGACCAGCCCCATTCTCTAACTGGCGCAAGAACTTCAAGATCAGGGTTTAAAGCTTTAATCGATACTTCGAAACGAACCTGGTCGTTTCCTTTTCCTGTACAACCATGAGCAATAGCTACAGCATTTTCTTTTTCAGCGATTTCCACAAGTTTCTTGGCAATCAATGGACGAGATAATGCTGAAACAAGTGGATATTTCCCTTCATATAATGCATGAGCTTGTAAAGCAACTAATGCGAAATCTTTCGCATACTCTTCTTTTGCATCAATCATATATGATTCTACTGCACCTACTTGAAGAGCCTTTTGTTGAACGAATGCTGTATCTTTTCCTTCACCTACATCTAAACAACATGCAACAACTGAATAACCTTGTTCTTGTAACCATTTAATTGCAACAGAGGTATCTAATCCTCCAGAATATGCTAACACTACTTTTTTCATCTATGTGTTCCCCCTTGAATGTATAAAAATTAATATATGTTTATAAAAATACATTTTCTATGTAAGTATCACTTTACCAACGTTCTACTATTTCGTCAATAGAAAACTGTATATTTTTGCAGAATATTTGTATAAAAATTAATTCAACCTTTTTTATCCCAACCAAGTAGTTTGATTAGAAGGTCAATTGAGGTAACGATGCTATTCAATATTTTAACCTTCCCACCTCAAATCATGAATGGGAATTGCTGCATTGAACGGATCTGGAACTTATTTTGTTCGTTTTATCTTTTTAGCGCGGGAGATATTGGAATAAAAAGGAATAATCTTCACAGAATGAAGAAGGATGCTTTCCCCTCTCTTGTCAATTGCATGCAAAGAGTTCAGAATTTGGTTGAGAGTGTGAGTCTACAATGAACATACTCACATAAGAAAAGAAGGCTACACTGGCAGCCCTCTTTTCTTATGTGTTCCACTTAATGAGATAGATCTTTTCTTATTTCTCTTACTACGTGACCTAGTTCTGGAAGGATCAGTTTTTCCATGGCCAATTTGACAGCGCCTGACGAACCTGGCATGGCAAAAACAGCTGTGTCCATCGCAACTCCCGCTAAAGCTCTGCTTAAAATAGCTGCAGAGCCAATATCCTCCTGAAAACTTAACATACGAAAGATTTCTCCAAATCCGGGAATCTCTTTTTCAATTAACGATTGAACAGCCTCGATTGTGACATCACGTTTTGCAATACCTGTTCCTCCATTTGTAAGAACAACATCAATATCACGAGCTTCACATCCTTCGGTGATAGAAGTACGGATTAATGTTTTTTCATCTCTTACAATTTCATATTCACTCACTTGATGTCCGTTCTCTTCTAATAACTTTTTGATTAGCTTCCCACTCTTATCCGTTTCTTTATCTCTCGTATCGCTAATTGTAATAACCTTACACTTAACAGAATGCGGGGCTTCAAGCTTATGCTCAATATTACTCATAACATCCCTCCTAGATCCCATTTGATTTTTCGTTAATTAATCTATATTGATAAAATTTATTGGCAAATTCCGTTACTTGCCGTGTAAGCTGGTAATTAGCCCCTGCTCCAATCATGATACTAAAAAGGGGCAACCCAGCAACAATCTTTCTTTTTAAAAAGCTTAATACAGAAAGCTTTGTCACTTGTTTTAAGATGAATTCCAAGCTAGTTGAATCAGCAAGATCATCTTTTCCTTCATAGAAATAGTACATGCTATCCCTTTCATCTATTTCCTTTTTCAATTCTTGCCATTGCTGATATTGAAGATGTCTTGGCATGAGTGAAGCATAATAAACTTTTAAGGATAGCATCATTTCAAATGGATTATTAATTTCATATCCATAACACATAGCTACCATCTGAATAGAGCGCAGATTAAGTATCGTTTGTGCTGGTATATCAACACCTGTCAGGAGAATTCCACCTGTCCCAGTTATACCGCCTTGAATAAATGAATATAGGCGGTGCTTTGCTGTTTGAAGGTCTGCTAAATAATGGAGTTGATCAATAGAAAGCATATGTAAATCATCAATTTGAACAATGTGTTCGTTCAATATCTTTGCCGATAAGAGTATTTGTTTTTTAACATCTTGTTGAAATAAAGAATTTTGAATAAAAGAATGTAAATTAAAAAGACTTTCATCTATTTTCCTAAAGAATATTTGCTTTACGGAACCTGGAAGAGCATCAATTTTCCGATTCATCCATCTATTAAATGCCCTCTCTAAATCGGTACGGACATCAGTTCGTAATTCATTTTCCCATAATGCGATTTCTTTTAAAATCACCTTCCGATATTCAGTATCATTCATCCTATTATCTCCTTATTCCTTCGACGTAATAAGTAGTTACTAACAGCTGAATCTCGTTACATGTAAATCATAACACAAAAAGACAGTCGATTTCTCCTCGACTGTCTTTGTTCTTCGTTTAGGTTTATGTGTGTCTGCTATCACTTTGTCCTCTCTAAAAGAGAATTAACGGGCACCTTATGTCCTTAGCCCGAACAACCTGCTCACTTTAGTTAAATTACTTCGCTAAGCGAACAACATCACGTGCAATCATAACTTCTTCATTCGTAGGAATTACTAATACTTTTACTGGTGAATGTGGGTAACTGATATATGTTTCCTCACCGCGTACTTTATTAAGTGATGGATCCCAATAAACACCCATAAATTCTAAGCCTTTTAATACCCGCTCACGAATTTCCGAACTGTTTTCACCGATTCCCGCAGTAAAAATAATCGCATCTACACCAGACATTCTTGCAGCATAAGAACCGATGTATTTGTGAATACGGCTTGCAAATACATCAAGAGCCAACTTAGCTCTTTCATCGCCTTCTTTTTCTGCTTGGATATTATCGCGTAAGTCGCTTGATATCCCGGAAATTCCTAAAATCCCACTCTTTTTATTTAAAACGTCTAATACTTCATCAACAGATTTGTCGGTTTTTTCCATAATGTATGGAATAAGAGCTGGGTCTATGTTGCCTGAACGCGTCCCCATTGCAACACCTGCAAGTGGAGTGAATCCCATTGATGTATCAATCGATTTGCCACCTTCAATTGCAGCGATACTTGCTCCGTTCCCTAAGTGACAAGAAATCAAACGTAAGTGTTCAATTGGTCTTCCCAAAATTTCTGCTGCACGCTCTGATACATATTTATGTGAAGTCCCGTGAAAACCGTATTTACGGATGCCAAATTTCTCATAATATTCATATGGAAGGCTATATAAAAACGACTTTTCAGGCATTGTTTGGTGGAATGCAGTATCAAACACAGCTACTGAAACTACATTTGGTAATACCTCTCTAAATGCCTTAATTCCAACAATGTTCGCTGGATTGTGAAGCGGTGCTAATTCAGAAAGCTCCTCCATCTGTTTTAACGTTTCATCCGTTATTAGTGTAGAATCACTGAAGATTTCCCCACCATGTACGACACGGTGACCAATTCCCTCAATTTCATCTAGTGAATCGATAATTCCTAAATCAGTTAATTTTGATAAAAGAATTTTTACTGCAACAGCATGGTCAGCTAGGTCTGCCACCTCTGTTTGTTTCTCACCATTTACGGTAATTGAAAATACAGAATCTTTAATACCTATTCTCTCGACTAAACCCTTTGTTAAAACTGTCTCACTAGGCATTTCAAAAAGTTGAAATTTCAATGATGAACTACCAGCATTAATCGCAATTATTTTTGCCATTATTTTACTCTCCTTTTTATTCCGTTCCAACTGTTTTTGTCAAACATGCAGCGGCATGCGAACAGTCAGAGCACGAATCCTCCGACTATCTTAACGTCATATTTTTTTGCAATTGTTCATTCTCTATTTGTACGATCAAAGTTTATTTCCCATTGAAAGATAGGATATGAAAAACGATAGCCTCCGACCAGTTTTTAGTAGGAAACCCAAATTTCCTGCTAAACTTTCTCATTTTGCTGAATGTTAACATCTTTATTCTTTACAAAATGCGACCGATTATTATCTGCCATTACCATTTAAACATTGCATTTTCGACATTTCAAGGAAATGAATTAAATTAAACCGCTTTCAACACAAAGTCTTATTATTCGAAAAATTTAGGTAGTTAAAAGGTGTATTGTTCAAGCCATTTAGTAAGGATTCATCCATTTAAAATACAAAAATAGAGACCCCCTAATATGAGAGCCTCTCCTTCCATCATTCAGAAAACTTATTTGTTCTCTTTAAACCATTGATCTATTTTCTTCATAATTGAACTCATTGCTACTTTATCTGAAAATTTCGGTAAGTCAACAAGCAACGCCTGCTTAGGAGGGATGCTATTTTCATCCTTTTTTTGAAGAACTAAGATGCTTTTCCCATGTTTTTCATGTTTAAATAATGAAATTGGTAATTGAATAAACCCTTGAATGATTGCCACTTCTCTTAAATATCGATTAAGCTTCGGTGCTTCTTTCGTTTCAAATAGAGAATTAGGCACAATAAAAAACAAATACCCATTTTCCTTCGTATGCTTTATGCTCTGCTCAATGAAAAGATGATGTGAATACGAATGTCCTTCATCTGCCTTAAGCACATATTTAGAGGCCTCAATATCATTAGGATAATAGCCAACTGGTAAATCACATACAACCACATCAACTGGATCAATAAATAAACGCTCTAAACTATCTTGGTTGAAAAATTTGACCGGATGCTCCTGAAGGTTCGCATTAATATATGATAATTTTATAAGTAAATCATCAACATCTACACCATAGCTCTCGACTTGTTTTGACGCTAAATAATTTAAAATTGTTGTAAGTAGGTTACCTGTCCCAACCGCAGGATCTAATACAGAAATCTCATTTTGACTTCCTACAAATTTACTTACTAAATAACCTAAAAATAACCCAATTGTATCCGGCGTCATTTGATGGTTAGGGTGTGCACCCTCTTTTAATCCTTTTAAAATTGCCAACTGATATGCTTTACGTAGTTCCTCTTTTTCAAATGTGTCTATTTTTACGGATTCATATTTACGTTTTATACTTTTTACTGTAATTTCACTAAGATCTTCTTGCAAAATAGAACCATGGAAAATATTTTCACCTGTTTCAGCAACTGCTTCTATGTATGATAATTGACATTCCTTAGCAATGAGATCTGCTGTTTCATTTATTACTGCAAATAGGTTCTCTATCTTAGAAACTGTTTTCATCCCTTTTCCTCCTCGCCGTATTACCTCTTATTATTTTAGACATTGATTAAGAAAAGCGCAAGCGCCTTGGTCAGCCCCGACAAGCATAAGCCGCTCTTGAATAGAAGGTGTTTTTCACCTTCTATTCAAGAGCGGCTTAGACCCAAGAGGGGCTAGGCGCTGGAGCTGGACATTTCTCGAAGCCTAAACTTATAAATTCTGATACGAGAACAAAAGCGCAAGCGCCTTGGACACGCAAAAAGACTGCCCAATTAGGACAGTCTCATTCATCGTTATCATTGTTTGTTAAAGGTTCCTTTTATTGTGCAGATTTAGCAGCTTCGATTGCAGCTTCGTAGTTAGGATGATTTGTTGCTTCACTCACATACTCTACATAAGTTACTTTATCATTTGCATCAACAACAAATACCGCACGTGCTAATAAGCGCAATTCTTGAATATGAACGCCATAAGCTTCACCAAATGATGCATCACGGTGATCAGAAAGTGTTTGTACATTTTCAATCCCATTTGCAGCACACCATCTTTTTTGAGCAAATGGTAAGTCCATGCTAATCGTTAATACTTCAACATTACCTAGAGCAGATGCTTCTTCGTTAAAACGACGTGTTTGAGCATCACAAACCCCAGTATCAATTGATGGTACCACGGAGATGAGACGAACCTTTCCTTTTGAATCAGCAAGTGTAACAGGAGCTAAATCGTTCGAAAGCACAGTAAAATCAGGTGCATTGTCCCCTACCTTTACTTCATTTCCTAACAATGTAACTGGACTGTTTTTAAACGTAATAGAAGCCATACCAAATTCCTCCTTTTTAATATATGTACAGTGTAAATATAGACTAGCTTTCCGAATTAATCAATTATTTTAAACTGTTAGAAATACGCAACCTTCCATCTAAATTCAGCTCAGTTTTTCTTACACGCTTTCCCATTAGCATATAATTGCTGAACCAACACAAAAATTTAACTGCCAATAGGGCAGTTAAATGTCTAAGTCATGTTTTGGTTGATTGTATTCATCTTTGCTGTTCGTATTATTTTTATCTTTTTTGAACATTCCTTGTATTTTCTCAAACGTTTGTGGGGCTGCTTCTAATATTTTTTCATAAAGATGAGTACTTTCATCTAAATGTAGTATTTTCACACCGGAAGAAGATACGATTAAAAACGCAATCGGCGTAATTGAAACTCCACCACCACTTCCACCGCCGAACGGTAGTTTTGGTGATTTTTGAGCATCACCCTCTTCTGCACCTGTAGAATTGAATTCACTACCTCCTGCCGCAAATCCAAATCCTACTTTTGATACAGTTAAAATAACACTCCCGTCTGGTGTTTCTACAGGATCCCCTATGATTGTATTAACGTCAATCATTTGCTTTAAATTTTCCATGGCTGTTTTCATTAGTCCCTGAATTGGATGATCACTCATTCTATGTAGCCTCCTTCAATCATATTAAATGTAACCGGTCATTTGCATCTCATACTAAAAAAGTGTCTCCAAATGTATCCCCATCCTAGTTAATTTGTAAAAAGTGAGAATGGTTTATTTTTCAACTTTGGAATTCCACCTTTCCAATATTTAATGATTTGAATACCTGCCAATATAGTCTGCCCGATTCGAAATTGAAAAATACACTGTAATTTTGTTCTTGAACAGTATTGGTTAAATTCAGGTGTAATGGTAACAACAGGCTTAGCAATTAACCTCAAATATTGGCTAATTATCCCGATAACGCTTCCTTTAATTGCCCATGCAGCACCTGTTAACAAGCCAGTATGTGCTGCATCACCAACCCCAAATTGCGAATGCCACTCAAGTTTTTTTATTTTTATTTTCTTTAAAAATCGACGAATAATTTTATGTAACCCAACGATATGTTCTATAATCTCTTTTATATCCCTTATGCCATTAAGTACGTCTTCAGGTGTTACCTTTTTTTCTTTTCCTTTAGGATTTGCATTATGAATTGCATTTTCACTTCCGACTTTTTGCTCTTCCTTTACAATAAGATTTGGCCCATCATCATCTATCTTCACTAATGGTATGTTGATCGTATAGCGTAGTAATCCAAACCATGCGCGAAATTTCACTTTAAACTGGTCGTTATCACCGACATGATTTAAGTCGAGTGTAACAGTCACTTTTGTAAAAAGGATAAGGAAAAAGAGGATGAATAAAAGCAATAAGATGATAATTAACCAATTCAAATAGCCCCACACCCTTTCAATCATCCATTATCACCCCTCTAAAAACAAAATAAACCTACTGATTTATTAAGTAGGGTTCCGTTTTGGAGCGCTTTTGTTAAAATTCCAGAAGCAATGACATGTTTTTTACATAGTAAGTATGCATTGATTTTGAAGTTTTTTTTAATTTCCTCGATTATTGTTCTTGTTCTGTAATAAGGAAAGCTGAATAATGTTCGTAATTTTACAGATTACGCGTAACAACGGTGTATCCTTTTGGTACCGCAATCTTCTTTTCACTTGAGTGACGGGCAACTTTGATCGGCTTTCATTACCGTTTTCTCACTTTTTTCATTCTCGGGCATATAGACCGTGCTATTCTTTAAAACTAGTCATTTAAACTAAGTACACAACATTTCCCGCGTCAGCTTGCAGTAAAAGTTAAGATAAGTCTCGCACTATTATTCATCAAAAAAAGCCTGCTGATTTATTCAGCAGACTTTTCTTCTAACTTTTCGATAAATAATTTCTCATGTATAACCTGTGTATCTGCAAAAATATCATGCAATCCTTGCTTTTTAGGGGTAAATGCAACAACAACATAGGCAATCCAAATGATTTTAGAGATGTAGCGTCCGATTAATTCCCTAAATAAAATTGTACCCCAATTTAACCGATCCCCTTTTAGCGAAACTACTTTTATTCCGAATATCATTTTTCCTAATGTTTGTTCAAGGTACTTTGTCATTAAAACAAAATAGGCAAAAAAGATAATAGTAGTTGCAATGGAGACAGGAGAAAACATAAATGAATCACTGTTATTTAGTCCCATCAGTCCAAATAGAGGGTAGATAACGATTCGATTCACACTACCAATGACAATCAAATCAACTAAATAAGCCCAAAAGCGGATCCAAAATCCTGCTGGTAAATAGTTATAATCAATTGTATTTTTGTTTTCTATAGACTCATGCGCGCGTTCGATCGTATTTGAATCTTCAATAGTAGCATCCACGTTTATCCCCCCTTATTCTGAATACAAGTACATAAGTCTTGGAGAACCTTGGTGAGAAAGCAGCTTGTAAAGATTAGATAATTCAATATCATCTTTAAATACTTTACTAGCACTCATCGTTAGGAAGGAGCTTAGTCCTAATGAATCACCATATTCAACGACCTGTGCGTCCTTTAAATCGAAGTCCTTTCTCATTGCATCTACCGCTTCATCAAAATAACCAAGCTCATCAATCAGTTTCTTTTCTTTTGCCTGTCTACCATCATATATTCGACCATCCGCAATAGTACGAACCTCTTGTTCAGATAATTGACGCCCCTCTGATATGACATTTACAAATCCTTTATAAGCATTGTCTACCATCGATTGAAGAATCTTTCTTTCTTCCGCTGTCATCTCACGAGTAGGTGAGAAAATATCCTTGTATGGACCACTCTTAATTGTTTCAACCTTTACACCATATTTTTCAGCTAATTCCCCATAATTGATTGACTGCATAATAACGCCAAGAGAACCAGTAAGTGTATCTGGTGCTGCAAAAATTTTGTCAGCTGCAGTAGCTATGTAATAACCACCTGATGCAGCTGTGGTACCCATAGAAACATACAGTGGCTTTTCGCTTTTCGCTTTTAATTCCATTAGTTTTTTATGTATTTCAGCACTTTCCACAACTCCCCCACCAGGTGAGTTTACTCTAAGGATGATTCCCTTTACATTGTTATCTTCACCTGCTGCCTCAACCATATCTAAAAAGGTTTGATGATGATAACCTGCAGTACTAAAAAAAGACGTAACATCTTCTCCAGTGTCTTGAATAACACCATTTACGTTTAAAACAAGGATTTTATCAAGAGAAGTACCTTCTTCAATAACCTCCTCCGAGAATTCAGAACTTGATGCAAATGCATCTGTAAATAGCTTACTTTGATTTATAAACATCATTGCTGAGCTAAAAATGATCGAGAACACGAATAAAACACCTGCAATTGCAATTGCTCCCCAGCGTTTACCATTCATTAAATTTGCCTCCTCCTTTTTCAAATATCGTTATTCTATGAATTTTGTAGCTAATAAACCATTACATTATGTAAAAGTGGTAAACTTAATAACATAGTGTATTGTATCATTTCCAAGGTAAAAAGTGGAGAAATTACCTTATCAAGGGGAGGAATTATCATGTCAGCTCGTCGTAATCTATACTTTTATTACACAAAAGAGGAAAAATTAGTGAAGAAAATCATTTCCTTAATCGAAATGACAAAGGAAAATGGATTTCAAGTCGTAGAAGATCATGCTCTTGCAAATATTATTGTAAGTATTGGAGGAGATGGGGCATTTTTACAAGCAGTTCAGAAAACAAATTTCCGTTCAGACTGTCTATACGTCGGGATTAGAACCGATGAAACAATTGGCTTGTATTGTGATTTCCACCTTGATGAACACGAAAGAATGCTTCAATCCATAACTGAATCACTACTTGAGGTTAGACGCTATCCCGTATTAGAAGTAACGATCAATGATAGAGCAACATTTAAATGCTTAAATGAATGTTCAATACAGTCTAGTATTATTAAAACATTTGTCCTCGATGTTTTTATCGATGATCTACATTTTGAAACATTTAGAGGCGATGGAATGCTTGTTTCGACACCTACTGGTAGTACAGCTTATAATAAATCAGTAAATGGAGCCGTGGTTGACCCGCTTCTGGCTTCCATGCAGGTAAGTGAATTAGCTTCCTTAAACAACAACTTATATCGTACACTCGGCTCTTCATTTATTTTAAGCTCCACAAGAAAGCTCTACTTAAAAATTGCACAAGACGGAAATAATTATCCTCTTATCGGTATAGATAACGAAGCACTAAGTATACGAAATGTACAAAATCTAGAATTTAACCTTAGCCAAAATCCAATTAAAACGGTGAAGCTAAAGGATAATTCATATTGGGATAAAGTAAAAAGAACGTTTTTGTAAAGAACAAAAGCGGAAGTGCCTTCAATTCATGCGTGGCTTATGACCCCGAGGGGCTAGGCGCTGGAGCTGGATGTCGTGCGCTTATCCACAGTACAAGAGTTTTATAGTTTCCTATAACAGAACAAAAGCGGAAGTGCCTTGATCAGCCTAGGCAAATAATCCAATCCAGAGGTTGAAGATGTCCTATACCTTCAACTTCTGGTCAATTAGGATAAATAGTCATTAACTCTAAGTTCAAAACTGTATAGGTTAAAAACCTTTTTCTTGCTACTCATATTTATACATAATGTCATTGTCTATTACAGTCAACATAACTTTTGTATGTAATAGCTCGTCGTGTTCTATTTCAAAAATATCTTGATCAAATATTGTAAAATCTGCCGTGTACCCTTGTCTAATCATTCCGCGATCATGTGAATGATGAATAGCATATGCACTTCCTTTCGTATACAGTTCGACCGCTTCGTAAACTGATAGTTTTTGCTCTGGATAATAGCTCATCCCGGAGTTTTCATAAGAACTAGTCCTTGTTACGGCTGCATAAATGCCTAATAGCGGATCAATTGATTCAATTGGTGCATCAGAACCACCGGCGCAATGTATTCCTTCTTGAAGCAACGTTTTCCATGCATAGCACATATCCATATGTTCCTCCCCAATTCTTTCAATTACCCAAGGAAAATCACTTGCTACGAAACGCGGTTGAATATCCATGATAATAGGAAGTTGCTTCGCCTTTTCAATTAAGTCTTTTCGTAAAACTTGTCCATGAATCAGACGATCGTGTTGGCCTTTTTGCGGTGGATTTGCACATATTGCATCAAGCGCCCATTCGAATGCTAAATCGCCAATTACATGGATCGCTACCTCCATACGATACCCTCTCGCTTTTGAAATGAGTGTGGCTAATTCAGATTTTGAATGAATTGCTACACCAGTAGTATTGGGAGCATCGTGATATGGAAAACTTAACAAAGCCGTTCTTCCTCCTAGAGCCCCATCGGCAAAGATCTTCATCGCACCAAACTCACCGTTCCTCCCTAAATCCCTTTTTTTCTGATGAAATTCATCCACGATTTGATGATGAATGAGTAAATGAGTGCGAAATTTTAGCCCTTTATTTAATACATGATGAAAAGCACCTAATGTCTGATCTAAGCTTCCAAAATAGGACAAATCCTCAGAATGGGCACCTACTAAACCTTTTTGGTAACACTCCTTTATCGATACCTCAAGTGAATGCTCTAATTCTTTTTGAGTTGGAGATGGAGCAATGTCGAGCAAAAACTCTTGCGCTTGGTCAAGTAAATAACCAGTTGGTTCATTTTTTTCATCTTTCACAATAACCCCACCTATTGGGTCAGGTGTATCCCTAGTAATATTAGCAAGTTCTAACGCTTTTGAATTCGCGATAACCGCATGTCTACAAACCCTTCTTAACAATACTGGATGGTCTGGTGCAATTTGATCTATTTCTATTTTATGGATAATCCTTTGGTCCACCAGTTGGTTTTCATTCCATCCCTCGCCTATAATCCAACTTCCTTGCTTACTATTATTTACGCGATTTTTGATCATTTCTAACAGTTGTTCTGCACTGGTTGTCAGAGAAAAATCTAATCGCGAAAGCTTTTCCCCATGTCCTATTAAATGAACATGGCTGTCGACAAGACCAGGAATCATTGTTTTCCCTTTTAAATCATACGTTTTGTTTATTTCTGTTTTATATTTATTGGTTAAATCCTTGTAGCGACCTGTTTCTATAATAAAGCCCTTTTTGACAAATACCGCTTCAACATGACGACCTTCTTTTTCTAATGTATAGATTTTCCCACCAAACCATAATGTCCCCACACTTCATTCCTCCATTTAGATCAACAAAATTCATATCTGAATGTTACCATATATACTTATTTCCCCAAAAACAAAACCCAAGCGATGATCGCCTGGGTTTTGTTTTTAAGAATCGATTTGATTTGAACTTAATTTTCGATCAATTTCACGCTGTCTTAGTTCAATCCGGCGAATTTTTCCTGAGCTCGTTTTAGGTAACTCATCAACAAACTCGATTTCACGCGGATATTTGTACGGAGCTGTATAATTTTTCACATGGTCTTGCAGTGTTTTAACTAGCTCTCGATCCTTTGGAATCGAAGGGTCCGTTAAAATGATATATGCCTTAACAATATTACCTCTTACATCATCAGGGCTGGCAACAACCGCACACTCCTTGACTAATGGATGTTTAACAAGTGCATCTTCAACTTCAAAGGGTCCAATCGTGTAACCAGAGCTAATGATAATATCATCATTTCTGCCTTCAAACCAAAAGTAGCCGTCTTCATCCATCTTCGCTCTGTCACCTGTAACAAAATAATCCCCTCTATATTGCATTGCAGTTCGTTCAGAATCTTTATAGTATTCTTTAAACAAAGCTGGTGTGTCCTTATGCACAGCAATGTCCCCTACGACACCAACAGAACATGGTTGACCTTCATCATCGATGATAATGACTTCATTACCTGGTGTCGGTTTCCCCATCGAACCTGGTTTAATTTCCATCCCTTTCATCACACCAACTAGTAATGTGCTTTCTGTTTGTCCATACCCATCACGTACCATCACATTAAAATGATTCGAAAACGTATCAATTACTTCACGATTCAGTGGTTCACCAGCAGATACTGCACTGTGTAAATGTGAAAGTGAATAGTTTCCAAGTTGCTCAACCTTTGCCATTAAACGGTATTCAGTCGGTGTACAGCATAATACATTGACTTTGTACTCATCTAAAAGTTGTAAATATTTATTAGGGTCAAATTTCCCCTGATAAATAAATCCTGTTGCGCCTGACCCTAATACAGATAAAAATGGACTCCAAACCCATTTTTGCCATCCAGGGCCTGCAGTTGCCCAAACGATATCGTTTTCTTCAACGCCTAACCAATTTTTTGCTGATGTTCTTATGTGAGCGAATGCCCAGCCATGAGTATGTACGACACCCTTTGGATTTCCTGTTGTTCCTGAAGTGTATGATATGAATGCCATACTATCGGATTTCGTTTCTGCTATCTCCATTGCTGCACTTTGATTATTAATTAACTCTTCCAATGAAAGCCAATCTTGTTCATTTCCATCGACAACTATTTTTATTAATTGATTAAATTCACTAATCCCTCTAAATTCACCAGTGTATAGTCCATAGCTAATAACCGCTTTTACATCGCCATGTGTCACACGAAACTGCAGATCTTTCGTTCGTAACATTTCAGAGCTAGGAATCACCACTAAGCCTGCTTTTAATGCGCCTAGATAAATTGCGTATGCATCTATGACCCTTGGAATAACAATAAGTACTTTATCACCTTTTTTTAACCCTTGACTATGTAAACCATTTCCTATCTTGTTTGCCTTTTCTATCAATGCTTGATAGGTAATCTCACTTTTCCCACCTTGCTGATTTTCCCACTTTAATGCGATTCTTGTTGCATCAGTCGCATGCTTTTCTATCTCTTCGACAAGGTTATAGTTTAATGGGGCAATTAGTTCTTCTCTTACCATGTTTCCCCCTCCTTCATTTAAGTACTTCAATAGTGTACCTGAACATAATACCTTTTTAAACATTAATTAAGTGAAATTTTCATCACATTAATTTTATTAAATCCTCATAGATCGTTTGTATAAGTTGAACATCTATGTCGTTTTATTGGTCTACGTTTCCTCTACACCTTGAAGTAGGAGATTTCCCCCTCTTTCATCTAGTCTACCAAAAGATCCTATTATTAAATAATCATGGCAAAAGATTGTGAACAAAAAAAACCTTATAATTCTTCACATAAAAAGGGAGGGGTTTTATCCCCACCCTAGTAGCCATAATTTATTAAATTTTTGTTGTTAGTAAGCACCGCCACCAAGTTGTTGTTGAGCTAAAGAAACGAGACGTTTCGTAATCTCACCACCAACAGAACCGTTAGCGCGTGAAGTAGTTTCTGCTCCTAAGTTAACACCAAACTCTGAAGCAATTTCATATTTCATTTGATCGATAGCTTGTTGTGCACCTGGTACAACAAGTTGATTTGAATTGTTACTTTGTGCCATGTGTATCACCTCCTTGTGAGTATAGAATGTGTAAATACACATGGCTTCATTCATATTATTATTTAGTAAATTTTAACATATTATTCATTAAAATAAGCTATTGAATTCATCCCTTTTTTCTTTCGTTACGATGATTGTTTCTACATTGTTGACTGCATCTGTAACAAGCTCATCAAAATCGACGTAGCTTTCAAAACGAGATACCTTTTCAAGCTTTGGTTTTGTTTTCGGGCTTGCAGGAGTAAAAATCGTACAGCAATCCTCATATGGGCGAATAGATATTTCATGTGTGCCAATTTTTTTGGCAATATCAATAATTTCTTCTTTGTCCATTGTGATGAGGGGACGAATAATTGGTGTGCTTGTTACGTCGTTTATTGCTACCATGCTTTCCAAAGTTTGACTTGCTACTTGTCCAAGACTTTCCCCTGTGATCAACGCAAGAATTTGCTGCTTTTCTCGCAATTCATCTGCAATTTTAAGCATCATTCTACGTGTCGATGTCATCGTATAATTTTCTGGAACTTGTGCTTGGATTTTTTCCTGAATAGCAGTAAATGGGATGATATGAAGTTTTATTTTCCCACCGAATGCCGTTAATTCTTTCGTTAAATCAATGACCTTTTGTTTAGCACGTTCACTTGTGTATGGCGGACTAAAAAAGTGAATCACCTCTAGCGCTACTCCTCTTTTGAGGGAGAGATAACCAGCAACAGGACTGTCGATTCCACCTGATAACAGTAACATTGCCTTACCACCTGAGCCTACAGGTAGACCTCCAGCACCTTTATAATCGTAACACGTAAGATATGTAGCTTCACTGCGAACTTCAACACGAAGGTTAATCGTTGGATTCTTTACATCTACAGTCAAGTCCTCCGTATTGATGAGAACGTGGCTCCCAATTTGATAATTTAGTTCGTTCGTATTAAGTGGGAATTGTTTATCTGCTCGTTTTGCTGTTACTTTAAATGTGTCATTCGGTTGTGATAAACTTTTAATCGCTTGTAACGCCTGTTCTTTTATTTTCGTTATTTCACTTTCACATTTAGTTGCTAAACTAAATGATTGAATTCCAAATATAGCTTTTAACCTTTCAACAATTACATCATGGTCCTCCCCATTTAGGTGGATATAAATTCGATCACGTGTACCTTGAAAAACTAGGCTAGGATAATCTGTTAGTACATCCCTTATGTTATTTTTTAATCTATCAACAAATATTTTGCGATTTCGTCCCTTTGTAGATATTTCCCCAAATCGAATTAATATGTGGTCAAATTTCATTTTTTCTACCTCATTACCTTCTTTAATTTTTCTAACCCTTTTTTAAGAATCTGGATAAAAGGAGTAATCATTTCTTCATTATGTTCTAGTGACAAACTGATTCGAATTGCACTTTTCGCTATATCTTGATGTTTATTCATAGCTAGCAAAGTATTGCTGATTGCTTTACTTCTAGAAGAACAAGCAGATGTTGTTGAAACAAATATATTATGCTCACCAAAAAAGTGAACCAGCACTTCAGCTTTCACTGTTGGTACTGAAAAATTCATAATGTGGGGTGCTGCATTTTCCTCTGGAGTGTTAACAATGACACCATCAATCTTCATTAATTCAGAACGTAATTTAGTATGTGTGGCATTTAAAATCGAATGTTGTTGTTTAAATTTTTCAGACGCCATTCTAAGTGCTTTCGCCAATGCGACATTTCCTGCAAGACTTTCTGTCCCTGACCGCAATTGCTTTTCTTGCGAGCCACCTGAAAAAAGAGGAAGAAGGTCAACTCCTGTCCTCACAAACAATGCACCAGTCCCATTCAATCCATGAAATTTGTGACCTGAAATGGTACAGAGATCAATATTCGCCTTGTTTAAATCGAGTGGCACTTTCGTTATTCCTTGAACATTGTCAACATGAAACAACGCATTCGGATATTGCTTAAGCAACTGACCAATTTCCGTAACCGGCTGAATCGTTCCCACTTCATTATTAACATGCATGATTGAAACGAGAATCGTATCGTTGCGCAATTCCTTTTTCAAGTGTTCGAGCGAGACAATGCCGTTATCATCTACTGGGAGATAGGTAACTTCGAAATCATGAATTAATTCCAGTTGTTTAACCGATTCCAAAACAGATGGATGCTCAATCATTGATGTGATAATATGATTTCCTTTATGCCGATTAAAAAGTGCAGTCCCCTTAATAGCAAGATTATTGCCCTCTGTACCACCAGAAGTGAAAATAACCTCCTGGGGCTGCACTCCTAAGAGCGATGCAACCTGTTTTCTAGACTGATTTAAAAGCGACTCCGCTTCACTACCAAGTGTATGTAATGATGATGGGTTTGCAAAGTAATCTTCTGTTACTTTAACATATGTTGATATAACCTCTGGATAAGGTTTTGTTGTTGCACTGTTGTCAATATACAACATACTATTTCCTCTTTCTATCTTTATATTAGTAATTCAGTAACTCTTATTAATTAGCCGTCGGACGAAAAGGATACATAACAAACGTAGATATTCTTTACCTTCCATTCATCTGTGACCATAAGCTACTGGCAGTAACTATCACTATTTTCTCGCACAATGTGAGCTAAGGCCAAAGTATTTGGGCTAGAATAATAATGACTAAACTTTCTTAATTTCACTAATGTGATCATGCAAATTTCGTTTCCTTACCCTTATCAAGGTGTAATAATAACATACCAAAATGCAAATTTAAAATAGTTTACTCACGACTTAATTGAAAAATTGCAAAGAACAAAAGCGCAAGCGCCTTGGTCAGCCTCAGGCAAATAAGACGCTTTTGAACAGAAGGTGTTTTTTGCCTTCAATTCAAAAGTAACTTAGACCCAAGAGGGGCCTGACGCTTACGCTGGATGCCGTGCGCTTATCCACAGTACAAGAATTTTATAGTTTCCTATAACATAAAAAACAGGTATGACTAGGTGAATTGATCATGTACTAAACCTTCTGTCTAGTTACATGGTCAGAACCATTTCTAGTAGTCATCCCTGTTTTAGCTATATTATGAATGTTGCTTTGAGTTAACTATTTCTTGTATCTTTGTTATTGAATTTGGTTCAATATGTTCAAGTGCTGCTGCTGCAACTTCTAATGATTTATTATATTTCGTTTCACGGAACAATTCTTCGGCCTCAATAAATTTTTCGTCAAGCTGCGTATTTCGACTGCGATATCTATTACCATATTGAATAACATGTTCAACCAATTTTACTTGCTCAATTAATTCATTAGCATGGCCTTCTAACGATTCTACAGATTGTATCGCATCATCTAGTAGTTGATTAACAATCATCATATTTAGAGGTATTTCATCTAATTTTAATGAAACTAACTGTACATCCTTTTTAGATTCGTCAATTAGTCCCAGGAATTCAGGAGGTAAGCCTGGAATATTACTTTGCTGGATAACTCTTATTGTATTGAGTAATATTCGTTTCAATTGAGATAATCGTTCCCGTGCTTGAAGTTCATCTTTCCTAAGCGTTTGCAGCATATCACGATATTGATTATGTTCATCAAAAAGCTGTTCAACCTGCTGTTCAATTTCTATAAGTTCTTCCTTAATAAATGAATGTGCAACATGCTCACTTTGTATATTTTGATCTATGTGCGCAAATTTCTTTTCAACTTGTGCAAGTTGTTTTTCGATAAGCTTCTGTCTTCCTAACTCTGCTTCAGATAATTGATAACTTTGTTTAACCAAAGCCGTCTCTTCTAATGTTTCTAGTTTTTGCTCTGTTAATTCCACTAACTTTCTATTAATTGTTTCTTTTGCTTGTCTGACAAATAGACTTGCTTCAACTTCCTTTTCCAAGAGATCGTAAATCGCATCGATTGATTCTTGTGTTACTTGTAGATCTTCCACAACATCTTCAATTTCTGATCCTTCAAGTTGTTGGCGATATACTGTCAGCTGCTTGTTTATTTTTTCAATTTCTACATCGACTTGGAGATGCTCTAAGTAATAACCATTATCTATCATATCTTTATATCCTTCTTCTAATTCTTTCAGAAGATTGGGTATTGTGATATTGCACTCAGTAAGCAACTTAGGAATGTCATTAATTTTATTTTGAAGTCGACCAAGCTCTGTCTTTATCTTTACTAATATTTCTCTAGCGGATAAGTAGTTACCTTCTTCAGTTTCAGAATCAAACTGTTTAAACGCAGTAGTAAGTTCAGCAAGTTTTTCTTCTAAATTACCATGCGCCTTCCCGAACTGATGTCCATGAGCAAGCAGCGTCTTTTTTACTTTTTTGAATTGTTCTTTTATCTGTACGCTTTCGACCATGTTCTTTTCTTTACTAGTAACTAACTCATTTATTTCTAAAATGATTTTCTCAATATTTTCATCAACCGTTTTTAGGACATCTTCAATATGCCTGAGAACATTTTGAGCCTTTTTAAATCGATATTTATCAGAGAAGCCTTCTGCATCAAAGAGAAGTTCCTCAACTTTTGGAAGCTGGGTCGTCAAAATCTCATCCCATTCGTTTCTCCATTGCTCGAACAACTTTTCTGTCTGTCCAATCATTTTTAATTCTTTCACTTTTGATAATTCATCTATTATAGATCGGTTCCTGATTTCAATCTTCCATGCCTCTAACCGATCCACATCTTTATAAATCCTTCTTCTTAACATGTATCCTGCACCGAATAGAATACATAAAAGAAGGATTAATACAATTATAACTTCCATAATGAGCCCCCTCGTTGTTACACAAAATCCTCATGACAGGAAAAAAAACTCCCCACTGATGAAAGTTTCAGAATATCATGCTGATAAGCGCTTTGTTCAAATATCTATCATTCATCTATATTCATGTTTATATATAAGTTTTACTTATGTAGAATTAGTGAATGGACCACCTTTTCTCATAAAGAAGCAATCGTTTACGAAAAAATGGTCCTAAATTGCAAGAACAATTTATTAATGTGATTTCATTGTATTTATGATACCATGTATACGACAATTTTTGACCAGTAATTTTTTATTTTTTTACATTAATTATCAACCATTGACAGGTTTACACTTCTATTGGAAAATGATGATCTTTTTAAGAAGTTTTAATGGGTGATAACTTATTCAGTGGGTACTTGCAAATATTATTTTTTCGAAAGGAAGTTGAAGATGAAGAAAAAGGATGGCCATGTACATACACCTTTTTGTCCACACGGAACAACTGATGAACTAGAAGCATATGTTGAGCAAGCAATTAAAGAAAACTTTGACAGCTTAACTTTCACTGAACACGCCCCACTCCCTTTAGGTTTTAAAGACCCCACCCCTTCAGAAAACAGTGCAATGAAACTAGTTGACATAGATTCTTATATTAGTGAAATACAATCGTTAAAAGATAAATACCGCAACCATATTACAATACACACTGGATTAGAAGTGGATTATATAAAGGAATTCGAGAAAGAAACAACACAATTTTTAAACAAATATGGAAAGTTCCTAGATGATAGTATTCTCTCTGTTCATTTTTTAAAGTTAGATGAACAATACTTCTGTATGGATTATGACGAAAAAACGTTTGGGCTGATGATTGATGTTGCAGGATCATTACAAAACCTCCATTCTATGTATTATAGAGAGCTGATCCATTCTATTAATAGTGACTTAGGAAACTTTAAGCCACGTAGGATTGGTCATATTACACTTGTGAATAAATTCCAAAAAATCTATCCAGTCACATTTCCGACTGAATCTACTATCTTAAACGTACTTCAAGCAATAAAAGAACAAAAGTTAGAAATTGATTTTAATGTTGCTGGTTTACGCAAGGAGTATTGTGGTGAAACATATCCAGGTGAATGGATTGCAAAAATGGCAAAAAAACAAAAAATCCCTCTTATCTATGGTTCAGATGCCCACAGTGCAAGGGATGTTGGAAAGAATTATTCAAATTATGATCAATTAACGAGCGGAAGCTAACTTTTCATCTCGGAATTGATTCACTACCAACATTGAATTCAGCCAAATTTTTAACTCTTTATAATATTGATGAACGAAATAAGCTTCATGTGTTTGGATGTGAAGTACTTCACTCATATACTGTGGTTGCAAATACGGCATCTGCAAAAGACTTCTTAGCTGAATAATCATATGTGGTACAAATCCTTTTCGATAATATCCTTCCGCAATCCCTTTTTCGATAATCGTCTTAAGATAGTATTTTTCTTTTGTTAAATAAGTCGTCATAACTTCACGTATTAGGACCGAGTCCAATGTGACTTCTCGATAAACTAATCTAGAAAGCTGACGATTCTCATGTTGATAATTTAACAGTTCTAAAATAATTTCACTTAAAATGACATGAGTATTTCCATATTTAAGTTGGGAATACTTCTTTTCTATTAACTTTAGATATTCTTCGTAATAAGAAGATACAAGATGCTCTAGTAGCCCACCTTTTCCTTTGAAGTAATAAGAAATATGCGCAATATTCACATTTGCACGACTCGCAATTTCTCTTACAGATGTACCAGTAAATCCCTTTGAGGTAAATAAATAAATCGCAGCGTCTAGTATCTTTTGTTTTGTTTCATTTTTTGTCATTCGATTCACCACCTTTTCTTTTTAAAAGGAAAGTATAAGTTTTTTTACTTAGTTTTCGTGTCCAGCGCAAGCGCCAAGCCCCTCTTGGGTCTAAGCCACTCAGGAATAGAAGGTAAAGAACACCGTCTATTCCTGAGTGGCTTATTTGCCCGAGGCTAAACAAGGTGCTTGCGCTTTTCTTAATTTATACATTCAATGATAAGTAGCAAGAATCCTTTATCAATCGCTCGACAATCTTCATTAGTGTTTGTTATTTCTTAACTAACGAATGGGAATGAAAGTGGTTTTTGTCGAATTTCGCATAGTCGGTATGGAAGAATAGCCTTCACAATGTAGTAATCCGATATCAGAAATTGAAGTTGAAGAATGAGATAATATTGCTTACTTATAAGAGCTTCCTAAATTTCACAAGGAAAAGGCTTAACATATATAGATGAATTTTATCGTTTCGCTAAACAACAATAAAAAGTGAGTTGACAAGAGCCAACTCACTTTTTATGCATGTATTACTACTTGATTTTTCCCATCACCTTTAGCAGAATATAATGCTTTATCTGCTCTACTAAATAACTGATTAAAATTAATATTTATTTCTGCATTCCAATTGGCAATCCCACAGGAAATTGTAACAATTGGGCTTGTATTTTCTCTTACGCGCTTAAGTATTCTCTCAGCAATAGCAACCCCTACTCCAAGTTCTACATGTGGTAAATAAATGGCAAGCTCTTCTCCACCCCATCGTGCCCCTATATCATTTTCTCGTATACTACTTTTTATTATATTTGCAACTTGGACGAGGACTTCATCACCAATTTGATGGCCGTA
Source organism: Metabacillus rhizolycopersici (assembly GCF_020075705.1). The sequence continues at coordinate 13,259 of NZ_JAIQUM010000012.1, read as the reverse complement.
CGTGTCATTGATTTTCTTGAAATTATCAATATCAATCAACACAAAAGTTCCTTTCTGGTTCATCTCCATTGCGTTTTCAATTCGATTCTTTAAGTAACTCCGAGAGAATAATTGGGTTAAAGGGTCTGTATTCACTAATGTCTCTAACTCTTCTCTTAACAATGAGTTTGTTAAAGCAAGCGTTGAATGATGAATTAATGATTGAAGCAATTTAAACATATCAAAGGAAAAGTGATAAGGTTTTTTATGGAGTATTAAAGCACATCCTATAAGACTTTCACTTTGTATCATCGGAACAGCCATTACAGATGGATATAGCACGTTCTTTAAGGCTGACGTAATATCACCCATAATTCGCCCTTCTAAATCCATCTCAACTTTCTCTTGGATATACTGTATATAAACCTTAACCTCATCGGTATGAAAGAAGCTTGTACTACCTGGGAAAACTTGAATCGAACCATCTTGATTTACATAGAAAAATCCAACTTCGTCCGCTTTAAAAGCATCCATAATCCTTGATGTTATATATGTCATTGTATCTGTCAATCTCAAATTCTTATTTAATTGATGGGAGGCTTCATTAATAAGTTGCAAATCTTTTATTAACCTTTTTGATTGCTCATATAATTGAGCATTTTCTAGTGCCGTTCCTGCAGCGTTTGCTAGCAATGTAATAAAATTCGTTTGTTCATCCCTAAGTTCAACACCGTGATTCGCAACAACTTGGAGAACACCATATACCCCTTGCTTACCCTTTAATGGAGAATATAGCACTGTTTGTAAATTTTCTTTATCAATCGAGCGTTGGGCCTTACCAGTCACATAGGCCTCCATTGCCATCTCATTGCCATCTTGATAATCGAATCTCCAGTCTTTTATAGGTAAATCCTCATGTTTTTCACTATCTTGCGATAAAAACAAATAAAATATATATTCTTGAAACAAGGATTGTAAAGTCGTAATTAAACCGACAAGTACATCATCTTTATTCATAAAAGAATGTAATTTTTCTGTTAATCCATATAATCGCTCATATTTCTGTTCATTTTCAGTTAGTTGAACCAATTTTAAGCCGTGCGTGTAAAAAGATGTACAAGTCTTGATTATTTCCTCTAATATTGAGCTAGAAAATCGATTCGTATCAAACTCTTTACATTCTATTAGACCATGTATCTTATCATTTTGAATAATTGGAATGAAAGTTTGCTCCCCAAAGTGATAAAGCTTTCCAGAATGAAGGTCGTGTGGGTCTACTTGGAACGAATAACATTTTACGTTCATAAATGGCGTTAGAGAATCCAGATCTTCATTGTATGAATAAAAAACCGTATGACTCAAACACAGCTCCTTTTTCAACACACTTGTAAGCATATCTACTATTTCTTTTATTGTACGTTGCTTTTGATTGTTACTTAAAAACTCAAAAAAAGCACCCTTAATCGCCATAACAACTAATTGATCACTCATATCATTCACCCACACTATCATGTTACAATTCAGGCAAGACTGCCCATTCCATTATGTAAATTTAACAAAACTGAATCTTACGACCAGCTCGTCAAATTACCATCCCCTACCAAAATTTAACCATTTTTTAACTATTTCGGAAAGGGTGATTAGGTGAAGCAGGGTCTGTTTCCTTCCCTTTTTAAAAATAAGACTTTTCTCTCATTCATTATATCATAAAAGCTATTTATATTGATGTAGATGTAAAAGTTTTTTCCCATATTATGCACTGAAAAGTAGTTTTCAACATGACCATTTAGCCATGCTATATGATCAAGCAAGACCACTATTAGCGGTTTTTTTCCTTATCCTACACAGATTGTTAGTGAGACTTATTTTAGCTTTTACGAACAGTTCCCTTAAGCCATTCGCTTCTTTTATTCACGAACGGCTTAGAAAGAGGGTAGATAGTACTACCCGATAATCCTGAATAAAGCTTCTTGACTTTATTCATGTTAGATCATATAATGTTCGTTGTGTATAAAATATGCAGCCTATTGGTGTAGCAGTTTTGATTTCATTTTGTTCCCCTTATGTATAAGGAGGTGTATCGAGTAACTCTATGCTGCTGGAGCGAGGATACATGAAAACAAAATGTGCATAATTGTCAGTCAGTCTGGTTTTTATTTTATGCAAAAATAAAAACATAAAGGAGGAGTTAGCATGGCTCGTTATACAGGCTCTAGCTGGAAACTCTCTCGTCGATTAGGTATTTCATTAAGTGGTTCAGGTAAAGAATTAGAGAAGCGTCCATACGCTCCAGGACAACATGGTCCAGGACAACGCAAAAAAATCTCTGAGTACGGTTTACAATTACAAGAGAAGCAAAAACTTCGTCACATGTATGGTGTAAACGAACGCCAATTCCGTAACTTATTTGATAGAGCTGGTAAAATGGCTGGTGTTCATGGTGAGAACTTCATGATTCTTCTTGATGCTCGTCTTGATAACATCGTTTACCGTTTAGGTTTAGCGCGCACTCGTCGCCAAGCTCGTCAATTAGTTAACCATGGTCATATCGTAGTAGATGGTGGACGTGTTGATATCCCATCTTACAAAGTAAAACCAGGTCAAACAATCACTTTACGTGAAAAATCTCGCAACCTTGACATCGTTAAGGAAGCAATCGAAGTAAACAACTTCGTTCCTGATTATCTAACTTTCGACGCAGATAAATTAGAAGGTACATTCACTCGTTTACCTGAACGTTCAGAATTACCTGCAGAAATTAACGAAGCTCTTATCGTTGAGTTCTACTCTCGTTAATAGAAAAATCCTGGCCTTATGGGTCCAGGATTTTTTTGTTGCTCACTATAAGCTTTATTTAACTTAATTGTTATTTTTTCAAATCAATAAACGTATTCGAAACGAAACTCGAATACGTTTATTTCTCATAAAGTGCGTGTAGTCTCCCCGTCAATTAATTTAAAGTGAATATTAAACGATGTTCCTCCGTGAATATGCTTGGGAACATCTGATAATTCGAGTAATTCCTTCAAACGAATAGACTTTTTACGATTTGCTTCTATTGTAATACTATATGGACCAGCTAAATTCATGAGTGACTCCATTCGCACTTCATCTTCCATGAAAAATGAATCTAAAAATTCTAACTGAAATGACACAGGTTCATTGCTACGATTATGTAGCACAAAATTACATTCTCCATTCAATAAGTCTTCGTTCACATGCTCAAAATTGCATTCGCCATTGCCATCATATGAAATTGCTGTAATGCTACTTGCTAACGTTTCTTGGTACATCGTAATGAGAAGCATTGGTAAAAATGCGTATACTATTAGAACCATTACGATTGTTCGAAAATAATATTTTTTTATTCCACTGACAAGTAAAGTCATGGCGATGATAAACAAAACGGACCCAATTATACCAAGAATAATATATCCATCTTGATTGCTGATTGGAAACGACATGAATGTGGAACGTGCATTTAACATTACATTATTAGGAAACGGGAAATATAAATACATACATATACATAAAATAATAGCTGAACCAATGAGTGCTCCTTTATTCCTTATCATCTTATCCCCCCTCTCTAAATACGTTTTTTATCGTATTTAACGACCTTTTTTAAACTAAGACAACTTGTTTTTCTTTCATTATACATTATTACTTTACAAACATTCCCAAGAACAACCGTTCATAAAAATCAAATATCAACAGTGGAATAAAACAGAGCTTATCCATAAAAAAGAGGAGAACGAAATTTCATTCTCCTCTTTTCTTACAACTAGCTATTATGCATAACGAATTAGGAAATACTTCTTTTTCCCTCGACGAACGACAGTAAACTGTCCATCAATTTTATCTTCATTTGAAATAACCTTATCCAATTCTTGAACACGATCTCCGTTAATATAGATAGCACCATTCGTAATATCTTCACGTGCTTGACGTTTCGATGGAGCAATCTTTGCCTCGATTAGCAGATCTACTAGATTAATTTCAGCTTCTTCGATTTTCGTAGAAGGTACATCTTTGAATCCTTCTAAAATTTCATTACCCGTTAACTGTTTAATATCCCCACTGAAAAGTGCTGCAGAAATTTTAATTGCTTGTTCTAAGGCATCTTCACCATGTACCAATTTCGTTACTTCTTCTGCAAGCGCCTTTTGAGCCATTCGTTTTTCAGGTGCATTGATTACTTCCTGCTCAAATTGCTCAATTTCTGCCTGAGATAAGAAAGTAAAGTATTTCAAATATTTCACAACATCACGGTCATCTGTATTAATCCAAAATTGGTAAAACTCATATGGTGATGTCTTTTCACGATCTAACCAAATCGCTCCCCCTTCGGTTTTACCAAACTTTGTCCCATCAGCTTTCGTAACAAGTGGAATTGTCAATCCGTATGCCTTTGCATTTTCTTCCGATTTACGAATTAACTCTAGTCCTGAAGTAATGTTCCCCCATTGATCACTGCCACCGATTTGCAGTTTACAATCGTTATTTTGGTAAAGCTTGAGAAAATCAAAAGATTGTAAAATCATGTAACTAAATTCAGTAAATGATATACCAGATTCAATCCGGGTCTTTACTGAGTCCTTTGCAAGCATGTAATTGATACCAAAGTTTTTCCCAACATCACGAAGGAAAGAAATGACATCTAGGCTACCAATCCAGTCATAGTTATTTGCGATAATTGCAGGATTCTCTTCCGCTTCAAAATCAAGGAATCTTGATAATTGCCCTTTAATTCGATCAGACCAATCCTGTACAATATCAGCAGTATTTAGCGTACGCTCTGCCTTTTTACCACTTGGGTCCCCGATTAATCCCGTCGCACCTCCAACTAGAGCGATTGGATGATGTCCGTGTAGTTGGAAACGTTTAAGTACTAACACTGGTAATAAATGGCCAATATGAAGGCTATCTGCTGTTGGATCAAAACCACCATAAAGTTTTATTTTTTCTTCCTCAAGAACTTTCGTTAAGCCCTCTTCATCTGTTATTTGGTTTACTAGACCTCTAAATTGTAAATCATTTAATAGTTCACTCATCATTTGTTCTCCTTTTCTCGTCGTTTAGGAATTTATAAATTTTTTGTACTGTGGATAAGCGCTCGATATCCAGCGCTTATCCCATCTTGGGTCGACACCCACTCATGAATTGAAAGTAAAGAACACCCTTCCCCTTCTATTCATGAGCGTCTTGTTTGCCTGAGGCTGATCAAGGTGCTTGCGCTTTTATCCTTATCTTTTTCATATATTACTTATAGCGAGGGTAAATTGGACACCAAAAAGCCCCTTCATCACTGAAGGGGCGAAATATTCGCGGTACCACCCTACTTAGGATTATGTAAGCTACAAATCCTCACTCGGTAATTTAACGGTTAAACCGTCCTTTTCTACTTAGATGCAGATGATCTTTTCAAAAAAGAAGCTCATGGACGTAATTCACGAAGAATCTATATGCTGATTTCCACCAACCATCAGCTCTCTATAACAGGGAGATCTCCACTACTGAACCCAATCTTAGCGATTTCGTATATTATTTTGCTATAAGCAATTTTAACCATAAAGCCGAATGATTGTCAAGAGAGGCTGTATCCAATGACAAAACCATACAATTTTTGTGTTTTCCTATGGTATAATAATTTTGATTCTGGGAGGGGATTACTTAATGAATAAAAAGGATGGAAAACTCAGGCACTTCTCACCTTTTAACAAAAATATAATCAGAGGTTTTCAGATATCATATAACGTTATAGGGAATCTTCTTTTATTATTCTTTATCATTTTCCTCATTGGTTTATGCTTTGCAGGAGGTATTGGTGCCGGATATTTTGCTTCATTAGTTAAGGATGAACCGATTCGTTCATTTGAAGTCATGAAAAGTGATATATACAATTATGAAGAAACTTCAGAGGTATACTTTGCAAGTAATGTATATCTAGGTAAACTGAACGCTGACATCGAACGTGAAGAAGTAAAACTAGAAGATGTATCGCAGCATTTAATTAATGCCATCATCGCAACTGAAGATGAACTTTTTTATGAACATGATGGTGTTGTACCAAAAGCAATCATGCGTGCATTATTTCAGGAATTCACAAACGCCCCAGTCCAAACTGGTGGTAGTACACTTACACAGCAATTAATTAAAAATCAAGTTTTAACAAACGAGGTTTCATTTGATCGTAAAGCAAAGGAAATTCTGCTCGCCTTACGTTTGGAGAAATTCTTTGAAAAGGATGAAATTCTCGAAGCCTATTTAAATGTTACTGATTTTGGCCGTAACTCAAGTGGTCGAAATATTGCCGGCGTTCAATCTGCTGCAAAAGGTATATTTGGTGTTAACGCGAAGGACTTAAACATTGCCCAATCAGCCTTTATCGCTGGATTACCACAAAGCCCTTTCCGATATACTCCATTTTCTAATAACGGAGGTGCTGTAAAAGAGAGCCTTGATCCAGGGATTAACAGAATGAAAATTGTATTAAGTCGGATGTATTCTGGTGGATACATTACACAGGCCGAATATAAGGAAGCACTCGCTTATGATATTCGTGCAAATTTAACTCCTAAAAAACCTTCCTCAGTTGACCAATATCCTTATTTAACATTTGAGGTAGAAGACCGAGCTAAGAAAATTGTGATGGTCGAGCTCGCCAAAGAGGATGGTTATACTGAAGATGAACTAACCAAAAACGATGATCTTTCTAACCAGTACTACGCGATTGCAGATGATTATATTAGACATAATGGCTATCGCATTCATACGACAATCAATAAAGGTATTTTTGACAAAATGCAAGAAGTGGTTGCACAGTATGAATATTTTGGGAATGATAAACCTGAAGAAGTAAAAGATCCTGATACAGGAGAAACAATTACTATCCAAGAACCTGTTGAAGTCGGTGCGATGTTAATCGAAAATAGCACTGGAAAAATTATTAGTTTTGTCGGTGGTCGCGACTTTGACCGTGAAAATCTTAACCATGCGACAAGCTCACTTCGTCCTAATGGATCCACAATGAAACCTTTACTTGTCTATGCACCTGCTATGGAATTAGGTAAAGTTCAACCAGGATCAGTTATAGCTGACACACCTTTTACACTTACAGCCTACGGCAACTACAGTCCAAAAAACTATGGCGGCGGCTATCATGGCTTGACAAGTGCTAGAACAGCATTGAAATACTCTTATAACGTACCAGCTGTCAAAACATATATGAAAATCATTGACCAAAATCCTCTATCTTACCTAGAAAAAATGGGCTTTACAAGTCTTCATGAACGAGATTACGGGGCACCTTCGTTAAGTTTAGGAGGAATGACAACTGGTGTAACAGTTGAGGAAAACGTTAATGCATACGCAACCCTTGCCAATCGCGGTAAGTTTAATGATGGTTACTTGATTGAAAAAATTGAGACAAGCGACGGAGATATCGTCTATCAACATGAACAGAAGGAGACAGAAGTCTTCGCTCCACAAACAGCTTATTTAACCATCGATATGATGCGTGATGTCATTAATAGTGGAACAGCTGCATCAGTCAAAGGCTACTTATCATTTAGCACTGATTGGGCTGGTAAAACCGGAACTACTCAAGATTATGAAGATGCCTGGTTTGTAGCCTCAAACCCTAATGTTACATTTGGTACATGGATTGGTTACGATACACCAAAACCACTCCAACAAAACTATAAAGGAATGTCATATAGCAAGCGAAATCTTCTCTTATGGTCAAAACTAATGAATGCTGCTCATGATGTCAGTCCAGAGTTATTGGCACCAAAAAAACGCTTTGAAATGCCAGATGGAATCGTCCAACGCTCTTATTGTGCAGTAACAGGTGAGCTTGTATCAGATCTTTGCAAGGGGTCTGAATTAGTAACTACAGACCTATTCAATGTGAAATATGTTCCGAAAAAAGTTGATAACAGCTTATCACAGGGGAAATTCGTCTTTGTAAAGGATCAAGCTTATAGAGTCCCGGAAACAGCACCATCTGAGTTTGTGCAGCAAGGCTTTATGTTGAAAAAGGATCTGCTTCAGACATATGGCGTTAACAATGTCAGTGATTTAAAAAGATTGTTACCTAACACCGTGAAGTGGGATAATCTTGTCCTAACGGAAGATAAAGAAATCACCGATAATGGTTCAAATCCAAATCAAGTGACTGGTATTTCTGTCAATGGAACGAAAATAAGTTGGAACGCTAACCAAGATAATGATGTCATTGGCTATAGAGTCTATGCAGCCACTAATCATTCAACATCCTACAAAAAGTCTGCAAGCATTCATGCATCTAGTGATTTAGCTATAACAATTGAAAATTCACCTGCTGCCTATTATATTGTTGCAGTAGATGTAGCCGGTCGCGAATCAGCACCATCTTCTATTATTAAAGTTGGTGAATAGACAGAGAAAAGCCTTTGATGTACTCAACAAAATAAAGTACAAAAAACCAGAGATACCTCATTGGATTAACCAATGATCATCTCTGGTTTTTTTACTATCTAGTCCCTTAATGTTCTAAAACTTCGTACGTATTAATCTTCCATCGTTGAAAGATCACCAGTTGGTAAATCAAGTTCCCACGCTTTTAGGACTCGGCGCATAATTTTACCACTACGAGTTTTAGGAAGCTTTTCGCAGAATTCAATTTCTCTTGGTGCTGCATGTGCCGCTAATCCTACTTTTACAAACGTACGAATCTCTTCTTTTAATTGCTCAGAAGCTTCATAGCCTTCAAGTAGAGCAACAAATGCTTTAATGATTTCTCCTCTTACTGGGTCAGGTTTACCAATAACGCCTGCTTCAGCAATCGCCGGATGCTCTAAAAGCTTACTTTCCACTTCAAATGGACCGACACGTTCACCTGCAGTCATAATGACATCATCTATTCTTCCTTGAAACCAAAAATAGCCGTCTTCGTCCATATAGGCTGAATCGCCTGAAACATACCAATCCCCTTGTAGAAAATAGGATTCATATTTCTCTTGGTTGTTCCAAATCGTCTGCATCATCGCTGGCCAACCTTTTTTAATCGCTAAATTCCCCATTCGATAAGGCGGTAGCTCATTCCCTTGATCATCGACAATCGATGCTTTTACTCCTGGTATTGGTTTCCCCATTGATCCAGGCTTAATTTCCATACATGGATAATTACAAATAAGCTGTGCACCCGTTTCTGTCATCCACCATGTATCATGAATACGTTTATTAAATACCTTAACGCCCCATCGGACTACTTCAGGGTTTAATGGTTCACCGACACTTAGAACATGTCTAAGTGAACTTGTATCAAATTGCTTCACCAGCCCGTCACCAGCGCCCATCAGCATTCTAAATGCAGTTGGTGCACTATACCAAACCGTTACACCAAAGTCTTCAATTGTTTGATACCACGTTTCAGGTTTAAAACGGCCACCGACAATAACATTCGTTGCCCCCGACAACCATGGGGCAAAAATCCCATATATCGTACCGGTTACCCAGCCTGGGTCAGCAGTACACCAATATACATCATCTTCTTGTAAATCTAATACCCACCTGCCAGTTTGATAATGCTGGACCATTGCCTGATGGACATGGAGAACTCCCTTTGGTCTTCCCGTTGATCCAGAGGTATAGTGAAGAAGTAATCCATCTGTCTTATCAACCCACTCAATTTCAAGGTTCTTGCTTGCTGTCTTCATTTCTGATAGAAAATCAATATACTTGGCATCAACAGAATTACCCACAACAACGATATGCTTTAATAAAGGTAATTCATTAACAGGAATGCGATCAAGTAATTCAGGAGTCGTGACAATTACTTTTGCTTCACTATCTTCTAAACGATCCTTAACAGCACCTTCCATAAAGGCTTCAAACAATGGCCCCACAATTGCCCCCAATTTAATTGCTCCTAATATCACGAAATATAATTCAGGGGTTCTTGGCATAAAAACAAAAAGACGATCGCCCTTTTCAACATTGCTTAAGTTTTTTAAAACATTACCAGCTTTATTTGAGAGTTCTTTCATTTCTTTAAATGTGTATTTTTCTTCCCGTTCAGCGTCTCGATAATAAAGGGCAATTTTATTTTTACGAAATGTTTCTGCATGCTTATCAATCGCTTCAAAAGCTGCATTAACACGACCAGTTTTTGACCATGTGAAATTCTCTTCAACTTCCGACCAGTTGAAAGATTCATAGACAGTATCATAGTTTGCTAAATTATAACTCCCCTTCGTTGATGGCACCACTTCTAGTTTCATCCTAAATCCCCCTTATGTAAGATATTACTATTTTATTATATAACATCAATGGATTTTTCACAATTTTCATAAAATTAAGATTTAACTAATATAGAAACGCCTCATCACCAGAATTATCGAGTATAATAGAAGATAGTTATTGCCTTCAATTACTTTTAGGACAAGACTTTAAAGAACAAAAGCGCTGAAGCTAGATGTCGTGCGCTTATCCACAGTACAAGAATTTTATAGTTTCCTATAACAGGACTAGAAACGCAACATTCTTAACTTTTAAAAAGGTGGTGATTTGATGAAACACCCTAAAACATATCATACAAAAGAAATCCAAATAGCTAATGGCAACATTTTTATCGAGGGACCCATTCCTCCTGATAAACTAGCAAACTATGAATTCCATGATGGTTTAGTTGCATTTAGACAACCTGAACAACAACGAAAAGCCCTATTGGAAATAGCCGGTTTACCAGAAGGGAGAGTCATCATTGCAAGATATCATGATACTGTCATTGGTTATGTTACATTTCTTTATCCAGATCCATTAGAAAGATGGTCTAAAGGAAATATTACGGAGTTAATTGAACTAGGTGCCATTGAAGTAGCACATGAATTTCGAGGCTTTTCAGTAGGGAAAAATTTATTAAACGTTTCGATGATGGATGATGCAATGGAAGACTACATAATTATTACAACGGAATATTATTGGCATTGGGACTTAAAAGGTTCTGGTTTAAATGTTTGGGAATATCGAAAAGTAATGGAAAAAATGATGAGTGTCGGCGGATTAGTGTGGTATGCAACAGATGATCCTGAAATTTGTTCACATCCCGCTAACTGTTTAATGGCTAGAATCGGTAATAGAATTAGGGCCGAGACTGTTCAACAATTCGATCAAATACGCTTTAAAAATCGATTTATGTATTAATCAATGTTCTTTCATGCTACCAATTTCTATGAAGTTAATAGATTCGTCACTAACTGGTTCAGGCTTTACTATGGTAAGGGGGCAAATTTATGATCGTTAGACAAATCATGAACAAAAACGTGATCACTCTTAGTTCTAAAGATACGATAAGACTTGCATTAGAAACGATGAAGCAGAATCGGATTCGCCATATCCCCATCGTAAAAGAGAATGATTGTTTAGTCGGAATTATTACTGAACGAGATGTCAAAGATGCAAGTCCATCTATATTCCAGCGCGGATTAAATGAAGATTTTTTAAATAAACCGATTAAAAGCATCATGTCGACTAATCTTATTACTGGGCATCCACTTGATTTTGTAGAAGAAATAGCAGCTGTTTTAATTGAACATAAAATTGGCTGTTTACCAATTTTACAAGATGGTAGACTAGTAGGATTGCTAACAGAGACAGATCTATTGCATACATTTGTGAAACTCACTGGTGCAGACCAACCTGCCTCACATATCGAAATTAAAGTACCAAATGTAGCCGGAATGTTAGCTGAAGTTTCTTCTATCTTTCAAAGAAGGGGCGTAAATATCGCAAGTGTACTGATTTATCCAGATTCTGTAAATCAGTACAAAATCCTCGTATTTCGAGTACAAACAATGAATTTAACGATGATTATCAATGACTTACAGACTGAGGGCTTTGAAGTTTTATGGCCAAATATACTGGGGAATGACAAATGACAAAAAAGGATACTGTTTTTATTTATTCACCAAACTTTCAGCAATACAAGTTTACGAATGATCATCCTTTTAATCAGTTAAGAGTTGAACTTACATATGATTTATTAAAAGAAATGAAAGCAATAAATGAGATTGATATTATCGAACCTAGACTCGCTTCAGTAGATGAATTAGCACTTGTCCATGATAAAAAATATATTAAGGCAGTACAATTAGCAGGACATGGACAATTAGCTCAAAAAGAGGCACTTAACTACGGAATTGGAACAGAGGACACACCAATCTTCCCACAAATGCATGAGGCGAGTTCACTCTTAGTCGGGGCAACCTTAACTGCCGTTGACTTTGTTATGGAGGGTAAAGCAAATCATGCTGCTAACTTTGGCGGGGGGTTACATCACGGATTTCAAGGAAAGGCTTCGGGGTTCTGTATTTACAACGACAGCTCAGTTGCAATTAAATATATGCTAGAAAAATATGGCGCAAAGGTATTATACATTGATACAGACGCCCATCATGGAGATGGTGTGCAATGGACTTTTTATGATGAACCAAATGTATGCACCCTCTCCATCCATGAAACTGGGCGATATTTATTTCCCGGAACCGGAAACATTACCGAACGGGGGGCGGGTTTAGGTTATGGCTATTCATTTAATATCCCTCTCGATGCTTTTACAGAAGACGAATCATGGCTGCATGCTTATCGTGCATCAATTGAGGAAGTCGCAGCTTTTTTTAAACCAGATGTAATCTTAACCCAAAATGGTACAGATGCACACTACTACGATCCATTAACACATTTATCAACCACAATGAGTATTTATCACGAAATCCCTAGAATTGCTCATCAAATTGCCCATAAATATTGTAACGGTCGCTGGATTGCAGTCGGTGGTGGCGGCTATGATATTTGGCGAGTTGTCCCGAGGGCCTGGAGTTTAATATGGCTTGAAATGAATAACTGGAAAGTACCTGATGAGCTGCCAAAATCCTGGATTGAAAAATGGCAAAAACAAGCACCTGTACAGTTGCCAAAGCATTGGTACGACCCTAAAGACTTATATAAACCAATACCTCGTAAACTAGAAATCGAAGAAAAAAACGCTCTAACTGTTTCGAAAGCGCTTAATCCGATTCGAAGAACTAAATACGAGGATGAATGAACAAAAGCGACAAGCATTACTTATATTTTCAAACAATCAAAAAGAGCTAACATAGACTGTTAGCTCTTTTCATACTGTTGAAAAACAAAATTGTCTATGGACAAAATGCGAAAATCTCGATAAAATCCCTCGTAAATCAAATGAAAACGAGGGATTTTTGTATGTATTTCACCTATTCAAATGTAGAGATTGA
>NZ_JAIQUM010000011.1 GCF_020075705.1 Metabacillus rhizolycopersici | reverse complement strand
TCATAACCCGAAGGTCGCAGGTTCAAATCCTGTCCCCGCAACCAAAATGGTCCGGTAGTTCAGTTGGTTAGAATGCCTGCCTGTCACGCAGGAGGTCGCGGGTTCGAGTCCCGTCCGGACCGCCATTTACATAATTGGTAGAACCTATTCTCAAGCAAAAGGGTTTCAATAAGCAAACACCGGAGCGTATGTAAACGTTGAGGATGTGAGTAATGGAGCTGACGAAGAGATTTGAAGATTAGTAGAAGCTGAAAATTATATGGCTCGGTAGCTCAGTTGGTAGAGCAATGGACTGAAAATCCATGTGTCGGCGGTTCGATTCCGTCCCGAGCCACTTCAAAAAGCATGATTCAAATGAATCATGCTTTTTAATTGTTTAGTTTATTATTTCATACACCAAGAAACTATAAAATTCTTGTACTGTGGATAAGCGCACGACATCTAGCGCAAGCGTTAGCCCCTCTAAGTTCTAGCCACTTGCTCTTTTGTTCCTTAATAGCCAGAGTAATACTGATTAACTACAGTTTCTATTGCTACATACCTTAATAGTGCTCATTTTGTTCATTTTCATATTTTGCTCTTAATTTCTGCATATCCTCCACTAACTTATTCCCGATTTCAGGGGCTAGTTCCTCGTAAACAGGATCAAGCACTTTTATCCATTCCTGCTTTTGTTCCTCGGTTAGTTCATGTATTTCAATTGGAGAATTTTGTTTGATTAGTTCGAGCTGCTCTTTGTTCATTTGAATAGAATTCTTGTTATTCCAGGCAGTTGTTTCTTTCATAGCTTCAAGTAAAATTTGCTGTGTATTTTCTGTTTGTGCACCCCAGACTTTCTGGCTCATCATGACAGCGTAGCCTAAGTATCCATGATTACTGATTGTCAAATACTTTTGTAAGTTATAAAATTTTCTAGAGTAGATATTTGAAATAGTATTTTCTTCTCCATCAATCTTTCCATCTACAAGCAGTTTATAGGTGGAATTAAAAGATGCTTGATGGGCTTTGGCATTTAATTGATTAAATTGTGTTTGAATCACACTGCTTTGCATAATTCGAAAGGATTGTCCTTTTATATCCTTAGGAGCAAGAATCGGCCCCTTGTTAGAAGTGAATTGCTTGAATCCATTTGACCAAAGAGCTAGTCCTTTTATATCTTCACTTTGCAGAGATTGGAGCAATTGATTGCCAATATGCCCGTTCAATCCTTCTTGAATGGCTTTATTGTTTGGGAACGCGAAGGGAAGGTCAAGCACACCCCACTTAGGGGAAAGCATTCCGAGCTTTGAAGTAGTGGGAGCTATGAAATGAACTTGTCCCTCCTTTAAAGCGTTGATTTCTTCGATATCAGAATAAAGGCTGCCATTGGGAAAAACTTCTATCTTTATCTTTCCATTTGATTTCTCGTTGACAAGCTGAGCAAATTTAGCTGCTGCCAGCCCTTTAGGTGTATTTTCTGCTACCACATGGCTGAACTTAAAAACGATTTGGTCTTTAAGCCCTCTCTGATCATCATCATAAGGCAGGTCCTGCTGAGAAAAATAGGGATATCCAAAGAAAAGGGCAGCTGCTGCTATTACGGCGATAAGGAGTATTAAGCTATATATGCTTCTCATCTAAATCACCTCTTTAGGATCGTTAATGTAATCATACTTAGAAGTTTTCTTTTCGTAAAGGTAATATTGAAATTAGCTATAGCTGCATGCGGCAGCAATGGTTTTATTCAAAGAAGAAGCGGTAGCTTTTTCGAGGATAAACATCGTACGATTATAAGTGCCAGGAAATAGGAGAAATGCCGTTTGAAGAAGGGAGGGGAACTAATGAAACAAATTCCAATTTTATGGAAGATAACAGTTTTATCGTATACGGTTGTGGTCTTTTCCCTGCTGATCGGCGGGCTTGTTGTCATTGTAAATATTCAAGAGGTAGAAGAAAGGGAATTAAGGCTAAGATCCATGAATACGGCACGAACGGTTGCAGAACTGTCGGATATTAAAAAGGGAGTGCAGAAGCCGGAGGGATGGAAGACAGTAAACCCCATAGCGGAAAAAATTCAAATTATAAATGATAATGATTATATTGTTATAATGGATATGGAACGGATCAGGTATTCTCATCCTGTGAATGAAATGATCGGAAAACCTTCAGAAGGTGAAGATGAAGCTTCTGCTTTTGCTGAGCATATTTATTTTTCTAAGGCAAAAGGTGAGGTTGGGATCGTATTAAGGGCCTTTTTTCCGATTAAAGATGCGGACTTAAATCAAATTGGTGTTGTCATGGTCGGAAATAAAGTACCTAGTTTTAGCGAGATTATGATGGGTTTAATAAAGGAAATACTATTCATTGTCATGCTTACCTTGATATTTGGTCTGATTGGCTCATATATGCTTGCCAAGCAAATAAAAAAACAAATGTTTCAGCTGGAACCATACGAAATTAAGAGGATAGTTGAAGAAAGAACCGCAACCTTCCATTCCCTAAATGAAGGTGTCATTGCGATAGATAATCATGAAATCATAACAATCTTTAATGAGAAAGCAAAAAAGATTTTTGATGTAAAAGGAAACGTTATAGGACAGCCTATTCGTTCGATTATAAAGGATACGAGACTTCCAGAAATTGTGGAGAGAAATCAAGCTGTTTACAATGAACAAATCATCGTGAGCGGAAAAGTGATAATGAGTACACGTATACCGATAAGGAAAGAAAAAGAACTGATTGGAGCGGTTGCGATTTGCCAGGACCGAACGGAAGTCACAAAGCTTGCAGAAGAATTAACAGGGGTTAGAAACTTTGTAGAGGCACTTAGAGTTCAAAATCATGAGCATATGAACAAGCTCCATACGATAGCAGGCTTAATTCAGCTGGGAAAAACAGAAAAAGCATTGCATCTAGCTTTTGATACTTCAGAGGAACAGGAATGTATATCTTTGTTCTTAAATGAAATCATTAAGGACGATGCTGTTGCTGGTCTATTATTGAGTAAAGTAAGACGGGGCAAAGAATTGGGAATTGCTGTGATAATTGATCAAAATAGTAATCTCGAATTTTTCCCTAATCAGTTGGATCACCATGACCTTGTCTTGTTATTAGGTAATCTGATTGAAAATGCATTCGGTGCATTTGAGTCAGCTGAGATTGAGGATAAAAGAATAGAAATTAGTATTGAGCAGACAGCGGATATGTGCTCCATTCTTATAGAGGATAACGGATGCGGTATTCAGGAAGGGCAGTTGCAGAGGATTTTTGAAAAAGGTTTTACCGCAGGCAAGCTAGGTGGAACGGGCTATGGTCTTTTTCTTGTAAAACAAATTGTAGAAAAAGGAAGGGGGCAAATTCAAATTTCATCTTTTGAAGGTGAAGGAACTACTTTCATCATTACCTTTCCAATGGAAGAGGAGGAAGAATTGGATGGCATTTAAAGAGGAAATCAAAGTTCTGCTGATTGAAGATGACCCAATGGTCCAGGAAGTAAATAAAGAATTTATTACAAGTGTTCAAGGATTTCGAATCTTGGCTATAGCAGGTAATGGTGAAGAGGGCATCAAACTAGTAAAAAAGCTAAATCCAGATCTTGTTATTTTAGATGTTTTTATGCCAAAAAAGGATGGAATCCAGACATTGCAGGAGCTGCGAAAGCAGAAATTGAATACAGATGTCATTGTTGTGTCGGCCGCTAAGGATAAGGAAACTATAAAACTCATGCTCCAAAACGGGGCAAGAGATTACATTATTAAACCTTTTAAACTGGGGAGGATTCAACAGGCATTAGAAAAGTATCGCCACTATAGAGAAAGCCTGAAGGCATCCGGAACGATGTCTCAAGAGCAGCTTGATTTATTGCTCTATGCTGAGCATTCCAAGAAAACAATGGAAGACTTACCAAAAGGCCTGAATGAATTTACATTGAATGAGGTCACCTCCTACGTTCGGAAACAAAATGATCCCCGCTCTGCTGAGGAAGTGGCAAATGCTATTGGAATTGCTAGAGTGACGGCTCGCCGTTACTTGGACTACCTTGAAAAATGCAGAATTATTAGGCTTGATGTTCAATATGGGGGGGTAGGCAGACCGGTAAACCGTTATTTTTTTAATAAAGGAAACAGTTAAGACCAAAATGAACAAAATATCCGTTATGACCATAAACTTCTCATTTTTCATTGAAAACGCTACCATTCTAATTAGTAAGAATAGTCAGAAAAGGGGATGGTGACAAATGAAAGCATTGCGGATATTTAAGAATTTAACTGTTCAAGTATTAACAGCTATTTTTATAGGTGTAATGGTTGGACTGATTTGGCCGGAAATCGGAAAAGAAATGAAGCCGGTAGGAGATACATTCATTAACGCTGTAAAAATGGTCATTGCGCCTATTATTTTCTTAACCATCGTAATCGGCATAGCGAAAATGGGAGATATGAAAAAGGTCGGCAAGGTCGGTGGAAAAGCTTTACTTTATTTTGAGGTTGTGACAACATTAGCGCTTGTAATCGGGCTTGTGGTAGTTAATATTATTAAACCTGGTTCTGGTCTTAACTATAATGAACTTGAAAAAGGCGACGTATCGCAATATACACAAGATGGCGGACAGGGCATTAACTGGATTGAGTTTGTTACTCATATCGTCCCTTCTAATATGGTAGATGCATTTGCAAAGGGTGATATTTTACAAGTCTTATTCTTTTCCATTTTATTTGGGGTAGGGCTAGCAGCTCTTGGGGAAAAAGGAAAGAGTATTATCGAGTTCCTAGATAAACTATCACTAGTATTCTTTAAAATTATTGAATATGTGATGAAAGCAGCTCCGCTTGGCGCTTTTGGGGCAATGGCCTACACGATTGGCCACTACGGGCTTTCTTCACTAGTTCCGCTAGGAAAGCTCATGATTTCCGTATATGTAACTATGTTCTTATTCATCTTTGTCATATTAAATGTTATTTGTAAAATGTACGGATTTAGCTTATGGAATTATTTGAAGTTTATTAAAGACGAGATTTTGATTGTGCTTGGTACAAGTTCTTCAGAATCGGTTTTACCAAGAATGATGAATAAAATGGAGCGGTATGGATGCTCTAAATCAGTTGTAGGACTTGTCATTCCAACAGGTTATTCCTTTAATTTGGATGGAACATCTATTTATCTATCAATGGCAGTTGTATTCCTTGCTCAAGTATTTGGAGTAGATTTGTCAATTGGTCAGCAGATTACAATTATCCTAGTGCTAATGCTGACATCTAAAGGGGCTGCAGGTGTAACAGGGAGCGGATTTATTGTCTTAGCTTCTACATTGGCAGCATTACAGGTAATTCCTTTGGAAGGGTTAGCGTTACTTCTTGGGGTGGATCGTTTCATGAGTGAAGGAAGAGCTATTGTTAATTTAATTGGAAATGGAATCGCGACAATTGTTGTATCGAAGAGTGAAAAAGAATTTGATGAGTCAAAGAGTAAGAGGGCAATTTTAGAAATGAAAGCAATTGGAGAACGAACAAAGAAAGCAGTTTAATATAGTGGATCAGTTCCTAGTCAATGAACTTTGGCGCGGAGCTGATCCTTTTTTGGGGGATATGAAACTATAGATTTGCAAGCTGTGTATAATTTTGTGAGCAAATGATCTACATCCATCTCCAGATTCAGCGCCTTTGTTCTTTGTTTTTGGATGTAATGAAACAAGAAACAATATGTGACAAATATAAGTAAATTATGTATGTAATACTACAATAGCGTTACAATTAGTCAAATTTTGCAATGGGTATTATATAATATGTTAGATTAATAGAGTTGATCATAATAAGGATTTTATTAGATAAGTCTTGATAACCATTAGTAGGGAACAAGACTGATGGAAGTAGAAAATTAAAAAATCCTATGGAATACTTATATTGAGCTACTCACGACTTAATTTTCTAACGAAAATTTGAAGTCGGGGATTCTAAAAAATAGACCATACCTGCTCAACTAGGTGATAGATTTTCTGCTTTCACTTTCAGACAGACTTTTCTGCTTCAAGATCGAGTTCATCCTGCAAGAAAGAGTCTACAAGTGTAGAACTTGTCTGAAAGCAAAAAGCTCTGACACATTTGTTCAGGAACGTTCTTTTCCTACTGCACCCGACAGGCTAGACCATTTATCTTCTCTGGTAATCGTGAATAACTTGTCGGTAGACAAAGAACAAAAAACATGCATAGAATTTTACCCAACAAATGATAGGTTAGTTGTTGGAATCCTATATTCTATTCAATTTTCAAAGATCGATTTGTATAGGAACATAATAGGACGTGCGTTCAGTTTATTCAACCATTTTGGCTAGCGCCAACCGATAATCATCCCTTCCCTACCCATTGGGCTACGACCTACGTATTCATTGAGGGAGGGGGTCTTCTGTCGGAAAATGATAAAAAGGGGTCTGACACTAACTATTTTAGGTCAGTCCCTTTTTTCATTAAAGTTATTATAAAGAGGAATTAATACCCACTAATGGGGGATAAAAAGGAGATAGGGAATTTCGTGACTTTAACAAGATACATACAGGAATAGATCTTTAAATGATGAATCTCTTCTGTATAAATGTTACATTTAATTATATAGTTTACACGTAACCTAAAGGGGCGAGTGCATTGGAAAAGAAAATTTTAGTTGTTGATGATGAAAAACCAATTGCAGATATTTTGCAATTTAACTTAAAAAAGGAAGGATATACTGTTTATTGTGCATATGATGGAGATCAAGCTATCGAAATGGTAGAGGAAATTAACCCAGACCTTCTATTATTAGATATCATGCTGCCAAATCGAGACGGTATGGAAGTTTGCCGAGAGGTACGAAAAAAATACGAGATGCCAATTATCATGCTTACAGCAAAGGATTCAGAGATCGATAAGGTTCTTGGACTTGAGTTAGGCGCTGATGATTACGTGACAAAGCCTTTCAGCACGCGCGAATTATTAGCTCGCGTCAAGGCTAATCTACGTCGCCAGCAGTCGATTGATACTAGTGAATCAAAAGGATCTACCAATGAAATTACAGTCGGTTCCCTTACCATTCATCCCGATGCCTATGTCGTGTCAAAACGGGGAGAAACAATTGAGCTAACACATAGAGAATTCGAACTTCTGCATTATTTAGCACAACATATAGGTCAAGTCATGACACGTGAACATCTCCTACAAACGGTATGGGGTTATGATTATTTTGGTGATGTTCGTACAGTCGATGTAACGGTGAGAAGATTACGAGAAAAAATAGAAGATAGTCCCAGCCATCCAACGTGGATCGTAACAAGACGTGGAGTTGGCTACTATTTGCGAAACTCTGATCAGGAGTAGAAAATGAAAAATGTAGGCTTCTTCGGTTCAATTCACTTTAAATTTGTCATGGTTTACGTTTTACTTATTATGATAGCAATGCAAATAATTGGGATTTATTTCGTTAAGGAATTAGAAGTATCATTAAAAAGCAACTTTGAAGACGCATTAACGAAACGTGTAAGTTTACTCGTTTATAATATTGAACAAGAAATGTCACGAGATTCAAAAGAATATACAGATGGCAAAACACCTACTGGAGAGATTACAACGATTATTGAGGGTTTCTTGACAGAGGAAATCCTCGAAGTCCGTGTAATTGATAAAAATAAGACAGTCATTGCTACCACTAGTGCAAATCAGGATATAGTTGGTAGAAAAACGACTGACGAAATGGTACTTCGTGCACTAGTAGGACTTGATTACAATAACGATTATATTGAACCGGATACACAACAGCGTGTTCGCGTTATGACGATGCCAATAAATGCAAATAACTTTAGTGATCAAACGATTGGTGCAATCTATATCGTTGCGTCGATGGAAGAAATTTTTTCCCAAATGAGGATTATTAATAAGATATTTGCTACAGGAACAATTTTGGCATTATGTATTACCGCAGGGTTAGGCATTTTCCTTGCACGAACGATAACAAAGCCAATGAAGGATATGAGAAAACAGGCCATCGAACTAGCAAATGGAAACTTTTCGCGTAAGGTTAAAGTGTATGGTGATGATGAAATTGGCCAATTAGCTGTAACCTTTAATTACCTTACTGAAAGGCTAGAAGATGCTCAAGCGACAACTGATGGTGAACGCAAAAAGCTTGCATCTGTTATCGCTCATATGACCGATGGTGTTATTGCAACGAACAAGAATGGTCAGGTCATTTTAATCAATAATCCAGCATTAGAGATGTTAGATGTTACACGTGGAACATTAAAAAATGTGAACATACTTGAATTACTCGGACTTGAAGAGGAATATACATTTGATAGTATTGTCGAGGGACAAGAATCATTTATTCTTGATTCAAGTACTAGGCAACTACCCTTTATTTTAAGAGTGAGTTTTTCTGTGATTCAAAAGGAATCAGGTAAAATTGATGGCATCATTGCCGTGCTATATGATATTACAGAACAGGAAAAAATTGAGGAAGAAAGAAGGGAATTCGTTGCAAATGTTTCTCATGAGCTTCGAACACCACTAACAACGATGAGAAGTTACTTAGAAGCATTAGCAGATGGTGCTTGGGAGGACAAGGACATTGCACCTCAGTTTTTAAATGTTACGCAAACAGAGACAGAACGTATGATTAGGTTAGTAAATGATTTACTTCAACTATCAAAGCTTGATCGTACAGAGTACCAATTAAATATGGACTGGATAAACTTACCGGATTTCTTCAACAAAATTATTGATCGATTTGAAATGACGAAACCTCAACATGTTTCATTCATTAGGAATATACCTAAGGAAAAGCTTTACGTGGAAATTGATACGGATAAAATTACTCAGGTAATAGATAATATCATTTCAAATGCACTGAAGTACTCTCCTGAAGGTGGGAAAGTGACCTTTAGCATTGATATCCTTCCAGAGGATCTTCAACTACGTATTAGGGATGAAGGTGTAGGAATACCAAAGGAAAGCGTAAAAAAGATATTTGGTCGATTTTACCGTGTTGATAAAGCCCGGACAAGAAAACTTGGAGGAACAGGTTTAGGATTAGCAATTGCAAAGGAAATGGTGCTTGCTCATGGTGGTGATATTTGGGCGCAAAGTGGAGAAGGCCAAGGAACAACGATCTATTTTACTTTGCCTTATGACCCGGAACAAGAGGATGAGTGGGATGAATAAAGAGTCAATAAAAAGTGCCATTTTAGCCGTGCTAGTAATCATAAGTTTATTTTTTACCTGGAATGTATGGAGTCTTCGCCCTTCTAACGAGGAACTTCAAAATCAGATACTTGTTGAAAGAGACCCAATTGCTGAAAAGACAAAAAGGCTATTTGAAGTAGTAAAGCCGCAACAATTATTTATTCATGATAATGAAACACATTATAGTACGTTAAATTCGGACGATTTAAATAGCCTCTGGAGGGAAATGCAAGGGTGGAAGTACAATTATAGTAATGAAAGGGGCTTCTCCACATCGTTTACAAAGGGAGATTTAGAGCAATTAATTCATGAGGATATAGGGGGAAATCTTGAGCTTAGATTTTATGAAGAGATTCCACTCGAAATTTTTCAATCAATGATTGAATGGGATACTGAAATAAATGGAATTACTTCATTTGACCGAATCCTGTTAAAAGTGGCAAAGGCCAATGAAGTACAAAAGGTTTATTTTGTTTCTGATCAGGATATGAAAATTGTAGAATTGACTGTCAATCACGAGGAGGCTAGTCACTTTGTTTCAGATCTCTATGAAAAAAGGGGGGAATTTGACCCCTATTTTGTCTTCAATTCAGGAGAAACAAACGAAATTTTACTACCGGAAAGGGAAGTAAATTTATTTAGCTATAAATATTTGTTTGAGGATATAGAGGGGGAAAGGTTTAAAGAGACCTTATTTAGTAACCCTCGAATTGTAAAGCAGGACGCGGATATTTCAAAAAATAGATATACAGATGGGACAAGGGAGCTTAGTATTTTCCCGAGTACTCATAGTCTGAGGTATGTGAACCCTACATTAAGGGATTCAAATCTTATAGAGGCAAAGACCCTTGTTGAACAAAGTATTGCCTTTATAAATGACCATGGTGGCTGGACAGATGATTATGTCTTATATGATATACTTGAAAATGATCAGGAAATCGAATTTATCATGACGATCGAATCAATACCAGTCATTAATTCAAATGAAGAGCCGTTTGGACCGACTAAGATCTCTCAAAGATGGGGACAAAATGAAATTGCTAAATATGAACGTCCTTCGTATCATCTCAAGACACAGTTTCCAAATGGCGAATCTACCTTAATGTCTGGCAGGGCAGTTGTTGAAGTGATTAAAGATGATGAGCGGTTAAGGAAAGAGCGTATCAAGAAAATCTATATTGCGTATGAACTTGGAGCTTCAGATAGGCAGGAAGTTGTTGAGGTATCCCCTGTTTGGTGTATCGAATTGAATGATGGAACATTAATTAAAATAAATGAAATTCTAGAAAAGCCAAAGGGGGATGAAAATGGATTGGAGTAAAACAAAAACCATTTTTATTCTTGCATTTCTAATTTTGGATATTTATTTAATGGTTGAATTCTATGAGCTACGTGGCAAGAGTGACTATGCTATTATGCAACGGGCGACGACAGAAGAGCAATTAGCCGCAGATGGCATTGTGTATGATAATCTACCAGGAGATATTGGTAAGGGCTTCTATATTACGGCTAAAAGTAAGGATTTTACTCTAGACGAAGTAAGTAAGTTAAAAGATCAAACACTCGTTTTAACGAATAGTAAACTTAGTGGAGATACCTTTAGAATTTTAAATATGGATCTAGGCGAACCATTTCCATTACCAGATGTAAATGAAAAGAGTAAAGTTAGTCAATTTTTGAAGGAAAATGTAATCTCTGGAGAGCTTTATCACTACTGGTATACAGATGAACTGACAAATTCAATGATTTATATCCAACAGTATAAAAATCAAAATATTTTTCAAGTAAAAGATGATCATATTGGAATGGTAATTTTATATTTAAATGAGAAAAATGAGATCATTGCATATGAACAGTCTATGCTTGAAGATATAAATGAGGTTGAAGAAAAGGAAACTGCGATACCTGCCTTGAAGGCAATTGAAGCTCTATATAACAAGAAATATTTAAAATCAAATAGTGAGATCATACAGATTCAATATGGCTTTTATACCCATATTCCACTTTCAAACCAACAAATATTGGCGCCAACATGGCATATTATCGTGGAAACAGATGAAGATATGAGGGAAAGCTATTATGTTAATGCCTTAGAGGGCGAGGTTTTACAATCAGCTCAATAGGAAAAGGGAGTGGAAAGCGATGAGCTTGCAGTTTAGTGTACTTGCAAGCGGAAGTACGGGGAATGCAATCTATGTTGAAACCGAAAGTCAGTCATTTTTAGTTGATGCAGGATTAAGCGGTAAGCAAATGCAACTTTTATTTGAGAAAATCGGACGAGATATTAAAAAGCTCTCGGGAATTTTAGTAACTCATGAGCATAGTGACCATATAAAAGGACTAGGTGTGCTTGCGAGAAAGCATAAGCTACCAATCTATGCAAATGAAAAAACATGGCAAGCAATGAGCGGTTTAATTGGTGAAATTGCTACGGAGCAAAAATTTGTGTTCCAGACGGGAGCGGTAAAAACATTTGGCTCCTTGGATATAGAATCCTTTGGTGTATCACATGATGCAGCAGAGCCAATGTTTTTTGCCTTTCACCATCAAGGGAAAAAGTTAGCCTTGATTACCGATACTGGCTATGTAAGTGACAAAATGAAAGGGACAATTCGGAATGCTGATGCATTTGTTTTTGAAAGTAACCACGATGTGTCAATGCTCCAAATGGGACATTATCCTTGGAGTATAAAGCGGCGCATCTTGAGTGATGTCGGCCACGTGTCAAACGAGGATGCTGCCATCGCGATGATGGATGTAATCGGTGATGCAACAAAGCGAATTTATTTAGCTCATTTAAGTAAAGATAACAATATGAAAGATTTAGCAAGAATGTCTGTAGAGCAAACACTAGCAAGTAAAGGCTTTATTACTGGCGAGCAATTTGAGTTATATGATACAGACCCAACGACCCCGACAACGCTTGTAGCAATTTAAAAAAAGTGAAGCAGCTTGACTAGCCCCAAAACAGGCATAATCACGTTCCATTTTACAGTATGGAGTGACTTATGACTTTTAGGGGCTAGTTGCTGTGAGTATAGTAATAAATCGAATTCTAATTACCTACCATTTACCATCAAGATTTTCAATATTTCTCACACCTCTTTCAATACAAAGCTGAAAAAATGTGGTTAATATGTTATAGACAAGAGAATAATGTTAAGTAGGAATATTGACTATTCATCAAGTGGTATGGAAAGGGATGATGAGTTAACGTGGGTTACTATGATCAAGATAATGGTAATGGAAATGCCAAAAGGCAAA
Source organism: Metabacillus rhizolycopersici (assembly GCF_020075705.1). Next base: position 101,825 of record NZ_JAIQUM010000011.1, on the reverse strand, counting down.
AGGGAAAACGTGGTGGCTGGTTTTTAGCGGGGCTAGTAGGTGCGATTTTCGGAGGCCTGCTTATGCTTGTTGCGATTCCTACATTTGATTTGTTACCTTATGAGATGGACATAAGTGGAGAGGTAACACAAAACGATGGCGAAACAGATACGACTATACCAGCAAGAAATGTCTCTGTTGATATAAATACGGCGATTACAAAGGTTGTTGATGAGGTCTCAGAGGCAGTTGTCGGTGTTGTTAATCTTCAAGAAGCGGGATTTTGGAACGAAGCAGGTGAAGCGGGAACCGGATCAGGTGTTGTTTATAAGAGAGAAGGGAACAGTGCTTTTATTGTAACGAACTATCATGTTATTTCTGGTGCCTCACAAGTGGAAATAAGCCTAAGTGATGGTACGAGAATCCCCGCTGAAATTCTTGGGAGTGATGAATTAAATGATTTAGCGGTACTACGTGTTGATGGTAAGTCAATCAAACAGGTAGCTAAATTTGGAGATTCGAGCAATGTCAGACCAGGCGAGCCAGTCATTGCAATTGGGAATCCATTAGGCTTACAATTCTCAGGATCAGTCACACAAGGGATTATCTCAGGAACAGAAAGAGCCATTCCGATTGATTCAAATGGCGATGGTCAAGTAGATTGGAACGCAGAGGTTTTACAAACCGACGCTGCAATCAATCCAGGTAATAGTGGTGGGGCACTTCTAAATATAGAAGGGCAAGTGATTGGAATTAATTCAATGAAAATTGCCCAATCAGCAGTTGAGGGGATTGGCTTATCGATTCCGACAAACCTTGTGATTCCAATTATAGAGGACCTTGAAACATATGGTGAAGTAAGACGGCCCTATATGGGAATTGGCATGAGATCCTTAAACGAGGTATCGAGCTACCATATAGAGCAAACATTAAAGTTGCCAAATGAGGTTAAAGAGGGCATTGTCGTTATGAGTGTCGATCCAATTTCACCTGCGGGACAAGCTGGTCTTCAAGAATATGATGTGATCACTAAATTAGCTGGAAAAGAAGTAAAAGATATTATCGCTCTAAGGAAAGTCTTATACGCCCAGAAAGTTGGAGACACAGTTGAATTTACCTATTACCGAAGCGGGGAACAGAAAACTGGAAAGATGAAATTAGGAGAAGAAGATTTGTTAGGGAGCTGAAAGGGGCTCTCTTTTTAATGACTGTAAGAGATGTTTATTTGAACTTGTGGATAACATTAAAATGTTAAAATTTAATAAGGAGATATCCACATGTGGATAAGGAGGATTTAAGATGTATTGTTGTGAGGAACATATAGAATTAGCAATTGATATGTATGTTGATGAGAAGGAATTAGCACCAGAAATAGAAAAAATAGAGGGAATTGGAGAGTTATCCACAAATTGCGAAATGTGCACAAACCCTGCTGTATACGTAGTCGGGGGCTAAAAATATCACCTAAATGTGGATAACATATCCAGAAATGTGGATAACTTCTGTAGGTAATGATTCTTTGAAATGGGGAACGAAAGTGAATATTTCAATCGTGACAATCGGAAAGTTAAAAGAGAAGTATTTAAAGCAAGGCATAGATGAATACTTAAAACGACTTTCAATCTATGCCAAGCTAGAAGTAATCGAGTTACCTGACGAAAAAGCACCAGAAAACCTGAGCGAGACGGAAATGGTGCAAGTGAAGGAGAAAGAGGGAGAGCGGATACTAGGCAAAATAAATGACGACACACATGTCATTGCACTTGCAATTGAGGGGAAAATGAAATCCTCAGAGCAGCTTGCAAAGGACCTTGATCAGCTCGCAACATATGGAAAGAGCAAAATTGCATTTGTCATCGGCGGATCACTTGGATTAAGCAACGCCGTGATGAAACGAGCAAATGACACACTCTCATTTTCTAAAATGACATTTCCTCACCAGTTAATGAGATTGATTTTGGTAGAGCAGATTTATCGAGCTTATCGGATTAATCGAGGGGAACCTTACCATAAATAGAGGCAGTTTTTTGAGAAATTCCTCTATGAGTAAACAACCGCTATTCGACTTAAAATATTATAAAAAAAAGGATGCAGCCCTTTATGCACTCAATTAACAAAATAGGTAAGAGTTTTTGGTATATCACTCCAATATCGGTGACGGACCGGCCCATTCTAGGGATGGTGGTGGGCAATAACAAGACATTAATGATTGATGCAGGCAACTCGGAAGACCATGCAAATTATTTTCTGAAAGAACTTTTAAAAAGAGAGGTCCCCAATCCTGATATGGTTGTTCTTACTCATTGGCATTGGGATCATATCTTTGGTCTTTCAGCATTACCTAATACAGTTTCTATTGCTTCCAAAGAAACAAAAAAAGAAATGGAGAAGCTAATCCCGCTTTCATGGTCAGACGAGGCATTAGATGCACGAGTGAAAGAAGGATCGGAAATTGAATTTTGTGCGAATGCAATTAAGGAGGAATTCACGGATCACCGAGATATCACGATTGTCTTGCCGGATTTAACTTTTGAAAAGCGAGTGGAAATTGACCTTGGTGGGGTAACCTGTATCGTACAACACGTTGGAGGGGATCACGCTGCAGATTCAGTAATCGTGTATATCGAAGAAGAAAAGATTCTCTTTCTTGGTGACTGCATTTATCCTGATATTTTTTCCGAAAAAGAAAACTATACAATCAAGGAAACACTACGGCTATTAGATGAATTAGAATTATTTGATGCAGATACATATATACCTTCGCATCAAAAGCCGATTTCAAAAGAGGAATTTAATAAGGAAGCTGCTAAGCTTAGAACCATTGCAAAATATACAGATATTTACGGTGGTGATAAACAGAAAATAATTGAGGAATACGAAAAGTACGTAAAAAGGGAACTTACAGAAGACGAAAGGGAAACAATCGCCGACTTTGTAAATGGTTATTAAATTATCCCTGTGTTTAGTAGGGGGATTTTTTAATGAAATTTGCTTTTCTATGATTACCAAATCAAAGCCCTTTGTCAAATTCTTTGCAGACTTTTTTTATCATGATATTGCTTTAGCGAAGAGTACGAAAAAATTTGAAGAAACATTAATGCTTGATGAGGAAATTAAAGGTCTGTTAATGAGGTTACATTATTAAAAGGCAGTGGTTCGCTCCCACTGCCTTTTTTAAGTAATTATGATAATAAGGATTCTAATGCAATCAGAACCATGTCATTAAAGGTAGTTTGCCTTTCCTCGGCCGTTGTTTTCCATTTCAACAGCCAATACGCCGTAGTTACCCAGCACGTTTTATAAAATGAAACTAACGATGATGCCTGAGAGTATGCTTACAAGTGTCGCGCCATATAACAGTTTCAACCCAAGACGTGCGACGACATTCCCCTGCTTTTCATTCAGACTTTTGACCGCCCCGGTAATAATGCCAATGGATGAGAAGTTGGCGAATGAAACCAGGAATACAGAAAGAATTCCCATTGTGCGGTCACTAAAGTGATGATTGCCTCCGGATAAATCCATCATCGCGACAAATTCATTGGTCACCAGTTTAGTCGCCATAATCCCCCCGGCACTAACCGCCTCCGATAAAGGAATCCCCATAATGAAGGCAATTGGAGCAAAGAGATAACCTAATAGCCGCTGAAAAGAAATGTTAAACAATAGCTCAAACACATGATTGAATGCAGCTATTAAAGCAATGAACCCAATCAGCATGGCACCGACGATAATTGCAACCTTAAAACCATCAAGGATATACTCCCCGAGCATTTCAAAAAAGGATTGCTTTTCCTGCTCTTGTATTTCTAATAGATCTTCACTTGGTTTTACCTCGTACGGATTAATAATAGAAGCTATGATAAAACCGCCAAATAAATTTAAAACTAAAGCTGTGACAATATATTTTGGCTCCAGCATCGTCATATAAGCACCGACTATGGACATTGATACAGTCGACATCGCCGAAGCACATAGAGTATACAAACGCTGTTTCGAAAGCAGGCCGAGTTGTCTTTTTAACGTGATGAAAACCTCTGATTGTCCGACCATCAGCGAAGCAACTGCATTATATGATTCAAGTTTACCCATCCCATTCACTTTACTTAATAGCAATCCAATTCCCTTCATGAGGAACGGCAGAATTTTCAGATGTTGAAGAATTCCAATTAATACAGAAATAAATACAATTGGCAGCAATACAGTTAAAAAGAATGGAGCCTCTCCCTCGTTTGCCATGCCGCCAAATACAAAGGAAACCCCTTCGTTTGCATATTCGAGCAGTATGCTAAAAATAGTAGCAATTCCGTTGATGATGATGAGGCCATATTCTGTATTTAACAGTAACACTGATAAAATAATTTGAATGATAATCATCGTGATAATTGGTTTGAATTTTACCTCTTTTCGATTGGAACTTGCCAACCAAGCCAAAAACAATACAACAAGAATACCTAAAATAGAAATAACATATCGCATATGTAACCTCCTGATGAATTTAAACAATATGTGCAAGCTTCTAGTAAAGTTACCGCTAGAATAGTAACCTCTTTTATTTGTGATTGCAATGGATATTCTGTCCATATTTTACAAAAAAGAACCGGACATGGTTTATTCAAGTAAAAATATCTATTGTGAAGTTTATCCTTAAATCCCCAAGGTATTGAAAATTGAATTCTACGCCTAGATTAGATTGTTCCGTGTTATTTAACCTTTTAAACCAACGAAAAAATGTTTCACCGTTTACGTATACTTTCGCTAAACCGGGGAGATTTAAGAAAAAGCCTGTTTGATATGGGGAAACTTGATGAATAACAGCAAGAAGCTTTGCTAAGTACTGGTGACCTTGAGATAATTGTTAAATAGGCAGAAAAAGATGATTAGAGACTAATTTCAGGATGGGTTAATGAGGGGATAAAAAGCCGGTTAAATAGGTGCGGTGAACCGTATCATAAGTAAATGAGCCCACTGTTTTGACGACAGCTAGTGGAAAAGAGTAATGGAGTAAACGGTGAGAGAACCAACTGGGTCATGGGTGAATTAGTTAAGAGATAATAGATAGTCCATTTTTTATTAAACGAAACTGTCCTGTATTGGTAGCTTTTTATATCCAGATGAGTTCGCGTTTGCTATGATAATGATGGAAATGACCTCAAGATGACATAGGATAAACCTAAAAATATATGAAAGCGAAAGGGGAGTTGGATTGAAACCAATTTTCCTTTCGTTTTTCGTTTTCAGTAACATAAAGTGAGACTTCCATCAGTGGGGGTTTTCTGCATTCCCCACTGATGGTTAGCGAGACTTATCACGCTCAGGAACGCCACATCCTGTGGCTTCGCCTGACTTGGACGTCAATCGTTCGTCGGATCTTTACGGGCAGTTATCTTCCACTTATCTTCTTTGCTTCTCTCCGAATCTTGAAGTCGGAGTTTTACTGCCCGTTAAGGTGGGATAAAGCATCTATAGAGATCAATTCATGAAAATATTGTTCAATAAGGTTCCACATTTATTTTTTTATATACTACATTAAAGGAAAAAGTGTTATCCAAAAGAGGTATCAAATCGTGAATTCGCAATTAACAGCTTATATTACTCTTATTTGTACATCTGGCGTGCTTAATGTGTATTTATGTTCGTACGTAATTGTAAAGCGTCATCATTACATAAATATCGCTAATTTTTTTAATCTTTATACTGTGTCCATCACAATTTATTGTTTTGCTTCTGCTTTTGGCTTAATGGCTACGGCAATTGAGCAAATCAAGCTTTGGACAATCATCCAATATGTTGGCATGCCCTTTTCTCCACCCTTAGGGTTATTGTTTATCATGCAGTATTTAGGAATGAAAATAATGAAAAAAAGGTGTATGGCTCTATTTATTATTCCCTTCGTTAGTTTAGTTATGGTTGCTACGAATGATTTTCATCATCTTCATTATAGAGTGTTTGAAGTTGATCAAAGCTTGGGGGCTCCTTACATTCATCAGGAAATTGGCATATGGTATATGATTCATGGCGTTTTCACATTTGCCTGTATGTTTGTAGCGTTTTTACTAGTACTCTCTCATTGGAAAGAAACAGCCAAGATTTATCGTCCGCAATTAATCTCTTTATTTTGCGGTCAACTAGTTCCTATGCTAACAGCTTTTGTTTATTTACTAGGATTAACACCTCCTGGTATTGATCCCGTACCTATGGTTTTATGGCTTTCTTCGCTTTTATATTTATGGTCTATTAATTCATCACGTATGTTTACAATTATGCCAATTGCTAAAGACGCGATATTTAACAGTATAAATGATGGTGTTATTGTGTTGGATGACTCTAATCGATTGATTGAGTTTAACCGAGCGTGTAAGAGCATGTTTCCATTATTAAACAAGTCCATGTTTGGGATGGATTTTGAAAAGGCTTGGTTTGAACTATCAGGAGACTCATTTCCTTCTAAATTTGAGACTGAATCGTTGACTATGGAAATACAATTAGCTACTGAACATTTAAAGCGTATCTTTCAAGTTCGTACCTCATCATTGCAACATGCTAATAATAGTAAAGGACTATTAATTATTTTTACTGATATCACAGAGTTAAAAAGGCTACAGATGGAATTAGAGTATCAAGCTTATTATGATGAGCTTACAAAAATTTATAATCGGCGAGCATTTTTTCAGAAATGTGAGCAAGAGTTTGCTGCAGCAAGGGAGGATTCATCGCCGTTTTCGATAGTGTTGATTGATATTGATTATTTTAAAAGAGTGAATGATACCTATGGCCATCATGTTGGTGATCAATTGCTTCTGCATGTAGTAAAGGTTTGCCAATCGCAATTGAAGGAAGGCACGCTATTTGCTCGCTATGGTGGTGAGGAATTTGTTCTTGCACTGAAAGGAAGGACAGGTTTAGAAGGTAAAGAGTTAGCCAATCAGCTGCGTAGGCATGTAGAGGCACGGCCTCTCATTACAACGGAGGGAGTTATTTCTGTTACTTTAAGCAGTGGAGTAGCTGAAGCAACTAAAGAGACAGAAGAAACCCTTTATCAGCTTTTAAATAAAGCGGATCAGGCTTTATACTCAGCAAAACGAGAGGGACGTAATCAAGTGCATGTCTATACAGAGATATTATGTACTACAAATCTTACTTAGACACAACTCGGTGAACCTTACCATAAGTAAATGAAGTTTTTAAGTAAGGGTGTCTCCTAAGACTACAGAAAATGGAATACACTATATGGTGGAACATTTTTGGTTAAAATTTCGATAATATGTTAGTTACCTAATCGTTCGCTAACATGTGAAGATCATTGGAGAAAATTCTTTGATGGTTTTCTACTATTATGTAGACAGTACAACTGAAGGAACTCCTGTGTAGATAATAGTAGGATAAATAATAGGAAAAATACAAGTGCATTCTGTTAAACAGAAAAATGGTAACGGTAGTTTCCTTTAATAAGCATGTTCCTATTTATGAACAAATATGCTGTAATAGTGATAGAATAATAGTTTATCCTGTTCTAAGTAGTCAAAGAAGTGAGGAATTGATGGTGAAAAAATTTAAGAAGTTTTACTTAGAGATTACAAGTGTATGTAATCTTGCATGCAGCTTTTGTCCGCCAACAGAACGACAGAAGCAATTCATTTCTGTGGAGGATTTTTCTAAGAGATTAGACCAAATTAAACCGCACACAGACTACATTTATTTACATGTAAAAGGTGAGCCACTGCTCCATCCTAAAATAGACCAATTGTTAGACTTAAGTTATGAAAAAGGGTTTAAAGTTAATATCACAACCAATGGAACATTAATTAATAAAAAGAGGGAAAAACTATTAAATAAGCCTGCGCTAAGACAAATGAATTTCTCACTCCATAGCTTTGATGGCCATATTGGTTCTAAAGATAAGGAAGGGTATGTGAGAAGTATCCTTTCTTTTATTAAAGAAGCAACGAGCCAATCAGAAATGATTGTTTCCCTGAGATTATGGAACCTTACACAAGACAATACGACGAATATTGAAAGAAAACGAAACAGAGAATTACTGGAAATTATTGAGAAAGAATTTGATTTAGACTACAAAATTGAAGAGAAGGTCGTACCAGGAAGCGGCGTGAAAATTGCGGACCGCATCTTCATCAATCAAGATTACGAGTTTCAGTGGCCTGCATTACATGAAGAAGAAGATGATGGGAAGGGCTTCTGCTATGGCATGCGAAATCAAGCAGGTATTTTAGCAAACGGAACTGTTATTCCTTGTTGTCTAGATGGTGAGGGAGTTATCAATCTTGGAAATATTAATGATAATTCATTTTCTGATATTATCGAGATGGATAGAGCAAAAAACCTTGTAGATGGTTTTTCACGAAGAGTGGCAGTGGAGGAACTATGTAGAAAATGCGGATATCGCAAAAGGTTTGGAAAATAGATAGGCAAATGGCTAGGATTTAGTAAGTTAGATAGAGTCATTCCAACTTATTACCTCATTTAGATATAACGCGGTGAACCGTATCATAAGTAAATGAGGTTCTTAAGGGTATAGATGGCCCTTATGCATATCTTCCTTAGTACTTCTTTCTTGGAAAGAAGTACTAAGATTTAATTATAATGAGATTGTCCCTTTAGTTGGACATTAATCCAATGATAATTCTACCTAAACTTGATATTCCATAGTTTTCTACCATTCTTTTGGCTCATAGTTTAATTCTCTAAATAATTGAGTTCGCTCTTTCTTGGATAAGTCTTTCCATTGTCCAGGAGGAAGGTTGCCTAAATGAATATTCATGATTCGGGTTCTTTGCAATCGGTAAACGTCGTATCCTAATTCAGCGCACATGCGGCGAATTTGACGATTTAGCCCCTGTGTTAAAATGATTTGAAAATCAAATTTTGATAATTGAACTACTTCACAAGGAAGTGTTTTTGTACCTAATATTTTGACACCCTCTGACATCTTCTTCAAGAATTCAGGAGTAATTGGCTTGTCTACTGAAACGATATATTCCTTTTCATGCTTATTTTCAGAACGCAGAATTTCGTTAACAATGTCGCCATCGTTCGTAAGAAGTATTAAGCCCTCTGAATCTTTATCCAGGCGCCCAATATTAAATATTCTTAATGGATGGTTGACCAAATCAACAATATTCCCCTTTACACCTTTTTCTGTTGTACTAGTAATGCCGACAGGTTTATTTAAAGCAATATAGACATTATTCCTTGCTACTTGGATTGGATTTCCATCTACTCGAACTTCATCCCCAGGTTCAACTTGGCTGCCTATAGTTGCACGTTTACCATTAATAGTAACTCTCCCATCGGTAATTAATTTATCGGCACCTCGTCTAGATGCTTTTCCAGATTCACTTATATATTTATTAATACGCATGTTGACACATCCTTAATCGGAGGATTATTTTATTAGATACTAACTATACTTTATTTTAAGGGTGAATCACAAACTCTTATTTAGATATAACGGATAAAAGTTTGTTTCAAAAGAAGCTACCTTTTCTCAGCTGCAATTGTTATTTTTATTTTAATTAAAATCCTATTTTCCTTTAAATAGCGTTAAAAGGTTAATTTACTTATATTCCAAATAGTGAAGGCTGTATTGTTGGGACGGCATTAAATGAAAGAAGACTAGTCAATGGACTAATTTTCCCGTCGGGTGGAGGAGAAGAATTGCGAGAATGTGTTGACCTGCAAAGACAACAAGCATTTAGAGAATTAAAAGATGCAAAAGGCTTACAAGGATTTATTATTAGAACGTTTAACACGCTTGAAAAAGATGAAAAACAAGATCAAGGGACGTATCAAAAAATGATGTAAAAGAAATTAGAGAAAAGCATACACTAGGAAATAGAAGGGAGCGATAACTACCCTATCATAGGTATAAGGATATTATTCTGAATAGCAGAAAGTGGTTGAAACGCAGTTTGCAAACCCTTAACTAGCATTTCATATCAAAACCTACTTATGGTACGTTACAGTGAATCGTACCATAAGTAGTACAAAGTTTCCTTTAAGAAAAGAATAAAAGAACGATTGAATTTCCTTATTGTAATGATGTAAGTATCATAAATTACCGTCACAAAAATTAGTGACGGCTTTTTATTATATACTTAGATAGAATTTTATGGTTATTATAGAATACAATTATTGTAAATAACTATTAACATCAATAGGTAAAGGAGTAATGACATTGAAGGTTAATAGAATATTGTTATATTTATTTGTGTTATTCAATATCTTTGGGTTACTGTGTTGGATTACTTTAATGTTAATAGACATATTTACCTAAAGGTAATAGGCTAATTGTTACTAAGCAACTTTTCTTTTTTAGGTGGCATGGATATCTTAGTAGTAAACAGAATATCTAAATGAAAATACTTATCAAGACTTAAATGATAAATATTCATTCTAAAAATGATTAAAGTAAACGCACTTGTATAAAGAACAAGGCTCATTAAATTCATATTTCCAGAAAGTATGAAGTTAATGTGCATGAAGAGACAGATTAAAATTGACGGTACAGTAAGTAATCCCATTACAATAAGTACACCAAGAATAATTTGAACGATAGGAATGACATAGTTTAAAGTCATCACATATTCTAAAGCTACGTTTTCAATGAAAACTTTATAAAACAATGGGACATTTGGCTTCTCTAATGTACTGATTAAATACTCATTCAGAAATATCCCAGGTTCTTTAAACCATAATTTTTCGGAAATTTTGGTTACTCCAGCTAATAGCCAACCAATTCCAAAGAGAACACGCATTAAAACAATAAGAGATGGGAACAACCATCTTTTTTTATTTGCTTTTGATTGAATTGCCATTCGAGTACTCCTCCTCTTTAAATATTTAGGTTGTTTTTTCTTTATACAAACTTTTTTGCCTTAGGTAAAAAATGAGAACAAAAAAATTTGTATGTTTGATTTTGGGCTCTTGTATTTTATGCATTAGGACTAAAATGTTTCCTATACACAAAATATTTTATCATATTAAAAAACAATTAGTAAATTTTAATGGAATAGTACTTTATTTGTTGGAGCAGGAAAGCTAAAAACCCCACATAAGGTTGTGGGGTAGAATATTAAATAGATATGAAAACTTTTTGTTCAAAACTAACTTTGTGTATAGTATTAATACGGTGAACCTTACCATAAGTAAATGAGGTTTTTTAAATCAAAGTGAACGGAATACATTAGACGTTCACTTTGACAATGAAGAATTGTGCTTCATGAAATGACGCTATGGTGGTAAGAAAGCTGTAATACCAAGTTTATGAACTCATGAACAGTAGCTAATTTTTTGTTCTAAAGTATATATAGCGATAAAAACTACACCGTCAATTGATAGATGCGTCTAACAATTGGGGTGCAGTTCCTTTATTAGAGGAAAAGTGTCTGTTTTTTATTTAAAAATCAAAGTTGTCAGGATCTGGCCCTACTCGATGATTTTGATTTAGCTCATTAATTCGCTGCATCTCTTCTTTAGTTAGTTCGAAGTCGAATATAGTTGAGTTCTCAACAATTCGATGTTCCTTCGTGGATTTTGGAATAGTTACAACACCATTTTGTAAATCCCATCGTAAAATCACTTGGGCAATGGTCTTGTTATACTTATTTGCAATTCCTTGTAAGACTAGATTATCTAATAATTGACCTTGCATTAAAGGTGACCAAGCTTCTAACTGAATTCCATGTTCTTGACAAAAGGCTTGAATTTCTTTCTGAGTTAAACGTGGATGGTATTCTACTTGATTGACCATCGGTTTAATTTCAGCATCATTCATTAAGTCTTCAAGATGGTGGACCTGGAAGTTACTTACTCCAATAGCCTTTACTCTTCCTTCTTTATAAAGAGTTTCTAATGCACGCCAAGCTTCCTTATATTTACCTTCTACAGGCCAGTGAATAAGATAGAGATCTAAATACTCAAGATCAAGTTTCTTTAGGCTTGTTTCATAAGCTGCTATAGTTGATTCGTAACCTAAGTCAGAATTCCAAACTTTCGATGTTATAAATAGTTCTTCTCTAGGGATACTTGCTTCTTTTATCCCCTCTCGGATAGCTTGACCAACTCCTTCTTCATTTTCATAAATGGCTGCTGTATCAATACTACGGTACCCATGTTTAATTGCAGATTTAACTGCATTAACCAGTTCAGGTCCTTCTTCTACTTTAAACACCCCAATTCCAAACCAAGGCATTTTTACACCATTATGCAAAGTAGTTGTATCTTGTATGTTTTTAATCATTATAAATAAACCTCCAATTTTTATTATGAGAAATGAGATCGTTCTATATTTGGTGATTTCACACATTTATTACTTAGGAAACCACCTCCTTCAATTTATCCCCTTTTTGGTCTTTTCTTTCAAGAGATGCACTCCAACCTGCAAGGATGGCAGCTATCAGTACCATAAGTGCTCCTACCCAAGAGGTGTGAATCAGTCCAATAGAGTCCGTGATAATACCACCTAAGTAGGATCCAATTGCAATTCCAGCGTTAAATGCAGCAATATTGATGGCTGACGCCACATCTACTCCAGTCGGTACAAATCGTTCTGCTAACATGACCACATACACTTGTAATCCCGGCACATTCATAAAAGCCAGAACCCCCATTAAGAAAATGGTCATCAATCCTGCTATTTTAAATGGTGCCGTAAACATCAGAATAAATAGTATCACCGCTTGTACAATAAACATGTAAAATAATGCCCTAATCGGATTGCGATTAGACAGCTTTCCACCTACCATATTGCCAATAGCGATCGCAATACCATATACAAGAAGAATCACAGCAACTGTTCCTTCTTTATATCCTGTTATTTCCTGTAGCATCGGTGATAGATAAGTAAAGACAACGAATGTTCCTCCATAACCTAAGGCAGTAATCATAAATAAAAGTAATAAGCGACCATTTGTCACTAATTTGAATTGATCACGAAACGTTGTACGAGTACCTTTTCGTAAACTAGATGGAATCAGGATACTATTCGCGATTAAGGCTATAATTCCAACGACAATGATGATGATAAAGGCCATTCTCCAACCAAATTGTTGTCCAATAAATGTTCCCAATGGTACACCTGTTACAGTGGCTACCGTGAGTCCTGAAAACATAATGGATATGGCACTAGCTCTTCGATTTTCTGGTACTAAATCTGCAGCGATGGTAGAGCCAATGGACATAAAAACTCCATGTGAAAAGGCAGAAATAACACGAGCAACAAGTAACACACCAATGCTTGTCGAACTAGCAGCAATACTATTGCCTATTATAAAAATAACCATAATCCAAAGTAGTAATGATTTTCGTGACATACTAGAAGTAATGGATGTTAGAATCGGTGCCCCAAATGTTACTCCTAATGCATATAAGGAAACTGTTAAGCCTGCTGTCGTAACAGATATTTGTAAATCATTTGCTATTAATGGTAATAGCCCTACACTGATAAATTCAGTTGTTCCTATTGCAAATGCACTTATAGCTAAGGCTAACAGTGCTAATGTGCTTTGTTTTTTATCTAAAGACATTTTTCTCCTCCTTAATAATTTGGTAATGTATGAACGATCTTGTTTTAAGTAAACTAAAAAATAATTACATTAAAACTCAACCGATAAATGCTATTATGATACATATAAAATCAATAGAGAAGTACGTACTTAAAAGTACTATAGGTACTTTTAAGTTCCTATACATGAGGAGGAACTATAATATGAAGAAAAGGAAATACAATATTTCAGTAGAAGCGACACTGGAAGTGATAGGGGGAAAGTGGAAATGTGTAATTCTATGCCATCTAACACACGGTAAGAAACGAACAAGTGAATTGAAACGTCTTATGCCAGATATTACACAGAAGATGTTAACTCAACAATTACGTGAATTAGAGGTAGATGGAGTCATTAATAGAATTGTTTATAATCAAATTCCTCCAAAAGTGGAATATGAGTTAAGTGAATATGGATGGAGCTTACAAGGTATCTTAAATTCGCTTTGCACTTGGGGAGAAAAACACATTATCAAAGTGTATGGCGATACATTTGATGTCTTGGAAGAGAACGTTCTAAATGAACATCTAAAATAATGAACTGGGGAATTTGAAAATATTTCCTTACTATTCTGTATATAGCAACCTATCCGATGGCTGCTTAAATGAATAAGCAAAACCTCATTTAAATATATCATGGAGAACCGTATCACAAGTAAATGAGGCTTTTTATAATCGGAGAGTGACACAGAAACGATCATTGATGTAGCAGAAGATGGAGAATTTAGAACCCTTTATAATGAACTAATGGGTCGTGATCTAGATGAGCGAGATATCAGCATTTTCTCCATCGGCTATGCAAAAAATGAAGAAGGAAAAGTCTACAACCGTTGCGGACCGCTTAACCGGTTCATTCAACAAATAATTATATGTCTTCTGTTGCTATGAAAAGCAATACTACAAACAAAGGAAGATGAATTAATCGTTGATTGCTTCTCTTTGTTTGTAGTATCCATTTTCTTGACATAATATAGTAATCCTTTTATATATAAATATCTACTAAAGGTTGATCGTCAAGTTCGCAAATATCATTGATTTCACCTTTGTATTATGCAAATTTTGATCCTTAATAATGCTTTCTAATTCGGAAGAGATTAGTATCAAGTTCATTTAATGCTATAGCTGCTAGTATAATAGCCGTGCCTAACCACTGAAGCGGTGTTACTGTTTCAGATAAAATAAGACTAGCTGACAGGATTGCGATAGGTAATTCAATGGATGTTAATATATTTGCAATTCCTCCTGAAACCAAAGGTGCGCCCACCGCGAAAAATAATGGTGGAAGTACGGCGCCAAATAGCGAAACTCCGATAGCGGTCGTTAATAGGTTTTGCTCCAGTGGCAATACAGATGGGATATCACGCATAAATAGGATAAGTACTAAAATGGTTGATCCTGTTACCATCAATGAGCTCCGAGTCCATGGGTCCACATTTACAGCGACCTTTCCACTGAAAAAAATAAATCCTGCATAAGTGAAGGCCGATAAAATACCAAAAACCAAACCTTTAAAAGGAAGGCTCTGTATATCTCCATTTAAAATATTCGAAGCAAAAAAGACCCCTACTAAAATAAAAATGATGGATAATACTGTCATAGGTGCAGGCTTTATTTTGCTGAAAATCCACTCTAAAATGATCCCTATCCAAACGAATTGAAACATTAAAATGATTGCCAATGAGGCCGGTAGATATTGCATTGAACCATAATAAAAAATACTTGTTAGTCCGATAAAACAGCCGGTCATCATAATTTGAAGAACATTCTTCTTATTAAGCCCTTTGAAACTAGAGCGTTTACTAAGAGTAAAAGACCATAATAATAAAAAGGAAATAGTCATTTGAACGATATTAATTTGGCCAAGTGAGTAGCCGTAGCTAAATCCCAATTTAGCAAATATTGGTGTAAAACCAAAGAATGCAGCACCTAATAATACGAATAAAATCCCTTTATTTAACTTCATCATTAGACCTCCTTGGTGCCAAAACATAACTATACTATTATATCATATATGCATAGAAAACTGGCTTCCCTGTTTTGTATCAATGTCTTCTAGAGAGATATAAAGAGTATAGATTGAAATGGAATTATTATTTTAATATGATGAAAAGCTAGAAGTTACCGATAGAGTGGGGGCAATTTAGGTGGCAACTAGAGGTTGCGTCTTGATGCACCTAGAACTAGCTTTACTTCATCTACTTACTTCATGAATACTGAAATTGTAAGGAAGGGCGATGAGAAATATGATTTTTAGTGAACGATTAAAAAGAGAAAGGGAAAAAAAGGCTGGTCACAAACAGAGCTCGCTGAAAAGATTCATGTTAGTCGCCAGTCCGTTTCCAAATGGGAGACAGGAAAAAACTATCCAAGTATCGAGGTAATCATCGATTTAAGTGATTTATGTTGTATTACGATAGACGAACTATTAAGGAGTGATGAAGAGTTGAAAGCAAAAGTAATTCAAGATAGTAAGCAATTGGCGTATCCAAAGTGGAAGCTTTTGTTCGATAGTGTGTTTTTATTAATTTCAAAAATAGTCATTATCGCTTTAAATCATTTTGTCCGTACAAATATTCTTATACTAGAAGGGTTACCGAAAGTGGTCACCAATTTTCTACCGCTAATTTTAATGGTGATTGGTGGCATAGGCAGCGATAAGTTAAAAGATAAATATAAATGATGAAATATCCCCTTTTTATTTAGTCCGCTACCAAACTTATTGCAAAGATAGGCTAGACAAGGTATTTAGAAGATCTTGTCTAGCTAACCTTGTTCAATCCTCCTTAGCTAAATAAATTTTACCTTCGTGAATCATTTTTTTGATTCCTTCTGTCACATATCCATTTCACTTTTTCATGAATCTATCTCCCCATCATTTTTAAATATTTTTGGAGTATCAGAGGGATTACAAAAAGATTTATTAACAAAGTTGAATCTTGTACCAGCTGTTGAAGGTAATGGTAATGGTGCAGACCCATCATTAGAAACACTTATCAGTTCAAACCCAGATGTAATTGTCTATATAAAGGCAGATCGTAATGCAGATTTAGATGCAAATGCTGTTGAGAGTATTTTAAATGAACCTCTTCTTAAAGATGTAAGTGCGATTAAAGAAGGTCGTGTTTATGAAGTAGGGTATGATGAATTTATGGATTACGGTGTTCGAATTTTTGATACGCTTGAACTATTAGGGAATAACATTTACGGTGAATAATTCAAGCAGGATGGAGTGAGTATTGCGCTCAAGGCACAAAAAATGCTTCAAGTAGTGAATGAACTTACTCCAAAATGGAAATAACCACTTATTTATCTAAGCATGTTATAGAAAAAGCCAAAGATACATTGTTGTCTTTGGTTTTTTCGAATATAAAGAGGGAGCTTAATTAGGTAGGGAGTCTTTAACTGTTAATTTGTGTCTTTGCAATTTATCCTAATTAGTTGGTAAAATAGTTTTTCAGCTGTTTTTCTCTGATTAAGCTATAATGGGGATCAGTATGCTTACCTTTCAACAAATAGAAAGTGGGATTTTATGATTAACCTGCAACAAGTGAGTAAAGCATTTTCACAGTTTCAGGCGATTAAGTCTGTTACGTTAACAATACATAAAGGTGAAATTCATGGAATAATTGGAGCGAGTGGAGCAGGGAAATCAACCTTGCTGCGGTTAATGAATTTGTTGGAGACCCCCGATGAGGGAGAAGTGGAGGTAAATGGCGAAAGACTGACAGCTTTGAACAGTAAAGCACTTCGAAGGACCCGGAAGTCGATCGGCATGATCTTTCAGCATTTTAATCTTGTGGCAAATAAAACGGTTTATGACAATGTAGCTGTCTCTTTAGAATTGGCAAATTACCCAAAGGGAGAACGTCGGAGCCGTGTTGTGGAGTGTCTTCAATTTGTCGGATTGGAGAATGAGATGGGGAAATATCCTGCCCAATTAAGTGGGGGACAAAAGCAACGTGTTGCCATTGCAAGGGCATTGGCAAATAACCCGCAAGTTTTGTTATGTGATGAACCAACCTCTTCTCTTGATCCCAATACAACGGCTGAAATATTAGACGTGCTAGGGAATATTAACAAACGTTTCGGTGTGACGATTGTCATTGTTAGTCATGAGATGGACGTCATTAAAAGTATATGCAATCGTGTAACGATCATGGCAGATGGAGAGATTTATGACACTGTCTTAATCGAACCAAATGGGATTCAAAAAATCGATAATCGTCCAGAATACTTTATCGAACAATTAGTAGAGAATGGTGGGCTAGGTTATGCCTGAGGTTTTAGTTCAATATGAGGCGGAAATTTGGCAGTCAATTGGAGAAACCATTGCAATGGTTGGTGTTTCCATTTTAGCTGCGATTTTCATAGGATTGCCTGTCGGGACCTTGCTATTTCTTTGTAGGAAGGGTCATTTGCTTGAGAATCCATGGACTTTCTCGATTTTAAATTTATTGGTCAATATTATTCGTTCTTTCCCATTTTTGTTATTAGTTGTTTTTTTAATCCCATTTACAAGACTCATGATTGGCACAGCTATTGGTACAGCAGCTGCAACAGTTCCATTATCGATTATTGCCATTGCTCATTATTCGCGATTGGTCGAGCAATCCTTATTGGACGTGCCAAAGGGTGTGATAGAGGCAGCGATTTCCATGGGGGCTTCTGTAAAGGATGTCATGTTTAAATTTCTTTACGTGGAGGCACGCTCTGGGCTTGTCCTCGGACTAACAACATCGATTATCAGCTTTATTTCCTATTCAACGATCATGGGAGTGGTAGGAGGTGGCGGTATCGGAGACTTTGCCATAAGGTATGGCTATCAGCAGTTTAAAACAGAGCTAATGATATATATGATTATAATTATGATTATCCTGGTGCAGCTCATCCAATTTACTGGAACAACTGTATCCAGAATGATTGATAAAAGATAAATAATGGAGGAAAACATCATGAAAAAAATACTCTTTCTCATGACAGCACTTATTGTACTTTTAGTAGGATGTGGCAAAGAGAATGAAGCAAAAGAGAAAGAAAGTACACAGAATCAGGAGAAGGAAGAGGTAACATTGAAAGTGGCTTCTCTTATTCCTCCAATGACGGAAATCCTTGAGCTTGTAAAACCAAAACTAGCAGAGGATGGTATTAATCTGGAAATGGTTGTATTAAGTGATAATGTACAGCCTAACAGCGCACTAGCGGCAGGAGAAGTAGATGCAAACTTCTTCCAGCATGTTCCGTATATGGAGGAATTCAATCGAAACAATGATGCCGAGCTTGTACCGGTGACACCAATTTATTTTGCAAATTATGGTGTATATGCGAAAGAATACGATTCAATCGATAAATTGCCAGAAGGTGCCGTTATTGCCATTGCAAATGATGTGTCAAATATTGATCGCTCATTAGCTTTGCTAGCACAGCATAAAGTCATTACTTTACAGGAAAAAACAGGTCCATACTATACAATGGCTGATATTACCGAAAACCCTAAAAACTATCAGTTTAAAGAAGTAGATTTGTTAATGCTGGCGAGAATGTATGATGATGCAGATGCAGTCGTTATGACACCTGCTTATGCTGCACCGCTTGGTTTAACACCAAAAAATGATGCTCTTCTCACAGAGGGCATTGACAACGACTTTGCGATTACATTAGTAGCACGCAAAGATAACGTCGATTCTGAGCCAATTCAAAAATTGGCCAAGGCTATGACAAGTCCAGAGGTACGTAAATTTTTAGAAGAAAATTATAGTGAAACTGCCATACCGGCATTTTAATTTTAATACAAAAAAAGGGCTATTCCTGTTGATTTTTCAACAAGAATAGCCCTTTTTTATAATATCAGAATTTATAAGTTTTGGCTTCGAGAATTGTCCAGCTCCAGCGCCTAGCCCCTCGGGGTCATAAGACGCATATGAATTGAAGGCAAAGAACGCCTTCTATTCATATGCGTCTTATGCCTGTAGGGGCTGAACAAGGCGCTTGCGCTTTTCTTAGGTGTCAATAGCTTATCAGTCCCCTTTCGTCGTAATCGGTAACGAAGCCCTTAGTTTGACTTGTATGTAATCATCAAATTTTAAAAAGATTATTATTTAAATAAATATTTTATTGTATTTTTTCATTTTGCATATTATTCTTGTTAAGAATGATAATCATTATCAATTTTAGGTTGATGCTATTTAATCATAATGCAGGAGGTGAATTTAGGATAAAATGGCTACAAACGGAGTAAGTAAAGGAAATTTTTATTATTTTATTATTTTATTTTTAATAGGTCTAATTATGGTATCTGCTGTTTACTCTGTATCCATAGGGCAAGTTCATATCCCATTCAAGCAATCGATGGAGATCATGGTTCATTCATTGACAAATGGTAGATGGGGTTCACTAAATAATGTTGAAAATGAATCATATTTGAATATTATTTTACAAGTTAGAATGCCTCGAGTTATTTTTGCCCTTCTGATTGGTATGGGACTTTCATTGTGTGGAGCCGTTATGCAGGCAGTTGTACAAAATCCACTTGCTGATCCATATATTCTTGGGATTTCATCAGGGGCTTCTCTAGGAGCAACCTTTGCTATCCTAGTAGGACTTGGAAGTGGCGCGATTTTATCCCAATTTGGAGTAGCATTTGGAGCTTTTACAGGTGCTATGTTGACTTCGATAGCAGTGCTTGTTTTATCCAGTATAGGTGGTAAAGCAACATCAGTAAAACTCGTCCTATCAGGAGTTGTTATTGGTGCATTGTGTGGTTCTTTTTCGAGTCTTATTATCTATTTTGCTAATAATGCTGAAGGAATTAAAACAGTTACTTTTTGGTCTATGGGAAGCCTGGCTTCATCAAGCTGGGGGAAAACGCCTATTCTGGCGATTATAGTTTTGCTTGGATGCGTTATGTTTCTTTTCCAACATCGAGTACTAAATACCATGCTTTTAGGCGATGAATCCGCAATTACACTTGGAATTAACTTAAGCACCTATCGTAAATTCTATATGATAGTTGCAGCACTTATCACTGGAACAATGGTTGCATATGCAGGAATGATTGGTTTTGTAGGTTTGATCATCCCTCATATAACTAGAGGAATATTTGGCGCGGACCATAAACGGTTAACGTTAGGAACAATCCTTTTAGGAGGCCTGTTTTTAATTTGGGCGGACATCTTGTCAAGAACGTTAATCCCAAATGTTGAATTGCCTATTGGAATCATTACATCTGTTATTGGTTCGCCATTATTCATCTACATGATTGTGAAAAAAGGCTACAATTTCGGAGGGTGAAAAATGGAATTGATCGCGAAAGAAATGGGAATAAAAATTGGCAAGAAGGAAATTGTGAAAAACATTTCAATTCTAGTAAAAAAACAACAATTTGTTGGCTTAATTGGTCCAAATGGATGTGGAAAATCGACTCTATTAAAAAGTATTTATAAAAGCCTATCTCCTTATAAGGGAACCGTTTTATTAGACGATTTAGATGTTCTGAAATCTTCTGAAAAGAAGGTATCACAGCGATTAGGTGTAGTTGGTCAATTTAATGAAGTGAATTTTGATTTGACAGTGCACCAAATGGTTATGCTAGGCAGAACTCCACATAAGAAAATGCTAGAGTCAGATAAACAAGAAGACTTTATGGTTGTTGAAGAAGCGCTAGCACGAACAAATTTACTTGATTACAAGGATCGGAGTTTTTTATCGCTTTCTGGTGGAGAGAAGCAAAGGGTAATTTTGGCCAGGACGATTGCACAACAACCAAAATTTATGATTTTAGATGAACCAACGAATCACTTAGATATTCGCTATCAGATTGAAATTTTATCGTGTGTAAAGGATTTACATATCGGGGTACTTGCAGCCCTTCATGATTTAGAAATGGCTGCTCATTATTGTGACTATCTTTATGCAATAAAAGATGGAGAAGTCTATGCGCACGGTACACCTGAGACGGTACTAACACCTGACACAGTCGAAGCATTATATCAAATCAAGTGCCAAACGTATATCAATCCAGTTACGAATGGATTAGGTTTTGCGTATGGCGTATAAAGTAGGAGGAATTCATTTGAAAAAGAAATTATTACTAGGAGTCGGTTTAGCTGCTATGCTAGCATTAACAGCTTGCGGAACCTCAACTAAGACGAGCTCTGAAGAGAAGCAGGAACCGAAAAGTCAATATCCATTAACAATTGAAAATTACACAAAGGCTGAAGGTGGAACAACGTGGGAGAAGAAGGATCAAGTCTTCGATAAAGCACCTGAACGAGTGGTGGCGAATACTCGACCAGCAGCAGAGCTGTTATTGCACTTAGGATTAGGTGACAAAATTGTTGGCGTAGGTGCAAACTTTGGGGCACCAGATAAAGCAGTAGAAGAAGAATACGAAAAATTAAATATACTGAGCGACAATTATGTTGGAAAAGAAGTTACATTAGGGACAAATCCAGGTTTAGTCTACGGTCGTGGTGGCCTATTTGACAATGCTGACTGGGGAGTAGGAACGGTAGATTCGCTTAATGAAATGGGCGTTAAAACGTACATTCTTGAATCCTCTGTTACTGGTGGAACGTATAACTCGATCTATAAAGATATTGAAAACTTAGGTGAACTTTTTAGTGTACAGGATAAAGCAAATCATTTTATTAAAGAATTAAAGGATAGACAAGATTCTATTACTTCTAAATTATCAAGTATTAAAGAGGAAAAAACGTTTGCTTATTTACATATGAGTGATCCGAAAGAACTGTATGTATACCCAGCTCATGACGAAACATTCTTTAATGATTCATTTTCAATGGTGAAACTAAATAATATTTTTGCAGATGAAGCTGGAGAAGTTAGTACTGAAATGCTTATTAATGCTGATCCCGATGTATTAATCATTCCTAATTGGGGTACATATGATGGGTCAAGTCCAGATAAGATCAAAGAAGCACTTTATGCAAATGAGAAGCTTTCTAGTATGAAGGCAATAAAAAATAAACAAATTTTTGCAGTGGATTACAACTATATGTTTAGCTATAGTTACAATACAATAGACGGAATGGAAATGTTAGCTAAAGAAATGTATCCAGACTTGTTTAAATAATAGGCTATTCGCTGGAGCTAAACAGATTATTTTTCAGGAAATACTAGATTAGTATGTTATATTAAGTGAATTTATTGCGATTCCTATTGAGAATAATAATCATTTTCTGTTGATTAGTTTCAAGGGAATCGCCTTTTCATACTATAAAGGGGGAAAGCCTAATTAATATGTTAAGGAACTTTTTTGCTTATTATCGACCGTATAAATGGTTATTTACTATTGATTTTTCTTGTGCAATTTTGGCAGCATTACTGGAGCTGGCCTTTCCTCTAGCAATTAATAAGGTAATCGATGATTTATTGCCTATGGGTAACTGGACTTTTATCGTGTGGGCGTGCATTGCTTTGCTAGGGGTTTATGTAGTAACTGCTTTCCTTCATTACATTGTCACATATTGGGGACATATGCTAGGAATTAATATTGAAACAGATATGCGGAGAAAGTTATTTGATCATGTTCAGAAACTGTCCTTTCGCTTCTTTGATAATAATAAGACAGGGCATCTCGTTTCACGGATGACCAATGATTTAATGGATATTGGAGAAATTGCTCATCATGGTCCTGAAGATCTGTTTATTGCTGTGATGACACTATTTGGAGCCTTTGGTTTAATGCTCTCAATTAATTGGAAGCTTGCTTTGCTGACATTCATTATTATTCCATTCTTAATCTGCCTATCTATTTACTTTAGTAGGAAAATGTCCCATGCATTCAGTCAAATG
This sequence comes from Metabacillus rhizolycopersici, assembly GCF_020075705.1. The sequence goes on along the minus strand of NZ_JAIQUM010000011.1, from coordinate 78,472 downwards.
TTTGCTGATATTGCAGATTTTAATGCAAGAGTTGAAAATAATGTTAGTGGCATTCGTGTCGTAAAAGCATTTACGAATGAAAATCATGAAATGGAGAAATTTGCAATAAACAATGGTCGGTTTCGTAAAACAAAGCTGGTTGCCTACAAGGTAATGGCGTGGAACTCATCGATTAGCCATTTGCTAATGAAGGTTATTTCATTGTTTGTTCTAGGTTGTGGTACATGGTTTGTCATTTATGGACAAATGACCTTTGGGGAATTTATAGCGTTTGTGCTTCTCTCTAATGTTTTCCTTACACCGATAAATCAAATTAATTCAGTTATTGAAACGTATCCAAAGGGGATAGCGGGTTTCCGTCGTTATTTGGATTTGCTAAACACTGCACCTGATGAGAAAGATGATCTAGATGCTATTGATGTTAAACATTTAAATGGAGACATTGAATACAAAGATGTAACATTCGGTTATGAAGGGAAAGGAAAAGTCCTCAGTAATATTAACTTTAACGTAAAGAGAGGAGAAACAATTGCACTTGTTGGCCCATCTGGAGCTGGGAAAACTACGATTTGTAGTTTACTTCCAAGATTTTATGATATTGAATCAGGCAACATTGAAATTGATGGCCTAAATATTAAAGGGATGACAATGCAATCATTGCGTCATCATATTGGAATTGTACAACAAGATGTGTTTCTCTTCGATGGAACAATTAGAGAAAATATTGCCTACGGAAAGCTTAATGCAACAGAAGAGGAAATTTGGGATACAGTTAGACGGGCTCAGTTGGAGGAAGTTATACATGATTTGCCTGATGGGTTAGATACATTTATCGGTGAACGCGGCGTCAAATTATCAGGAGGTCAGAAACAAAGGGTTTCTATTGCTCGGATGTTTTTGAAAAATCCGCCAATTTTAATTCTTGATGAAGCTACATCTGCATTGGATTCTGAAACAGAGGTAGCGATTCAGAAAGCCTTAAATGAACTATCACAGGGGAGAACTACACTTGTGATTGCCCATCGTCTAGCTACAATTAAAAATGCCGATCGAATTCTAGTCATAACAGAAGAGGGAATAATAGAACAAGGAACACATAATGAGCTGATTGAAGTTGGAGGAACGTATAGCAAACTTCATAATGCACAGTTTCAAATGGGGTAATAAGTTAGTGGTAACACGAAAAATTTTAAAGTGATGGAGAATACCCAACGATATATGTTTTTAGATAAATTTCATGGGTTATTTTGCACAAAAACTCCAAGTAAACCACACTAATAATGGATGATCAGAACGTTGGGGCTGTCCAATAGGTCGTTTTTGCGGCTTTTGGACAGCCCTATCGCTGTTTAAGAGCCTTAATCCCTATTTATAAATTTTCACTAGGCTTGCATTAAATTAATTTCCTATTGTCAGTAGTTTTTTTGAAAAAAACACTGTTAAAACAAAAAACTCCTTATAATCAAATTTGGAAATCTTATCTAAATCCCTAACTATAAGGAGCTACCTCATTTTTTGAGTGAAAATAATTTTTAACAAAAAATTCAAAAAAGTAAATTAAATCTTGATTGGAAAGTGATATATTAAAAAGGGGCACAAACGATGAAAGGAATTGTAAGAAAGATAAGAAGCTAGGAATAAGTAATCTAATGAAGTTGTTGATGATTTTTACTAAAGTGGAAAAAAAAACATCGATGTGAAGGAAGGTATGTATGTTAAAGATAAAAAAGGATTTTTCCTTTATAGTACTTGTTATACCAAAGATCCTCCAAATAGTTTTGAATATTTCACTTGTTTTTCTATCAATTATTCTTTCCTTTTTACTAGTAAAGGAATTAGTCATTTCAAGTCAGATAATGATAGAAAGTGATACTCTTGACCATCAACTATTCCTTGCAAGTATACTTACCTTCTTTTTATATTTTGAGTTTATTGCGATGATTGTTAAATATTTCAAAGAGCAGTATCATTTCCCACTAAGATATTTTATCTACATAGGCATTACCGCTATGATCAGACTTATTATTGTTGAGCATAATAATCCGGTACATACATTGCTTTACTCGCTTATCATCTTAATTCTAATCATTGGTTATTTTATTATGAATTTGACTCCGCGTGAAAGACCAGATAGTAGCTGGTTCTTTAAAAAATAATCTTTGTATTCAACCTCATATAGAGAATTGAGGCTTATGTATTGCTAATACCTATAATTTATACCCTTTAAAAAAGAGGCCGCTGTATCTTAAAAGACAGCGCCTCTTTTATATTTATGATTATTGTAACGATAAGCCAATAGGGATACAAAGCGGTGTCTGGTCAACAGGATTTTCAATAATACAGCATTCAAGTCCGAAGACTTCTTTAATCATATTCTTGGTAAATACGATTTCAGGTGGTCCCTCTTGATAAATTTTACCCTTAACAATGCTAATGAGATGATCAGCATATTGTGCTGCTTGATTTAAATCATGTAAAACCATGACAATCGTTCGACCATGTGTTCTGTTTAAGTCGCGCAGTAATTCTAATATTTCAATTTGGTGCGCTAAATCTAAATAGGTTGTTGGTTCATCTAATAATAAAAGATCTGTGTCTTGAGCTAAAGCCATTGAAATCCACGCTCTTTGCCTTTGTCCCCCAGATAATTCATCCAATGTACGATCCACAAAATCAGTCATCTTTGTTGCCGATAACGCACGGTTTACAATCGCCTCATCTTCCGGAGTTTGTCTAGAAAACAAACCTTTATGCGGATGTCTCCCATAGTAACATAGGTCTTTAACGGTTATATCCTCCGGAGCTTCTGGACCTTGAGGTAAAATAGCCAATTTCTTCGCAATCTCTTTGGAAGATTGCTGATGAATCACTTTTCCATCTAAATAGACTACGCCTTCTTGGGGCATTAATAATCTAGCTAAGGACCGCAAAATGGTTGATTTGCCGCAACCATTAGACCCAATAATCACACTAATCTTACCTTCAGGAACCTTTAAAGTGATATTATCAAGGATTCGAGTTGATCCATAAGAGAGAGAAAGATGCTCTGCTGATAATGTTGTCATAATTGTTCGCCTTTCCTATGCCTTTTTTCTTTCAGAACGTAATAAATATAAAAAATATGGTGCCCCAATTACTGCTGTAATAATGCCGGCGGGTATTTCTAAGGGAGGAAATAAACCTCTACCTAGGCTATCGGCAACTAGTAGAAGGATAGCGCCGAAGAGAGCTGAAGCAGGGAGTAAAACTTTAAATTTAGATCCTACAATTTTTCTGGCAATATGAGGAGCAATTAAACCGATAAATCCGATAGAACCGACTGTGGCAACACATACACCAATTAAAACAACCGAAACGCCTAGTAAAATATATCTCAGGAATTTTGACCTTTCACCGAGACCTGTAGCTAGATCATCTCCAAGGCTCAGTATATCCAATTTAGAAGTTAAACCAATTAGTATTGGGATAAGGATAAGACATGGAAGCAAGAGATACACTTGATCCCAGCCTCTTGCCCATAGACTTCCTGTCAACCACAAAAGAGTCATATTTACATCGTCTGGAAACTTAATCATAAAATACTCTATTCCTGCTTGGCATATTGCTCCTAGAGCTATTCCCACTAAAGCTATTGTATTAGGTTGAGCACCTTTTTTGTAAACAAATAACATCAAAATCGTAGCAATAATAGCTGCTCCAATAAAAGCGGAAAGGGGAAGAAAAATAATAGGTGACATTGGGAATAGAACAATTATGATAACAGCGGCTAATCCGGCCCCTTTCGTAACACCAATTACATCAGGAGAGGCTAATGGATTGCGAAGAACTCCTTGTAGAATAGCTCCAGCTGTTGCTAGTCCAGCCCCTACGATGATAGCGATTAAAATACGAGGTATACGATAATTGTGTAGTATAAATGTTTGGCTTTGTGTCCCTTCACCCATTAGATTTTGAATAATTTCTGACGGTGTAATGTAAATAGCCCCTAAACCTAGACTTACTATTGATAAGATTAGGATGATAATCAATAGCGCAATAAGAATAAAGTTAGGATGGAAATTGCGTTTCAGCATAAATTTTTGTTTATTATTCATTGCTTAATATTCCTCCCTCTCCTTGCTAAATAAAGGAAGAATGGCGCCCCGATGATAGCTGTAACAATTCCAACTGGCGATTCAAAGGGATAAGCGATAAACCGAGCGAGAATATCCGCGTAAACTAAAAGTAAAGCCCCGAATAATGCAGAAAATGGAATGATTCTTCGATAATCTCCTCCCACCAATTTCCTAACAATATGAGGAACAATTAATCCAATAAAGCCTACCGGACCTGCGACAGCTACCGAAGATCCAGCCAAAATAATGACCAATATTCCAGCTAGAATACGGATGCGATCTACTCGTTGCCCAAGCCCTTGCGCAGTACTTTCTCCTAAGACAAGAATAGAAATTGATCGAGAGAACAATAATGCAATTAATAATCCAGAAAGAGACCAAGGAAGAATGATCGTAACGTGTGTCCATGATTTTCCATTGATTGATCCCACTAGCCAATACAGAACATCTTTTGCTTGTTCATTAAAGATGATGATTCCTTGGGTTAAAGAGGATAAAAGAAAGTGCACGGCAATTCCAGCTAACGCTAGTTTTACATGTGTCATTCCTCCTCCAGAAGCAAAGGAATAGACTGTTATTCCTCCTACTGCTGCCCCGATAAATGCAGAGAAAACAAGAGATGGGGAAGAGAGAGTAGGAAAAAAGGCAAAAGCAGTGACAATAAAGAATGAAGCACCTGCATTCACACCAAATACTTGTGGGGAAGCTAATGAATTCCGGGTAATCGCCTGCATAAGGGCACCTGCCACAGCTAAATTAGCCCCGACTAATGCTCCGATTATGGAGCGAGGCAACCGAAGGGTTTGTATAATCAACTGTTCTTTCGATAGATTTACTTCAAAAAAGGACTTAAACACCATCGATAGATCAATATCTGCTGTTCCTACAGTAATACTAATGATGATTCCTAAAATTAATAAAATTATTGCAGTTATTGCTGTACTATATACTTTTACTTTACCTTTCATTACAGATTCCATTAACTACAACACACTTTCTTACAAAGTATAAGACTAATAGAAAAAGAAGTAAGGTGAAGATATCTTACTTCTTTTTTTGATTCCTTTACTTTTTATCTAGCATTGTTAAAGTGTCATTAGCAATAGCTTCTCCGGATACAACTCCGCGGAATCTTGTCCATAAATCTCTATCAACATTATAAATTTGTCCATTTTTTACAGCTTTTAAATCTTTCCAAAGAGGATTTTCTTTCCATTCATCAGTAAGTAGTTTTCCTTCATTATTAGCTAAAAGTAGTACATCTGGATCAATCTCGACAAGTTGTTCTAAGCTCATTTCAACATAAGGTTGTTCGTTCTCAATTGCCACTTTCAGACCTAACAGTTCAAGTAACTCTCCATCATAAGAAGAAGTAGTATGAGCTTGGAATGATGTATCTCGTACAACTGCAGGTAAAACAGTTAGATCTTTATCAAGGTAAAGCTTTGATTTAATGTCATTTATCGTTTTTTCATGCTCATTTAAGCGTTTTTCAGCAACTTCTTTTTGATCAATTGCTTCTGCAATCGTTTTAAAAGAGTCTAGATTCTCCTGATATGTTGATTCGCGACTCTTTAAGACAATTGTAGGAGCAATTTGTTGTAAATCTTTATAAATAGCGCTGTGTCTCTCAGCATCTGCAATGATTAAATCTGGCTGTAATGAGCTAATAACCTCCAAGCTAGGCTGTTCGCGAGTTCCTACAGACGTATAATCGATGTCACTGCCGACAAGCTTTGAAATCATATCTTTTTTATTGTCATCTGCAATTCCTATTGGATTGATTCCTAAAGCATTTAAAGTATCAACAAAAGATAACTCTAGGGTAACGATCTTTTCAGGAGTATTTTCAATTTCTGTTTCTCCCATTTCGTGTTTAATTGTTCTACCTTTTTCCTCTTTTGATTCTGTAGAAGCCTGTTCCTTTTTCTCTGTTTCTGTATTTTTTTGATTAGCATTGCAACCTGTTAAAATCATCATTATTGTTAATAGCAGGATAAGCATTGTGCCGCTGAATTTTCGTATTTTATTAAATCCTTGCATCTTTCCAACCTTCCCTTTTTCGTATTCAATGTCATAAGTGAAAATGATAATCATTACTGGTATTTATCATAGGATACTCAATTTATTGAGTCAATATTATGAAAGTTTTGTGGAATAAAAAATATATGAGCAAAATGAACATTTTGAACATTTAATTCATAGTGGTTAATGAGGATCACTTAGTTTCCTTGTTCATTACTTTTGCACTTTCCATTTTTCACCTTATCTTTCGTTATAGCTTTCTACGATTAGATTAAATAGGATTGATAAAAGCAACGAAACTAAGAGTTCATAAACATACTTTCATTTGCAATAGTTACCCCCTCTAAGGGAGGAGTTAAATTCCTTGTGTAAGAGTTGGCCTCTTTAGTGTAGAAAGGAACCACAAAAAATAAGGTATTACCTAAATTCCCCTCTTGAAATGTACTCATAAGACCTTAGTAGTTTAGCTCTTTAATTCCTTTACTTATATAATTGTATAAAAATAAAAACCCCTGTATAATGGCTCTTATTTTGAAAATAGGTATATATTATAAAAAATTTAGATCATGTATTACTTGCCTATTTTGTAGCAGCATGATTTTCCCTATTTATGTTTATATCATTTTATCTTAATTCAAATTATGATTACTGTTATAGCACAGTTAATTCAATACGGTCCATTTTAAACAAGAGGAGGATTTTTCATGCAGATTACGAATGTAAGTGAGCATTTAACGAGGCAAGCGATTGAGGATCGTCGCTATCTTCATCAACATCCAGAGCTTTCTGGACAAGAATATGAGACGAGCAAATTTATTCAAAATCGACTTGAAACGTTAAATATTGAAATATTGGATTATCAACCACCAAGTGTGGTTGGTTTTATAAAAGGTACAAAAGGGAACAAAACGATCGCTTTAAGAGCAGATATTGATGCTTTACCGATTACCGAAGAAGGCGATAAGCCTTATCTATCGAAAAATCTAGGAGTAGCTCATATGTGTGGTCATGATGGCCATACTGCGGTCTTGTTAGCTGTATCTGAATGGTTATTTAACAATCGAAATGAAATTGAACCAAATATTGTCCTGATTTTTCAATCTGCCGAGGAAATTACGCCTAGTGGAGCAGACGCACTCATCAAGCAAGGCATTTTAGAAAACATTGATGCGATTTTTGGCATTCATTTGTGGCAAGGACTTGAGAAGGGGAAAATCGGACTAACTCATGGACCAATGATGGCATCAATTGATGACTTTGAAATCTCGATACAAGGGTACGGCGGTCATGGCTCGATGCCACATGAAACGGTTGATCCGATCTATGTGGCTTCCCATGTTATTCAATCCTTGCAAAGCATCGTTAGTCGAAAGATTAATCCAATTGATTCTGGTGTGATTTCAGTTGGGAAAATTGAAGCAGGTTCTACCTATAACATTATTCCAGACAAGGCAAAATTAATTGGTACGATAAGGGCATTAACACCAGCAGCAGTCCAGACGCTTCAACATCAAATGGTCAAGCTAACAGAAGGAATTTGCGATGCTTTCGGCGCAAAAGGTCAAGTTGATTTTATCGTCGGTACGCCGCCGCTTGTTAACGATCCTACAGAGGCTAAATTTGTTGAATCCGTTATTCGTAAATCATTTGGTCACGAGGTGTTTGAGTTAGTCGAACCAGTAATGGGTGGCGAAGATTTTTCTTATTATTTACAGGAAAAACCCGGAGCGTTTATTTTTGTAGGCATGGGTGGAGAGAAGAGCGGGTATCCTCATCACCATCCAAAATTCGATATCGATGAAGATGTCATACCGATTGCTATCGAGCTATTTATCGAAATTGTAAAAAGCTACAACTAATCGAATGATCCCGATAGTGTCATCTTAATTAAAAATAACTCAAAGGGTAAAGGAATGCCAATGATCGAGTGTTGAATACACAAATACTCTATAATGTTTCACATGGAACAGTTGGTCCGTTAATGTTTGCAAAAGATGTAGCAGGAGTTAAATATAATGGTGTGCCTCGGCTGTTATAGTTGGCTTGAACATTTTATGTGGAAGAGCTTCTTTTCCTTCCGCAACCTTCTATGTTCAGCTGTCAATGAACAATCTATTCAGGAATATCATACCGCGAGAATTAGTGTTCTAATACACAAAAAGGCACTTCACCCCCTCCCTATTCATTGGGCTATGCCCTTCGCATTCCTTGAGGAAGGGGTATTCTTGCCTGAAATTGATAGAAGTAGATGAAGCTTATGTTAAGGAAATTACAAGCTTTTCTTGTGAAATAGAATAATCATGCACTTCTAAAAATGGACTTTCCGATTACGGAAGTCCATTTTTGTGTTATGAATCATTAAAAGAATACCATTTAGATCCATTATGGAGAGCTTTACTGTAAATAATAGCAAACAAAATTAAAGGTGTTGGGGAATATAAAAGTATTCAAATATAATATTTTTAGTGTATTAAGAGAAAAGGACATCAAAATAGTCTATTTCGCAAAGGAATGAACTATTTTAATAGATGGTTTAAAAAGGAAACGGATTGGATCGATTTAAATTATATTAATATATTAATAGGTTAATGTAATCTATTTTCTATTTGGAATGCTCCTTTTTGGCAATTCATATAATGGGAAATCCTGCTTGTTTATATATAGAAGAGAAGGACTAGACAAAAGATGATAAAATAAGAGTAACAAAGAAACAAATTGAGTATAAGGGGGAGATTGAATGTGAATATAAATGTACATCATCCACCTGATTATTCATCCGTTCCACAGGATAACTTAATTTTAGAACATTATGGGATAAATGAACTAAACTTTGAATCTATTAAAAAATACCGAGAAAGGTTCTCTGTTATTAAACCAGACCACCCTTGGAACGGACTGGAGATGAAGGAATTTTTATATAAAATTGGTGCATGGGGAAAGGTGCGAAACACGAATAAGGAAGGCTTGACTCTTGCTGGCCTACTGATGTTCAGTGAAGAAAGGATCATTACGGAGGTATTGCCCCAGTATTTTCTTGAGTATAGAGAAAGCTTAGAGGAAACACTAAATGCGGGGTGGTCCCAGCGTTTCACTTCACAGGACGGAACTTGGTCGGGGAATGTATTTGACTTTTATTTTAAAGCAAGCGCTGATTTAGTGGCTGATTTTACTAAGTCTGACGAGGATGTTGCTATATCCAGCTTATATGAATCATTGATAAATACTTTAGTCCACTCTGATTACTATGGAGAAGGTGGTATTGTAATTGAAAAGGAAAGGGCTTTATTTCGATTCTCAAACCCTGGTCTTTTTCGTATATCAGTAGAGCAGGCATTAGAGGGCAATATAAGTAACCTTCGTAACCCTAATCTCTTTAAAATGTTTATTTTAATTGGGCTTTGTAAAAGGACCGGTTCCGGATTAAAAGGCATTGAAACGACATGGAGACATTATGGGAATGATGCTTTTGACTTAATCCAAGATTCAGAGGCAGAACGTACGATCCTCACGTTACATGTAGCCCTAAATGTATTGGAGAAAGAAGAACATTCTGAGACAATAACTGAGAACAATCGACTTTTATTTCCCGAAGAAGATGAGCTATTAATGGAAGATTTGGATGCTTTTGACAACTCCGTAAATAAGGAAACGGACTCCTATAATAGTGAAGACGATGCCATTAACAAGAATGATAGCTCCTATAATAAAGAAAAAAAACCTTATATTAATGATGATAGCTCCTATAATAACGAGATTAACTCCTTCAATAACGAGGATAACTCCTATAATAGTGGTATTAACTCCTATAATAGTGATGAGAACTCCTATAATAACGAAAAGTTCTCTTTTGATAGTTTTGACAATGTTTTGAACTCCTATAATAGTGAAGAGCGTGCGACAAATGTGGAAAAAACAAATATAGTGGTAAGTAATTCGACAAATGAATCAGAACAGGAAGAAGTAAACGTATCTTCCCCAAAAGAAATAGAAGAAATATTATGGGAAATATCAGAACTTGCCAGAAGGAAAAAGCGTTTGTCACCGAGTGTAATGGAAGAAATTATCGTAAGACTTTGTACCTATAAACCATTAATGTTAAAAGAACTAGCAGATTTATTAGAGAGAACGCCTGATGGATTAAGAAATAATTATTTAGCAAAGCTATTAAATAAGGGGAAAGTAAGGCTGAAATATCCAAATCAAATAAATCACCCGAGACAAGCCTATATAACTGTTGAGAAACGATAAAAGTAAAGCTACATCTTTTTTGCGTACAGTAACTAAGTTATAGTAGTATAAGGAAGAAAGTGGATTCCTTTTTGTAAAAGGGGTTTAACCTATATTGGAAATAAACATAAATAACAGAGAAAAACTCGATGCCATTTACTCTACTAGGAGGCATCGAGTTTTCTTTGTAATATCAGAATTTATAAGTTTAGGCTTCGAGAATTGTCCAGCGCAAGGCGCCATCGGCTCGAGGGCACAAGCCTTGCGTTTTTCTTATTAATACCTTATTTTGTATAGTTATCAAAATAGCCTTGAATAAAGACAATAGGTGTACCTTTATCGCCACTTCCTGAAGTTAAATCAGATAAAGAGCCGATAAGGTCAGTAAGTTTTCTTGGTGTAGTACCTTGTGCTTCCATTGATCCTACAAGGTCAGAACCTTTATTGTTAATATATTGAGCGATTGCTTGTTGCAGTTCTTCACCTCTTAAATCGGCAAAGTTGTTATCGGCAAGATATTTTAACTTTACTTCATTAGGGGTACCATCAAGTCCTGATGTGTAAGCTGGTGATACAACTGGATCAGCAAGCTCCCAAATCTTACCTACTGGGTCCTTGAATGCTCCATCTCCGTAAATCATGACTTCGACATTTTTTCCAGTTTTTTCTTTAAGGATATGCTGAATTTTATCCACGATAGGTTGGCAATTACGCGGGAAAAGTTTCACACCATCTTCTGTTGATTTATTTGATCCAAGTAGACCGTAAGCTTCATTACAACCACTGCCATCAATAGACTCTGCTAAGATGTTATCAAGGCTGTAAATTTTTTCGCCACCATTTGCTTTTAATATTTTCTTTGTTCTAAATCTTGTATGGATATCACAAGTTAGAACGCTTTTTGTGTAATCTAAAATCGTTTTTGGGTTATTTGAGAAGATCACTTCACATTCAACACCGTATTCTTCAACTAATGATTTATAATAATCAATATAGTCAACACCAGTAAATGTATGTTTATTATAGCCAAAATGATCACGGAATTGTTTTTCAGTTAAAACATCTGTCCAAGGATTAATTCCCTTTTCATCAAGCATGTCTATGTCCACTAGGTGATTACCCACTTCATCAGATGGGTAGCTAAGCATTAATACAACCTTTTTAGCACCTTTTGCAATCCCACGAAGACAGATCGCAAAACGATTACGACTTAAGATCGGAAAGATAACGCCAATCGTATCTTCGCCAAATTTTGAGCTAACATCTTTAGCGATATGATCGATCGTCGCATAATTTCCTTGAGCACGAGCAACGATTGATTCAGTTACCGTCACGATATCTTTATCATTAATGTTAAAGCCTTCAACCTCTGAAGCCTTTAACACACTATCGACAACGATTTCCTCGATGTTGTCTCCTTGATTGATGATGGGACAACGAAGTCCTCTAACAACAGTTCCAACTACTCTTTCCAATATAACCGCTCCTTATAACTAGTAAGTTTAATTTTAGTTATGTATCTTATAATACTTGTACTATACACGAGGTTAATGATATAAGTAAAATTAATATATTGAATAAGAGATATAAGAGGTGCTTATATGGTGAGTAAGTTAGATTTATATAAAGTATTTTGTATGGTAGGAAAAAGGGAAAGTTTTTCAAAGGCTGCAAAAGATCTTTATATGACACAACCGGCAGTTAGTCAGGCAATTATGCAATTAGAAAGAGAGTTAGATACACGCCTTTTTAATCGGACACCTAAAGGGGTATCTTTAACACATGAGGGAAGTCTTCTATTTGAATATGTTCATTCTGCGATTAATTTAATCGAGGTTGGGGAAGAAAAGATGTTAGAATTTAAAAATTTAACAACTGGAGAACTAAAGATTGGTGTAGGTGACACGATTTCTAGATATTTTTTACTTCCTTATTTAGAGGATTTCCATAATAAATACCCGAATATTAAGTTTAAGATTGTTAATGGCACAACATTAGACCTTTGCTCTCAATTAAAATCAGGAGAGGTTGATATTGCCGTTTGTAATCTCCCGATTGATGATCCTTCGTTGGAGCTAAGACCATGCTTTGATATCCAGGATACGTTCGTTTGTGGAGAGAAATATAAGAATATATTATCTAAACCGCTAGACTTCCATGAGTTAATAAAACTGCCATTAATCTTTCTTGAACCAAACTCAAATTCCAGAAAGTATGTTGAGGATTATATACTATCCAAAGGTATAAGGATTTCACCAGAATTTGAACTAGGCTCACATGAATTATTACTAGAGTTTGCTAAAATAAATTTAGGAGTAGCATGTGTGACAAAGGAATTTTCACTGGAATACTTGAATAAAGGGTTATTGTATGAAGTAAAATTAACTGAAGAAATACCAAAGAGAAATATTGGTGTATGTTCTTTAAAAAGTGTTCCGCTATCACGAGCTTCGACAAGATTTGTTGAGAACTTAGAAAATAGACAGATATAAAATGTTTTCCCCTTCAGACTAAAGAAGCAATAAAATAAATTTAATAGGTGGAACATGATGGTTAAAACAATAGTAGAAAAACTAAGCTTACAAAAGTATGAAAACGTAGCTGTATTGCATTTACCAGAGGGATCAGATTATTTGGTAGAGTTAACAAATTATGATACAGAGCTAACAGGGAGCAATTATGATCTTATTTTTGCCTTTGTGCTCGATATGGAATCTTTAAAAGCGCTCGTAAACAAGGTTATCGAAAAAAATTATCTAAATGAAAATGGTTATATCTTTTTGGCTTATCCGAAAAAAGGAAATAAACAATATTCAACGTTTATTCACCGCGATGATTTACTTGATGGGTTAGGTGCAGATGAAAATGGTTATATAGGGACAAGTAGCGTTAAATTTGCACGCATGGTTGGATTAGACAATGTCTTTACAGTTGTCGGTCTAAAAGAGGATGCTCGAAATAAGAATCGGCTATCTACAAAAGCAAGTCAGTGCGTAGATGATTATATTGCGATGACCCCAGATGTGGAAAAAGATTTGCAAGATACTCCAGATTTACTTACATTCTATCAATCACTCACATCAGGGTACCGTAAAGATTGGGCTCGGTATGTTTATAGTGCGAAACAAGAGGCAACAAAGGAAAAACGACGTAAGGAAATGAAAATGATCTTGAGTGAGGGATACAAGAGTAGGGATCTATATCGCAGGGATAAACAATGATAAAAATCCAGGCTATTTTTCACCATATTTTCACTCTTTCTTCTACTAAATAAAAACACCTACTATAGAGAACAGATAAAAGAAACATTCAATTCTTGAAATAAATATCAGTAGAAATAATGATATACTCGCATCCTGACTGTGATTGATAGACCAAAGATAAGCAGCTATCTTTATAAGCTTGGTTGACAGATGGAACTCGATGTTATATAAATATAGTATAAAAATTGAATATAGCCTCACTTTTAACAGTGAGGTAGAGGCGCGATATTTAACAGTCTTTAGTGGAGTTTGAGAAAACAGTGATGCTAAGGAGAAGGAAATGTCGCCGAAGTAAGTATATATGCTCGGTATTACTTGCTGGGTCTGCAGTTAATAGCTGTAGAACTGTCTCAATAAACTTCCTGGTTTATTGAGTTGTGCTATCTCATTAGGAAAAAAGAGGAATTTGGGGCAACTATACATACCACGACCTGAGTTTATCTCGGGTCGTTTTTAATTGTATAGAAAAGGATAAAATGATTGTACGCTGGATAATGCTTCGTCACCCAGCTTCTAGCTCATCGTGGATGTAAGGGAAAGAACACGCTCTATTTATGGGTGTCATATGCTATTGCCTTGGTTTTAGCAACGTTTTTTTGTGAAATAAATGGAAAATAGAAGGAGAGGAAAAATTATGAGGAAAAAATCATCATTTTTTATAGTTATGCTTCTTTCAGCTATTATGTTATTAGCAGGATGTGGCACAAAAGATAATTCAGGATCAGAAGATAACACATTTAAGGTAGGACTTGAAGCGGGATATGCGCCATTTAACTGGACTCAAACGGATGATGCTAATGGTGCTGTTAAAATTGGCGGAAATGCAGAGTATGCTGGTGGATATGATGTAGAAATCGCTAAAAAGATTGCTGATGGTTTAGGAAAAGAATTAGTAATTGTTAAAACGGAATGGGACGGTCTTGTACCAGCATTAACTTCAGGTAAAATTGATGCAATCATTGCAGGAATGTCACCAACAGCAGAACGTAAGAAGACAATTGACTTCTCAGAAAACTATTACAAATCAAATTTAGTTATGGTTGTTAAAAAGGGCGGAAACTATGAAGGTGCTACTTCGATCCAAGATTTTAAAGGGGCAAAAGTAACGGCTCAATTAAATACCTTTCATTATTCAGTCATTGATCAAATTGAAGGTGTAGCCAAGAAGCCTGCTATGGACAACTTCTCAGCAATGAGAGTTGCACTTGAATCGGGAGTAATTGATGGGTACGTTTCTGAACGACCTGAAGCTGTTAGTGCTTCTGCTGCAAACGAAAACTTTGCAATGGTTGAATTTACAGATGGATTTGAAACGTCTGATGATGATACAGCAATTGCTGTAGGTGTTGGAAAAGATAGTGCATTAACGGAAAAAATCAATGAAATCTTAGCAAATATTTCAGAGGAAGAACAGAATAGCATCATGGATGCTGCTATAAAGAATCAACCAGCAGCACAATAATTTGGAAGTGAAACCGGCTGCAGCTTTGCGCAGTCGGTTTTATGATGAATCAAAGGAGGAGAAAAATGACCATCGAATGGATTGTAAAGATTATTGTTGAAAACTGGCCAATGTTCCTTCGTGGAGCGGGCATAACACTATTAATTGCTTTGATTGGTACTGTTTTTGGGGCTATTATTGGTTTACTTGCAGGAGTTATTCGTACCATTCCTAAGCCTGAAAAGGGAGCAAAAAGGGCCTTTTTAAAAATTATTAATGTCATCCTTTCTATTTATATTGAATTTTTCCGTGGAACACCGATGATTGTACAGGCTATGGTCATTTTTTATGGTTCAGCTTTAGCATTCGGTCTTGATATGAATCCATTAACAGCGGCAATATTTATCGTCTCAATTAATACAGGGGCTTACATGGCTGAATTTGTTCGTGGTGGAGTTCTTTCTATTGATAAAGGGCAATTTGAAGCAGCACATGCGCTAGGGATGAATCATATTCAAACAATGTTTAATGTCGTATTACCGCAAGTTATCCGTAATATTTTACCGGCAACAGGAAATCAATTTGTCATCAATATAAAAGATACTTCTGTACTTAATGTCATTTCTGTAACTGAATTATTTTTCCAAACAAAATCAATTGCAGGAAACAACTTTAGATATTTTGAATCGTTTTTTGTTGCGTGTGTCATTTATTTTGTCCTGACATTTACAGTAACGATTATTTTGCGCTTAATTGAAAAGAAATTAGATGGTCCTGATAATTACACAATGAATATTGGGGCTGAAAATAAATAACGAAAGAAGGAGGAGAGCTTATGGAAAAAGTAATTGATATTCAACATTTAAGAAAATCCTATGGATCTCATGAAGTTCTAAAAGACGTTGATTTTTCAGTAAATAAGGGAGAAGTCGTCTGTATCATTGGTTCCTCGGGGTCTGGTAAATCAACTCTTCTTCGTTGTATTAATCTGTTGGAAAAGCCAAGTGGCGGACAAATTATCTATAATGGTGAAGATATTTTAGATGACAAGCATGATATTCATGCCTATCGCCAAAATCTAGGTATGGTTTTTCAACAATTTAACTTATTTAACAATCACAATGTGTTAAGCAATTGTGTAGTGGGACAGGTTAAAGTGTTAAAGCGTACGAAAGAAGAGGCTGAAAAAATCGCGATGAACTATTTGCAAGTCGTTGGAATGGATAAATATCTAAATGCCAAGCCAAGTCAATTATCAGGTGGTCAAAAGCAACGTGTCGCGATTGCAAGAGCACTTTCAATGGAACCAGAAGTAATGTTGTTTGACGAACCAACATCAGCACTTGATCCTGAGATGGTAGGAGAAGTGCTTAAAGTCATGAAGGAGCTTGCAGAATCGGGACTTACAATGTTAATCGTAACGCATGAAATGGAATTTGCTAAAGAGGTATCTGATCGTATCGTCTTTATGGACAAAGGAGTTATTGCTGAAGAGGGAAGTCCAGAGCAAATTTTCAACCATCCAACACAAGAACGTACGAGGGAATTTTTAAAGCGGACGTTAAAATAGTTTGTCTATGAGGTTTTTGACAGGTAATAATGATGATAGACAGCGTAAGTGATAACTATATAGTAATTTACCCCTAATGACTAACAATTAGGGGCTTTTCTGTTTTCTAGATATATGTTTTCCCCTGAACTAAACGAGAAGAATTATTTCATTTGATTGCCGCTTTCTCAGAAGAATTCCTATTCAGAAATGATTAAGTTTGTACTTGTTTTTTCAAATTTAGGAATAAAATTTTTATTTAAATGATGGTCTGTAATAATGTAATCAATTTTATCAAGTGAAGCAACACCAACCGTTACATCTTTATTAAATTTTGTGCTATCAACGGCAACGTAGACTTCCTTTGATAATTCAATCATTTTTTTCCTTGTGACGGTTTCCTCTAAGTTATAGTCAGAAATTCCCTTTTCAATCGTAATGCCACTCGCACAAATAAATGCTTTTGATATATTTAATTCATGAAAATTAAATAAATAGTCATAAGATACGACTGACTTTTCATTTTGTCTTACTTTTCCTCCAATAATAATTAGCTCTACATCACTAGTTAATAACTCATTGACAACCGGGATTGAATTTGTGACAACCGTTAGCTTCTTTTTATCTTTAATATATTTAGCTATTTGATAAGTTGTTGAGCCACTATCAATATAAATACAATCACCGTCATTGATGTATTCACAACATTTTTGTGCAATCGATTCCTTTTCTTCTAAGTGACTGACCATCCGTTCATCGATTGTAGATTCTCCAAACTTCGATTCAACAAGCTTAATTCCACCATATATTTTTTCAATTTTCCCTTGTTTTGTTAGGAGGTTTAGATCTCTACGAAGTGTATCAACTGAAACTTGTAACTCCTCCGTTAGCTCAGATATCTTCAGTACCTTTTTAATCATTAGCAATTCGAGAATTTTCTTTTGCCTTTCAAGCGGAAACATACAATCCCCCATTCAACGTTATCATTTTAAACTTCTTTATAAGTTAAGTTTACTGTTAACGGATTATATATTCAAGATTGATTCAAAAAGTACATATAAAGTAATTAAAAATATTGATTAATATTGTCATGAAGTAGTCATGAATTAGTTATTATTTATGCAAAATTTACATAGTATTTACATAAATCTGTATTTTTATTTACATTTAACTTTTATACTAAGGTTGTGTTTAAGGAGGTGAACGGTTTGCTGAAATTACAAAATGTTAGCAAACATTACGATAATAAAGTTGTTTTAAATAATATAAATGTAGAAATTAACACAGGAGAAATCGTTTCACTACTAGGTCAAAGTGGAAGTGGTAAAACAACACTATTAAATATCATCCTGGGATTAACGAAGATGAACGATGGAAAAATCATTTTTAATGATATCGATATAAGCGACGTGACAATGAAGAATCGTGGATTTAATATCGTATTCCAAGATTATGCGCTTTTTCCTCATTTAAATGCTTACGAAAATATTGTATATGGTTTGAAAAATAAAAAGGGCCTCGTAACGGAAAAAGAGGTTCAGGAATATATAGAATTTTTGGAGTTAAAGCCTCATTTAACTAAGAAAATAGGAGAGTTATCTGGTGGTCAGAAACAACGGGTAGCGCTGGCGAGAACATTGGTCATGAAACCAAAAATTTTATTATTGGACGAGCCGTTGAGCGCATTAGACGGTGTCATAAAGGAATCGATTAAGCAACGTATTCAATCAATTGCAAGGGAATTTAAGCTTACGACAATTATTGTAACGCATGATCCAGAAGAGGCATTAACGCTGTCAGATAAAATATTAATCATCAATCAAGGTGAAATTTCTCAATTTGGCACACCTAAAGAGATCATTAACGAACCAAAAAATGATTTTGTGAAAGAATTTATTCTAAAACAATTACAAATTAAGAGACAAAATATTTATAACTTATTCGGTGAAACGGATGTCTAAAGTCAAACCAGAGATGCGCATCATTTATATACCGATATTATTGTTGTTTGCTATTTTTCTCTTATTGCCTCTCTGTATTTTATTTATCCGTTCAATTGAAACGGACAGTGGATTTGGTTTTGCAAATTATGCATCACTCCTGTCTAACCAAGATTTAATAGAGTCAATTGGAAATAGTATAAAAATTTCTAGCGTTACGGCTGTGATCACAACTATTTTAGCATTTATTCTTGCTTATTCGATTCATTGTACGAGAATCTATCGTCCGATAAAAGGTGCGATAAAAACTGGAATCCTTATCCCGATGTTACTTCCTACAATTACGTATGGATTTGCGATCATGTATTCCTTTGGAAACCAAGGATTAATAACGAAGATTGTTGGACGAAATTTATTTGAGATTTACGGATTTAACGGATTATTAATCGGCTATGTGATTTATACATTACCAGCAGCCTTTCTTCTTATTAATAACTCTTTTAAGTATATTGATAAAAAATTTATTATCGTTTCAAAGCTAATGGGTGATTCGGCGGTAAGAAGTTTTATGAACACAATCATTCGTCCACTTTTGGGAACATTGGGAGGAGCTTTTGTCCTTTCTTTTATCTTAAGTTTTACGGATTTTGGAATACCAGCTTCGGTTGGAGGAACGTATAACGTGGTAGCGACGCATCTGTATCAAGTTATGCTTGGTTCCATACCTGATTTTAATAATGGGGCTGTCATTGCAGTATTAATGTTGTTGCCGGCCGTGTTTGCAGTGTTCCTTTTAAGTTACCTTGAAAAGTTTAATTTCCATTATGATAAGTTTTCAGATACAGAGCTGATTCAACATAAGCTTAGAGATACTTTCTTAGGAATCATTTCATCTGTCATTTTGTTAGGAATGTTTTCTGTTTTTGTTGTCATGTTTATCGCACCATTTTTAACGAGTTATCCTTATGATCTTACCTTTACATTGAAGCATTTTATTGATGTATTTCAATCAAGTGATTTAATAATGGTTTATAAAAATTCATTATTCGTTGCGGCAGTGACTGCGGTATTTGGTACGCTAATTGCTTTTTGCTCAGCGATATTAAATGTTCGCACACCGTTAAAAGGGAAAGCAACAATTGATATCGTGTCGATGATTACGAACACAGTCCCAGGTATGGTACTCGGGTTATCGTATTTACTGCTTTTTAATGGCAGCAGTCTAAAAGGAACATTCATCATTATTATTCTATGTAATATTGTCCATTTCTTTACTACACCTTATTTAATGGCAAAAAACTCGCTATCTAAAATGAATCCATCTTGGGAAACGACTGGTGAGTTATTAGGAGATAGCTGGATCAAGACCGTCTATCGCGTCATTTTACCAAACTCAGCATCAACGGTAATTGAAATGTTTAGCTACTATTTTATTAATGCGATGGTAACGATTAGTGGAATTATCTTTTTAGTTTCAGCTCAAACCTCATTAGTAGCGAGCAAAATAAAAGAGCTGCAGCATTTTGCGAAATTTAATGAAATCTTTGTTTTATCACTATTAATCTTCGTTACCAATTTAGTAGTTAAATTACTTTGTGATTATTTTCAAAGAAAAACAACAATTAATAAACCACCCAAAATTAACGATACAAAGCGAGGAAAATTTATGATTAAAAACATGAACAAAATCATGCTGTCTCTTTTTGCACTGGGTTTAATCGTTGTATTAGTAGCGTGTAACAGTCAAAAGGAAGATGAAGTAAAAACAGTTGTGATTCAAACAAATGGTGATGAAGAAGCGATTGTAGCTATGGAAACTGCATTAAAAGAAGCTGGATATGAAGGAAAGTATACGCTTCAATCGTTAGGTACTTCTGAGTTAGGTGGAAAGCTCATGGCTGAAGGAGATCAAATGGAAGCAGATTTAGTCACAATGAGTTCTTATTTTACCGATAGTGCTCAACAAAAACACGCAATGTTTAAGGACCTAACGTTTAAAACAGATGCATTTGAACAATACCCATCATACTATACACCGATTTTAGCAATTACAGGTTCAATCTTTGTCAATACAGAAGTAATGAAAGAGAAGGGTTTAGCAACCCCAACCTCGATTAAAGATTTAACGAAACCAGAATATAAAGGACTAGTGTCGATTCCAAATATTTTAGACTCTTCGACAGGTTGGTTGTTAATTCAAGCTATTATTAGCCAATACGGTGAAGAGGAAGGAAAAGTAGTTCTGCATGATTTAATTGCAAATAGTGGTCCACATTTAGAAAGTTCTGGTTCAGGTCCGATTAAGAAAGTACAAGCTGGGGAAGTTGCTGCTGGTTTTGGGCTCCGCCATCAAGCGGTAGCGGCGAAAGAGGCTGGTGCACCAATTGATTTTATTGATCCAATTGAAGGGAACTTTTCACTAACTGAATCAATTGCTGTTGTGAATAAAGACGATAAAACAACGAAGCTTGCGATGGAAATGGCAGAAGTGATTATAAAAAATGCTAGAAAAGATTTAGTAACAAACTATCCTGTCGCACTTTATGAGGGTGAATCTGTTACTTCTATTAATAAGCCAGCACATATTAAGAAATTTGACCAACCATTAACAGTTGAACTATTAGAGCAACATCAACAATTTTTCAATTCAGTAAAATAGATCATGAGGGAGTGGAAGGAAATGAATACTTATAAACTTTTAACACCAGGTCCATTAACAACTACAAGTGCAGTTAAAGAGGAAATGCTCTTAGACCGATGTACTTGGGATCATGACTATAAAGAGATTACACAAAAAATTAGAGCACAGCTTCTTGAAATTGCGTCTGCTACAAAAGAGGAATATACCGTTGTTCTTATGCAAGGAAGCGGATCATTCGCTGTTGAATCTGTCATGACTACGTCTATAGGAATGAATGATAAAGTCCTTATTGTAACGAACGGTGCATATGGTGAACGCGTTGTGAAAATGGCCAAATATATTGGATTAAATCATATGGAATATCGTGTAGAATACAATGATTATCCAAATGAAAATGAAATAAGAGACATTTTAGAAGAAGATAGAAAGATTACACATATTGTTATGGTTCATTGTGAAACAACGACAGGAATTTTAAATCCGATTGAAATGATTGCAAAACTATCGAAGGAATATGGAAAAACGCTGATTATCGATGCGATGAGTAGCTTTGGTGGAATGGATATTAATGTATCTAAACTAGAAATCGACTATTTAATCAGCAGTGCAAATAAATGTATTCAAGGAGTTCCTGGGTTTGGGTTTGTTATTGCTAGATTAGAGAAACTTTTAGGTTGTGAAGGAAATGCGCGTAGTTTGTCATTAGATTTGTTTGATCAATGGAAGGAAATGGACAAGGATGGGAAATGGCGCTACACTTCTCCGACACATGTAGTAGCGGCATTTTCTAAAGCGATCGATGAATTAATTGAAGAAGGTGGTGTTTCAGCCCGATTTGCTCGCTATCAAAATAGTAATCGTATAGTAAGAGAAAAACTTGAAAAAATAGGGATTCATGCGTATATCTCGGCTGAAAAGCAATCACCAATTATTACAACATTCCTTTTTCCGAATGAGCGATTTAACTTTGAAGACTTTTATTCCTTTGTCAAAGAGAGAGGATATGTCATCTATCCAGGGAAGCTAACGGATGCAGATACATTCCGAATTGGAAATATTGGTGAAATTTATGAAGACGATATACAGGAATTATGCAATATTATCGAAGAATATATGAAAGTGGTGGCAAAATGAATAAAGTTGAAGGTGTAATTTTTGATTGGGCAGGGACAGCAGTTGATTTTGGATGTTTTGCACCGGTAAATGTGTTTATTGATATTTTTAAGAATGCTGGTATTGACGTGACGATGGAAGAAGCACGTGCTCCGATGGGGATGCTGAAAATTGATCATATTCGTGAGATGCTTTCGATGCCTAGAATTTCTGCATTATGGGAAGAGAAATACGGAAGAGCTTTTAACGAACAAGATGTGGAAAAATTGTATGCTAAATTTGAACCAGCACTTATGGCTTCCTTATCAGAGTATACAGATCCAATTCCGGAGGTCATTGAGACCGTACAAGTATTGAGAAATCAAGGGTTGAAAATTGGTTCGACAACAGGATATACAAAAACGATGATGGATGTCGTCGTTCCTAATGCTTTGAAAAAAGGCTATAGTCCGGATTTTTATGTTACACCTGATGAAACAAATTCTTATGGAAGACCATATCCTTATATGATTTATCGAAATATGGAGCAACTCAAGCTTTCGGCATCATGGAAGGTCGTAAAAGTAGGTGACACGACTTCTGATATTAAAGAAGGAGTTAATGCGGGCGTTTGGTCAGTTGGCGTTATTATTGGCAGCTCTGAAATGGGTTTAAGTTTAGATGAATTTAATGCTCTATCAGAATCAGAGCAAGAAGCCGCGATCTCCAAAACAGATCATTCCTTTAAGCAGAGTGGGGCAGACTTTACGATTCAATCGATGAGTGAATTTTCACAATTAATAGAGAAAATCAATCATCTTTTATCAGAAGGTAAGAGACCGAATGTAAGATGAACAAATTGATATTCACACTGAAATCCGTCTATGATAAGGTAGGCGGATTTTTTCATTTACAAAGGAAGAGGTAGACTGGGCATATGAAGTGTGGGATCAATTGGTGGAAGGGTTAACCAATTCTGATAATCATAAACGATCAAGATATGCACAATTCCTTTCTCATTTAGCAAAAAGTGATCCAGAGAAGAGGATACTACAAGATTTTCCTGCATTATGGGAAGTAACAAAAGATAAAAAATTTGTTACCGCAAGACATAGTTTGCAATCGATTTGGAAAGTAGGTCTTGCAGGACCTGAGCAAAAGGAAATGGTAATCAATCATCTTGTTAATCGCTTTATGAATTGCTTGGATGAGAAAAATTATACGTTAGTTCGTTTTGATATTATTCAAGGCCTAAGAAACCTTTATGATGAAGTAAAAGATGAAGAAATCAAACTAAAGGCATTAAGCTTAATTGAAGAAGTGGACGACCCTAAGTATCAAAAGAAATATGCAAAGGTATGGAAAAATCTATAAGTTTGCTAAGCAGATTTATTTGAAATGCTCGGGGAACAGGAATGCTATTGAAAAGGGAGACGAGAGTTCGGTGTTCAATCGTTTCCCTTTTCTTATTGTTTAGCGTAAAGTATAAAATTCTTGACTGCCTCTTGGGTCTACAGCCACTTTTGAATTGAAGGCAAAAAACACCTTCTATTCAAAAGCGTCTTATTTGCCCGAGGCTGATCAAGGCGCTTGCGCTTTTGTTCTGAATGTATTTCCCCTCAGTATTTATTCATTCAGTTTATGAGGTGAAATGGAAAGCGTCTCTTTATTGTTCACTTTAAGCATACAAGCTAGTGCCAAGAGCATACTCACTGCAGCAGCATAAAATAAAATTCCAAACCCAAATAAATCAATTAATAAACCTAAAGCTGGTGGGGAAATGATAGCTGCTAATGAGGAAGCGAAATAATATAAGCCGGTCCGTGTTCCAAAACTTTGTTCACTCCCCGTAGAAACGATAAATGGGTATGCATTGATATTAATACATGCCCAAAACATGCCGCCTGCTAAGAGAATAGCGCGTAAATAAAAGACTGATTCTACCCAATTTAAGAGAATAAATGAGAAAGCTAAACCAATGATACCGATCAATATCATTTTTTTCTTACCGAATTTTGCACCCAATAAGCCACATGGTATGGAAGATAGTACAAAACTTAAGGAAAAGAACGCTAGTGAGAATGCGGAGGCACTCTTTGATAAGCCAAGCTCATTTACCCCATACAAAGTAAATAAGGCTTCCATTCCTTGAATAGCAATAAACCAAAAGAAAATGGCAGCTAATAGGAAAACAGTTGTTGAATTTAATTCCCTTTTGTAGTCAATTTTTGGCGAAGTAGTCATCGAATAGGGGATTGCATCTCGGTTTTCCTTAATATTTGTAAAGATAACGAATAGAGCCACTAAGAAAACCGCTGAAACTACTAGAAATGGCAGTGATTCTTCTACACTATATAAATAGGAGCCTAAGGTAAATGCTAAAATTGCACCGCAGCCTCCCATGAAATTAATTACCCCGTTCGCTTTTGTTCGCTTCGTATCTGGAGTAATATCTGGCATTAAGGCAATTGTCGGTGATCGGAAAATAGCCATAGATAAGTTCATACATACCATTAAAATGATTAATGTAGCTAAACTGGTGTGGAATGGAATAAGGGTAAAGAATAGAGCGGCGATTGGCATACCAATTAACAAATAAGGCATTCGGCGACCAAAGCGTGTATTTGTACGGTCACTGCGGTTTCCGATGTAAGGTTGTAGAAAAAGGGCAATATAATTATCAATCGTCATCAGAAAGCCTATTAATGCCGTACTCGTAAGATAATGATCAAGAAAGAATGGTACAAATCCATTATATAATGACCATCCGATACTAATGCTGAAAAAGCCAAATCCTAACAACCATGTTTTTTTCATCAAAAATCTCCTTAAAATTGATTTTATAAATAAGTCGTATAGGAATTTTGTTAATGGATCAATCATCAGAATGAAAGTACTCACTTGCACCTGAAGAGCGATTATCCATGTAAAGGATATAACAGAATATAAAAATGGTGGCACTTATCAAGATATGAAAAAAGGTGACCCTATTATAGTATGCTGTTTTGCATGCTAATTTGCTTATATCCTTTTTCTTTCTGTTAATGTGGGATAAAACTCACGCTTTTATCTAATGATAATGATAATACCACTAAGAAAAGCGCAAGCGCCTTGTTTAGTTTGGGGTAAATAAGGCGCTCAGGAATAGAGGGTGTTCTCTGCCTGCAATTCCTGAGTGACTGTAGACCCAAGGGGCTAGACACTGGAGCTAGATAGGAAAATTAAGTCGACATTTTTGTGCTTTTTTACCATTTGAAAGTTGTTGCATGGATAACTAACTATCGATAGTAGTGTTGATTTATTTTGTGAACGGTTAATACATCGCTTACAAAACGGTTGACCAACTAATTAAATGGTGCTAAACTACTACTATAGTAATTAATTAGTTTATCAAACTAATTACTAAGTATTTCGAGATACAATAATAGATTCTAAGGTTTTATAAAGATCATTATTAAAGCAAGGTTACTTTGTAAGCGATTAATATATCGCTTGAGGAAACTGGAAAAGAAACCAACTAATTAAATTTCTATCCAATCGTGAAAGGGATTTTGAATAATTTAGATTAGATAGGTATTTTGTAAACGGTTAATAGAGCGTTTGCATTGGGAATCAACAAGCTTAATCAATTAATGATAAGGGTTATGAATGAAACAAACCTTATATCTAACTGTACAAGGAATAAATAATAAAGCTTTTCCCATTTATGAAAAGGGTTTCAGAAATGGGAAATCAGAATGATAAACACATTTACGGTGGATCATCCTCTTGTTGTTTTAGCGGAGAGTCACTAAATTACAATTTCAAAGTAATGGAGGGATAATAATGGGTATTGCAAATCTAAAAGCTACAGAACCAGTAGCTAAAAACCCGGAGTTTAGAAAGTTTGGTATGAAAGATAAACTTGGTTATATGTTTGGTGATTTTGGGAATGACTTCTTCTTCATCCTAGTAAGTTCATTCTTAATGGTTTATTATACAGACGTGTATGGCCTTAGTGCAGCGTTTGTAGGAATGCTCTTTTTAATTGCTAGATTATGGGATGCTGTTGCGGATATTACGTGGGGGCGTTTCATTGACACAAGAAAGTCTGGTAAGCATGGTAAATTTAAACCATGGATTTTCAGAATGTCATTTCCACTTGTTATTTCGGGTGTATTAATGTTTGTGCATATTCCAGGAATGTCTAATGGGTTTTATGCAGCATACGCATTTGTTACGTATATCATATGGGGGACTTTATATAGTACAGTAAATATTCCTTATGGTTCAATGGCATCTGTTATTACAAGCGATCCAGTTGAACGTACGACTTTATCAACGTTCAGAACAATGGGAGCAATGTTAGCGAGTTTAATTATTAATGCAGTTGGACCATTGATTGTATTTGTTGACAATAAGGCAGATGCAAACGGATTCTTAATGGCAGCGATTATGTTTGGTATCCTTTCAATCGCTTGTTATATGGCGTGTGTTAAATTATCAACTGAACGTATTGTGGCACCTGAACGTAAAGCGACAGATAAAAAAGGTGGCATGGGTACAACAGTCAAAGGTCTTATGAAAAACAAACCATTAATCTCAATTCTTTTTGCATCACTCCTTTTCATGATGTGTATGATGCTGATTGGTGCAGTTAACGTATATTTATTTAAAGATTATTTTGGTAACGCTACAGCATTAAGCTTAGTAGGGATCATCCAAACAGTTGCGACATTTGTTGCGATTCCATTAGTAAAACCACTTGTTTCGAAATTTGGTAAAAAAGAAATTGCATCAGTAGGGATGCTATTTGCAGCTCTTATCTATGGTCTTTTATACTTCTTACCAAACATCACGACAACTCAATTTATTATCGTCGGTGCTTTAGGAATGTTTGGAATGGCATTTTTCAATATCGTCGTTTGGGCATTTGTTACAGACGTAATTGATTACCACGAATATTTAACAGGTTTACGTGAAGATGGAACAGTTTATTCTGTTTATTCATTCGCACGTAAAGTAGGACAAGCACTTGCTGGTGGTATTGGTGGGTTTGCGATTGCTGCAGTTGGATATGATGCAACGCGTGAGGCACAAACTCAAGGTGCACTTGATGGGATTTATGCGCTAGGTACTTTAGTACCTGCAATCACCTACTTGATTGTTTTCCTAATTTTAGTATTCATCTATCCATTGACGAAGCAACGTCTTAACCAACTTACAAGTGATTTAGCTGAAAAAAGAAAAGGCAATAATTAAGTCCTTTGATTAATAAATTAAAAAGGGAGTTCAATTCGTAAATGAATTGGACTCCCTTTTTTTTCTTATAGCGTATAAGAAAAGCATCGGTCAATAACCGATGCCTTTTCTTGTCTTATATACAATGCTAACTATTGTGATTACGGATGTTACACATATCCTTTATGATTACCCTTATTTTTTCAATAACAAATACATAAAATACGGTGCACCAATCAATGCAACCATAAGACCAGCGGGAATGCCGTCTGGCTCAATTATATTACGTCCAATCGTATCTGCAAGTAATAATAACCATCCACCATTCAAAATGGCGACAGGAATAAATAACTGATTTCTAGGCCCTACAAGAGCCTTTGCAATATGTGGAGCCATTAGTCCGATAAATGAAATGCCTCCTGTGACGGAAACTGCAGAAGCAGCTAACGCGACAGCTGTTAGCAGTAATACGATCCGTTCCTTTTCGATTGATACACCTACGCCAATTGCTACAGGTTCGCTTAGCCCTAGAAGATTCAATCGATTGGCTTTGTATAAAGTAAAGGGAATGAGAATCGCTAACCATGGGAGGAGCGCCCAAATAAAGGGCCAATCGGCACCCCAAATATTCCCGGCTAACCATTTTGCTATAAAATCTACCTTTGAACGTTCAGCGGATGAAATAAGTACAATCATTAACCCAGAAAGCGCCATTGAAAAACCGACTCCAACTAGCACTAATGTTACTGGTTGAAGACCTTGATTTCTTTTATACGCAAAAATATAGATTAGGCACGCTGTTAGTAAAGCACCGATAAAAGCGACAAGTGGAAGGTAATAAACAAATGAAGCTGCATTATTTATAGGGACAAACAAAAAGAAAATTGCAATTGCAACTCCTGCTCCAGAGTTAATCCCAATAATACCAGGATCAGCTAAATCATTACGTGTGATTCCTTGTAAAATTGCGCCTGATAAAGCGAGTGCCATGCCTGCTAACAGGGTAATTATGATTCGTGGTAGCCGAATAGAAAATAGAACAAATTCCTCTTTAAACGTACCTTGTCCAAATAGGGTTGGAAGTAGTCTGTCATAAGAAAGTGATGAGTATCCCATTCCCGTCCCAATGATGATTGTAATTGTAATAAGTGCTAATAAACTAAATAGTATAAGCCGCTGTTTTTTTACTAAGGCTGGTTGAATCATGAGAATGCCTTTCCTCCTTTACGCACGATAAACAGGAAGAAGGGTAATCCTATTATCGAGACAATAGCTACCACAGGTGTTTCATATGGAGAATTGATTACTCGTCCAATTGTATCGGCAAATAGCATAAACGTGGCTCCAGATATTGCTGACATTGGGATAATGAACCGATAATCAGTTCCAACAATTCCACGAACAATATGAGGAACGAGTAAACCAACGAATGCCATATTTCCGACAAGGGCAACAGCAGCACCGGCGAGTAGTATGATAATGATAAAAAGAACTGTTTTTATCCGTGTTGTCTTTTGTCCTAATCCAACCGCGACTTCTTCACTTAAACTAAGGATAGTAAGTTGTCTTGAAAGGAATAGCGAAAGTACGATACCTATTGTAATAAATGGAACAATGACTTGAAGTTGATTCCAAGAAGTTCCGATCAATCCTCCTGCTGTCCACATTGATACATCTTTTGATATTTTGAAGTAAATACCGGTTCCCTCCGCGATTGCGTATAAGAAGGCAGAGACTGCAGCGCCAGCTAATACAATTCGAAGTGGAGAAAAGCCACCCTTTTTCATTGCACCAATCCCAAAAACCATCATTGTTCCGATAGCCGCCCCGATAAAGCAAGCGATCATAATTACGAAGTAATTCGCTGAAGGGATAAATACTAGCGTTATGGCCAGTGCTGCATTTGCGCCTGCAGTTAAGCCAAGTAAGCCTGGATCAGCAAGTGGATTTCTTGTAATTCCTTGCATAATCGCACCAGAAACCGCTAGTGCAGCCCCAACAAAAATCCCCGCAATTTCACGAGGTAAACGAATTTCACGGATGATTGAAATATTATCGCTCATAGCATCAGAAGTAAATGCGAGCCAGACATCTTTAATTGTGGTGTCTGCTGCCCCAAAAATCATTGCAGCAACAAACATACCAGCAAACACAAGTAATCCGACAATCAATTTAAATACAAATGGAATAGAATGTTGATTTTTTTTTGTCATCAGTCACTCATCTTTCTTTCGTAAAATATAGAAAAGAGGATGACACATAAGGAAATGTCACTCCAATCGGATAAATATAGATTGTTTCTCAGGGGGAGAAGCAATCTATATTTGGTTAGAGTGGAGATCCTTAGTGTCCTCCTCGTCAGTTTAATTACCTAGAAAGCTATCGATAAAGAAGTCTAGTTGGAAATCTAATGTAATTGGGTCATTAAAATAGAACTCTTTCATGTTTACTTCAAATACTTGATTGTTTTTTACAGCTGGAATATTTTTGTACGTATCTGTTTCTTGGAATGAATTATCTGTATCTTTGTCTTTACTAAAAATGACGTAGTCTCCAGCAAACTCAGGTAGAACTTCTAATGATAATGCATAGTATCCATCTTTTAATGCCGTTTCTTTTACTTTTTTAGGCATTGGTAATTTCATTTCTTGATATAAAATTTCTGTGCCACGACCCCAGTTGTCGCCATATACGTAAAGCTGTTTATCAAAGTTTTCAATGACTGAAACAGTGGAGTCTGCACCGATTTTTGCTTTAATATCCTCTCCGGCTGCATGGGCACGCTTTTTGAAATCGTCTACCCAAGCTTGAGCTTCTTCTTCTTTATTCAAAAGTTTCCCAATTTCTAAGTGCTGTGTTAAATAATCTACTTTTCCGTATGTATACGTTACCGTAGGAGCAATTTCATTTAATTTATCAATGTTTTTAATTGTTGATAATCCGATGATTAAATCTGGTTCTAATTCAATGATTTTTTCTAAGCTTTCGTCTGAAACTTCCTCAACATCTTTTAATGTTCCATCAAAACGTGGATTCATTTTCGACCATGAATCAACTCCAACGAGATTTACATCTAAAGCCATAACATTACCTGCGAAGGAAGAAAGAACGACAACACGCTGTGGGTCAGCGGGAACTTCGATAGGGCCATTTTCAGACTGATATGTAATCGTTTCTGATTTGCCTTTATCTTCTGTAGTGGATTTATTTTCATTTCCGGTTGATTCGTTGCCACAAGCACTAATAATTAGAAAGAATAGTAGGGTAAATGGGATTAATAGCTTTTTCATTTTTACTGTCTCCTTTTATTAAATTGTATGTCATACACATTGGTTTGTTTGTGCGGGGATCACGCCCGATTTCTGCATCAATTTGAAACACCTTTTTTAGCACATCATGTGTTATCACATTTTCACAGTTCCCAGCTTTTATGATTTCGCCCTCTTTTAGGGCGATAATATAGTCAGCGAAACGAGCAGCTTGGTTTAAATCATGGAGAACCATAACAATTGTACGTTCCTGTTCTATATTCAGTTGTTGCAAAAGCTCTAAAACTTCTAGTTGATGGGCCATATCTAAATAGGTTGTCGGTTCATCTAGAAAGATCATTTCCGTTTCTTGTGCAAGAGCCATTGCAATCCAAACACGTTGGCGTTGACCTCCGGAAAGGGCATCGACTGGACGGAACTTAAAGTCCTTTGTTCCTGTGACTTCAAGTGCCCAGTCAATGACTTCATAATCTCTTTTCGATAAGCGTCCAAACCCCTTTTGATAGGGAAAGCGGCCATATGATACAAGCTCACCGACTGTTAATCCACTTGCAGTTTCAGGTGTTTGCGGAAGAATTGCCATTTTTTTAGCAAGTAGCTTGGTACTTTCCTTTGAAATATTCTCTCCATCTAGAACGACTGCTCCAGATTGATAAGGAATGATCCGCGTGATTGCTTTCAATAATGTCGATTTTCCACAGCCATTTGAACCGATAATTGTGGTGATTTTTTTTGTGGGAATTTCTATATTTAGATCTTTCACAATTAAATGTTCTCCATAGCCAATGTTTAAGTTATCTGTATACAGGTGAGCCATTTTATAACCTCCAATCGCTAAAAAGTAAAGCATCCAAATTATTGATAACGATTATCATTTTCATATTATGCAACTAAATATAATTCTAACCTTTATTAATGTCAATCATTATTTTTGTTGTAAAACGGAAGAAAAGAGTGTATGTTTTAGTGAGAATGATAATCAATAACATTTTGATATCTAGGGGTGAACGAAAATGGATCAGCAGGAATTATTTGATGTGACAGTTATTGGAGGAGGTCCAGCAGGGCTTTATTCAACTTTTTATAGTGGACTTAGAGAAATGAAAACAAAGCTTATTGAGTATCAACCACAATTAGGTGGGAAAGTTCATGTCTATCCAGAGAAAATGATTTGGGATGTTGGTGGGTTAACGCCAATACCAGGGGAAAAATTAATTGAACAGCTCGTCGCACAAGGATTAACGTTCAACCCTGAAGTAGTGCTGAATGAAAAGGTTGAATCGATAACACGTAATGAAGAGAATCTATTTGTATTACATACTGCCTCTGGTCAAAAGCATTTTTCGAAAACAGTCATTGTGGCTGTGGGTGGAGGGATATTAAATCCTCAAAAGCTCGAGATAGAAGGTGCTGAAAGATTCGAAGTATCTAACTTAAATTACACAGTGAAGTCATTAAGACGTTTTAAGGATAAAACAGTCATCATTTCAGGTGGAGGGAACTCGGCAATCGATTGGGCAAATGAATTAGAGCCGATCGCCAAAAGAGTTTATTTAACATATAGAAAAGCTGAATTAGCAGGTCATGAAGCACAAGCGACACAGCTAATGGACAGTTCTGCTGTTTGTTTCTTTCAAACGACAATTACGAAATTAATTGCTAGTCCTAATCATGAAGTGATTGAAAAAGTGGAATTGACAAATCATGAAACAGGGGAGATTACGTACTTACCAATTGATGAAGTCATTATTAATCATGGGTATGAACGCGATACAACATTATTGAAAAATAGTGATTTGAATCTTGAAATGGTCGATGACTATTATATTTCAGGCAATCCGATGAGTGAAACGTCAATAGCTGGACTTTACGCTGCTGGTGATATTCTCATGCATGATGGCAAATTACATTTAATCGCTGGTGCTTTCCAAGATGCGGCCAACGCTGTAAACAAAGCAAAACAATTTATTCAGCCAGATGCATATAAAAGTGGTATGGTCTCTTCGCATAATGAAATCTTTAAAAAACGTAATAAGGAACTAGTGAAACAAATGATGAAGTAAACCTCTTCTTGTTCACTGTTGACTCATTAATTAAATACAGACGACTCAAAAGGGTCAGACTCCACAAGGAGTCTGACCCTTTGTTCTTGTTTAGCATAACTATAAAATTCTTGTACTGTGGATAAACGCATGACATCCAGCTCTAGAGCTTTTGTTCTTAAGTGTCTTTTAATCTCCTCAATTATTTGAATTTAAAGATTAATATTAGGATGAAAATTCATCTGCACGAATACATTAGGCAATTCCAAATTTATCTAATGTTAATGAAATGTAAATTATGTAAATTGAAGACGCTCTCTTTATGCCTTGTTTAACTTTGTGTAATGATTTTGTAAATATGGAATATATTGTGTCGATTTATGTTTAAATTGAGTTTGATTAAAGCAGGAGGTTGAGATATGAAGCAAGTTGAATTGATTGATATTTCAAAGTCATACGACAAGCAAACAAATGTATTAAATGAAATGAATCTATCGATTAACAAAGGAGAGTTCTTTGTATTAGTCGGTCCTTCTGGATGTGGGAAAAGTACTTTATTAAGAATGATTGCAGGGTTAGAAGAAATTACTGGGGGCGTGCTAAAGCTAAATGGTGAAGTAGCAAATCACTTACCTCCTAAAAATAGAAATTTATCTATGGTTTTTCAAAATTATGCGCTCTACCCTCATTTAACAGTGGAACAAAATATTCTTTTTGGACTAGATGTTAAGAAGGTTAATAAAAAGGAACAAAAGAGAAGGCTATTGGAAACGGCAGAAATGATTGGCTTAAGTGAATTATTAAAAAGGAAGCCAAAAGAATTATCTGGTGGTCAAAGACAAAGGGTGGCACTGGCTAGATCAGTAGTAAGTGAAGCACCGCTTTGCCTAATGGATGAGCCACTCTCAAATTTAGATGCAAAATTGCGTGCCCATATGCGTGTAGAGATTCGTAGATTACAAAGAAAATTGGGTCTGACAATGATCTATGTGACACACGATCAAGTAGAAGCAATGACAATGGGTGATAGAATTATGGTGCTAAATGATGGCAAAGTACAACAGGTTGGCGAACCTATTACTTTATATAATGAACCAGCAAATACATTTGTTGCTTCCTTTATTGGTTCTCCGAAGATGAATATGGGAAAAGCAGAGCTGTCAGTTGAAAATAAACAAATTATTGTAGAGAACAAGCTTACATTTCATTTAACTCAAACAGATATTCAACGTATTCCATCAACGAAAAAGACAACAATCGGTATTAGAGCGGAGCATATTTACCCAGCAAATGAACTCGACGCAACACATTACTTGGAAGTCGCTAGTGTAGAGCATTTAGGAAATGAAACGATGATTGTGTTTGAGGAAGTTGGTCATCAATTATGGAATGCTAAATGGCCTGGTCAATGGATGGTTAATCCAGGGGACAGAGTTCCTGTTACTATATCCGTTGAAAACTTGTGTTTCTTTGATGCAGACAATGGTCAACTATTACAACCAGCATATAAGGGGCAAGAGCAAGGGGTTGTTGCTCAATGAAAACAGAAGTAGCGGTGCAGTTTGAACAAAATGCGATTCAATTTGAGAAGATGAAAAAGCAACAGCGTAAAATGAATTTAGTAAAGGGCCTTATATTTTTATCACCTTCCATCATTTTATTTAGTATTTTCATATTTTATCCAATGATTCGTACAGTTTATCTAAGTTTCTTTTTAACAACTCAAGCAGGTGCAACAACCGCTTTTGTTGGGATGCAAAATTACATAGATATTTTCACATCACCTTTATTTCTAAAAAGCTTAACATCGACCTTTTTATTCGTTCTCTATACATTGCCAGGAACGATTATTATTAGCCTATTTTTGGCAGTGATTGCAAATGAAAAGTTAAAAGGAGTAGGATTTTTTCGGATGATCTTCTCATCATCTATGGGAATTTCCGTAGCTGCCGCTTCCGTATTTTGGCTGTTTTTATTTCACCCAAGTATTGGTTTTTTTAACAACATTTTAGCCGCTATTGGCTTTGATAAGATCGGCTGGCTAACAGATACATCATGGGCGCTACTCTCTGTGTCGTTATCTACAATTTGGATGAATCTTGGTTTTACATTTTTAATTTTGCTTGGTGGCTTACAGTCAATCGACTCCAACCTATATGAAAGTGCAGATATTGATGGTGCTGGCTATTTTTATAAATTACGTCGAATTACGATACCGATGCTTTCACCTACATTGTTCTTTGTTATCACTGTTTCAATTATTAACGCATTTCAAACCTTTGGCCAAATTGACATGTTAACAAAAGGCGGGCCAAGTAATGAAACAAATCTTATCGTTTACTCAATTTATCGTGAAGCATTTGTGAATTATCAGTATGGTTCGGCCAGTGCGCAAGCTGTCGTCTTGTTCATTATTATTTTAATTATGACTCTCGTTCAGTTCAAGGTAGGAGAAAGGAAGGTACATTATCAATGAGGATGTCACTTTCTTACAAAATCATACTCTATACATTGCTAACGATATCAGCATTTCTATTATTTCTACCTATTATTTTTGCCTTTTTGATGAGCTTTATGAATAGTCAGGATGCGATGATGGGTAAAATTATTCCTTCTGTTTGGACACTAGAGAACTATGTGAAGGCATTTGAACGCTTGCCCTTGCTAAAATTTTTATTTAACAGTTTAATCATTTCTCTGTTTATTATGATAGGTCAGTTAATCTTATCTAGTTTAGCAGCTTATGCATTTGTTTTCTTAAAGTTTAAAGGTAGGGATGTTCTGTTCTTTCTGTTTATTGCAACGATGATGATTCCATTTGAAGCATCAATCATTCCAAACTTTCAAACAATTAGAGGCATGAATTTAATCGATACCTATCCTGGATTAGCCTTGCCGTTTTTAGCAACAGCATTTGGTACATTTCTATTGAGACAAACGTTTAAACAAATTCCGAAAGAACTAAAAGAAGCAAGCGAAATTGCAGGTATGGGGCATTTTAAATTTTACTTAACTGTCGTATTACCTGTTGCTAAAACAAGCTTAGTTACTTTAGGTATTTATAGTTTCTTAACAGCTTGGAATATGTACTTGTGGCCGCTTTTATCAACAACAAATGATAATGTGCGAACAGTTCAAATTGGGTTAAAGCAATTACAATCACAAGAAACAGTCAATCAATGGGGCGTTGTAATGGCCGGTGCAATGGTTGTGGCCATCCCTACACTGATTTTATTATTCATAGGTCAGAAGAAACTCCAAAAAGGATTAGCTGAAGGTGCACTAAAATAACTTAGGGTTTAATAAATACCAATAGATTAAAAACAAAAGGAGACCATTACAGTTATGAAAAAATTAGTAACCTTATTTATGGCAAGTTTATTTTTGATTGTAGCAGGTTGTAGTTCAAATGAGGGAGCAAGTACTGATGGAACAACATCAGAAACTGGCGAAAAAACAGTTGTAACATTCTGGCATTCAATGAGTGGAGTCCCACAAGAAACATTAGATAGTATTGTGGAAGAGTATAATAACTCTCAAGATGAAGTTCAAGTAAATGCGGAATTCCAAGGAACGTATGAAGAGTCATTACCGAAGTTTCATAGTGTTGGAGGAACAGAAGACGCTCCTACCATGATTCAAGTACAAGAAATTGGCACAATGTCAATGATTAATAGCGGTAATGTTGAGCCAATTCAAAAATTTATCGATGCTGAAGATTATGATATGAGTGGACTTGAGGAAAACATCATTAACTATTACAAAGTTGACGATCAGTTCTATTCAATGCCTTTTAATTCATCTACACCAGTTATGTACTACAATAAAGATGCTTTTAAAGCAGCAGGGTTAGATCCTGAAAAAGCTCCAGAAACGTTTGAAGAAATTGAAGAAGCAAGTAAGAAAATTGTTGAAAGTAACGACCAAATGAAAGGTTTCGCTTTACAAGCATATGGTTGGTTATTTGAAGAATTATTAGCAAATCAAGGTGGATTGCTAATGAATAATGACAATGGTCGTTCTGAAACACCTACAGAAGTAGCTTTTGATAATGAAAAAGGTAAATCAATCTTTGAATGGGCAAAGAGAATGACTGATGATGGAACGTTTGCAAATTATGGAACGAATTCTGATAATATGGTATCAGGCTTCTTAGCAGGCGATGTTGCGATGTTCTTGCAATCTTCAGCATCTTCAAGAGATGTTATTGATAACGCTCCTTTTGAAGTAGGCGTAGCTTTCTTACCTTATCCTGAAGCTGAAGAACGTCAAGGTGTTGCTATTGGTGGCGCAAGCTTATGGATGTCGAAAGGTAAGGAAGAAGCAGAACAAAATGCAGCATGGGAATTCATGAAATATTTACAAACTCCAGAAGTACAAGCTAAATGGCATGTAGGTACAGGTTATTTCGCCATTAACCCTGCTGCTTATGATGAGCAAGTAGTAAAAGATGCTTATAAAGAAATGCCACAATTACAAGTGTCAGTTCAACAACTTCAAGCAACGAAACCATCTATTGCAACTCAAGGTGCTTTAATGGATATGATTCCTGAAGAACGCAAAATTATTGAAACAGCACTTGAAGAAGTCTACAACGGTGGAGATGTTGATGAAGCATTTAATAAAGCAGTTGAACAAGTGAACGAAGCAATTAAGAAATCGAATACTGCAAGAGGAGAATAATTTCAAAACACAATTAATAAAGTAAGGGGATAGAGAATAAAGCGATCATATGCTTTGTTCTCTATTCTTTTTATCACAGATTATGATAGATTATTTGGAAAAGTTGATAGACTCCAATGCAGAGTTGATAGATTTTACCGCATTTGGGGAAAATCCCCCCTGGTGAGTCCTTACAAAGCCCCACTAAGAAAGGAAGAGTAGATATGAAGCAAATAAAAATATTTGGCCATCGTGGAAGTATGGGAACTATGCCAGAAAACACCTTAATAGGATTTCGCCATGCGCTCGAATTGGGTGTAGACGGTATTGAACTTGATGTGCAATTGACGAAGGATCGTGAGTTAGTTGTCATTCACGATGAAACAATTGATCGAACGACAGATGGTACAGGGTATGTGAAAGATTATAATCTGCATGAGTTAAAGCAGTTTAGTGCAGGAATAAAGTTTTCAGATTTAGAATTGTTTGACGAACAAGTGTGGGGCAATGAGCGTATACCAACCTTAGAAGAAGTTTTAGAATTGATTACACCTTATCAAATTGAATTAAATATTGAATTAAAGACGAATGTTTTCGCTTATGATGGTATTGAGGAAAAAGTGTTAACCCTTGTGAAGAAATTTGGTTATGAAAAGAAAGTTGTTTATTCTTCCTTTCATTTACCTTCAATCCTAAAATTGAAAAGGATTGAACCAAGTGCAAAAATTGCCTGGTTAGTAGTCTATAATCTTAGCCGTCCATTTGAATATGTCAAAAGCTTAGGGTTAGAAGGGTTACATCTTTATAAGGATATCGTGTTACAGGATGTAAAGTATGGACAGAGTGTTGATGAGTATAGTATTCGGGTGTGGACAGTTAATGATCAGAAGGAAATTGAACAACTATTGGCCAGGAATACGATTGAAACCATAATGACTGATTTCCCAAAGGATGCGATTGCTTTAAGAAATCGTAGCTAGATTATGAATAAGAATTCTTTTGAAAAATACTTCCTTTATCCACATTAAAAGGAAGTGTTTTTTTAAAACCATAAAATAAGGGATGTATCAAGTGATTGCTGATGGAAGCTCTCCTATACCTATTAACGTTCGGGTATTACGAGTAATAGGACGCTAAATTTAAAAAATACATAACTTTCATATTAAAATCCGTATATTATCTTGAAATTGATTAAAAACCATGTATAATTACATCTATTAACGGCTTTGGCAGGTGAGACATATGTTTCCGATTGACTCGAATGAAACGAAGAAATTGCTTTCTCATATGTACAATGAAGTATCCAAGGAGTTATTTGGCTTTGGTACGACGCTATTAAAGGTTACGATTGAACAAAATGTGATAACGTTTCAAGCCAAACACCGACGTGCGTCACGCTCTGCTGCTTTGGAAGGAGAAGTCCCTGCTCTAAAGCTAGAGGTTGATTTCCATATGTCACTTCTTTATAAAAAGAAATTAAGACAAAAGCTTGAGGAACAGACAGATTGGGAAATTGAAGCTGTTTTAAGAGATTATGATGGAGCCACGCAACGAGCATTTACGAATATTGTTTTAAAGGAACAGTAAAATGATTGGATTTCTTCTTGGATCTATCTGAGAGGAACGCCACAATATAAACTACATGATCGAATTTATCTTTGTTTACAAAGAAAAGACAATCTTGAGTAGAATTTTGATTCTATTTAAGGTTGTCTTTTTTTTTTCATTTATATAGTCAAGATAGGAAATACTAACCACATCTAAAATATTGGAGGTTTAAAGAATGAAAAAATTATTAAATGTTTTTGTCGTAGTATCTTTGTTTTTATTAAGTGCATGTGCTTCAAATGATAATGCTACTAATAAAGAAAAACCTAAGGAACTGGTTGTTTCTACTTGGGGTTTTGCTGAGGATTTCTTCCGCGAAGAAGTTTATAAACCGTTTGAAGAGGAGCACAATGTAAAGATTGTTTTAGATATAGGGAATAATGCTGACCGATTAAATAAAGTACGTCAAGGTACTGCTGATGTCGATGTTATTTTCTTGTCTGACTACTATGCTCAACAAGGTATTGATGAAGGATTGTTTGAAACAATTGATCGCAGTAATATTCCAAATGTCGATAAAATTTATGATATTGCAAAAGCGCCACTAGGTGAAAAATATGGACCAGCTTATACCATTGGACAATTTGGTATTGCTTATAATCCTGATGAGGTTTCTCAACCGATCACGTCTTGGAAGGATCTTTGGAGAGAGGATTTAAAGGGGAAAATTACAATTCCGGGAATTACTTCAACAGCAGGACCGATGTTTTTAGATGTTGCTTCAAGAGTTAGTGGAAGTAATGAGTTTAATGAAGATCAAGCCTTCAATGAAATGAAAAAGATTTTGCCAAATGTTGTGAAGGAATATGGACAAACATCTGAGTTTGTTAATATGTTTGCACAAGGAGAAATCGCTGCAGGTCCAGTTATGGAAATGTACTTTAAAGATTTGCAGGAAGCTGTTCCGAATGCTAAGTTTGTTTCCCCTGAAGAGGGTGGATACGCAGTAATGAACACAGTGAATGTTGTAAAAGGTTCTGACCAAAAAGAATTAGCTGAAGAGTTCATTAATTTTATTTTAAGTA
Organism: Metabacillus rhizolycopersici; assembly: GCF_020075705.1. The sequence goes on along the minus strand of NZ_JAIQUM010000011.1, from coordinate 38,353 downwards.
AAGAAGTTCAAGAAAAATCAGCGAAATCAAAAATTGATTCACCTGTTAATACAGAAGTAGAGCTTTCTGAAGAAGAAGCAAAAGGTATTACTTATGGAGAAGACACAGTGAGTAAACTATTGGTATTAGATATGGAATTTGTCAATAAAAACTCAAAAACATGGATTGATCGATGGAATCGTGAACTCGCACAGTAAGAAGAGGTGGGTATTATGAAAACAAAATTGATTCTTGATGTAGATACTGGAATAGATGACGCGATTGGGATCATTCTTGCTGTAAAGAGTCAACAGTTTGATATGTTGGGAATTACAACAGTGAATGGGAACGTATCGCTTGATTCTGCTACGCAAAATACGTTAAAAATACTCGAGCTTTTAGATGAAAAAGACATTTCAGTCATTAAAGGGGCAGCTGCCCCTATTCTTAGAAAAAGATTTTTTGAACATAAAATTCATGGTGCAGATGGTCTAGGTGGAGCCTTAAAGGATGTAAAGGTTACACAACAATGTGATGAAGGTTTTGCTCCTGATTTTATCATAAATTCCATTTTAAGTTTTCCTCATGAAGTAACGTTAGTGATGACAGGGCCGCTTACCAATTTGGCAATGGCTGTTAAAAAATGTCCACAGATTACTCAGTATGTAAAAGAGGTAATCTTTATGGGGGGAGTTGTACAAGGGTACGGTAATGTGACGCCAACAGCGGAGTATAACATTTATGTTGATCCAGAGGCTGCCAAAATTGTCTTACAAGCAGGGTTCGAATCGATTACACAAGTCGGACTTGATGTTACGAGAAAGGCTCTCCTAACTGAAGAGCATATTGAATTAATTGAAAACAAACAGCTTGCTGATTATATAAGAAAGAGTACGTTGGATTATCGACAACGCTATTTTGAACGTAATGGTGTTTGGGCATGTGCAATGCATGACCCACTTGCTGTCGGTGTTGCTCTGAAAAGTGAGCTTGTGAAGAGAGAAAAATTCTATGTGGATGTTGAAGCAAGAAGTGAACTTTGTGATGGACAGATGGTTTGCGACTTTCAAAATCGGCTGATGAAGCCAGAAAATGTATACGTTTGTCTGGACGTTAATGTGGAGGCGTTTTTTGACCTGTTTATTCGCATTATCAATTCATAAATAATTTCGAACAGGGGTTTAGAAGATGAAAAAACGTTATGTATACCTGTTGCTGTTACCGGGTGTTCTTTTTTTAACGATTTTTATGTTGATTCCAATCATCTTAACAATTGGAACAACATTTTTTAATGATAATGGCTTTACTCTTCAAGGATACCTTAATTTTTTCAAAGATCGGTATTTTGTTGACATTCTTCTTACGACGTTAAGAGTAAGTCTCGTAACAACAATTATATGTATATTGCTTGGATTCCCAGCAGCATATTATATTTCAAAACTTGGAACGAAAATGAAGGCTATTATGCTTTTATTAACAATTTTCCCATTATTAACAAGTTCGGTTGTTCGTTCGTTTAGTTGGATGATCATCATTGGGAAAAATGGTCTGCTTAATAATGTTTTACAATCTATTGGTTTAATTGAAGAACCACTTAATATTCTATATACACCTACTGCGATTATGATTGGATTGGTTCATTTATTTTTACCGTTAATCATCATAACGCTTGTAGGTGTAATGGAAAACATTGAATTTGATTTGTTAAAAGCAGCTGAAAGCCTAGGAGCGTCAAAATTGACTGTCTTTATGAAAGTGGTCCTTCCACTTTGTGTACCTGGCTTAGTAATTGGAAGCATTCTTGTTTTTGTAGGGAGCTTTACGGCTTATACAACGCCTGCATTGCTTGGCGGAAAACAACGTGTCATTTCGACGTTTCTTTATCAAAACGCCATCACGCTAAATGATTGGCAGGTTGCATCGATTGTTGCAACGATCATGATTATGGTAACGATCATTATTATTGCCATTATGAATGTATTGGCAAGAAAATTAAATCCGAAGGGGTAGAGGTGTATGCGGGAAAAAAATCGAGGATTGGCCCTGTTTACCTACCTAGTGTTTTTATTTTTACTAGGGCCTTTACTAATCATATCGATTACGTCTTTTGAAGGTGGAAGTATTTTGAAGTTTCCACCAGAGGAGTTTTCTTTTAGATGGTATATCAATATTTTTGATGTACAAATGTTCTTAACGACGTTTAAAACGTCAATTATTGTTTCACTTGCAGGCAATCTTTTTGCTCTTTTATTAGGTGTTCCAGCTGCTTATGCGTTAAGCAGATTTGAATTTAAAGGGAAAAAGATCGTAGATGCTATTTTTGTTTCACCAATTTTAATTCCTGGAATTGTGCTCGGCTTTTCGTTTTTGAGATATATTGTTGGAGTTTATCAGCTTCCAATTTATACAGCTCTATTTATCGGACATACAGTCATCATGCTTCCGTTCATTATCCGTGTCATTTCTTCTAGTTTGTCAAACTTTGACTTCTCAATTGAAGAAGCGGCCGAGAGCCTAGGTGCAGGAAAAATTAGAACGTTCTTTACAGTCGTTCTTCCGAATATAAAATCAGGAATTATCGCAGCTGTTATGATTGCCTTTTTGGAATCCTTCAATAATGTAGACATTTCCGTATTTATGACAGGTCCTGGTGTCAGTACATTCCCGATTCAAATGCTGACATACGTAGAAAATTATTTTGATCCTACGATTGCAGCTATTTCCGTACTACTCATGGTTATTACTGCATTCTTCATGTTTATGGTTGAAAGACTCATGGGTTTATCTTATTTTACAAAACGATAAAGGGGGTAATAGTGGATGGCTTTATTTACTTTACAAGACATATCTGTTGCTTACAATAAACAAAATATTTTAAAAGACTTTAATCTTGAAATTGAAAATGGAAAGCTAGTTTCGCTACTTGGACCGAGTGGCTGTGGAAAAACAACCACTCTACGCTTGATCGCAGGATTTTTACAAGCTAATTCAGGAAAGTTTTTATTTAAAGATAAAGATTATACGAAGGTGCCAGTAAACAAACGAAATTTTGGCTTTGTGTTTCAAAACTATGCATTATTCCCTCACTTGTCCATTTTCGATAACATCGCATTTGGTCTTCGACTTAGAAAAGTCTCAAAAGGTGAAATTGAAAAGCGTGTCATGAATGTATTAGAAATTGTTGGTCTAAAGGGATTTGAAAAAAGATTTCCAAAGGAACTTTCAGGAGGGCAGAAGCAGCGGGTTGCGATTGCAAGGGCCCTTGTTATTGAACCAGATATCCTGTTGTTTGATGAGCCTTTAAGTAATCTTGATGCAAACTTACGAGTGAATATGAGGGTAGAGATTCGCCGTATCCAACAAGAGCTAGGCATTACAACTGTGTACGTATCACATGATCAAGAGGAATGCTTTTCCATCTCTGATCAGGTAGCCATTATGAATAAAGGTATTATAGAACAACTTGATGAGCCAACGTCAATCTATAAATATCCAAAGACAAGATTTGTTGCCGACTTTATTGGGTTTAAAAACTTCATTGAATTTGATGAGCGGAAAGATTTTGAGGATCGAATTGAACTAAGCAAATCTAGTCATTTCTTCACAATCGAAAAAGATTCACAAATGGAGAACAAAACTGGGAAAACAGGTGCAATTCGACCTGACTATCTATTGCTTCGAGAAAAAGGGGACAATCCTGAGATGAAGAATAGTGTACTTGGGCGGATTAAGATTAGCACCTATCTTGGACGAAGCTTTCAGTACGTTGTCGAAACGTCACTAGGTGATTTCACGGTGAATAAGGAAATGATCGAACCTTATTACGCTGGTCAGGAAGTAATCCTTGAAATTCCGAAAGATCAAATGGTACTTGTTGACTAGCCTAGGAGGGTAATGATGAAAATTGATATGTTGATAACCGATGCCTATGTCTATAACAGCTATTTTAAAACATTTGATAAAGGCAACGTCGTAATAAAAGATGGTAAGTTTTTATATATTGGAGAACGGGGATTAGAGACCTTTCAGCCGGATGAGGTTATTGATGGTAAGGGGAAATATATGATTCCTGGTTTGATTGATATTCATTTACACATCGAAAGTACAATGGTGACACCATCTACGTTTTCCTACGGGTTAATTAAAAATGGTGTGACAACAATTGTGGCAGAACCTCATGAGATGGCTAATGTTTTCGGAATTACAGGTGTAAAGGAAATGATTAAGGCAAGTGAGGGCTGTGTCGTAGATATGTTTTATGCGATTCCAAGCTCAGTTCCTGCGACGTCGATGGAAACGACTGGCGGATCAATTGAAATCAGCGATATAGACGAGCTAATGAAAACAGAAGATATCAAATGCTTGGGAGAAATCATGAACTTCCATGATGTCATTTCTGACCCTGATTGTAAAACAAATCAAATTTTGTCCCATATCCGTACTCAGTATCCAGATCTTATTATTGAGGGACATGTTCCAAAGTTACTTGATTTAGACTTGCAAAGAATTGCATTTGCTGGCGTAAATTCGGATCATACCCATCAAACTGTAGAAGGAATGGAAGCTCGGATTTCTGCTGGGATGTTTCTTGAGATCCAAGAAAAGTCAATGACAACAGAAGTCATAGAGTATTTAAAAGAGAAACAAGTAGATGAGCATTTCTGTTTTGTTACGGATGATGTCATGGCAGACTCGTTTCAAAGAAGAGGACATCTTAATGTTCTTCTGAAGAAGGCAATTGAAATGGGGATGACACCTGAAAAGGCAATCTATGCGTGTACGTATACACCTGCACAACGGATGAGGATGTACGACAGGGGAGCAATTGCACCAGGTAAAATAGCAGATTTTTTACTTGTATCGAATTTGAAAAACTTTGACTTAGATATGGTGTACAAAAAAGGTGTGTGTGAGTTTGACTCCTCAAAGCCTTATATTCAGTCAGTACAACCAAAACAATTCCCTGCAGCATTTTACCAAAGCGTTGAGCTTGAAGAGCTTACAGAGGACGATTTTACAATGCACGTACCACTTGCAGATGATCGTTACACGTGCCGTATAATGAATGTACAAGACGGCTCAACATTCACGGAAGAAAGACACGACCAAGTTGATGTGAGGGATGGTAAGTTATGCTGGGAGGAAAGTCCATACGGTTTAATCGCGACCTTTGAACGATATGGAAAAAATCGCAACCATGCCCATGGATTAATCAGTGGAGATATTTTGCAGCGAGGTGCTGTTGCGACGACCTATTCCCATGATAATCACAATCTTCTAGTTATCGGTCACAATAAGCAAGATATGCTGCTTGCTGCAAATGAAGTGATAGGTAAACAGGGAGGAATCTGTTGTGTAGAGAACGGCCAAGTCCTATCTATGCTTCAGTTACCGGTAGGTGGGATTTTGTCTGAAGAACCATTAGATGTGATTTCAAAGCAAGTGGAGCAATTAACGACTTCACTTAAATCCTTAGGTTATAAACATTACAACGTCATCATGTCCTTGAGTACTCTTTCACTTCCTGTCAGTCCGGCTTTGAAAATTACAGATCATGGATTAATCAATGTGAATGAAGGTAAAATAGTGCCTTTAGTGGTTGAGCAGTGAAAAATTTAGTCATTGTGGCTAACTAGGTTCCACTGGACCAATCAACAGGGAAGATAATTTGGACTTCCACCGGTGGGGTCTTCCTGCTCAATAATAAGGAATAAATAACAGAAAAGCGGACATACCGTAACGGGTTGTGTCCGCTTTTTACTGTTCAAATGTGTATTATAGGCTAGCCTTGAGGCTGAGGTAGACGCTCTCGCTTAGGGTTCATAGCTGTTTCACTTTTACCACTTTCTTCTCCTGCTTTCACATTTTTAATAAAGAATGCAAGGATTGTGGCTAATAGGGATAGCCAGGTAGCTACAACAAATGCATCATTTATTCCTTGAATGGTAGCTTCATTTATAATGTATGCCATTTGTTGATTAGCATCAGAAGTAGCGTCAGCAGCTACCATTTCGTTTACGTGCTTTTGTGTCTGATTGGACATAACCGTGACAAGAAAGGCAGTACCAATTGCTCCAGAAACTTGTTTAAAGGTGTTAGACATAGCTGTTCCATGGGAATTTAATCGCTGTGGAAGCTGATTTAATCCCGCCGTCATAATTGGCATCATTAACATCGACATGCCGAACATGCGGGCAGTATAGTTTAGTAGCAATACCATATATGAAGTGGAGTCGGTAAGCACGCTAAATTCCCATGTAGTAATTGTTGTAATAGCCAAGCCAACGATCGAGAGCCATTTTGCACCCACTCGGTCAAAAATCCAACCAGTAATCGGAGACATAATGCCCATTAGAATTGCACCTGGTAATAACAATAACCCTGATTCGAGTGGGGAAAAGCCACGGATGCTTTGTAAATAAATTGGTACGAGAATCATTCCAGCAAACATCACCATTGTGATAATAATGTTAATAATGGTCGTAAGCGTAAACATATTATATTTAAACACGCCAAATTCAAGCATTGGATGATCTATGGTCATTTGTCGCCGTATAAATAAGGTGAGCGTAACAATTCCGATGATGAGCGAAGTAATAACTTCTGCACTAGTCCAACCAGCGCTTCCAGCACTACTAAAACCATATAATAAACCACCAAAACCTAATGTAGAAAGAATAACCCCAAGAATATCAAGTTTAGGATATGTTTGTTTCGTAACATTCTTCATAAGTACGATGCCGATGATGAAATCGATGACGGCAATTGGTAATACGATATAAAATAACACTCTCCATGAATAATTTTGAACAATCCAACCGGAAAGTGTTGGCCCGATAGCAGGTGCAAAGGTCAATGCTAATCCAATATACCCCATTGCCTGACCGCGTTTTGAGATCGGGAAAATTGTTAAAATGACAATCATTAATAATGGCATAAGGATTCCTGCCCCAGCAGCTTGGATGACCCTTCCAGATAATAATAGAGGAAAGGTTGGAGAAATTGCACAGATGAAGGTACCGAATGAAAATAACCCCATCGATGTCAAAAAAAGCACCCTAGTCGTAAATCGTTCGATCAAAAAGGCTGTTATCGGGATTAACACCCCATTAACAAGCATGTATGCTGTTGTCAGCCATTGTGCAGTATTAGCCGATATATTCAAATCAATCATCATTTGAGGTAATGCAACATTCATTAATGTCTGATTTAAAATTGCAACAAAGGCACCTAAGAGCATAACCGTCAGAATCGCGCCCTTTTTTATTTGCCTGTCTGTAATAGCTCCATCATTTGTCATTTCTAATGCCTCTCCTTTTCACTGTATCTTTTCAGGTATGGAACAGTACAACAGAAATAGCTATCCTATAACTTCGCTAGGTTTCTCCTCTATTTTGAACAATTTCCCCATAAATATGTTATCGGTTTGCATTAGATCTTAATTACTACGTTCGTAAGCGATGGAATGAATGAGAGTTTTCTTGTTACATATCTAAGATGAATAGCTGAGAATGAGGTTAAATTGTATATATGGTGTGGTAAGCATAGATTAATCCTCATACTTAAATGAATTGTTGGACTGTTCAATAGAAATAAATTGAGGACTGTGATCTCAAATGTTCCACGTGGAACATTATTACACTTCTTACGTAGAGAGAAAGGGGAGGTGGTAGTAATGTTAGCTAATCAGGAATAGGGAGTAGTGAGAAACGATGTTAGGATTAGGTTGCTAATCTTTAGATAGAGATAAAGGACCTTCTACCAATGGAAGTCTAGCCTAATAGAAAGCACTCCGTTTATGCTGGATTTTTCTGCTTGCTTACGATAATACTTTTTCAGTAGCAGAGCTATGGTTTTTACCAAGACTATTATTTGTGATTAAAATGGCAAAAGGTCTTGTTTAAAGGAGGGCTGCTTAAACAAAGAATGGGATCATAGAGATGATTTCAATAATAATAACTATATTTTAGTATAACTTTATATTGAGGGTTTTATTTCTAAAAAATGAATAAATTGCTATTTTGTTTGTTACCCTCATTTATTCAAAAGTGATCCTAATTATAGTAAGTAAAAAAAACACATAGATATTAAACAAATATTTCAGAAATATTACAATAAAATAAAAATTATGCTAGACGAAACAGGAAAATTGTTTTACAATACTTTTATTATTCAGAAAATGAACTAACAACAAACAATCAAGATGGTTCCATTATGTGGATATAACCTTATGATTTGTCACGGGTTAATTTTTCAGAAAAATCAATAAATAAAAAGGGGACAACTACTATGAAGAAAAAATTTGCTAAGCTTCTTCTTACGTCGACGTTATTGTCAGGAATACTAGCAGGATGTGCAGCTGGTGGTAATGATTCAGGTAGCTCATCAGATGATGCAATAAAAATTGGGGCTAACTTTGAACTTTCAGGTCCAGTAGCATCTTATGGACAATCGAATATGAAGGGTGTCGAGCTTGCTGTTGAGGAGATTAATGCTAACGGTGGAATAGATGGAAAACAGATTGAACTGATTAAAGTAGATAATAAGTCAGAAGCGGCAGAAGCAACAAATGCTGCGATTAAATTAACAAGTCAAGATAAAGTTACAGCAATTATTGGTGCATCAACTAGTGGAAACACAGTAGCACAAGCGCAAATCGCTAACGACAATCAAACAGTTCTTTTAACTCCTTCAGGGACTAGCCCGAATGTAACTGTAAATGACGATGGAAAAGTGAACGAATTCGTCTTCCGTACTTCATTTATTGATCCATTCCAAGGAACTGTTGCAGCTAACTTTGCAGCGAACGAATTAAAGGTGAAAAATGCAGCGGTGTTTGCTGACAATGCAAGTGATTATGCGAAGGGTCTTGCAGCTTCATTTAAAGAAACGTTTGAAGCCGCGGGTGGTACAATCGTAGCAGAAGAATCTTATGTTGCTAAGGACACAGACTTCCGTTCTACATTAACGCGTATTAAGGCACAAAATCCTGACTTCATTTTTATCCCTGGTTATTATGAAGAAGTAGGTCTAATTGTGAAACAAGCTCGTGAGATGGGTATTACTGTACCACTTATGGGTGGCGACGGTTGGGATTCACCGAAGCTAGTAGAATTGGCTGGTGCAGAGGCGTTAAATAACACATTCATCACAAACCATTATTCTGCTGAGGATCCAGATGAAACAATCCAAAACTTCGTAAAAATGTTCAAAGAGAAGAACAAAGATGCAGCACCTGATGCATTCAACGGTTTAGGATATGACACGGTTTACTTATTGAAAGATGCAATCGAGCGTGCTGGAAGTACTGATCCAGTGGCAATCAAGGATGCACTTGCAGAAACAAAAGATTTACGTCTTGTAACAGGTGTAGTAACAATTGATGAGAACCATCATCCAATTAAAACAACAACTGTTTTAGAGTATAAAGATGGAAAGACAGTCTTCAAGACTAAAATTAATCCTTAAGGATAAACTTAGAGAAATGGGGGGACTATCCTCCCATTTTCGTTTTGTTTTAAACCGTATTAATTTGAGTTCGAAAAGGAGTGAGGAAAGAAATGGAATGGGTACAGCAACTAATTAACGGTATTTCACTAGGGAGTATCTATGCATTGATAGCACTGGGCTATACAATGGTTTACGGAATCATAAAATTAATTAACTTTGCTCATGGCGATGTGTTTATGGTTGGTTCATTTATTGGCTTTTATGCCATTACTGCGTTTGGATTAGGCTTCATTCCTGCACTATTGCTATCAATGGTGGCTTGTGCAGCTTTTGGAGTACTTATTGAGAGAATCGCTTATAAACGTCTTCGAAATGCAACGAGAATTGCAGCTTTAATTACAGCGATTGGGGTTTCTCTTCTTATTGAATACGGAGTTATTTATGTCCGTGGAGCGCAACCAGAAGCATATCCAGCTGTTTTTAGTAACAAAACGTTTGATTTCTTTGGCGCACAAATTAGTAGTCAGTCATTATTAATTTTATGTACGTCTGTCGTGCTTATGATTATTTTGCAATTTATTGTACATCGAACAAAAATTGGGAAGGCGATGCGTGCCGTTTCTCATGATATCGATGCAGCCCGTTTAATGGGAATAAATGTTGATCGGACAATTTCTGCTACTTTTGCTATTGGTTCAGCTTTGGCAGGGGCAGCTGGTGTTATCTTTGGTATTTATTATACGAAGATTGAACCACTTATGGGCGTTATACCAGGATTAAAGGCATTTATTGCCGCTGTATTAGGTGGTATAGGAATTATTCCTGGAGCGATGGTTGGCGGACTTGTGCTTGGAGTTGCAGAAACAATCGTAAGTGCACTAGGGTTTTCTCTATGGAGAGACGCTGCAGCATTTATTATCCTAATTCTAATTCTTATCTTTAAACCATCAGGAATCTTTGGCAAAAATTCAAGAGAGAAAGTGTAGGTGAAACAACTATATGAAAAAATCAAAAGGTTTTTGGTTATTTTTAATCATTTCAATACTGGGGTATGGAATTACTCAGGTTCTAATTAGTGGTGGACTATTAAATCCTTACTATAGCAACATGTTAATTAATATCGCAATTAATATCATATTAGCTGTTAGCCTACATTTAGTTATCGGGATTACTGGTCAATTCTCAATTGGGCATGCTGGATTTTTAGCTGTAGGGGCTTATATTTCAGCAATCTTTACGATGAAGCTATTACTACCGTTTCCGGTAGCGTTGCTAGCCGGTGGACTTGTCGCAGCTATTGCTGGTTTAGTCGTTGGGATTCCAACCTTACGTTTACGAGGTGATTACTTAGCGATTGCAACTTTAGGCTTTGCTGAAATCATTCGAATTGTGTTCTTGAATATTGAATATGTCGGCGGTGCAGCAGGGATGCAGGTTTCCCATTTTACTACTTGGACGTATGCATTCATCTGCCTATTTATTACCGTCTTGGTTATTATGAACTTTACAAATTCAAGACATGGACGAGCAGCTATCGCCATTCGTGAAAATGAGATTGCTGCTGATGCAATGGGAATCAACACAACTTATTATAAAGTTATTGCTTTTACCATCGGTTCTTTCTTTGCCGGAGTTGCAGGAGGCCTGTATTCTCATAACTTTTATATCATTCAACCAACAAACTTCGGATTTTTAAAGTCCTTTGATATTTTAATTTATGTTGTTTTAGGTGGTCTTGGTAGTTTATCAGGAGCTGTGATTGCTGCTGCTTTACTAACGATTATTTCAACTTTTCTCCAGGATTTCCCAGAAACACGGATGATTATTTATAGTTTAGTACTAGTTATTGTGATGCTTTATCGTCCACAGGGATTAATGGGAACTCGCGAAATTACGGATGTATTTGGAAAGTGGAAAGGGAAGAAAGGAGGAAGCTCTTATGGGAAATAAGCCATTGCTTGAGGTTCAAGGTGCTGGCATTCAATTTGGTGGATTAAAGGCTGTTTCGGGATTTAATATGGAAATTCACCAAGGTGAGCTAATTGGACTGATCGGACCGAATGGAGCTGGGAAAACGACAAGCTTCAACTTGCTAACAGGAGTGTACGTACCAACTGAAGGTGAGATTCTGTTCAACGGGAAACGTCTTAATGGATTGGCCCCTTATCAAGTGACACGGAAAGGAATCAGTCGTACCTTCCAAAACATTCGCCTTTTTAATGAGCTTTCTGTTTTAGACAATGTAAAAGTAGCTTATCATTCATTAGCTAAGCATTCAATTTTCAGTTCAATCATCCGCCTTCCATCCCACTTTTCAGGGGAAAGGGAGATGGAGGAAAAATCAATTGAGTTCCTTAAAATTTTCCAACTTGATAAATATAAAGATGAAATGGCTAAAAATTTACCATATGGTCAGCAGCGAAGATTAGAAATCGCAAGAGCCCTTGCCGCTGGTCCTAAATTACTATTACTAGATGAGCCAGCAGCTGGAATGAATCCGCAAGAAACACATGAGCTTATGGAGTTAATTGCCTTTATACGGAAGGAATTCAACCTGACGATTCTCCTAATTGAACATGATATGAAATTAGTTATGGGAATATGTGAAAGAATCTATGTGTTAGACCACGGCCAACTTATTGCAGAAGGGACGCCAGACAAAATTAGAAATCATCCTAAGGTGATCGAGGCTTATCTAGGGGAGGAGGTTGACGGTGCCAATGCTGAAGGTTAATGAAATCGATGTATTTTACGGACATATCCAAGCGCTAAAGGGAGTTTCTTTAGAAGTAAATGAAGGAGAAATTGTGACGCTAATTGGAGCAAATGGTGCTGGAAAAAGCACGCTTCTAAAAACTCTTTCTGGGTTACTTAAGCCAAAGTCGGGGACAATTGAATACTTGGGTGGGTCTATCTCAGGTAAGCCTGCACAAACAATTGTAAAGGCAGGGATATCTCATGTACCTGAGGGGCGCAGGGTGTTTGCGAACATGTCAGTTGAGGAAAACCTCGAGCTAGGCGCCTATTTAAGGAAGGAAAAAAATGAGATCCGTAAAGATATAGAAAAGGTTTATGGACTTTTCCCAAGACTGCTTGAACGCAGAAAACAGTTATCAGGGACATTATCTGGTGGAGAACAACAAATGCTTGCGATGGGGAGAGCCATTATGGCAAAGCCGAAGCTCCTTTTGCTTGATGAGCCGTCAATGGGATTAGCACCTTTAATCGTAAAAACCATCTTCCAGATTATTGAGGAAATCAACCGTGAAGGAACAACAGTCTTGCTTGTTGAACAAAATGCCAACATGGCTCTATCTATAGCCAACCGTGCATATGTCATTGAGACAGGAAGTGTTGTTGCTTCAGGTTCAGCTGCAGAATTACAAGCCAGTGAAGAAATTAAGAAAGCTTATCTTGGCGGTTTGTAATCGCAGGGTCCTTTCTTAATCAAAAGATAGGTACACGAAGTTTCAATTATTTTATTCTAAACAAGAGCCTAACAATTGTGTTGGGCTCTTTTGATGTTTAGGGCAAAGCTTAAAAAATATTTTTTAAAATAGTAGTGAACGATTAAGAGTAACAAAACGTCATATCATTAGAGCAAATAGATAGGGGGATTGTCATCGATTGGATCAGGCGGAAGAAAGGAAACTTGTTAGAGAAGCAAAGGCTGGAAAAGACGAGGCTTTTACTAAACTGTTCCAGAATAACTATATGTTCATATACAAATATTTAATTAAGCTAACCCTTCATCCTGATCTGACAGAGGATCTTATTCAGGAAACAATGCTAAAGGCGTACATTCACCTCCAAAGCTTTAAGGGGGAAGCAAAATTTTCAACATGGCTTATTGCTATCGCATCTCGATTATTCATTGATCAACAGCGTAAGGAAAAAAGGGAGAGAAAACGTTACGAAAAGGTTAAGAATGACGTAAAACAAAAGATGAAATGGAATATCATGATAAATGGACAGGAATGGTCCATCTATCTAGAGATGTTTGCAGAGCTAGAACCGAATATTCGTACACCAATTTTGCTTAGGCATTACTATGGATTCACTTATTCAGAAATTGCAACGATGCTTAGTTTGAAAGAGGGAACAGTAAAGTCGCGTGTGCACAATGGTCTAAAGCGGATTCGAAAGGAGCTGCAATAATGAAAGAGAATAATGAAAGTGAATGGATTAGCAAGTTGATGGAGGATTTGCAAAAAGTAGAGGATATTCATAAAGTGGAAGTTCCACAGCAACATCATCTAATGAATACGTTAACTAACTTTAAAACAGAACGAAAAAAAGCATATAGACGAGAATTAGTTATATTTTTAATTACAGCACTTATTATTTTAGTTTCATACGCTGCAATTGCTTTTAAAATGACGACTGTTTTCATCTGGATTCAGGGTTTGACGATCCTATTTATACCGTTTATTTTTATGGCAGAAAAAAAACGTAGAAATAAGCGGAAAGAGGTGACGATGCTTTGACAATGGATTTCGAACTTGTAGTGGCTATTTTATTAGTAGCACCGATTTTGCTTGCTCAGAGCATTCTTTTATTTATAGATGCAAAGAAGAAAGGAGCGTACTCCTGGTTTTGGGGAATTTGGGGACTGATCCAGTTTCCATTACCGACGCTGTTTTATTATTTCATCGTGATTAGGCCTTATCGAAAAACGCTGAAATGAAGAAAATGCCTTTTCAAATAGATACAGAAGAAAAATGTAGAAATTAAGAGGTGATACTTGTGATAACTGTAACCAATGTTCATAAGCGCTTTGGCTCACAATCAGTTTTGTCAGGAATGAATTTCTCAGTAGGGAAAGGGAATATTGTTGGTCTTCTTGGTCCTAACGGTTCCGGAAAAACGACAATGATCCGGCTCTTGAACGGTGTGATCAAGCCTGAACAAGGAACGATGGAAATAAACGGCTTTAGCCCTGCGACCGATGGAAATGTGATCCGTCAAATGAGTGGCATTGTGACTGAAGGGGCGGGGCTGTATCATGAAATGAGCGGAACAGACAATCTGTTATTTTTCTCGGAAATATATGGGGTCAGGAAAGGAAGGGAAAGAGTTGATGAATTACTAAAAGAGTTTGATTTATATGATCATCGCCATAAGAAGGTAGGAACATACAGCACGGGGATGAAAAAGCGGCTTGCACTAGCGAAGGCATTGCTGCATAAACCGAAAATATTATTTCTGGACGAACCGACAAACGGTCTTGATCCTGATGGGATAAGGGATGTTTTAGGGTATCTAGCTAGATTGAATAAAAATGAACAGACTACGATTATTATTTGCTCACATGTTCTTCAGCAGCTAGAGGACATTTGTCACTCATATGTATTTATGGAGGAGGGAAGGGTATTAGCGGCAGGAACGCGACAACAGTTAGACGATGATTTTTTAACTAATGTGATGCTAAGAGTAGAAACAGGATTAAAATTGGATGATACATCCTATTTTGGACACCCTGTGGAACGAATAGGCGAAACATCGCTTCTCTTTACGCTATCTTCAAAAGGAGAAATATCACCATTATTAAGGGAGATATTAAAGGAAACGTGGATACATTCTACAATTATTGAAAATGTAAGCTTGGAATCCATCTATTTTGAAGTGAGGAGGAGAAATAATGAATAAAAGAATGGTACAGATCATTGCCAAAAAAGATATAAAATCAATTTTAGCGACAAAACAAATTTTGATTCCAATGTTGATTCTACCAACAATATTATGCGTGATTATGCCAGCCTTCGTCGTTTATCTCCTTCAAACGTATAATCTTTCATTGATAAATGGTCTCGATCAAATGGTGAATTTAATAGGTGAGATACCTGGGAAAGAAGGAGAAGTAATAAGAGGAATTTCTGATAGAAAGAGCCAAGAAATTTACTTATTTGTGAATTATATGCTTCCTCCATTATATTTACTTGTTCCTGTGATTACGTCAATGATGATAGCTGCTAACAGCTTTGTGGGAGAAAAGGAGAGAAGGACACTTGAAAGTTTATTGTTCGCACCAATAAATATCAAGGATTTATTTATTGGGAAAATGCTTGCGGCGTTTCTACCAGCCATGAGCATCTCGCTTGGGGGACTTTTGCTAAGTGCCCTTGTAATCAATTTTCTTACGTATGGGCAATTTAACAGCGTGCTCTTCCTAACAACAAATTGGCTAATGTTTGTATTTTGGATTGTTCCTTCGCTTACAGTATTAACTATTTTATTTAATATTCTTATCTCGGCACGTGTAAAAGGATTTCAGGAAGCACAACAAATTGGCGGAGTCACTGTTCTGCCGATAATTGGTTTGTTAATCGGTCAGGTGAGCGGATTGTTTTACCTCAATCCAATGATCATTCTATTAATTGGAATCCTTCTCATTACAATAAGTGTGTTTTTATTGATCAAAATTTCCAAAATGAATGAACGTCATATTCTGTTTGAAAAGCAGGTGTATTAAGCTAAAATAGCATATTTATAGAATCTAGCAAAAAACAAAAGAGTAGCAACTACTAGAGGTCTTTAGTAGTTGCTACTCTTTTAAATAGTAGAAGTATATTGAGTTTCCCTTTGCCTTATATCGATTTGATTAAATAACTCCCTGTGCAATCATAGCATCTGCTACTTTCGTAAACCCTGCAATATTAGCACCAACAACTAGGTTGCCTGGGTGACCATATTCTTCAGAAGCGATCACACTGTTACGATAGATATTTTTCATGATTTCGTGTAACTTAGCATCGACTTCTTCGAACGTCCAAGATAGTCTCATGCTGTTTTGTGCCATTTCTAATGAAGAAACGGCTACACCGCCTGCGTTAGCAGCTTTTGCAGGTCCGAAAAGAACTCCGTTGTTTAGGAATACGTCGATTGCTTCTAGTGTAGATGGCATGTTTGCCCCTTCACCAATTGCTTTTACGCCATTTGAAACAAGAGTTTTTGCTGATGCTTCATCAATTTCATTTTGTGTTGCGCAAGGTAAAGCAATGTCACAAGGAATAGACCAAATTCCTGAACAACCTTCGAAGTATTGTGCTTCTGGATGCTCGTTAACATATTCGCTGATACGTTTTTTCTCAACTTCTTTCAGGCGTTTTACTGTATCAAGGTTGATACCATTTTCGTCATAGATGTAACCGTTAGAGTCACTGCAAGCTACAACTTTAGCGCCTAATTGTGAAGCTTTTTCGATAGCATAAATAGATACATTACCAGAACCTGAAATAACAACCGTGCTTCCTTTGAATTCAAGTCCTTTGTCATTTAACATTTCTTGTACAAAGTAAACTGTACCATATCCAGTTGCCTCAGTACGTGCTAAGCTTCCGCCATATCCGATACCTTTACCAGTTAACACACCAGCTTCAAAGGCACCTTTGATTTTTTTGTATTGTCCGAACATGTAGCCGATTTCTCGTGCTCCCACCCCGATATCACCAGCAGGAACGTCAACATCTGGTCCGATATATTTGCAAAGCTCAGTCATAAAGCTTTGAGTAAAGCGCATGATTTCACCGTCAGATTTCCCTTTTGGATCAAAGTCAGAACCGCCTTTACCTCCTCCAATTGGTTGACCAGTTAGTGAATTTTTAAAGATTTGTTCAAAGCCTAAAAATTTAATGATGCTTGCATTAACAGACGGGTGAAAGCGTAATCCACCTTTAAATGGTCCGATAGCACTGTTGAATTGAACGCGGAACCCACGGTTTACTTGGACCTTACCTTGGTCATCTACCCAAGGTACTCTAAAACTAAGAACTCTTTCTGGTTCAACCATTCTTTCAAGAATGTTATGCTCCATATATTTTGGCTGTTTAGCAAAGATAGGTACAAGAGAATCAAAGATTTCTTTTACTGCTTGGTGAAACTCAACTTCATGTGGATTACGTTTCTTTACAGTTTCAAATACGTTATTGATATAATCTTTTGCAACTTGTGTGTCAGGGTGATTAGTTTTTTCCATTGTAACCATGTTTTATCACGTCTTCCTTTGCGAATAAATTTTTATATAATTCTCAATAAATTTGAATGCGAATAAAATTGATATTGTTTAATTAATTTCTGTAAAATTAAAAAATTTGGATAATGTGATTCTATACTGAAATAACTAGCTTAACAATGCCGATATTAGATGAAATTGATGCCGAATTGATATGGATGAAAATGGAAAACAAGAAATACTGTAAAATAAAGGGGGGGAGACGACTGTTGTTGTGTATTAGGATGATTTTAATTGTTGTGTAACTAAAAATAACGTTCGATGTGAAGTTTTATATAGTTTTTCGTTTGTTAATTTATTATTCTGATATAATATAAGGGTTTTTTGAAGTGATGTTATAATATGAGCGTAATTATGTTAAAAAACATAACAGATAAATCCCTTTTGATCATCGGATTTGTGATTTGTCCTTGTTTTTTCCATATGTAGGAAATATGAAAGTGGCAAGCAAAGTGAACAACTATGTCATAAAACGAAGTTCTACATTATATAGGTTGGGGAAACAATGGTGGTGGAGAGTGTTGTATCATCTTTTCAATCATCTGGTTTTACACAACCTTCTCGTTGAATAAGGCTACATGGTGATTTAAATGGAAGAAGGAGGAAATATGGAAAAACAAATTGCAGTTGTAACAGGCTCTTCTAGTGGTTTTGGTTTGTTAACATCTCTAGAACTAGCGAAAAGCGGATTTCGTGTAATTGCAACAATGCGTGACGTAAATAAAAGCATCAATTTAATGGATCATGCTAAAACTCTTGGGGTGGAGGAAAGGATACAAATAGTTGAATTAGATGTTTCCTCTAATGTCTCTATTAATAACTGGAAAAGCTATATGGAGGGGCTTGGGCGTATTGATGTTCTTGTCAATAATGCAGGATTTGCTGGTGCTGGATTTGTAGAGGAGGTTCCAATCGATGAATACCGAAGGCAATTTGAAACAAATGTATTTGGTGTAATTGCTGTCACTCAAGCTGTTCTCCCGCTGATGAGGCTACAACATAGTGGCAAGATTATAAATTTAAGTAGTATTAGTGGCAAAATTGGATTTCCAGGTTTATCGCC
Organism: Metabacillus rhizolycopersici; assembly: GCF_020075705.1. The sequence continues at coordinate 19,850 of NZ_JAIQUM010000011.1, read as the reverse complement.
ATACATAACATCCAAACATGCTATAGAAGGCTGGAGTGAATCACTTCGACTAGAAATGAAGCCCTTTGGCATTGAGGTTATTCTTGTTGAACCTGGTTCATATCAAACAAATATTTGGTCTACAGGAAAACAAGTGACTGAAGCTTCTTTGAAAGTGGATTCTCCTTACTATGAAACAATGAAAAAGCTTGAACACCATATTGAAAAGGGCATGAGTAATTTTTGGGATCCATCTGAGGTTGCCCGATTAATTGCAGTTATTGCTAAAAGGAAGAATACAAAGTTAAGATATATGGTTGGAAAAGGGGTAAAGGTAGCAGTTTTTCTAAAAATTATTCTTCCTTGGAAATGTTGGGAAAGACTATTTTTAAAACAATTAAAGGGATGAATGAATGTAAGGGTGTCATTTTTGATTTTAGCATTCATTTTTATTTTAGGGTGAAGCAGCATATATTTATGATTGCTTTTTAATTATAAAGTGAAGAGGTGTGTTTGCATATTTGTACACATGTATACAAATATGTGTTCTTTTGTGTGCGGAAAAGTATACTTGTAAACAAATGTGTATACATATTGGTGTGTATTGAGATTTTTGTGTACAAGTGTGTAACTATGTATATCTATTGAGTGGGATGAGTGTGTGTGTTTTAAAACTGATTTTTATCTGGCTACTTTGGAATGGATGATAGGAAAGAAAAAATAGTATTCTCTTACATTTTCAGTACTTTAGGCTTAATGGAACTACATTGAGTTCTTTTCGACAAAGTTTGACAGGCTAAGGACTAATTAACAGGGAGTAAGAGTATAGGGGAAAGGGATGATAGTTCTATCTGTTAGGTTAAATAGTAATGTTTACGTATATGTACGCATGTATACAAAGTGAGTACATATAGTGTGCATATATGTAAACAAGTATACAAAGTTGAATACAAGTTGTTTTACAGGGATGTATACAACTTTGTAATGGATGTATACATAAATGTGTTCGTGTATTCTTATTGAACACAACTAAAGTATTATTGACGATTATCTCTATCTGTTTTAACCTTAAGTAGAATTGAAAAGGTTCTATTATGTACCTTAATCATATTAAATGGAAGGAATGATTAGATGAGTATTACTAGGATTGCTGCGGTTGACGTAGGTAATGATAGTGTAAAGGCGTTATTTGGGAAAATGGATTATGAATTGTACATACCGAATGTAATTGCGAGAGATACAGAAGATAGACCAGTTATTGGAATAGAAGAATTGAATGAGAAAAATCCTTTAGATGGTATTCACATTAGAGTACATTCTCCTGCTTTAAAAAATAATAACGTCATTTACCGTATCGGGAATTTGGCAACAAAAAGTGACCATACCAATGAGTTAGATCCTGGTAGTAGTAAATCAGAGGAAGACCAAACGCTAGTAATGCTTTTTGCCTCATTAGCATTGGATGCAGTGAGAGCACAAAATTCCGAGATTTTCAAGAAGACAAATGATGTTATTGATGCAAATTATACTCTTGGAACAGGATTGCCTCTTCGTGAAGTGAAAGAAGGTAAAGATGTTGGTTATCGCTCACAATTATTAAGTTCTGTTCATCAAGTTGAGTTTTTAGTAACACCTAAATATCAAGGGCTAAAAGTTAATATTAAATTTGACGAAGTAAAGATTTATCCTGAAGGATTTGCAGCATATATCAATCTAGTGATGGATAAAGATTTAAATATTATTAATCGCGATCTAATCGATAAAAGAATCCTTATCCAAGATATTGGTGGATTATCGACAGATGTTGCTGTTATCAAAAATCGCAATGTTGATGATGATAAAGCCCAAGGTTTTAATCTCGGGGTATCTGAATCTTTAGAAGCAATTAGAGAAGAAATTCGAACTAAGCATGGCGTAGAATTAGATAGCCGTAGAGATGTTGTTGAGATCATCACACGGAAAAATGATAAGAACCATATCATGGTAAAAGGAAGTAGAACGAGTGTCCATGATATTACAGATCGTATTCTTTTAGAATTGGCCAAAAAGCAATACCGTCACCTACGCAACGTATGGAAGAAAAATTCCCAATCGGAAATCTGCTACTTTGTTGGTGGTGGTTCTATCGTATTAAAGGACTATATTAAAATGCTAAATAATAGTTTAGATGGCTACAATATAGAATTTTTTGAAGACGAAAAGGAAAGTATTTGGATGATGGCCAATGCTTATTATAAATTGATTTCCGATTTCGCTAGAAAGAATAATCTAAATACAACGTTTAAAAAGGTCGAGAAACAACCAGTACAAAAATAGGGTGGTTACATGAATAAAAAGGGATCGGTCAGTATACAGAGAGGACAAGCAATAACATTCCGTCTTCCTTCAGACACACCAGATCACATTATTAAACAGCTACAGAAGTTAAAGGAAACAGAGAGAAGGAACTTTTCTAGCAAAATGGCAGAGTTTATTTTAGAGGGGGTTAATAGCTCGTTATCGAGAGAAAGAGAAACGGTAACGCTTCCCTTACCTCAAAAAATAAGTAAGGATCAACGAGATTGGCTTAAACATTCACATTCTGAAGCTTTGTTAGGAAGTATTGTCTACCAACTGTTAGCCGATCCAATTCGGGCAACATCCATTTTAGCCGCTTTAAACAGCAATGCTCTAGATATTAATGACGCACTCTATTTACAAGAGGACGGACAAGCAGAAATAGGTATTAAGGGATATGCAAAAGATATCGAGCGGAGCCTTGAAGAAGAACAAGAGGCACAAGAAGAGATTTCTACACCGTTAGCCGATGATTTTGATCAAGATTTAATGAATTTTGACTTTGAGAAGGCTAAATTAGAACAAACTTCAGCAAGCGAAGAAGATCAGGAAAATGATGAGTTAGAAGACGTGGATGACCTACTTGGGGGATTTCTCGATAGTATGAATAAATAAGGCGAGTTATTTTTATTAGTAGGATGGTTTGTTATCATCTACTTCTCCCTGAGGTTAGATGAGGGTGTATTTCTACTTGAAAGTGTTTCAAGTGTTATGAATAATACCGATACATCTATAAATATCAACAAAAAAAGGAGCCAGCTAACAAAGAATAGCTGGCTCCTTTTTTTGTCGTTTAGGAAAGTATAAAATTCTTGTACTGTGGATAAGCGCACGACGTCCAGCTCCTAGCCCCTCGAGGTCATAAACCAATCAGGAATAGAAGGTAAAAAACACCTTCTATTCCTGATCGTCTTATGCTATGCCTGAGGCTGATCAAGGCGCTTGCGCTTTTGTTCTTGGCACAAGTTATTTTTAAAATTTTACGATATCTTTAATAATTTCATACGAACGAAGGCGTGCCTTGTGGTCGAATATTTGAGAAGTAACCATAAACTCATCAGCTTGGGTATCGTTTAAGAATGCCTGAAGCTTTTCTTTAATTGTCTTCGGGCTTCCGATAATAGAACCACCTAATTGTTGTTGAAGGGCTGCCTTTTCATGTTCACTCATAAGCCCGTCGAGATTTTCGACAGGTGGTTGTAACGGTTCTTCCTTATTTCGTATTAAATTAAGAAATTGCTGTTGTAAGGAAGTCGCTAGAAGTTTAGCCTCTTCATCTGTTTCAGCCGCTATGACGTTGATACCTAGCATTGCGTAAGGTTTTTGAAGTACTTCAGAAGGTTTAAAGTAGCGACGATATAATTCAAGAGCTTGCATTGTATGGTTAGGCGAAAAGTGACTCGCAAAGGAAAATGGTAATCCTAGTTGTGCAGCTAATTGTGCACTAAATCCACTTGAGCCTAATAACCAAATTGGAATATTTAAGCCTTCACCCGGAAATGCTCTTACATGCCGTCTTGCTGAAGTCGAAGCTGGATTAAAATAGGCACGCAGTTCCGCTAATTGTTCAGGGAAATCGTGCCCATCACTCCTCTGACCACGTCTAAGAGCATGCGCAGTAAGTTGATCTGTGCCTGGTGCGCGTCCTAGGCCAAGGTCTATGCGCCCAGGGAATAGAGATTCAAGAGTCCCGAACTGCTCAGCAATGACCAAAGGCGCATGGTTAGGCAGCATGATTCCACCGGAGCCTACCCGTATGTGTGTTGTATTCGCGGCCACATGCCCAATAACAACAGATGTCGCCGAACTAGCTACGGATGGTATGTTATGATGCTCAGCAAGCCAATATCGGTTGTAACCCCATTTTTCAACATGCTGTGCAAGATCAACCGTATTCTTAAAGGAATCAGTGATTGTACTACCGACAGTAATTGGCGCAAGGTCAAGGACAGAAAACTTAATAGTATGCAATTGCTTTTGTTCCGTATCTATAGACATGCATTCATCCTCTTTCTATAAGTAATAAGCCATAAACTATTATGTGAAACTGATCGTATCTTTACAGGTGGTAATTTTCTACCTGTTAAGAACGGGATGCAGCATCTTATATGGAACTCGTCTGATTGTGATAACTAAACGCATCTCTATCTTATCAATTCCAAATTCGGAATCAAAATAAAAGCACTTGGAGATAATGGGAGCCACTAGGGATAGTGGAAAGTACAAGGATTCGATAAGGCCGACAAACCATAGAGAGAAAATACTTTTTTTCTATAAAGAAAAAGGGATCGAATTTATCTCTCGTCCCATAAATGAAGATAGAATGAATGGTGTTTTTTGTGAGAGTAAACCTCAAATGATCGGAATCGTCTCAAATTAAACTGATGTATTCTTCACAGCAGCTACTAAATCGTTTTTTTGCTCTGGAACGCGAATAAGAATGAGGATACCAACAATAAATAAAACGATAAGACTGAATACACCACTAGTTGAATTGCCAGTTAATTGAGTGGTTACTCCAACTAAAAGAGGCCCCATAATGGACGCGAATTTTCCGAAAATGTTGTAAAAGCCAAAAAATTCATTGGATCTTTCTTTTGGAATAAGCTTAGCGAAATAGGATCGGCTTAATGCTTGTATACCTCCTTGTGATGTAGCAACGAGCATTGCTAAAATCCAGAAATCTAAGGTTGAATTTAAAAAGAAGGCATAAATGCAAACAATCATATAAATGACAATCCCAACATAGAGCATTGTCTTCCCTGTAAATCTCTCAGATAATCTACCATAAAAAATGGCGAATGGCGCAGCAACAACTTGTGTAACGAACAAAATAATAAGTAGATTTGTCGAACTAATTCCTAAGTCAGTTCCAAAAGCTGTAGACATGGTTATGATTGTTCCTACACCGTCAATATAGAAAAAATAGGCGAGCAAGAATAAGAATAATGCTCGATAGTGACGGATTTCCTTTATTGTTTTACCAAGACGCTTAAAGCTAGTTACAATAGGCTTTGATTCTCGTTCAATGTAATAACGTTGATGGACATTCTTTAACATTGGAATCGTGAATACTCCCCACCAAACAGCCGTAATAATGAAAGCCATCTGACTTGCCATTGTTGTGGAGAGGGGAATCATTTCAGTTTGTGCCAAAAGGATAATGGCGATGCTAATAATAAATGGAATTGTACTACCGATGTAACCTAAGCTATACCCACGGGAGGAAATCCTGTCCATTCGTTTCTCTGTCGTGATATCGACTAAAAATGCATCATAGAACACATTAGCACCTGCCGAGCCAACAGCAGCTAAGGTATAACCTATTAGTAAGAGTAGCCATTGATCACTTGGAATAAATGCTAGTAATCCTGTGAACGTAACACCTAGACCAAAGAAGAAGATGAAAAAACGTTTCTTAAAACCCTGGTAGTCTGCAATTGTACCTAAAATAGGACCGAGCATTGCTAAGATGAATGTTGCGATTGCAATGGTATAACCTAAATACGCAGTAGAATTTGCGGGGGTAACGCCGGCATTTGTTGCAGCTGCCTTATAAAATAATGGAAAAACAGCAGTTGAAACAATAATCGAATAAGCAGAGTTTGCCCAATCATAGAAAACCCAACTATTTTCCTCTTTCGTAAAAGGCTTCATACGTAGTCCCTCCCTAGTAAACCATCTATTTAATTGTACAAGAAAAAGAGAAAGCAAAATGGCGCTGGCCAAAAGTTAACATACAATTTACATTATTAACAATTACATGTGCTTCAGTTTACAAGGAAGGTCCTTTCTAACAAATGGAAAAGGTGAGGAAAGAGGGGAATTGGGTGAAAAGGATCATTCAAATAAGATTAAAATACAGCAGTTTGTGTATGAGTCAGAATATGCAAAGGTTTATTCATAGTGAAAATGAGGGTATTAGTTTCCGGTACCCTCATTTAACTCAATTTCCATCACACTTGACACATCGCTAAATCCAAGCCTTTTATATAGTTGCTTTGCAGGGTTATCGGCATAAACATTTAGTTGAATTTTTTGAAACCCTTGTTTTTTAAATTCATCGAAGGCACGAATCATTAATTGTTTGCCCACACCCTTCTTTCTGTATAAAGGAAAAACATAAAGAGAAAGGATACTACCAGTATTTTGTGTGTTTAAAGGGTTGAAGTCGGGTCCTATTAAAACCCAGCCAACAATCATCGTTTTGTCAATGGCAACGAGATAATAGGCGCCATTGTTTAAGTATGGGACAAAGACATTCAGTCCTAATTGGGGATTATTCTTCACAAAGCCCATCGAACTTTCGCTCATTACATTTAGAGTCATCTCAAGAAGCATATTTGTTTCAATTGGGCTTGATTTTCTAATTATCAAGTAAGACACCTCGATCTCCTGTGGAAGATAATTAATCATTAACCTATTGTATGGTGAGATGTCTTATACGTGTATAAAAGTGAACGTTAAATTTAGGGTGTTTGCGCTTTTGTTCTTCCGGTTGCAATATTTCAATTTTATAAATTGGTACGACAGACATGAAGAAGTTCAAAGTATGTCTAAAAACCATTTTGGAAATAATAAACAGGAATGAGGAGATAATCTGTAATCACTCTAAGAACAGCTACTTACTGAAAATAGGGTCTTCTAATATGTTATACTTATATAAGATGAGAAAGGAAGTGTCCTGTTTGAAAAACTCAAACAACCTGTTCAAAGACGGTGACGTTGTAAGTATTCAGAAAACTGGTGAGATGGTTACAATTTCTAAATGCCAATATGTCAAACATATGAAAAAGTACTCCTATACAGTTTCTGAACATCCAAGTACATTTTATTTCGAAGAAGAGCTTCAAAAGCCACAAGAGATCTAATATCGTAAAACATAACAATTAACAGAAGAGAAATAGCCTTAATTATATTTAGAAAAACTATAAAAAGAGACCACTTCGAAGTGGTCTCTTTTTGTGTGGAGTAAAACAATGAATAGTGTACGAATCGTCATCTTCCATTGATGGGAGCCTATTGGGTAATCTCTAAAAGATTTTTATCTCAAATAAGAAAAGGAATATGTAAAGTTTACTGGAATGACAGCTTAAAATTACGTGATAGTCATGCAAATAAGCCTGTTATGAAGATATACCTAGTAAACAAAGAGCATAGTGGAATTATGAGGTGCAAATGACTCAAAATTACTTGGGGGGATTTGTGATCATATGACCGTAGACATTTACAATTACTGAGGATAAAGTTTGGTTTTCATTTACAATTCAGATTAGGACTGTATTTACCATAGTAGATATGATATTGGTATATATAGGGAAAATAGAGTTTTTGCACAGGAAAAACGGTAAAAGGGTACTCAAAGTTAAGATAGATGAATACCGACTTAAAACAAATGATAGGGAGTGTTGTATATGTCTGGAATTATCCGCGTTACCCCAGCAGAGCTAATTAATATGTCAAATCGTTATTCAAGTGAAAGCAGTCAAGTAGGAGAACAGGTTTCTCGCCTTGATACGATGATTAGACAATTAGAGGATATGTGGGAAGGTGAATCTAGCCGAGCGTTCAGTGAGCAATACCAATCATTAAGACCATCTTTTATCCAAATGCAACAATTGTTAGATGATATTGCTACGCAGTTGACAAGCACGTCTAGAGCACTTGAAGATGCTGACCAACAAATCGCTAGCCAAATCAGAGGATAATCAAAGTTAAGTTTAAGAGATGAAGGAGCGCCCTTTTGCACAGAAAGCGCTCCTTCCTTATGAGGTGAATCAGCGTGTACATAGAAATCACAATTGATTTAAAAAACTATCAGAAGGAAAGCTTCGATATAAGACTCTCAAACTATCACTCGATAAAAAAGATGATTGATATCGTGTGGCAGGCTAAGAGTATGGGCGGCCGGAGAACGGAAGGCTCTTGGGTAAGAGTAATCAATAAACATAAGATTATTCAAGGAAATAAACGATTAATCGATGCTGGCATTACAACTGGGGACAGAATCGAAATATTATAAAGGAGATAAAGGAAATGTCATCACAAAGCGATATCTCATACTTGGCAGAAAAACTAGAAGCTATGATAAAGCGTGAAGGAAAAACCATCACATTTACGTTTCAAAAAGAGAAAATAAAATTAGAAGATCCTACCGAAATTTCCTTTTTAAAAGAGCTAAACCCTAAAATTAAAACGGAAATTCAAATGATGGATGATGAATTATCCATTCTTCATACAATCCCTAACACTTACACTTTTCTCCCCCTAATGAAGCAGATTGATGAGCGAGATCAGCTAATGATTGCATATAAAATTATTCAAAAGGCTGAAGTCCACACCTTAACAAGAGTTCATTTACTTGTATGCCCAGAAAACATTGTCCTTGATCAAGGTCTAAATCCAACCTTTCTTCATTATGGAGTAAAGGAAAGTCTTCCGCCATATGAAAAAGATTCTGATCAATTAATAAGAGAAGTAAAAGCGACAATTGCAGCAATTGTGGACAGTCAATTCTCCTTTGAACAATATGTTCACTATTTTGAAACGTTAAAGCTCTCTGATTTTACAAAGCGGATTTGTCGCGCTGAGAACTTTGTGGAGTTATTGAGCATCATTGAAGAACGAATCCAACAAGTGAATGAAGAAAAGTCACTTCTAATGACAGTCAACAAGAAGACGTGGAAAATGAATCGCTATGTGCTACTTGGAGTTACGATCTGTTTAATACCAGCGTTTGTTTACTCACTTTACTCTTTGTTTTTTCTCCAACCAAAACAAACAAGCTTTATTTATGCACAGGAGAAGTTTCTTAATAAAGAATATAGTGAGGTGGTGACTGTCCTTCAGCCCTACGATATAAAAGAAATGCCAAATGTAACCAGGTACGCATTATCTATGTCATATATCATAAATGAATCTTTGGCAGAGAAGCAAAAGGAAGTTATTCAAAATACAGTGACTTTGCAATCGGATCCTCTCTATTTTGAATATTGGATTCTTATTGGACGTGGTAATGCTGATGAAGCTCTTGATATAGCAAGGTACTTAGAAGATAGGCCATTAATTCAATATGGACTTATTCATTATAAGGAACAAGTGAAAGCAGACGATGGTCTAGATAGGGAAGAGAGACAACGAATATTAGCTGAAATTGAAGCGGAATCAAATGAGTATCTTCAGGAGATGAAGGAACAACAAGCAGAACAGCCTGTCTCAGGGCAATCGAAGGAAGAGACAAGCTCATCGACGGTAGATGATGCTAACAAGCAAAAGGTAGAGAGTAAAACAGACATCTCTCCTGATGTTCCAGCTAGTACTCAAGCGAAGCAACCAGCTTTAGACGGAGAAACGTCTCCTAACTAACATTCACATACAAGAGAAACTAAACAATTATAGGTGGTGATAATATGTCTATCTTATGGGTGTTTTACCGTGAATCATATCAGCAAGTGGCACTGAAAACAAGCTATAAACAAGAGATTACAATTGGAACAGATGTGCATCACACAATTACCATCCAAGCGGATTCTCCCTTTGAAAAATTGCTTATAGTAAATTACCGAGACGATTCATTTTGGCTTGATCAAGGGGAAGAGCGCGTTCAAATATTTGAGGAAAGTAAACTGTATCCGATAACCTTTGGCGAAGAAAAGCTGACGGTTATGATGACTTCAGCTCCTAAAGTGACAAAAACATTTTATATTGAACATATGAACGAAGTGACATTTTCAATCAATGATCAGTATGCGACCATTTTAAAGACTGCTGAAGCATTCTGTGAGCAGGATTCCTTTATCCTTTATAGAGGAAGAACGAGATGGGAGATTTCAACTGGTGATCATGAGCGCCTATACAAAAATGGACAACTCATTAATGAAACATCACAACTGAATATTGGTGATCAACTGTTTTGGCCGTTCATGAATATTACCCTTATTGAGGAAGATCTCATACAAATTGAAAGCTTACTAGATTTTGAGACGAGTCTTTCGGAGACGATTAGCCCTCAATCTGAAATGCAGAAGAAATATCCAGTGTATCGACGTACACCTAGAATGGTCTACGATTTACCTGACGAAAAGGTGCAGTTTTCATTTCCTTCGCAAGATTCAGAGGGCTCAAATCGAAGCTTATGGCTTATTATCATGCCGCCGCTCGTTATGCTGCTTGTGATGGGGCTCGTAGCTATTCTTGTGCCAAGAGGAATTTTTATCATTGTTTCGTTAGTCATGTTTATGACAACACTCGTTACCTCGACAGTTCAATATTTTAAAGATAAAGGCAATCAAAAAAGATCCAAAGAGCGTCGAAAACGAATTTATACACACTATTTAGAAACAAAGAGACAAGAGCTCCAAATCCTTGCTGATAAACAAAGGGATGTTCTAACGTTTCATTTTCCAGCCTTTGAACGTATGAAATATTTAACGGATCAGCTTTCCGACAGGCTTTGGGAGCGAACACTTGAAAGTCCTGATTTTCTACAATTTCGACTTGGAATTGGAGCTGTTCGCGCAAGCTATACAATCTCATCAACTTCATCTGATATGTCAAACAGGGAAATGGATGACTTATTAGAGGACTCTCAATTACTTGAAAAGACATATAAGAACTTAGAAAAATTGCCAATAACGGCAAATCTATCAGAGGGTGCGATTGGGTTAATTGGAAAGGATGCTGTCTTAAAAAATGAGTTGCACCAGCTCATTGGTCAGCTTGCTTTCTTTCATAGCTACCATGATTTACGGTTTGTGTTTATTTTCGATGAACAGGAATACAGGGAATGGGAATGGATGAAGTGGCTTCCTCATTTCCAATTACCAAATTCCTTTGCGAAGGGGTTTATTTACAACGAAAAAACACGTGATCAATTGCTTTATTCACTTTATGAAATGGTACGTGAACGTGATCAAGAGGAAGAGAAAGAGAAGATACGATTTACGCCTCATTATGTATTCGTGATTACAAACCACCAGCTCATATCAGACCATGTGATATTGGAATATTTAGAGGGGGATCATCAGCATCTTGGTATTTCTGTCATTTTTGCTGCAGAAGCGAAGGAAAGCTTATCTGATAACATCCATACCCTCGTTAGATATATTAATGATGAGCAAGGTGACATATTAATTCAAGAGAAAAAGGCTGTACGAATTCCTTTTGGATTGGACTCACATAACAGAGAGAGTAATGAAAATTATGCACGGATGCTTCGCACTCTTGATCATCAAATTGGGATGACGAATTCGATTCCTACAGGTGTGTCTTTTCTAGAAATGATGAATGTGAAAAGTGTTGATCAGCTTCCGATTAAACAAAATTGGCTTTCTAGGGAATCGTCAAAATCGTTAGCTGTCCCAATTGGCTTAAAAGGAAAGGAAGAGGCGGTTGAGCTGAATTTGCACGAAAAGGCACATGGGCCACACGGCTTATTAGCTGGTACGACGGGGTCTGGGAAAAGTGAATTTTTGCAAACATACATCCTATCGCTTGCTGTTCACTTTCATCCACATGAGGTTGCCTTTTTATTAATCGACTATAAGGGCGGAGGAATGGCGCAACCATTTAAAAATATGCCTCATCTCTTAGGGACGATCACAAATATTGAAGGAAGCAAAAACTTCAGTATGCGGGCATTAGCTTCAATCAAAAGTGAATTAAAGCGGCGCCAACGTTTATTTGATCACTATAGTGTTTCACATATTCATGACTATACAAAGCTATTTAAACAAGGGAAAGCGGAAAAGCCTTTACCACACTTATTTTTGATTTCGGATGAATTTGCTGAGCTAAAAACGGAAGAGCCAGAATTTATTAAGGAATTAGTTAGTGCAGCACGTATCGGGAGAAGTCTTGGTGTTCATTTAATCCTTGCGACACAAAAGCCTGGTGGAATCATCGATAATCAAATTTGGAGTAATGCCCGCTTTCGTGTTGCCTTGAAGGTACAAAATACGGAGGATAGTCGAGAAATCCTAAAAAATGGTGATGCTGCATCAATCACAGTTACCGGTCGTGGTTACTTGCAGGTTGGAAACAATGAAGTGTATGAGCTTTTCCAATCAGCTTGGAGTGGCGCCCCATACCATGAAGAAGAATCCTATGACATGGAAGATGAAGTTGCGATTGTCACAGATTTAGGGTTAATTCCTTTATCAGAGGTTTCATCATTGGATCAGAGGCAGAAGGAGACAGAAAGTGAAATTGGTGTCATTGTCGATAAAATTGAGCAGCTTCAACAACAAATGCAGCTTGAGAAGCTCCCAAGCCCGTGGTTACCACCACTTCCTGATCGTCTATATCGAAAATCTACTGGGCATCGTGATAAACCGAGCATTCTATTTGCGATGATTGATGAACCGGAAAAACAAAGTCAATCCGCTTATACGTATGACGTAATCGAGGATGGAAACATTGGGATTTTTGGTTCCTCTGGTTATGGAAAAACACATACAATCATGACACTGCTACTGGGAATGGCGAATCAATTTACACCGGAAGAGGTTCATTATTATGTCATGGACTTTGGCAATGGAGGGTTATTACCATTGAAGCAGCTTCCTCATACAGCTGATTACTTTTTGCTTGATCAAGAAAGAAAGATCGAAAAGTTTATGAGGAGATTACGAGATGAAGTAGCGAGACGGAAACAGCTTTTCCAAAAGCAAGAGGTAAGCTCAATTAAAATGTATAACGGCTTAAGTGCGGAGCAATTGCCGTTCGTATTTCTTGTTATTGATAATTTTGATCTCGTTAAGGAAGAGATGCTTGATCTTGAACAGCAATTAAATCAATTTGCTCGTGATGGAGTGTCATTAGGAATTTACATGATTTTAACAGCTACGCGCATCAATTCTGTTCGCCAATCTTTAATGAACAACTTAAAAACAAAAATTGTCCACTATTTAATGGATCAATCAGAGGCGTTTACAATATTAGGAAGGTTGGCGTTTTCTCCTGAAGCAATGCCAGGAAGAGCAATCGTGAAAAAAGATACAGCCTACTTTGCTCAAGTTTTTCTCCCAGCAGAAGGAAAGGACGATTTTGAGCAAATGATGAACATAAAGGAAGAAATTGAATGTATTAAGGTAGTCTATGCAGATGTTAAGAGGCCAGATCCTGTGCCAATGCTGCCTACAGAACTAACGATTGTCAACTTTGCTTCCTATATTGAGAAGAAGAATGGTCTGCTCCCAATTGGTCTTGATGAAGAGAATGTGACGCCGGTTTATGTAAACTTCCAGAAGACAAAGCATTGTCTCGTACTAGGACAGGCTCAAAAGGGAAAAACAAACTCATTAAAAGTGCTAATTCATACAGCACTTGAACAAGAAGTCGAACATATTGCTGTTTTTGATTCAATCGATCGCGGTTTATCTGCTTTTGTAGGTGAAGAAAAATTGGTCTATCTCGAAGGAAAAGACCATGTCATGTCATGGCTGGATAAAATAGAGACCGTATTTATTGCAAGAGAAGAACAGTATCACAGACAAATACAGCAGGGCAACCAAGTGCCGCAATTTCTACCAGTCTTGTTTGTTGTCGATGGCTATTCGCGTTTCCTTCAAGGTCTCGATAATCAGGCGCAAGATCGAATCGCCCGATACATGAAAAGCTATAGCCATCTAGGCTTTAATATGATTGTCTCTGGCAACAACAATGAATTAACAAAAGGATATGATCCATTAACAATTGAAATGAAACAAATTCGTCAAGCGGTTATTTTAATGAAAAAATCTGAACAAACATTATTTACTCTTACCTATGATCGAAAAGAGCCAGAGATTCAACCGGGATTTGGCTATTATGTTGAAAACGGAAAAGAGCAAAACATCCAGATTCCGCTTGCGAATGTCGAAAGGAAGGTGCACGTATGACTGAAAAGGCAAGTATTTTTAAGCTTATACTAGTCATCGTTTTAATTGTGATCACACCTCTTCTTTTCTTCCGTACTGTCGGTGACAACCCGATGAGGGTAATAAAGGAAAATGCCACCAAATCCATTGCCATTATCAATGAGGATATCGGAACGCAAGAAGTGGATGAAGAGATTCGGTTTGGTCAGGATGTCGCGTCAATCTTGGCAGAAGGTTCAAACTTTGAATGGACTGTCGTAGGGAGAAGTGCCGGTGAAAATGGGCTACGCAGCTTGAAGTACGACGCAATCGTCTATCTCCCATCGGATTTCTCGCAAAATATTATGACGTATGATGAGACAAATCCAGTTAAAACAAATTTTCAATTTAAGATACAAAGCCAGCTCAATGCAGTAAATAAAGAAAAGGTGTTAGTGGAGATTGAGAAGGCAACAAAACGGGTGAATCAAAAAATATCGTCACTTTATTGGAAGTATGTTTCAGCAGATATGGAGAATATTCGTGAAGAATTTGATGAAATACTGCGAAATGAAATAACTTTCCAAGAAACAATGACTTCATTTTACACACCAAGCTCAAAAAACCTTGCAGGGCATATAGATGGACAGAAGGAAATGCTCATAAATTTGCAAGCTTCCATCCAACAGGTTGATGAAAGTGCTCCTGAACAAACGGAAACACTGAAGGCTTATGAACAAAATCTAGCAAGCTTTGTGGAATACGTGGAGCAATATAAGGAATATCAAAAGAAACAACAAACACTACTAGCTGAAATTCAGGCGCAATCAGTTCAATCAGTTAATAAAGCAACTGAAAATCAACAGCCTTTATTCGTCCAATCAACAAATCTATTTGAAGATCAGGGCAATCTGTTTTTAGAAAACATGTCGAAGCTTGATTCACGTATGGTAAGCACTCAACAGGTTTTTGGACAGCTTGCGGAACAACGATATAGTCAAGTAGCTAGACAGATCAACGACTTTTATCAGCTTCAAGAAAAGACGCTTGATTTTTATCAGCAACTTAAAGATACGACAGTTCTTAATGATGTAGAGGTCGAGCTTGTCGCATTAAGTGACCGGCTTAGTGTAGGGGAGGAAGAGGAGAAACCTACTGAACCAACTGATCCTATTGAGCTACCAAGTGAATCAGAGGAAGAGGATCAACAAGTAGATGTTGTACCTTCCGAACAAGATGGTAATCTACCGGATAATAATACCGAAAATACTGGGGAGGATACTTCGGATCCAGGAAAACCCGGAAATTCCGGAAATCCAGAAAAACCATTTGTTGATTTAGAGAATGAAAAGACAGCATTAGCATCCATTTCAGAGGATCTTACAAAATTAAAAGATGGACTTGCTAGTATGGAAGATCCGCTACCTGTGGAGCTTGAGCAAGTATTATTGAGCTTAGACGGAATTAATGATCGTATTCTTGCTCTTCAATCATCATTAAGTGCGAAGGAAACGGGAGAGAGAAATCCGCTTGAGGACGATTTAGCCGTACTTAACGAAGAATTAGATAAATTAAAGGGTGACTTTGATCAGCTTAAAGAGATTAATGAAGGGCTAGAAAAGACAATTCTCGAAAAAGATGAACAAATTCAAATGCTAGAAGATGTCAAATTAACGCTAGAGGATAACGTTAAAAGGCTCGAAGGAATAAATGCTGGATTAGAAGTAGAGTTAAATCTCTATAAAGACTATGAAGTGAATATAAAAGACGAAATTGAGAAAAAGGAGCAATCAATTTTAGCATCTAATGCTCTTTCCCAAACGAGAAAGGATCTTTTAACTTCTACCTTTTCCAAGGAAATAATGAGTAAAGATCTGTTAGAGATGATGTATTACTACTCGTATCTAGATCGCTATCAATCAACATTAAACAGTATGCTTGTAGAAAACAAAGCAAAAGCAGTTGTTCTAGGTAATGAAGCATTACAACAAGAAGCGAAAAAAATCGTCGAAATAAGTAGCGAGGAGAAAACAGGGTGGAATCAGATTGGTGAAGATATGCCAACAACCCAAGATGCTTTATACACACTCGAAGATGGTTTTACTGTTTTCATGGCTGAATATCGGCAAACTGTCGATGCGCAGCAAGCTACACTAGTTGAAAGTCTTGAGGCAATTGAACTGGAAGCGACAGAAATTCTAAATCAAATCAGTCAGCCGGGACAGCTGCTCACAGTTGTCGAACCAATACCAACCGTTGAAGGCGAGGAAATGATTTTAGGCTCTGGAAGAATTAGTGAACAAATGGTATCAATTCATACATGGCTAGATTCGATTAGTGAAAGTCAAAGCAGCATCATCGATTATACCGGAGAGCTACAAGGACGAGTAAATAATGTTCAAACGGATGCAGACCAGTTGAATAATAAATGGTCAACAAATGTTGCAACAACGGGGCTAATTAGGGATGACGTATATAATGTGCTTGGAAATACATTTGTAGATGGTCAGTCAAATGGTTATGTCTATGACTTCTTAACGAACCCACTTAAGATTAGTGGTGATATTCCAGAAGAAACACAAAGTGCGAACGTCAAAAATATCCCACCAGTGGTTATTCTGTTTATCGTTCTAATTTGCAGCTTACTTATCGGCTATGCGAGTTATTATTTCAAACAGCCACCACTTTGGATTCAGGCCATCTTGTTTGTCCTACTCAATGTGATTGTTGGATTAGTCATTAGTTTATATGGGTTAGATATTTACCCGTTACGTGAAGAAAGTGCTGTTGAGTGGACTGTATTTACAATTCTTCTTCTTACGGCAGGTTCAGCTTTAATAAGAGTGGCGTTTAGTATCCATCATTTGGTTGGGTTATTTGTAACGGTAGGCATGGTCATTTTCTATGTAACGCCATTACTTGCACTAACCACACCAAACTTTAGCTTTACTGACCCAATGTCTGAGGTATATATGTCCATTCAATATGGCTCAGAATCGTTATTTACACAGGCAACGGTTATCCTTGGAATCATTATCGTAGGACTTGGTGGCTTACAATACTTCATTGGCAGATCAAGCATGGTTTCAGTTGAAAAGGAATCAGGAACGTATGAAGCGTAAGCGAGCTATAGCTGTTTCGATCATCTTGTTGATGATAAACCTATTCCATCTTACGGTTGCAGGCGTTGTCCATGCGGAAACGTCAAAGATTGATGAGCTCGTTCCAAATGATTATCAAAAGAACGAATTCAAATCAAATAAAAGCTTGCTTAACAACACTACGCAAACAAATCAGCTTAAAGACATTCCTGAAGAAATAAAAGAGATCACCTTTGAAGAAGTTGAACGTTCGAAAGATGAGGCAATAAAGGCAGAATTATTCTTAGGCGAGTCAACCGATCAAAATACAATTAAGGCAAAAGCAGTGGACATGCAGCTATTTTTATCAGCAGAAGCACCAACGATGAAGCAAAAGGAAGAGGATTCATCCTCCTCTTCTAGCTTGTCGTTAACAATTCTTATCTGGGCATTAGTCGGAATTTGTATCCTGTTGTTAATTGTTGTGTTAGTTGTTTGGGGTAAGTCCTTAGCAAAGCAAAAATCTCCTCAAAACGTCTAGAGAGGTGGAAATGATGAGTTTATCAAGTACTTTGTATTCTCTTCAGAGAACAATTTCGTCACAAGCGAATGATATCAATGAAAAAATTGAAAGGCTAAATCAAGCTAAAAATGATATTGGTCGTGAACAAGATCTTCTTCTTCAAGAAATTAAGAAAATCAAACAGCCAGATTTAGGAAGAGAATGGACTGGGAAAAGAGCAGACGATTATGACAATGAACGTGAAGATGCGTACGCTGTCATGCAAAAGATTGGAGAAATTGATTATTCTAGTTATCAACGTTTAATAGAAAGTAAGATAAATAGCCTAGAAATAGAACAAAGCTTCTTAAATATCACAAGAGCCATTGCTTATGAAGCTGGTCAATTAGTCGATAAAGGTGAAGATGCCATTGATGAGCTTTCAGATAAAATTAGCGATTTGAAAAGGCGGTTATTTTAATGGTCGAAATTAAATTAAATTATGATGCCGTGATGAAAGAGTTGAATGAGGTTAAGTCAGCATTAGCTAATGTAACAATTGCGACATCACAATCTAGTAGCCTTGGGGAAAATCGTTTGGATTTCACGACCTATTGGCTAGAACGTGAAGCAAGAATCCATCAACTCATTAATGAGTATGTTGAGGTAGTTGAGAAAAACGTGGAAGACACAAAGGCAAATGTACGTTCATTAAAGGAGCAGGATGAAGCCATTACTAGGTAAACTCGTGACTAGCGTGCCTGTATGGGAGAAGACAGAAGCGTAGTTGCACTTATACTAAAGATTTTAAATTGGCCACTACGTCGAATTCATTTCCCTGTTGCTAATTTATACCTTCTGATCGTACAAGAAACTAAAGGAAAGGGCAGACGGCGACTGTGAAAGTATATGAAGCAAAAACATTAATTGATTCAATGGAAGCTAGGTCCAAGCAGTACAATGAATTGCGGGAAAAGCTAGAACAATTAAAACGAACATGCAATGACGTCGTTAATCTAGACGACCGCCTGAAAGGGAAAGGAGCCGACGCCATTAAAGGCTTCTACCAAGCACAAATCGATGTGATTGAAGCTTGGCTCCGTCTCATTGATCGAAACATCGCATTTTTTAACGGAATTGCAGGGAACGCAGCAGACATGGATCTATCAGGAAATACAATTGTCCATGTTCCGTTTCTAGATGATGAACTAACACATCATGAAAGGAACAATAGGGAAATGGTGTCCAGCCAACAGGATGAACTGCAAAGAATCTTCAATCGAATTGACGACCTTGTCCCTCTTAACGTCTTCTCAAAAGACCGATTTGATGACCATATGGGAAAGGCAGAAAAAGACCGAAAAGATACAGCGGATGCAGTTGACAAGCTAGACAATGAACTAAAATCAGAGTACATCTTATCTGAAGGCGATGAACAATATGTCATGGCACTCTTCCAACAACTAATGGAAGCATCTCGCCAAGGAAATACCATCACACCGATCCATTTCAACGCAGAAGCATACAAAGCAAGTGACGTCTACAAGCTGAAAGATCAAGCCGAAAAGCAAACAAAAGAATACCTCTCGTTCAAAGATGAACAAGAAAAATTTAGAGAACAACTAAAGAAACAAGAAGAGCTCGAAAACCGTCCATGGTACGAAAAAACCTGGGACGGAATCAAGACATTCACAGGCGAACTAACAGGCTACTACGATTATATCCGCGCATCAGAAGGAGTTGACCCAGTCACTGGCGAAACTCTAACAGCAGGACAACGTGTAGCTTCAGGAGCTATGGCAGCCGCCGGTTTCATCCCAGTTGTTGGCTGGGCGGGCCGTATCGCAAAAGGCGGAAGCGCCATCTACAAAACAGCCAAAGGTATGCACGCCGCCGACCAAGCGCTGGACGTCTATAGAACGAGCAAAACCTTCTCAAACCTAGAAAAAGCGGAGATGGGCATCTATGGGCTTGTATCTGCCAATGGGTTTAGTGAGTATTTGACGGGCAAGGATATGTTTGGGAATGCGTTGACAGAAGAACAGCAGCAGAATAGTCTTTATCAGGCGCTTGGGTTGTTGGCTGTTGGTGGTGGGGCTTATTATGTTAATAAGT
>NZ_JAIQUM010000010.1 GCF_020075705.1 Metabacillus rhizolycopersici | reverse complement strand
TTCAGAAATGGCATAATAAAGTGAGCTAAGAGAGGTCTATCCTCATTCATTTGAGGTGAATTTCCAAGAAAATCGCAAAAGAGGTTCGGAATGAAACCATTCCGAACCCCTTTTGTCGACAATCTGAGGTTGGGTACTAAAAGGTACCCAACCTGTTTTGCCGATAAGGGTGATTATGTTAAATAGATTTGTATACGCTATACAACTTTTCACTAGAGGTAGACATCTTATTTGAATCAAATATGGCTCCTTTTTGATGTGAACTTCTAAAAAAATCATTATATATAAGAGAGTTGTCCATCCATTTTGACTTAATTTGAATACATTATCGATATAAGTGATAAAAGGAGAAAAGCCAATAAGTCAAGAGCGCAAACATTATCATTATTATTCAAAATCTGATTCAGATTCAGATTCAGATACCAAGGCAAAAGCTGATGTAGATGTTAAAAATGACAATGATTTAAAAAATATCAACCGTAATACAAACGTTACTAAATCCAAAATTGAAGATAGTGAAAATGCTAAGGTAGACATTGATGTTAAGGTTGATTCTGATTCTATCGCAAAATTACGCTCAAATGCTCAATCTAAACAAGTTCAAGACCAGGATAAAGACAAAAAAAGATAAAGCTAAACAACTAGAAAAGGGTTTGTTCCAACGCGGGAACAACCTGTTTGCGACACATACGAAGTTCTGCAAGCCTACGACACGGAAACGATGACAGGAGGTATTCCGATTGTGGTAGAAGAATTTGAAAGCGAGGTATGATGAATGGATGACACTTATCTAAATTATAAACAATTGTCGGCGAACGAGATAAAAGGGAAAGATTACGATATTTATACAATAAATAACTTTTCCCAAACACTTATCATTGCTCTGCATGGTGGTGGAATCGAAATTGGAACAAGTGAAGCAACAAATGCGATTGCTAGGAGATCGTCTTCGAACATGTACATTTTCGAAGGACTTAAATCATCAGGCAACTCTGTGTTACACATTACTTCTACAAATTTCGATGAACCAACAGCATTAAACTTAGTTGGTTTATCTTCAAGAACTATTAGCCTTCATGGAGCTTCCGGCGCAACGCCGAAGGTGTATATAGGCGGACTAGACACCAACTTAATAAATCACTTAAAAAATGCGTTTATGAGATGGAGTATCAAAGTAGGAAATGCTTCCGAAGAGATTAACGGGGATAATCCGAACAATATTATCAATCGAAACAAGGTAAGCAAAGGTGTTCAGTTGGAGTTAACAAGGGCTCTTAGACAATCTTTCTTTGTTAATAATGACTGGAGCAGACCTAACCGTGTCAACACAACTCCTATATTTTGGAATTTTGTAAATGCTGTAGTGGAAGCATTAGATAAGACCGCTTTATAAACTGATGTAATGGGTGATATTTGTTATGGATATTTCTCCTTATTGGACCATCATCCCTATGCTTAACGTACAATTTTTCCAAAATGTTGTCTGTACCCCATGCCCATCAAGCTAAAGAAACGAATTTCCCCAAAAATGAAAAAAAACGTTATTCTTTCAGTAAAATACTTGAAAAGGATGACCTTTTTTCATGGACCTCTCGCTTTCTGAAGAATTACAACGCTTTCTATCTCCAATCGTCCTACAAAAAATCGCTAAACAGGTTGGTTTTGTGCAGCGATCTAGTAAGTATCAAGCAGATGAACTCATCGCCCTTTGCGTTTGGCTCAGCCAAGAAGTCGCCAATACATCCCTTGCGCAAAACTATGTAGTCGGTTAGAGGCTTCAACGGGCGTACTCATGAGTCAAGAGGGACTCATGAGTACGCTTTAATTCAGCAGCTGTCACATTCCTTCGAGAAGTCTTTACTTCACTCCTAACACAAAAACTTTGTGCGACACAATCGCTATCTTCACACATGGTTTCATCTTTCAAACGTATTCGGATTTTAGATGCGACTGTGTTTCAACTACCTGATTCCTTCGCCACTGATTATCAAGGATCTGGAGGGAGTAGTAATACTGCAGGAGTGAAAATCTAATTGGAATACGATTTACTGAGTAGCCAATTTTTAAACGTGCAGCTAGGGCCAGGAAAGAACAATGATAAAACATACGGTACCATCTGTCTTGAAACCGTAGAGGCGGGCGATTTATGTTTGCGTGATCTTGGTTACTTCGATTTAGGAGACTTACAAGCCATTCATGATAAAGAGGCTTACTATATCTCGCGGTTACTTTTTTTCCCTTGTTGTTCTTTTAAGAACTTCCTAGCATTTTTCATGCCGCCCATGCCACTAAACATTTCATTTATCTTTTCTTTTTCAATCATTTTAGAATTCAAGCCTTCATACTTAGTTTCCCTTTTAAGTTTCCAATAGCTTTCTAGCCTTTCAGCTGACAAAATACCATCTTTAATAGCTTTTTGTACTGCACAGTTTGGCTCATTTTTGTGGGTACAGTCGTTAAATCTACATTTCGAAGCAAGTTCATCAATATCAGCAAAGGATTTTGACAAATCGGCACTAATAATACCTAGTTCTCGCATTCCTGGAGTGTCTATAACAACGCCTAAATCCGGCAACATGATCAGCTCACGCCTTGTAGTTGTGTGTCTTCCCTTATCGTCATTTCTTATTTCACTCGTATCTAATACACTTTGTCCGAGTAGACGATTAATTAAGGTTGATTTTCCAACTCCAGAAGAGCCTATAAATGCAGCTGTCTTTCCACTTGAAAGGTATCTTTTTAATGATTGATATCCATCATCAGAAATACTTGATGTAACAAGCACATCTACGCCAATTGCAATAGAAGATATTTCGTTAAGCCTTATCTCTAACTCCTTACATAGATCTGATTTTGTAAGTACAATAACCGGGATCGCACCGCTATCCCAAGCGATAGAAAGATAACGCTCCAGTCTACGAAGATTAAAATCATTGTTCAGAGACATACAAATAAAAACTGTATCAATATTCGTAGCGACAACTTGTGTATCATTTTTAGAACCAGCCACTTTACGTGCAAAAACACTGTTCCGTGTTAGTATATGGTGAATCATTCCGTTTCCATGCGAATTATCTGTTCGATCGACCATAATAAAATCTCCAACAGCAGGATATTCAGAAAGTCCGCTTACACTATGACGTAATTTTCCAGATATTTCAGCTGTAAACTCACCGTTTTCCGTAATAACTTTATATAAATTTTTATATTGTGATGAAATTCGACCAATAAAAAGATCTTTATATAGTTTAGACTTCTGTATTAATTTTTCAGTAAGTCCTAGATTTTTCATATTTATTTTATTCAACTTCATTTCCTCCTAAAGATTTGATTATAACCTTTGGGAGGTTCTATGCATGAATTTATTTTGCACATACCTCCCCATTGGTTACAATCTCAAGATTTTGCTTGCTATACATAAAAACAACATCTCCTTTCTATTACGTATAAGTTTCACTTTATCATAATTTGCAACCCATTTGAATTAAAGGTCTAGGCATAAACCCTCCGATTTTATCGATGAAAGTCTTAATCATAAATTCACCTTATATACTTGAAGGAAGAAGAATTAGATCCAAATAGAATGATTATCCACGCAATTCAGGGAAGTTTATACACTTTTGGTACTGAAAATGATAAATAATCCTTCACCCAGTTTTCTTAATCTCAGAAGTGCTTTCTGATGAACTTTCAAAATATTTCAATTGTATCAAAATAAAAAAGTTGTAATTTCCAATAACTGTATTCACCTGAGGTTAATCGATATATTTTAATAAAAAAGTGTCTTTCTGAAAAGTACAATTGTTTTTTATCGAAAATTTTATTATTATAAGATAATGAATTCGTTCATCGTATAACGATAGGAAGACAAGGAATCTAATCAATCTATTTTTAGGAATACTTAATAAGAAGTGAAGAATGATTTATAGAGGTAGCTTTTAAGAATAAGTGGCGCCTGCTTCCTCATTTCGAAACCGAATAGTGGGTGTATTAGTAACTTGCTTGAAACTGGGGCTATTACTAGAGTATGAGGAGGAAATGGAGTGGAAAACAAAGAATTGAAAAGAGGCTTAGAAGCACGTCATATTCAAATGATTGCTTTGGGCGGTACAATCGGTGTTGGTTTATTTATGGGTTCATCCAGCACGATTCAATGGACGGGCCCGTCTGTTCTCCTTGCCTATGCAATTTGCGGAATTTTTATTTTTTTCGTGATGCGTGCAATGGGAGAAATGTTGTATGTAGAGCCAAGTACAGGCTCATTTGCGACATTAGGTTATAAGTATATACATCCATTAGCAGGATATTTGACTGCATGGAGTAACTGGTTCCAGTGGGTTATTGTTGGAATGGCAGAAATTATTGCAGTTGGGGCATATATGCAGTATTGGTTCCCAGATCTTCCTGCTTGGATACCAGGCTTCATCGCAATGGTAATTCTTGGTGCAGCGAACTTAATTTCTGTTAAATCATTTGGTGAATTTGAATTTTGGTTTGCGATGATTAAAATCGTTACGATCATTTTGATGATTATTGCAGGATTTGGACTTATTTTCTTCGGATTTGGTAACGGAGGGGACGCAATCGGAATATCTAACCTTTGGGCACATGGAGGTTTCTTTACAGGTGGATGGTCCGGATTTTTCTTTGCGCTCTCTCTCGTTATTGCAGCATATCAAGGAGTCGAATTAATTGGAATTACAGCTGGTGAAGCGAAAAATCCACAAAAAACGTTAACAAAAGCGATTCAAAGTATTATTTGGCGTATTTTAATCTTCTATATTGGTGCTATTTTTGTTATCGTTACTGTTTATCCTTGGGATCAACTTAATTCACTTGGAAGTCCATTTGTTTCTACTTTTGCGAAAGTTGGAATTACAGCAGCTGCTGGTATTATTAACTTCGTTGTCATTACAGCAGCGATGTCTGGCTGCAACAGTGGAATTTTCAGCGCAGGACGTATGCTTTATACATTAGGAAAAAATGGACAAGCTCCAAAATTCTTTACGAAAATTTCTCGAAGTGGAGTTCCATTATACGGTACATTTGGAGTATTAATCGGTTTAGCAATTGGTGTTGTTTTAAACTATATAGCGCCACCAAATATATTTGTCTACGTATATAGTGCAAGTGTGCTTCCTGGTATGATTCCATGGTTTGTCATCCTTATTAGTCAAATTCAATTCAGAAAGAGAAAAGGGGCTGAAATGGTCAACCATCCTTTCAAAATGCCTTTCGCACCTTTTACAAACTACGTGACGATTGCCTTCTTAATTATGGTATTAGTCGGAATGTGGTTTAATAATGACACACGCATACCACTGATTGTAGGACTTGTTTTTCTAGGCATCGTAGTCGTTAGTTATTACGTTTTGGGAATAGGCAAGCGTGCATTACTAGATGCTGAGGACAAATAATTCATTTTATTTGAGGAACAGTAGAGTAAGTAATGTACAAATATACTAAGCAAATCGGGGCAGTTTTGAGATATGCCCCGTTTTTTTATAAATCTTCACTTAGAAACATCACTTACTTTTGTCTTACATAAATTTTATATGAAATTAGTATTCAAGGGCTGTCTAAAATGGCAGCTCTTTTTTATGTCTAAATTTTCTTATATAATATAGATATTAATACCAATTTTAGAGTCATTAATAATCAATGTTGGATTGATAGATAAAACAACAAGAAACTAGCAAACTCAAAATCAAAGAAATAACTTGAAGGATCTAAAAGTTTACATAATGAAGACGAGGGAGCATGAACTATGAAAAACGATTTACTCGCAATTAACGAATTATTTCGTAAAAGAGTTGGTATTTCAGAAAATGAAATGATAACGTTTGAAACATTAGATTATGTCCTTGAAAAGGCGGCTAAATCAATCCCTTTTGAAAATTTGTGTATCATTGCAAACAATACTTACGAACTCACGAAAGAAAACTTACTAACTAAAATCGTTCTAAGAAATGAGGGCGGACTTTGCTATGAATTAAATACGATCCTCAATTTTTTCTTAATTGAAAATGGGTTTAAAGCGGACTTAATTCGTGGTATAACATTCAATCATCAAAATCAATGTTGGAATCGTATTGGGAGAACACATGTAGCCAATTTGGTCATGCATAATGGGGAGTTATATATAATTGACACAGGTTTTGGAGGGAATTTGCCGTTAAAGCCCGTGCCATTAAATGGGGAATCTGTAACAAGTGAAAATGGCGAATTTCGTGTAAAAAAAGAAGAAAGCGAGCATGGGGACTATATTTTCGAAATGAAATTAAAGCATAAAGACAAAGATTGGAAAGCCGGGTACGCTTTTGATTCAAAAAAAGTGGTTGAAGATATGGGAGAATTAAATGAGATACAAAAAGTGATTCTCGAGCATGAGGAATCCCCCTTTAATAAGAAGCCACTAATCAATCGAATAACTGATAATGGAAATATCACGTTAACAAATTCATCCTTTACCGAGTGGACAGATGGAATCGTAAAGAAAGAAGAAATTGATGAAAATAAGTTCAAAGAGCTATCGAAAGAACATTTTGGTCTTAGCATCTAATATTGTTAATATGAGGTTAACCCATTCGTAACGGGCATTAAAATACCTACTTTAAGATTCAAAATCAGCAAAGGAAATAGAGGGGGATAACATCCCGTAAGTCTTGGTTTATAAGGATTTTTCAAAATACCGAAAGAGAGATGATTTAATATGGATACTCAAATCACTACGAAATTAAAAATACTCAAGCCAGTTAATGAAGTATTTGAAGCTATAGTAGACCCTAACAAAATGTCTAATTATTGGTTTTCATCGGCTACTGCAAGAGTGGAACAAGGTAAGACGATTACTTGGAGATATGATGAATACAATGCAGAGGGGGATATAAATGTATTGGCAGTCGAGGAAAATAAGCAAATCGCGTTCTCGTGGGGGGGAAATGATCAAGAAACGGTTGTTGCAATTACTCTAAAAGAGTTGGATAATACGAGTACAATCATTGAAGTAAACGAATCAGGTTTGAAAGAAGATGACCCCGAAATAGTAAACAAAATGATCGGACAAAAAGAAGGTTGGGTATACATGTTAACTTGTTTAAAGGGTTACTTGGAAAATGGCATTAATAATTTGAGGGCATCATTAATTCATTAGTAGGTGAACGACCCCTCCTTACTTCATCGAAGTTGAAGAGAAGGGGCTTCCTGCTTCAAGGATCGTAGCCTAGTAGGATACCTAATAGGGCTTACATGATCTCCACAGGCTTAAGTTCGGACACGACCTTGCCCTACAAAAAATAGCACGTTGACTAGTTCTTTGGTGGCTTGAAAATTTTACGTGACAGAGCGTTCTTCCTGTCACAACCTCATATCTTCAGTTTTCCAAGAGCATGTTTGATTCTATTATACCAAGATTTAGGGAACAGAAAAGCCTTTTGCTACCGCCAACCGAAATTCATCCCCTCCCTAACGCTGGGCTGTGCCCTTCACACGCTTGAGGAAGGGCACTTCTTTCGGAAAACTATTAAATTACTTCATGTCAAAAAGAGCCATTTAGCTCTTTTTGAAACGGGAAAATCACACATCTCTCGTACACTTCTTGTTGAACAAGATCGGGCTGTAACAATAGTTCTTTTAATATTTATTCCCATTTATCAGACGAGAAAAGATAGGCATTTTTACAGGAATTGATCTATTTTCGAATTCTGAGTCATAAACTTCAGTTAGGACATTATTGAATTCGCGTTTCTAAAATACCTGTGAAAGGAGCATATCTGATGAAAAATCGACCAAGGGAAAAAGCTTCGTACGAAAATGTTCCGCAGCCAATCAGGGATGATGGCGCTGGTGCGACCGATTTCGGTCCACGAGACGTCATGAGGGACCTTGAAAACCCCGATATGCTAGTACCTCCGGCCACAGATGCTGGAACGATCCCCAATTTAAAGTTCTCTTTTTCTGATACACATATGCAGTTAAATCATGGAGGTTGGTCAAGGGAAGTAACGGTCAGAGAGCTGCCAATCGCTACCACGCTTGCAGGTGTGAACATGCGACTGACGCCAGGTGGTGTGCGTGAGTTACATTGGCATAAGCAATCAGAATGGGCCTACATGATATTGGGCCGTGCACGAATCACTTCGGTCGATCAAGACGGGCGAAACTTTATTGCCGATGTTGGCGCAGGAGATTTATGGTTCTTTCCTGCCGGAATTCCACACTCGATACAAGGACTAGAGGAAGGTTGCGAATTTTTGCTCGTTTTCGACGATGGTAGCTTTTCCGAATTCGATACCTTCACTATTACCGATTGGTTCGCACACACACCAAAAGACGTGCTAGCTGCGAATTTCGGTGTACCAGAAAGCGCTTTTGCCAACATCCCGACAAAACAACGATACATTTTTCAAACAAAGACACCAGGCTCACTGGAAAGCGACGAGGTTTCGGATCCTTATGGTACTGTGCCTAAGAGCTTCACCCATCGGTTACTTGCACAGGATCCAATCGTAACTCCGGGGGGAACGGTACGTATAGTTGATTCCACCAATTTCCCCATTTCGACTTCCATTGCAGCTGCTTTGGTGGAAATCAAACCGGGTGGAATGAGAGAAATGCATTGGCATCCGAATAAGGATGAGTGGCAGTATTACCTCTCGGGAATCGGGCGAATGACGGTATTCGCGGCGAGTGGCACAGCCCGAACGTTTAATTACCGGGCAGGTGATGTGGGGTATGTACCGTTTGCCATGGGACATTACATCCAAAACACCTGCAACCAAAGCCTATGGTTTCTAGAGATATTCAAGAGTAATCGCTTTGCCGATGTATCGTTGAACCAGTGGATGGCACTGACTCCAAAAGAACTAGTTCAGGACCACTTGCACGTAGGACCGGAGCTGATAAACGCATTGCGGAAGGAGAAATGGCCAGTCGTCAAATACACCGGTATCGACAAGTCATCCAGAAAGGAGTGAAGTTGATTAAATCTCTGAGTTGAAAATTCAGTTTGGTTATCCAATTTAAGAACTAAAAGAGCATGACTTCACCTATTAGTCATGTATAATATCTGTCTATCTTATTTTCTTAAGCTTTGATAGCGTAACAATAGAACGTTTAATTGCAAATCAAATCTACAATATGAAAAGGTGGGAACATATTAAACTTTGTAAATCAAATATGATCCTGCCTATTTTTCCTAAACAAATATAGCATAAAATTAATTTATTTATAATAATTAAAACTATTTCTGTTATTAAGTTCATTAAAAAATCAAAAAAACCGACTAATTCGTGAGCATTACACGTCTAAAACCATTCTTACTGTTTTCAAGATATGTCCATTAAAGTCATCATCAAATTCAGAAACAACTTTAAACCCTTTTGCTTTGTAAAATGTTATTCCGATACGATTCTCTTTTTCTACATTAATAAAAATCTCTTTTGCACCTTCTATGTTTTTGATACCCTCATTTAGTAAAGCTGTTCCTATACCTTTTCCTTGGCAATCAGGAATTACATAAATTGCTCCGAGTTCTGTCGCACCGTATTCTTCTACGGAAGAAAAGTTTGCAAAGCCAACAATTTTTCCATCCACTTCTGAAACCCAAATAAATGAATTTTCTAATCGTCTTTGCATCATCGCATCATTATAAGCAGATTTTAAAAAACTTTCCTGAATTTCAAATGGAATTATTTCCTCGTAAGTGTTATTCCAACTTGTTTTAGCAACTTGTTGCACTTGTTGAATATCTGCCATTTGCATCTCTCGGATCGTACATTCCATTTCCATCAGCCTTTCTTTTTGTAATAACTTTCAAACAATTTTCATCGTTGTAACATTTGTCCCCATTATTTAGGATCAAAATCGCTATGCTTTTGTCGCAAGTTGTTTTAGGCAACACATTTTTTGATGGTCTACTACAGGTAATCATTCAATCCTTATGATACAATCATGATATTGATTTTGACTACTGCTACATAATTAGAAACTGTTCAAACAAGCATCGATGAATAAACATCAAAATGTCCTCATGAAAGGAGTTGGACATTTGAACATAAAAGTAAATCATAAAATCATAAAAGACATGTGTGGCACTGTATCCTTTAAAAGAGGAGAGGCCTTTTATCATTCAAATAAAATCAAGTTTGAACAATATACCTCAAATGAAAGTAAAGCGAAGGTGCTCGGAGCGGAAGATTTTTTTGTTACGATTGAAAGGGATGCCTCCGGCGGAATACAAACGAAATGCAGCTGTCCTAAGCTAGCTTCTTTTGATAAAGATTGTCAGCATATTGCCGCTGTTTTAGTAGCGATATATGAACATCAACGTCATGGAACAGCACCAATTGAACTGGATCCAGCGAATCAAGACCTGACAGACGGATTGTTTACCCTTTTTAATACACAGTCCGTCCGATTAAGTGGTCATCAAACATATTTTGAAAACAGGCAAGTACTTGACGTCGAGTTTACTTGTAAACCGGTCACTATTAGTAAAGGGCAACAAATGCTTGGTATTGAAATAAAAATTAATGAGATCCACGTGCAAAATATCAGGACCTTTCTGGAAAATCTGAAGGAGGGCTCTCATTGCACACTTTCCGATACATTTACTTTTAACCATCATCTTCATTGCTTTCCAAAAGAAACAGATGCTGTCACCCAGCAGCTCATCCAAATGAATCATGATGAAAAAATGTATTTTGCCACATTACCAAACGAAAATAGCCAACCAATCAGCAATGATCTACTACTCATCTCACCGTCTTCTTGGAAAAATTTGCTACCTTCACTAATAAAGGCTCCAAAGGTGAAATTGGTATATGACGGTCAAACGTTTGATGGATTACACTTAACTGATGGATTGCTTCCATTACAATTCGACCTTGAAGAAACGAACGGTAATAGGTATCGATTGAAGATTAATGGCTTACATCAGATGGTTATCCTAAACTCTTATCTGACTGTATTATTTAATGGAAAATTAAAACAGTTGGAAAGTCAGGATTGTAATCGTCTTTACGATCTAAAACAGATGGTAGAGGCTTCGGGGACAAATGACATTCCAATTTCTCATGGGCAAATCGGTTATTTTCTCGAAAAAGTGGTTCCAGGTTTAAGAAAACTAGGTGATGTCAAAATATCTGGCGTAATAGCTAACCAGTTTATGAAGTCGCCGTTGATTGCTAAGCTTTACTTGGATCGTGTGAAAAATCGTCTGCTTGCTGGACTCGAATTTCACTATGAAAAAATCGTGATGAATCCAGTGGAGAATCGTGTGCTCCCTGCAGGTTCGATGGTGATAAGGGATGTAGACAAGGAGGATGAGATCCTGCAGCTGATGGATGAAAGCTTGTTTACGAAGACGGATGGCGGTTATTTTTTGCAAAATGATGAGTTGGAGTATGAATTTTTAACCCATGTCATACCAAAGATGAAAAAAATTGTGCAAATTTATGCAACGACTGCTGTAAGAAATCGAATTTTCAGAGGAAATGTTCACCCACAGATACGAGTAAAGTTCAAAAGGGAACGGACAAACTGGCTTGAATTTACATTCGAAATGGATGGAATACCTGAAAAACACATAAGAGATGTTCTACAAGCCTTAGAGGAAAAACGGAAATATTATCGCTTGCGGGATGGGTCGCTGCTTTCATTGGAGACAAGCGAATTTGCAGAAATTCGTCGTTTTCTTCATTCACCCGAGATCCAGAATAAAGATCTTGCAAGTGGTTTGAGTTTATCAATAAACCAGAGTCTACAACTTCTTGATACTGTCGGTGGGAGCAAAGTATTTAAGTTAGAAGCATCGTTTCGTCAGTTTCTAGAAACCATTCACAATCCCGGTAGTTTGGAGTTTCAACTACCGAGTAGTTTAGCGTCAATACTTAAAGACTATCAAAAATTAGGCTTTCAATGGATGAAAACTCTTGCCTACTATGGGTTTGGAGGGATTCTCGCAGATGATATGGGACTAGGAAAAACCCTACAAAGTCTTGCGTTCATTCTATCAGAGCTTCCTGAAATCCGTAAAAATAAACTTCCGGTACTGATTGTATGCCCATCCTCATTAACGTATAACTGGCTAAGTGAAATCATGAAATTCACCCCTGAATTACGTGCCATTGTTATCGATGGTAATAAAACAGAGAGGGGCAAAATTCAAAAGAAATTAACGGATATCGATGTTGTGATCACTTCTTATCCGTTATTACGCATGGATCTAACATGGTATGAGCGACAAGTATTTTACACAGTGTTTTTTGATGAGGCTCAGGTGTTTAAAAATCCTACGACACAAACTGCGCGCGCGGTAAAGAAGATACAGGCAGATTATCGCTTCGCACTCACTGGGACACCAGTGGAAAATTCCATTGAAGAGCTGTGGTCCATTTTTCACATTATCTTTCCTGAATTATTCCTTGGATTAAAGGAATACAGCAAACTTTCAAGGGAAACGATTGCTCGGAGAATCCGACCATTTTTGCTTCGCAGGATGAAGGAAGACGTACTTTCAGAGTTTCCTAAAAAAGTCGAGTCGACTGAATCAGTGGAGCTGCTTCCTGAACAGAAGAAATTGTATGCGGCCTATTTAGCAAAGCTGAGACATGATACATTAAAGCATCTGGATAAGGATACACTTCGAAAAAATCGCATCAAAATCTTGGCTGGTATAACTCGGTTACGACAGATTTGTTGTCACCCAAGCCTATTTGTGGACAACTATAAAGGAAAATCAGCAAAATTTGAACAGCTTATGCAAATTGTAGAGCAATCGAAGCTATCAGGAAGAAGGGTATTAATTTTCTCACAATTCACGAAAATGCTAGAACTCATAGGTAGACAATTAGCATTGAAAGGACTGCCTTTCTTTTACCTCGATGGACAAACCCCATCTGAAGATCGAATTGAAATCTGCAATCGATTTAATAACGGCGAACGCGATTTATTTCTCATTTCCTTGAAAGCAGGGGGGACTGGCCTTAACTTGATGAGTGCAGATACCGTTATTTTATATGATACTTGGTGGAATCCAGCAGTTGAGGAGCAAGCAGCAGACCGTGCCCATCGTCTTGGCCAGAAAAATGATGTACAGGTTATCAAGCTGGTTGCCCGCGGAACAATCGAGGAAAAAATGAATGAACTCCAAGAGAAAAAACGACATCTCATCGAAGAAATCATTGATTCTGATGAGAAAAACCTATCAGCTCTGACTGAAGAGGATCTTAGGGAGATCTTGATGATTTAGAGTAAGATAGTATTTCTTATCAACTTGTGATACTCTATACATTGTATGAAAAAAAGGACGTGAAGATTGATGATAAAAATTGATATACCTAAAGTAGACGTTTCAATCATAGAACGAACGCAAGTACGAGATGAAAATGAACCAGTTATAAAGTCAATTGAGGGATTCATTGACATTCATAAGATTCCGAGAGATAAAGGCGGCATTATCTTGTTTTACAATAAAAAAGATGAATTACTTTTTGTTGGGAAAGCAAGAAAGCTAAGACAAAGAGTTAAGAAGCATCTTGAAGACACGGTGTCACCAATTCAGAATCATAGAGAAGAAGTGTACAGAATAGATGTATGTTTAGTAGAAGATCCAATGGAAAGAGACATTTATGAAACGTACATTACGAATAAGTTTCAAGCGAAATACAATGTAGATAAAGTATATTATAAATAATGTAAACATAGATGTTAAGGATCAGTAAGTTAGTTTGTTAATTCCTATAAAAGCTATTGTTCATATATTTAAAAAAGGACTTCTTCAAAATGGAAGTCCTTTTTTTGTGTGGTCCGGTCAACAAATCAAAATCATGATGCTACCCCATATAGATAAAAGGTGCTTCTGCGAACGTTATGTACCGGTTTGTATTATAACGATCAGTAATTGGAAATAAATGAAAATGTAATCACGATGTTTAATTAGATTGGAGTATTTATAAATGAAGGTCATGTATCTAACCATTGAACTTATTATCGGGTTTTTCCTTCTTTTTATTATCGTCAAGTTTGTTGGAAAGAAAATCATTAATCAAATTACCCCATTCACTTTTATCGCCGCGATCGTGTTAGGAGAATTACTAGGCAACGCATTATACGATCATCAAATTGGTGT
The DNA here is from genome assembly GCF_020075705.1 of Metabacillus rhizolycopersici. Next base: position 103,706 of record NZ_JAIQUM010000010.1, on the reverse strand, counting down.
CCTTTATATTATTTACTCTATGGCATTGTGGAGCATTTTACTTTTTATTGTCGAATATCTCGGACAAAAATCTTTATTGTTTCGCGGTATTTTTGAAGGGAAACCAGCTGCTCTCATTAAAAACGGGGTAGTCGACCGGGAAGAGTTAAGAAAAAATCGGATGAATATCAATCAATTACAAAGCTTACTTAGGCAAAGTGAAACCTTTTCGATTCGAGAAGTTGCCTTTTGCTACTTAGAAGCGAACGGTTCAATTAGCATTTTAAAGAAGTCACAGTATCAGAAAACGACATTAGAGGATTTTAATCTTTTGGACAAGCCTGTTTATGTTCCTGTTACTCTCATTCGAGATGGGGAAGTATTATGGGATGAAATTAAAGATTTGAGATATGATGAATCCTGGTTAAAGAGGCAACTCTTATCACAAAATGTATCTGATTATAAAGATGTTTTTATAGCTGAATGGTTGGAAGGAGACGGAATTTTTGTTCAAACCTATCCAAAATCATAATCACTATGAATCTTATGTCTAAAGTACGTTGCATAAATCTCCTTATGAGTAACGAAAAGGGATTTTCCAGTCAAAGTTCCAACTTTCACCGCATGGATTCGGCAATCTCTATTAACAACTAAAACCCTTTGTTATCTAAGTAAGATATTCGATGTTTTCTCAGTGTTAAGACATCATTACATTGTTTACTGAGTTAGGATATCAAGTATTCAAAGTAGCTTTACTTTCAATTTTTCTTCTTAGAATACTTTAATTACTATTGATTTTCATAAGTATAGATAAACGATGAAAACAGATGCTAAGCAATTGAAGCAGAATGGGTATTGGTTTAAGATGTGCTGAATTATCAATAATTTGTACTACTAAAGATCTTGTTATGTTGAATGGATTAAGATTAATTGGTGAAAATAAGGTATATCTTAAAAAAGGGGAAAATGAAAATGCATAATAGGATCGAAAACATAAAGAACAAACTACCAGAAGATCACAAAGATATAGCGGTTTTAGCTAGGCATATATTTGAAGCGTTTGATAAGTTACTTGAGGGGCACCGAATGTTAGTAGGGACAAGTTCCACTGCAAAAATTAAGCCAAACCCAGTGGAAGAAAGAACATTCTTTGAAACCATAAATGAAATGAAAAATATCATTCTCACTGAATTGGAAAAGACAACTGATGACATAGAACATATTGGGGATAAACATTGGGAGAAAAATTATAAAGATGGGATTGAATAAAAAATATAGCCGCTTCTAAATTGACAGACCTTCACACAACATAGAGCTGGTGAGGAATCAATCCTATTTAATTAAGTGAATACCCTCGAAATCGTTAGAAGTGTTCATTTCTCTTTCTCACCAATACTAATTATTAGGAAATATTTCAAAAAAACGAAAAAACAGAAAAATAGTTGAAGTTGATGGTATAATTGAATAATTAATTTGATTATTGGGGGTTATTATGGACATATTTCAATTAAAAAAAGAAATACAGTCCTTACGATCGTATTTATATAAATTAGGAAATCAAACTAAAAATTATTCACAAGGAGAAATTTTAAAAATTAGCCAAGAATTAGACAAAAAAATATTAATATATCAAAAACAGATGGTAAGGCAATCAAATAAAAGAAAGATTCAGTTATAATGATTTTCTAAAAATATACAACTATTTTATTAATCTAATCAGTAATTCAAAAAATACATCCAGTAATTTCTAGATATTTTTACCTATGATAATAATACTATCTTTTGTATAATTGTATAAAAGGGTGGAAATATTGAAAGATAAAATAGTTGTAACTGGTTATGGGGTAAAAGCCCTTAGGACAAATAACACTGCAGAATTTGTATCTAATTTAAAAAATGGTGTCTGTTGTTTACAATCTGTATCAACTTTGTTACCAATAGTGAAAATACTATTGTTGGTCAGATAAAAGAAAGCTTAGAGGAATATGAGCATGATAAAAGATATAAAAGATTACCAAGGGTTACACTTCTTGGTATGTCTGCTGGAATGGAAGCAATAAAACATGCTAAACTATCTAATTTATCCGATAAAAAAGTCGGACTTTTTTTGATGGTTCAGTAGGAGCAATTGGTGAAAAGGTGTACCAAGAATCTATATATAAACAGTCAGGCATTAGGGATAAATGTAAATGATAGAATAGAGGAATATTCTTCAAAAGAAGTATTTAACCATACCGTCCCATACACTTCCATAAAGAGTATGATAGGAAATCCTTATGGTGCTAGTGGAGTATTGCAAGTCATTTCTTCATTGTTAAGTATTACCCAATGGTTTATACCTCCAACCATTCGCACCAAAAAAGATGGTTTTGAAGATATGAATAGTATTACTGAAACTTTGTTTCAAGAGGTTAATGAAGTAGCAATAACTAATCATGGGCTTGGAGGCAATAATGCATGTGGTTATGTAAAAAGATATAAATATTAGTAGGTGTAAACATTGATCATATCGTTTTTAATCGCTATTATAGGAATTATTCCGGTAGTATTAGCGATCTCTGTTTTAAAATTGTATAGCGGTTCTAAACTAGCAATCCCTTTACTGCTTTACATGCTTTCAATTAGTTTATGGCAATTGGATATAGCAGTTTTATACTTAAAAGGTACTTTTTCTAAAGAAGTTATATTATGGCTTTTTAAGATTTTTAGAGCGGGAACAACTTTTATGGTACCTTTAGTTTTTTATATCGCATATATTACTTTAAAAAATCATGCATTTAATCTTAAAAATACATTATTTAATCGTTTTCTATTATTTGTGTTTAATAGGAAATTTTTAGTGTTTTCGTGCATTTGGAGTACTATCATTTACTTGATAAATATGACAGAATTCGGGATTAGCGGATTACAGGATTTTAAGGTTACAAATTCCAATTCGTATTACTATTTCCCTCAATATGGACCGCTTCATTTTTTGTATATAATTCATATAGTTAGTTTTATTATATTTGTAGCTTTTTCCTATATGATTACTAAAAATCTTCAAAATAAATACTATAAAGATTTTTTAAGTACATTTTTCTTATGCTCTTTTTTACTATTTGTATCAGGGTTAATTAACTTTTCTCCCGAAACAGGGGCATTATATAGTAGTTTAGGAGTAATTATTTTTTCTGTCATCATTGTCTTTTCGTTTGTGCGAATAAATACAATGATGACAGTAAACTATAATCATTTGATTGAGCGTCAAAAAAAATTAGATTATACAGGGAATTTAACAGCTAGTTTAGTACATGAAGTGAAAAATTCACTTGTTGTTGTAAATGGATATTCAAAGTTATTGAGCGAGTTAGAAACATTACCGAAACAAGGTCATAAAATGAACGGAATGATTTATACTGCTGCACAACAAATTAATGAATTAACACAAAATTATATGAAATTTATAAAATATAACTCCATTGATTATAAAATGGTCGATCTTAATTTAATCATTGATAATGCAATTGAACTAACAGAAGAACTATCAAAAGACAAGTCAGTAGAAGTTTCTTTTGAAAAAAAATATAAAACTTTAAAAGCGCATGTAAATCAAACATATTTAAAGCAAGTGTTTATTAATTTAATCAAAAACAGTATTGAAGCAATTCCCAAAGATAGAACCATAAGAAAAATAACGATTTCGACTTATGTTGAGGCTGACATGATTCATATAAACGTGATTGATACTGGAAAAGGAATACCTATAGAAAACTGGGAAACTATTTTTGATCCTTTTACTTCTTATAAAATAGAAGGGATGGGTTTAGGTTTACCTTTTGTAAAAAAAATTATTTTTGAACATCGTGGGGATATACAAGTAGTGGATAGTAATTCAAATGGAACAAATCTGCAAATTGTTTTGCCTCAGTATGCATTTAGTGACTTTTAAATAGATGCTTATAAAAATAGTTTTAGAAAGAATAAATGATGAAGAAAATTAGTATTGTTGCTATAAAATTCTTCTTCGGGTCCTACCAACAAAATATGGAAAACATACGCTAAGTAAATTTCGATATGAAGAAAGCAGATCATTCCTACAAGGAATCATCTGCTTTTATTATTTTTTTGATAAGGGGACGTAGCGAATGTAAACGTACTTTACGAACGAAGGGATTCCCATTACGGAAGCTCTTTTTTTATGTCGAAACTTGTTTTCTATTAATTTTCGGAAATATAATCGTTTTCTGTTATGATGTTAGTAAGTTGGATGGCGTGTGTGGCAGTCATAGTATCTGGTGTAGGTGGGGCCGATACTATGAACAGATCATAAAAGAATGTCCTTTTTCATTAATATAAATTCAGCCTTGTCGGCTTATATAATGATTAAAAAGTCATGAAAACACCGTCCATCATATTAATGAACGGTATGCTATGTAAGGTAGAATACATATTATTGAAGTTACTAGAACTCCATTTTTAAGGGTGAAACAAATTCCCCTGATTTTTACCTTATTACTTTTTTTCTACCACTGCAAAATAGTTTTCTTCATTATCGGCGAAGTTAAATACTCTTCCCTCAGGGACATCGACAATTTCTCCGACGGTTATATTTTTATCTTGAAAGTCTTTATATAATTGATCAAGGTTGTCCGAGAAAAACAAATAATGATGGGGTTCCCAGATTGACTCCTGGCGACATTTTAGCAACTACTTCCTTGTTATGTAAAACAATTCTTGTTTGAGAATCATTTGTCGGAGCGATTTCAAACCATTTCATGCCTTGAGCGTCATCTACCTCAGAAATCACGGAAAATCCAGCTTTTTGTGTCCAAAACTCCAAAGACTCTTCCTGGTTATTTACATACAGCATAACTTGCCCCAAAATAGTAATCAAATCGCCACTCTCCATTTCTTCTTGTCACTAATGTAACCACTCACATTGTAAACAAAAGTATACTATATATTCATTCCAAATAGAATAAGCTTCGCCATCTTCCCTGTTTTATTCAATTATTATTGAATATGCCACTTAACGAGTAATTCGTTTGCTGTAAATGGCTTCGCACTTGAAGGTGGGTGTGAACTTGCTTTTGCTTGTGATGTCCGTATTGCTGCTATGAATGCCAAATTTGACTTACCAGAAGTTGGACTACTCGGTATCATTCCAGGTTATGGCGGTACGCAACGCTTAGCCAAACTAATTGGTCCCGGGAAAGCAAAGAAGTTTATTTTTTCCGGTGAACAGGTCTCGGCTGAAGAAGCGTATCAAATTGGTCTTACAAGAAGGCTTACAGTTAGAGGCTGAACTATTTTCAACTTTGTGCAACAGACGACAAAAACGAAGGAGCAAGGCGTTTTTTGAAAAACGAGCTCCAAATTTCAAAGGAAAATAATAATAGAAAAATAGATTTTATTGATTTCTATATAGAAGATAAAGATCTTTAAGGAGTTGTAAGATCTATGGTTAAAACTATTGGAGTGGCGGGAGCAGGAACGATGGGGAATGGTATTGCTCAGGTGGCTGCTTAATCTGGTTACGAAGTGATTATGCGTGATATTGAAGAATATTATATATAAAAAGGCCTTGGTTCGATCCGAAACAATTTAGACCGAGCAATAAGAAAAGGCAAGTTGGAACAAGGAAGGGCCAATGAAATATTTGGAAATATCAGAGGAAGTGTCGATTTACAGGACTTAGCAGAAGCCGACATTATTATTGAAGCAATTATTGAAAAGATAGAACCAAAAAAATCATTTTAAAGAACATAATGTCATTTGTAAAGAATCAACCATATTTGCATCCAATACATCTGGTTTGAGTATTACAGAAATTGCATCAGCTACGAATCGACGCGAAAAGGTTATAGGCATGCATTTCTTTAACCCTGTTCCTGTAATGAAGTTGGTAGAAATCATTAAAGGTCAGGAAACTTCAGAAGAATCCTTTGGAATTGTGAAGAATTTGGTTGAATCTTTTGGGAAAGTTAGGATACTGATCAACATATTTGGTGGCTACGGCTATACAAGAAATTATCTAGTAGAACGAATAGTGATTGCGAATAACCTTTTAAAGGGCAAATAACTAGAATAAGGAAGGGGATTGATGATGGAAACAGAAATTGCTCGCCCAACATACCATGTTCGATTTGTTACAGCATCTGCATTATTTGATGGCCATGATGCTTCCATTAATATTATACGCCGAATTCTTCAAGCCTCAGGTGTAGAAGTCATTCACTTAGGACATAATCGTTCAGTTGATGAAGTTGTAAATGCCGCAATCCAAGAAGATGTGCAGGGCATTGCAATGAGCTCCTATCAAGGCGGTCATGTCGAATATTTGAAATATATGTTAGATTTACTTCAACAAAAAGGAGCAGACCATATTAAGGTTTTTGCAGGTGGAGGTGGGGTTATCGTTCCATCTGAAATCAGGGAATTACATGAATATGGCATTGCAAAAATTTTTTCGCCAGATGATGGTCGGGAGTTTGGGTTGCAAGGCATGATCAATCATATGATCCGAGAAAGCGATTTTCAAACTCCGAAGCAATTTCATCAAGAATTAGAGCAATTAAACAAGAAAAACTGGGGTTCTATTGCAAAATTAATTACCTTTGTAGAAGAAAATCAAATAAAAAACAAGGTGGATGCAACGATTTCTGCTGCTTTGGAAAAAGTGCTGATCGAAGCTCCGAAATTGCCTGTTTTAGGTATCACAGGAACTGGTGGCGCAGGAAAAAGCTCATTGACTGATGAGTTGGTGCGCCGTTATCTCGAACAATTCCCAGACCGCTCTATTGCGATTATATCAGTAGATCCCTCCAAAATGAAGACTGGAGGTGCATTATTAGGTGATCGCATTCGGATGAATGCCATTCACAATCCACGTGTGTATATGCGAAGCTTAGCTACCCGAGGTTCTAAAACTGAGTTAAGCGCTGCCACAAAAGATGCAATTAATATAGTTAAAGCGGCTGGATATGATTTTGTCATTGTAGAAACGAGTGGAATTGGTCAAGGCGACTCTGAGATTGTGGAACTTTGTGATGTAGCCATGTATGTCATGACGAGCGAATTTGGAGCCACAACTCAGCTTGAAAAAATCGACATGATTGATTTTGCTGACTTAATTGTCATTAACAAATTTGAGCGCCGTGGATCTGAAGATGCTTTACGTGATGTTCGCAAACAATATCAACGCAGTCATCAGCTTTTTGACATGCCAGATGATAAATTACCTGTGTTTGGAACAATTGCTAGCCAATTTAATGATTCAGGAACAAATGTCCTTTTTGCAAACATAATGAAATTTATAGAACAGAAAACGAAAAGTAGTTGGCCAACTACTTTTGATCATAACATTCAAAAAGTAACGAAGCAAAATTTAATTATCCCACCAAATCGTACCGCTTATTTAGGAGAAATCGTACAAACGGTTTATCACTATCGAAAATACTCCGAAGAACAAGTAAATCTGATTCGCAAATTGTACCAGCTACGAGGTACGAAGACACTAATTGAGCTAGACAATAGAGATTTCATGTCGAAGGAAGAAGCTGAAACTTTCACTTCAAAACTTGATAAAATGATTGCTCATTATGAACGAAAGATACATCCAGAATGCAAAAAAATGGTAGAAGAGTGGCCGGAAATTCGGGATTCCTACCAGCAAAATCAACTCGTAACAAAGGTTCGTAATAAAGAAATTGTTACGGAATTGTTCACGGAATCATTGGCCGGAAATAAAATTGCTAGAGTCAGTGTACCGAAATTCGAGGATCCTGGGGAAATTCTCAGTTGGCTATTAAAAGAAAATCTTCCTGGTTTTTTCCCTTATACAGCAGGAGTATTTCCATTCAAACGTACGAATGAAGACCCGAAACGCCAGTTTGCAGGAGAAGGGACTCCAGATCGAACGAACCGCCGCTTTCATTATCTTTGTCAAAATGATGAAGCGAAACGATTGTCCACAGCTTTTGACAGTGTCACTTTATACGGTCAAGACCCGGATTATCGACCTGACATCTTTGGGAAAATTGGAAACAGTGGTGTAAGTATCTGTACATTGGACGATATGAAAAAGCTCTATAAAGGGTTTGATCTATGTCATCCATCTACAAGTGTATCCATGACAATTAATGGACCAGCGCCTATTATCTTGGCGATGTTCATGAATACGTCGATCGAACAACAGATTGAAAAATTCATAGAGAAAAACGGCCGTCAGCCAAACGAAGAAGAGTCTAAGGAAATTAAGGAATGGACGTTACAAACTGTACGAGGCACAGTACAGGCGGATATTTTAAAAGAGGATCAAGGACAAAATACGTGCATTTTTTCGACTGAGTTTGCCCTTAAGATGATGGGGGATATTCAACAATATTTTATCGATCATAAGGTGCGTAATTATTATTCAGTCAGTATAAGCGGGTATCATATTGCAGAAGCAGGAGCTAATCCAATTTCTCAATTAGCGTTCACTCTAGCTAATGGCTTCACCTTTGTAGAATACTACCTAAGTCGTGGCATGCATATTGACGACTTTGCTCCAAACTTATCCTTCTTTTTCAGCAACGGATTAGATCCGGAATACACCGTTATGGGGCGCGTTGCACGTCGGATTTGGTCAACCGTCATAAAAAATAAATATGGTGGGAATGAACGTAGCCAAAAGCTTAAATATCATGTTCAGACATCCGGTCGCTCCCTTCATGCTCAAGAGATGGACTTTAACGATATTCGCACAACTCTGCAGGCATTGATAGCCATTAATGACAACTGTAACTCCTTGCATACGAACGCATTCGACGAGGCTATTACGACACCGACTGAAAACTCCGTACGTCGCGCCATGGCTATCCAAATGATCATAAATAAAGAGTTGGGTATAGTGAAAAATGAAAATCCACTTCAAGGGGCATTTATTATTGATGAACTTACAGATCTTGTGGAAGAAGCAGTCTTAACTGAATTTATGCGTATCCATGACCGTGGTGGTGTCCTTGGGGCGATGGAAACACAATACCAGCGTGGGAAAATCCAAGAAGAATCGCTTTATTATGAACATAAGAAACATTCTGGAGAATTACCTATTATTGGTGTCAATACATTCATTAATCCAGATAAGGAAGAAAACGTGTTTGAAATAGAATTAGCACGTTCGACAATAGAAGAAAGGGAAATACAGATTCAAAATCTTAATGAATTCTGGTCCAGGAACAAAGCCAAATGTCCAAATGCGCTTAAACGATTAAAGCAAGTCGCTCTTCAAAATGGCAATATTTTTGAAGAATTGATGGAATCTGTGAAAGTGGCATCCCTTGGTCAAATCACAGCAGCATTGTATGAAGTAGGTGGACAATATCGTAGGAATATGTAAGAATCAACCATTAGAAAATTTAGAGATTTACAGAAAGACATTCATAATGTGAAATTGTACTAAGTTTTGAGCCGATACTTCTTAACCGAAAATTAAATGGATATTCCAAGAAAGGTAGATTAAGATGCTACATGAATCATTTGTTCGTACAAGATATTTTGAATCTGATGTATACGGACATATCAATAATGTCAGTTTTTTCATCTATTTGGAACAAGCGAGGGTCGATTTCTTTGCAGATAACAATCTTCATAAAAATCAAGAGGAGTGGTCCTTTGTAGTCGCTTCCGCTCATTGCGATTATATTAATCAAGCTTATGTAAACCAAAATCTTGTCATTCGAACATATATCGACCATATTGGACGAAAAAGTATCAAGTTAAAACATCAAATCATGGATCAAGCAAGTGAAGAGTTGATTGCTGAAGGGGAAGTAGTGTTAGTTCATTTTAACTTCAAAACACAGTTAAGTGAGCCGCTGGATGAAGAATTGATTAAGAAGCTAAGCACATATTTAGCGTAATACAATGAATAGTGGACATCTAGTTTTTGACTGCTTAAGAATGTTATAAATGATTGTGAAAACACACAGACGATTCCAACTGCAATTTACATTGCTATGGACTCTAGCAATATACTACTAGAATTAGACATATTAGATACTGTAAAAAGATCCCCTGAGTTCCCAATTGAATTCTGGGGATTTTTTTATTTATCAGGCCAGCCCCTTAGTCAATGAAGGATCACAGTACTACGGATAAGGTTCCAAATATGCAATTATTTTGTATTTTTGTACAGTACATATTAACGTATAATCACTAAATCATAACAATCTAATGTCCTTAAAACGCGTCTCTCAGCATTACCGCGCATAATATCTCTTATGTGCGGTAAATTCCATTTCATAGTATAATGATAAAATCATAGAAAAATTGGAGGATCACGATGGATACGAATAAACAATTAGTCGCCTCCTGGTATGAAGAAGAGTTAGCGATTTTCCAAACAGACATGGATAACAAAGATTACTCTCCGTTTACAATCGAAAACTATTTACGAGACGTCGTCATGTTTTTATGTTTTATTACCCGCAACCAGGAAACAAAAGTCGAGTTAGATCATGTGAAAAAAATGCAAATTACTCTATTTATGAACATGCTGAAAGCGAAAAGAGGAAATAGTGCAACGACACGGAATCGGCGATTAACTGCCGTTCGTTCATTTTATAAATGCTTATTATCTTATGAGCTCGTAAGTCGTAATCCCGCAATTGAATTAGAAAGTGCAAAGGAAAGAAAAGGGACACTGCCAATTTATTTAGAGAAGGAAGAACTGAAATTGTTTTTCTGTGAAATTGAGGAAGTCAGTCAATCAAGGCATGTGATAAGAAACAAAGTCATGTTAGGATTAATGGCATTTGCAGGTTTACGTGTGACAGAAATCCATTACCTTAACTGTTCCTACATTAATTCGGAAAAGAAAGGCATCACGGTTTTAGGAAAAGGAAACAAGTCTAGATACATACCATTACCACTTACACTTTATAACCAACTAATTGAGTATATGAATAATGAACGGGAGTTGCCTATGAAAGGCCATGAAGATGCGGTATTTATTTCACGACGAGGAAAGCGTATTTCCAGAAGGAGAATCCAAGAGATTACGGAAAGAATTCGCTGCAGTTTAGAAACACAAGCGGATATGGATAGCTACAAAACGAAAAAAATATCGAGTCATAAACTTCGTCATTCATTTGCAACCCATTTAGTTCAAGGTGGAACTGACATTCGAACAGTCCAAGAATTATTAGGTCACTCGAATTTAAATACAACACAAAGATACACACATGTTTCCGATAAGCAGAAGGAAAAAGCAATGGAGATGGAAATTGGTGATTATTTCCAATGAAATTTAATAGAAACTATGATTCGAAAAGTAGAGAACTTCAAGATTATATGACCCTTATTGAAAGAAAAGTGCGACATACCTTTCAAATGAAGAAAGCAATCATAAAATTAGTAAAATTTCTTTTCATATGATAAAGTAAATAGCGTAAAATCTACTATGAAAAGCAGGATGGTGTCATTCGGAATGTCAATCAAACAACTTACAAGTATTGAAGAATTAAATCAATTTGTACAACAACCAGGAAAACATATTCTTTTAAAACATAGTACAACTTGTCCAATCAGCGCGAAAGCTAATGACGAATTTCAAAGCTATGTGAACGGTGATGAAACTGCTTCTGCTGCAATGGTTTTAGTAATTGAAGATCGCCCTGTTTCAAATCATATTGCTGAAGAGTTTGAAATCAAACATGAGTCTCCACAATTATTGCTTTTTGAAGATGGGAAAGTTCAATGGAACACATCTCACTGGAAGATTACGAAAGATGCAATTAAGGAGGCGCTTAACGCATGAGCAAACCAGTCATTGTTTATTCCACACCGGGTTGTGTAGAATGCAACTACGTTAAGCAAATGCTTACTGACGAAGAAATTCCATTTGAAGTTAGAGACGTTATGTCAAGCGTTGAATACCAACAAGAAGTCGAAAAGTTTGGCTTTATGGGTGTGCCTGTAACTGTCGTAGGAGATAAAGCGGTAAAAGGCTTTAACCCTGAATTAAAAGAGCTTTTAGAAACAATTAAATAATAAAACAGACAAAAGCCATGATTGAAAGTCATGGCTTTTTCCTAATGATGATATGGATCGAGCTACTCAACAAATTTTAGAAAATCTCTTGAAAATTTTGTTGGTGATGGGAAGATACTTAAATGACCAATTTATTTGTTTTAGATGATATTTCATATTGATGTCTGGTTTGTTTTCCCTCGCTACCCATGTAGGCTAAAAGGTTACTTTTAATGCAATCATCATTAGTCAGTAATGGGGTTCTAATTTTAAAACAAGGTCTTGTTCACATAATCATTCTTATCGGCAATGAAAAAAGGGTCTTCAAAGATCCCTTTTTACTGCTAATTCAACTAAAAAAATCCGTTAGTTCCTTAACGCTCTTCTGACTTTCCTTGCGAAAATTAGTGGGTCATCAACGTCTTCGATATTAACGTAAATCAAACTCGGATCATCAAATAGCCACTCATTGTGTACAGACGAAACGGTTATTCCTTGTTCAATAATTGCAGCAACAAATCTATCGACTTCCTTTTGCAAGAGTGCTACTCGACCTAGACACAATGCCCGTCCAGTCTTATTATCTCTTGATTCGTATGAGAAAGAAGTTGTTACTCTAAAACGTTTTCCCATGATTGTTACTTGTATTTCATCTCGATTTATTGTTGCCACACATTTCCCACCAGCGAATCCCTCTTGGCCGCCGATAATTCTTGCAAACTGTTGACATATTGATTCATTATTAAAAGCCATACCTTTAATCCTCCTCCGTCACTATTAAGTTATGAATTAATGGATAGGTCCGAAATAGCCATGAATCTATTCGGTTACACGGTCCCTGTTCATTAAGAAACATTTTTTCAAAGTGTTTGTTTTGTCGAACATAATTAATTATTTTTATAAATAAATCTTAGCGTAGGCAACTACTCTATTTAGCTAATCAAGTTTCACTATTGTTAATGATGCAGCATTCCTTTTTTGTTTACCTATAATCGGTAATAAGGTATCCGTAGATGGACCGATGTTTCTAAGTTCCAATGTTGAATTTTTTGAATATAAATAATAGCTTGCCCAATGAGCATTAGGCTCGCTCCATCGACTTGTCTTTGTATGCCATAGTGAGTAAGCTACCCCTTTACTAAAGAATCATTTAAAATCAAAGCATATATTGAAGAAGGAGCAGGACCATCGATTAATAATATATATTCAATTTTATAGTCACCTGATTTACGAATTATTAAGGTGTCGCTAGGAAGGGTAAACTTTATACTTTTACCTGATTTGACCATGATGGGCTTGGAACCTATTAGTGTAACGTAGCCATAGGCAGGTGAGGATTTTTTCCAGTTTTGATCTGACACTAATGTTCACCTACTCACTTATTATTTCTATTATTATATGTGAGTAGATTAAAAATGAATGTACTACTGTACTACGATTTCTATCATTATTCCTAATAGATAGAAATGAATATTCTATACAAATCTAGTCAACATAAGCTGACTTGCTATTTTTTCTTAGAGTGGTACCACCAATAGACAAAACACTAAGGTGTATGTTTCAGAAGGTCGAATTAGATAACTCTGTTCCGTTCACTTCGCTTCAAGAAAAATAGATTATTTAGATATAGACAAGTAGTCAGCACAGGCCGTTTTTTAACTTGATTGAAATCTTTGATAAGGAATGACAATCTTCCACTAAAAAAACACATAAATTAGCATAATACCGAATATTTCCGCAAAATTTTTGTCGAATATATTGTCTTTTAGTGAAATCTACATTAAAGTTAATTTTAAAATGAAGGATGAACAAGCCTAAACGATTTCTTATCTTTTCATTAATATTTTTTAACAGCTTGGAGGAACATAAAATGACAATGAAAAAAGCTTTGACAATTGCTGGCTCTGATACAAGTGGGGGTGCCGGTATTCAAGCAGATTTAAAAACATTCCAAGAGCTTGGCGTTTATGGAATGACATCGTTAACAGTTATCGCAACAATGGATCCAAATAACCACTGGCACCATGGGGTATTTCCAATCGCCAATGATGCTTTACAAGCTCAATTAGATACAGCGCTTTCAGTTGGGATTGATGCCGTAAAAACTGGCATGCTTGGCACAGTTGAAACAATTGAAACAGCTGCCAAAAGAATAAAGGAAGCTGGATTAGATAAGGTTGTAGTCGATCCTGTTATGGTATGTAAGGGAGAAGATGAGGTTCTTAATCCAGAAACGGCTGACTCTTTACGTGAAATTATGGTACCAATTGCAACGGTCGTTACTCCTAACTTATTTGAAGCTAGTCAGCTAGCCCAAGTACCACCAATTAAAACAATTGATGAGATGAAGGAAGCTGCTGTAAAAATTCATAAGCTAGGTGCCAAATATGTATTAATTAAAGGTGGCGTCAAGTTACAGCACGATAAAGCAGTAGACTTATTATTTGACGGTCAAGAATTTAAGTTGTATGAAAATGAACGGATCGACACGACATATGTTCATGGTGCAGGCTGTACGTTCTCAGCTGCCATTACAGCAGAATTAGCAAAAGGAAAATCTGTGTTAGAAGCAATCGATGTAGCAGAAGCTTTCATTAGAGAAGCCATTCGTCACGGCTGGAAGCTAAATGAATATGTCGGTCCAACCATGCATGGGGCATACCGTCTATACGGAGCTGGTCGCTTAGAAGCAGAAATAGCTAAATAATTTTTACATTTCAATCCAAAAAGTCGATTTCTTATTTAGGGGATCGACTTTTTGGGTTTTACGACTTATTTAACCATTCCCGTACTTTGTATTTTCACAAGGCTGTTTTCATAGCCAATAGTTGTGTTTGTTTATCTGCTAGCCCCAATATCGCTGATACTGAGGAACGTAAGGAGTTTGTTGGTATTGCGGAATATATTGCGGCTGTTGATACTGTTGATTTACATATTGATGAGGTGTATGTTCCTTTACTCTGTTGCAATTCGTGTATGGACCTATATATGTTGTGGCTTTAACTGGTGCAACTGCTTTTTTCCATTGATTTTCATCGATGCAATAAGTATGCGACATGACGTTTGCAGGAGTAAATTTTAAGATGTCAGAACCTAAAATTACTTCTGGAGTTGGTGCATCAAAAATTGCCAAAAGATGAGTGTCATCAAGTGTAGCTACTTCATAATGCCACCAACCTTGTGGAACGTTTGCTACTTGTCCTGGTGTAATAGTGTAATTGAGAAGTTGTTTTGTGAATGGGTTCAGCATCGATACAGTAGCAGCACCAGAAATACAATAGACTAACTCAGCTGCATTTTGGTGATAGTGCGGTTCTACGACATTATTAGTACTTAGGAAAATGTCTAGCAGAGACACATTTTCCAATGTATTCAACTGTTGCACACCTAATACGTTAATATAGTTGTTGTTATCTTTTTTGAACAAGGGACTTTTATTTACGTCAAAAGTGTATTGAGTTGATGGAGATGTGTAATCCATATATGAAACCATAAATTTTTTTCACCTCTTTACATTAGATATAAACAAACCTTCTAGGCATGTTATGTACTTACAATTAGTTTGGTGTGCGTAGTTATTAAAAAATTATTAGTACGCAGTTCGAGAAAAATGCACAGTAAACTTGTTAAAGACCTAGCTATTACTAGGTCTTTATTTTATTGTTCAACAGCAACAATCTATACGAAAAGAGCCCTTCACAATGAGCTTTGACATAAAGGATGAGCAGCTGAGAATACCTTATATATAAAGGATGAGAGGATGTGTAGAAATACGCTATCAACCGCAACAATATAACGACAGTCAGGATAACGGTCTATGGACAATGATTCATTTTTACACAAGCACGTGATCAAGGAGTGTCTATATGAATCTCACAAAATTTGTAGATGAACTTCCTATTCCTCCTATCTTAAAACCCTATTGGAAAGATCCCTTTCAAACAATTTACAAGGTAAGGATGGTCGAATTTAAACAATCTCTCCACCGTGAGTTAAATGATACAAAGCTTTGGGGTTATGAAGGCTGCTATCCAGGGCCGACAATTGAGGTGGAAAGTGGCGAGAAAGTATTCATTAAATGGACGAACAATCTGCCTCCGAAACATCTTTTGCCGATTGACTTTACTGTACATGGCGCCCATTCAGATGTGCCTGAGGTACGTACTGTTGTACATGTACACGGTGCAAGTGTTGAACCTGAAAGTGATGGCTATCCAGAGGCTTGGTTTACAAACGGATTTGAACAAGTAGGGCCCTTTTTTAGAAAGAAAGTTTATCAGTATGATAATGTTATGCGAGCTTGCACCCTCTGGTACCATGATCATACACTTGGAATTACGAGACTGAATATTTATGCGGGGCTGGCGGGATTTTATCTTATTAGAGATCAGCGTGAACGTTCATTGAATCTACCTTGTGGACAATTTGAGATCCCGCTTATCATTCAAGATAAATCGTTTCATAAAGATGGCTCGCTGTTTTACCCAAGGCAGCGAGATAAACCAGTCCCACAAGTAGAAACATCGATTGTACCTGAATTTTTTGGAAATACGATTGTGGTTAATGGAAAGGTATGGCCCTTTGTAAACGTGGAACCACGAAAATATCGATTTAGGCTACTAAACGGTTCAAACAGTCGCTTTTTTCGAATCAAGTTTGATTCGCATCAATTATTTTATCAAATTGGAACTGATGGGGGTTTAATGGAATACCCGATCGGAATCAATGAAATCTTATTAGCACCTGCAGAACGGGCAGATGTCATTATTGATTTTACTAATCTTAATGGAAAGCGTATTATCATGAAGAATGATGCGCTAGCTCCTTTTCCAAATGGAGAAGCGAAAAATATGGTTGATACAGTGATGGAATTTAGAGTAGAACTACCGCTTTCAAGTATAGATACGAGTGTCATCCCATCTTACTTAAGACCTTTTCGAAAATTAAATGTACAATCCGCATCAGTCAAAAGGAAATTAACATTAGATCACACATTGGATCAATATGGTCGTGAAATCATGCTGTTAGATCGTAAGGGATGGGATGCTCCCATTACGGAAAAACCTACATTAGGGTCAACTGAAATATGGTATCTCATAAACCTAACGGAAGATTCACATCCGATACATCTTCACTTAATTCATTTTCAAATACTAGACCGAAGAGACTTTGATGTCGAAGGATATAAGAGGAAAAAAGTAATTAAGTACACAGGCCCGCCATTGCCACCAAAATACCATGAAAAGGGATGGAAGGATACAGTTATCGCAAATCCAAACCAGATCACGCGAATTATCATGAAATTTGGACCCTACACTGGATTGTATGTATGGCATTGTCATATGTTAGAACACGAAGATTATGAAATGATGAGGCCGTATATCGTCATCAAGGAACAAAAGCGGAAGCGCCTTGATCAGCCTCAGGCAAATAAGACGATCAGGAATAGAATGTGTTTTTTACCTTCAATTCCTGATTGGCTGTAGACCCAAAAGGGGCCGGACGCTTACGCTAGATGTCGTGCGCTTATCCACAGTGTACAAAAGAGTTTTATAAATTTCTAAGCAATAGAAAGGACTGCCATCATCTTCAAATGGCAGTCCTTCTTTTAACTTATAATAAGCTTGTTTGAATTGGTAAGTCGGTGTATTTCATTGATATGTCAAGCTGGATCAAAGCTATCGTTTTTTCTTTTTACTGTCATTTGATAGTACTTGTTTTTTAACAACTTGTTCAAAGATGACATGTACATAAACCTTGTTTTCTTCAATTTGCTTAGTACTCAAAACTTTTCCTTTGCGACCTTTTATTTTTACATTGTCATCTACAGAAGGAACTTGTTTTAGCAGCTGACTTAATACTAAACTATTATTTTCGAAAAAATGAACGGTAATCATCTTTTTGTCTCTCCTTTTTTAGAATTCAATCATAAAAAGAGAGGATGAGATCCGTAGGAAGGAAAGTGATCCATCTTCTCCTTATAAAATATTGAGAAAAGATTTGAATTAGACCGGAGTCATACATATAATGTTTTTTATTTTTCAGAATTATTCAGGATGGCAGATAAGGAATTCAAAATGACGAGGTATCATAATGTTGAAAAGCTAGTCCAGATTCAGATCGTCACGAGAACATGCGTAATATATCTACATGCCCCTCATATATTTTAAAATAACGATTAGGACAAGGGGAATGCTTTTCATGAAAAAGTTTATTGTGCTACTTCTTTCAAGTGTATGTATCGGAATTGGTCTTAACTTGTTTATACTTCCACTTCATCTCATAAATGGCGGGATATTCGGAATTAGTCTGTTAATCAAATATGTGTGGGGAGCACAAGTCGGGCAAACACTGATAATGATTAATACGCCCATCTACCTTTTATCTCTTCTATACGATAAGTCATATTTCATTAATGCAATTCTTGGATTGGCATTTACTTCAACAATGATTGATTTGCTAACACCATTAAACGGTTTGTTGCATCTACCAATCATCACGAGTTCTATTCTCGGTGGACTCATTATTGGAATAGGTGTTGGCTTTATGCTACGATTACATATCAGTCCTGGAGGATTAGATTTACTAGCACTTTTAATCTCAAAATCACAAGCAATTAATCCCGGAATTGTCATGTTTATGATTGATTTACTCATCATCATCATTGGGATTATTGTATTAAAAGACTTAAAGCTAATGTATTCCATGATCACGATTTCCTGTGTTGGGCTATGTGTCGCATTACTTAATACGTTTAAGTCGATCAATTTTTATTATGTTTTTACAAAAAAATAAAAATATGCTGAGGCAAAATTATAAGTACCATCTCCACTAAATGAATACACCAAACACTAAATAGCCGATGATCCCTTAATGTGGGAAAGATCGGCTATTTTCATGATTTGGCAAATGAATTTGATTTTCTTTGCTTGTCGTATGGTGATAAAGTTTCGAACTGAATAAAAAAACTTCAATAAGGATAAGGATCACAATCAATGTCGGTAACAAGAAAAAGACTCCATTTTGCAGGAAATCGATTTGTGAATGATTGCCCAAGAGCATTCTCTCAGTGAAAAAAAGAAACATTCCAAACGTAAAGATTCTTGCCCATTGAGTAGGTGATTGAACTACCCCTCCTTAACACCCTTTCGAGCTGTTTGAAGAAGGGGATTCCTAAGAACACCAGTGTATCCACTAGTTATTGATTAGGCGAACCCCGTAGTTCCTACGGTTAGAAGTCTTATAGCTTCGTTTTTAAGATTTTGTCCTGCGTTAATATCTCTATCATGATGCGTGCCACAAGATGGACAATTCCATTCACGAAGATTTAGATTCTTAACGTCTTTGTTTTGGTAGCCACAACTTGAACAGTAGCGAAGGTGGGGGATAAAGAACCCCCCACTGACTCGCTTTATTATCTTTGGAATTAGTCATATTTTGAAAAGTGAAATAATACCCTTGAAAATAGGACAATTTAATAAAATTAAGATAGGTGCAAAACTTTGTCAAGGTTTTGCTTAAATGGGAAGTCGGTGCAAAACCGACACGGTACCCGCCACTGTAATGGGAAGCTTTATTACTTAATGTCACTGAATATGATTATTTGGGAAGACGTAATAAAGCAATGAACCTCAGTCAGGAGACCTGCCTTTCTTTTTATACAGATACCTACGGGAATATAGGTTGATGTGTAGTGGAAAATGCTAAGTTTTTTAAGCTATGTATTTTTTAGTGCACCTCAATCTATATGAGGTGTATTTTTATTTTCAAAAACAATAGATTGGAAGTGTGAATATGACCACTTGGAATTTGTCGGAAACAAAACATCATGTATTGATCTGCAACGGAAGTAGCTGTATGAGAAAGGGTGGAGAGGAGGTGACACAGGTAATAAGAGAGGAAATTACGAACTTAGATTTAGACACTACTATACATACAACTAGAACACGATGTAACGGAAGATGCAAGGATGCTTGTGTTGTTATTGTCTATCCTGAAGGAGTTTGGTACAAGGTAGCTACACCTGAACTAGCAAGGGAGATCGTACAGAATCAACTGGCTGGAGAAAAAATGATAGAAGAAAGTGTCATTTACACGTATGATCGACAACGTTTTGTTGCCCCTGAAAACACAGATAGTGTGATTGGCATATCAAAACCACAAAAAAACCGTGTTTAATTTGAAATTTCACCTGAGACTAGATTCATATGATTAAAATGTTCAATCGGAACATTTAGTAAATCAGCCGCTTCTAGGAAACGGTGGAATAGTAGTTTTTTCATCTTAGCTTTTAATGTTTTACCGCTTGGAAGGAGGAGTATAATTTGCGAGGGAAATTACTTGTCATTGGTTTTGGACCTGGGAGTTTTGAACATATGACAAAAAGGGCTCAAGAAGCCATACAAGAGAGCGATTGTATTATTGGATATAAAACATATGTTGAGTTAATTCAGGATTTATTAACAGATCAAGAGATTATTAGTACAGGAATGTCAGAGGAAGTAAGTCGTGCTCAAGCTGCTGTTCGGCTAGCTGAACAGGGGAAAAAGGTTGCTGTTATTTCCAGCGGTGATGCCGGTGTATATGGAATGGCTGGACTTGTGTATGAGGTATTGATCGAAAAAGGCTGGAAAGAAGCAACAGGTGTAAGCATTGAGGTTATTCCTGGTATATCAGCGATTAATTCTTGTGCTTCCTTATTAGGCGCACCAATCATGCATGATGCATGTACGATTAGTTTAAGTGACCACTTAACTCCTTGGGACTTAATTGAAAAAAGGATTGAAGCAGCAGCACAAGCTGATTTTGTTGTCACACTTTACAATCCAAAGAGCGGGCGTCGTACATTACAAATTCAAGAGGCTCAAAGAATTCTATTAAAATATCGCTCACCAGCTACACCTGTTGGGCTTGTGAAAAGTGCTTATCGTGAGCGAGAAAAGATCGAAATCACAGATCTAGAACATATGCTTGATTATGAGATAGGGATGCTAACAACTGTTGTCATTGGGAATTCAACTACATTTCTTTACGATAATAAAATGATTACACCAAGGGGCTATCAACGAAAATATACGTTAAATACAACGGAACAAAGATTAAAGCCACATGAACGATTAAGACATGAAAACGAACCATGGGCCCTACATAAAGGGATAAATGATGCTGTTCAGAGCACAAGGGTAAAACAGAAAATCAATATTGAAACCTCCTTACAATTAGCTTTAGAAGCTCTTAGTAAAGTAGAGGATGGTTCAAAAAAAACTCAACAATCTCAACAGAATATCCAAGTAAGTCATCCAATTACCTCAATCTTTGAATTAGCCGTTAGTCCAGGGATTGCGAATAAGAAATTTACATCTGAACAAATGATCACACTCGCAGAGGTAGTTGGAAGTGAAGGGACAATCGAGTACACTCCACACCATCAAATTTATCTGAAAATTCCAACAAATAAACCAGAGGTGATCACGAAAAAATTAAGTGATGTTGATTTTCTAATAGAGCCAATTGGTGATGTTTTTCAAGTAAAAGCTTGTGATTTTTGTGATGGTGATAAAAAGGATTCCATTCCACATGCTGAAGAGCTACATCAAAAGCTAAGTGGTCTCGAATTACCTAAAGAGTTAAAAGTAGGCTTTAATGGGTGCGGTATGGCATGTTTTGGTGCAGTAAATGAAGACATTGGAATTATCTTTAGAAAAGGGAAGTTTGATTTGTTTTTAGGCGCGAAAACGGTAGGGAGGACAGCCCATGCCGGTCAACCTGTCGCAGAAGGAATAGAGCCAGACAAAATAGTAGAGGTCATTGAAAAAATTATTTACGAATACAAAGAGAACGGCCATCCAAACGAAAGGTTCTTTAAATACTTTAAACGAGTTGGAAATATTCAAGGGTATACATATAAGGACATGACACCAAAGATTGAAATTGAACCAGCTCCATGTGGAGACTAATCCAATAGATAGGGGAGAAACGTATGAAAGCTATTTTACTAGTTGGACACGGAAGCCGAGACCCGGAAGGAAACGATCAAGTAAGACAAACAATAGACGAATTAAAACCACAGCTAGACCGAGAACTTTTAGTTGAAACCTGCTTTTTAGAGTTTGAAAGACCAACAATTGAACAAGGAATTCAAACCTGTGTTGAAAAGGGCGCGACAAGTGTTTTTATCATCCCACTTATGTTACTTGCCGCAGGTCATTCAAAGATTCATATTCCAGCAGCCATTGACGAAGCTAAACAAAAATATCCTGAGGTCTCCTTTACATATGGTAGACCATTTGGGATCCATGAGGAAACAGTGGAAATTTGTAAAAATCGGTTAGAAGAAGTGGGCGAGAAAATAAATGAGAATGACCCAGATACAGCTGTTATTTTACTAGGCCGGGGAGGTAGTGATCCCGATGCTAATAGTGATCTGTATAAAATCACACGTTTATTATGGGAAAAGTTAAATTACAAATTTGTTGAACCCGCTTTTATGGGTGTAACTGATCCTTTAATTAAAGAAGGCGTTGAACGTTGCATTAAATTGGGTGCGAAAAAAATTGTGATATTACCATACTTTTTATTTACCGGTATTTTAATTAAACGTCTTGAAAATATGATCGAAGAATTTGAACAAGTCCACCCTGGAACCCAGTTCAAGCTTGCCAGTTATTTTGGTTTCCACTCAAGATTAAAGACCATTATCATTGATCGAATCCAAGAGGCATTACAAGGCGAAATAAAAATGAATTGTGATACGTGCATGTACCGTATTGAGGCAATGGAACATATTGACCACCATCATCACCACGACCATGATCATGATCACCACCATCATCATGATCATGAAGCTCAAAAATTATGATACTTGTACTAGCTGGAACTAGTGATGCCAGGGAATTAGCTTTAACGATAAAGGAAGCCGGTTACAAACTACTAACAACAGTTGTGACTGAAAATGCTGGAAAAGAAATGAAGAAGGCTGGTTTAGATGTATATGTTGGACGTTTAACAAGTGAGGACTTTATGAGAGTCATTAAAGAACAAGGGTTTCAAGCAATTGTCGATGCAAGCCATCCTTTTGCAGAAGAAGCAAGTAAAAATGCTCTATTTGGAGCAAAAGAAGCTGATATTCCTTACATTCGCTATGAACGAGAGTCACAATCATATGAAGATAAAGGAATAACAATGGTAGAAAGCTATGAAGATGCAGCAGAATTAGCAGCTGAAAAAAAAGGCGTCATTATGCTAACAACAGGAAGTAAGACGTTGGAAATCTTTACACGTAAACTACTAGACCAACCCGATACGCGTGTTATCGCTCGTATGCTACCAAGATTAGATAATATGGAGAAATGTGAAAAGCTTGGCTTCCCGCAAAAAGACATTGTCGCCATACAAGGACCATTTACAAAGGAATTTAATCTTGCCCTTTACAATCAATATGGTGTAACGACAATGATTACAAAGGAAAGTGGAAAACAAGGTTCTGTTGATGAGAAATTAGAAGCTGCCATTGAACTTGGGGTTGAAACGATTATGATCAAGAGACCTAAGATTAACTATGGAAATGCTTACTCCGATTTTTCAGACGTTCTATCACATATAAATAAGATCCTAAAAAATGAAAATGAAAGAACAAAAGGGAGGACATAATGATGGATTTTCGAACAGAGTTTAAACCTTTAACCGTGCAGCCTCAAGAAATTGAGGGAATGAGTTTTAATATAATCGATTCAGAGTTTGGTGAACATGCTTTTACAGAGCAGCAGTACAAGGTCGTTCAGCGTGTTGTGCATGCTTCGGCTGATTTTGAATTAGGACATAGCGTGCTTTTTCATGATAAAGCGATTCAAGCTGGGATCAATGCCATTCGCAATGGGGAACAAGTATATGCTGATGTCCAAATGATTCTAAGTGGTGTCAGTAAGGGGAGAATTGAAAAACACGGCGGTAGTGTGAATGTTTTTATTTCTGATCCCGATGTGATGGCAGAGGCAAAACGTTTAAACACAACTCGCGCAATTATTTCGGTGAGAAAAGCGATTAAACAATTTGAAGGGGGAATTTTCGCTATTGGCAATGCCCCAACCGCATTATTGGAATTAATTCGACTCATTAAAGAGGGTGAGGCAAAACCAAGTTTAGTTATTGGGCTACCAGTAGGATTTGTATCAGCACCAGAATCAAAGGAAGAATTAGCTAAACTAGATGTGCCCTTTATTACAAATGTAGGCAGAAAAGGTGGTAGTACGATCACAGTTGCGGCGTTAAATGCAATCTCTCTTCTAGCTGAAAAGGATTAAACGATGGATGGAAAATCGAAAAAGAAGGACAAAAAGGAAATGCGCTCTGGTTATACAACAGGAGCATGTGCGACCGCAACAACGAAAGCGGCTTTACTTACGTTAATAACTGGTGAACCTCAAGCTGAGGTAACGATCTATTTACCAGTAGGCAAATTTGCTACTTTTGAAATGGAAAGTTGCATCATAGAGCCTGGTTTAGCTGAAGCTGGAACGATTAAGGATGCTGGTGATGATCCAGATGCTACACACGGTGCTCTTATTAAATCCACTGTTACTTGGTGTGATAAGCCTGGAATTACACTTGATGGTGGTATTGGGGTTGGACGTGTCACAAAGGAAGGGCTTCCCGTACCAGTTGGGGAAGCTGCCATAAACCCTGTACCACGGAAAATGATTTATGAAACGGCTGAAGAAATACTTACCTCTCATGGAATCAAAAGAGGGATAAAAATCATAATCTCTGTTCCTGAGGGGGAAAAAATCGCAGAAAAGACACTCAATAAGCGTCTTGGGATTATTGGTGGAATCTCCATTTTAGGGACAAGAGGAACGGTCATTCCTTTTTCTAGTTCTGCATATATGGCAAGTATTGTTCAAGCAGTTAGTGTTGCTCGGGCAAGTCATTGTGACCATGTTGTCATCACAACTGGAGGACGAAGCGAGAAATATGGAATGCAGCAATATCCAGAGCTTCCCGAAGAAGCATTTATTGAAATGGGCGATTTCGTTGGCTTTACACTAAAGCAATGTAAACGGCAAGGAATAAAGAAAGTATCTCTAGTTGGTATGATGGGGAAATTCTCAAAGGTTGCACAAGGGGTCATGATGGTCCATTCAAAAAGCGCACCAATTGATTTTAACTTTCTATCAAGTGTGGCTTATGAAGCAGGGGTAAGGGATCAAAACTTACTTGAAACCATCGAACAAGCAAACACAGCATCACAAGTAGGAGATATCCTTCTTGAGCATGGCTTTCTAGACTTTTTTACGATTCTTTGTACCTATTGTTGCTTGTCTGGATTAAAAGAAGTTGGCGGGGGGATCTCGATTGAAACAAGTTTGTACACAATGAAGGGTACATTACTTGGAAAGGCAGGGAAAAATGAAGAACAAGATTAAGATAATCGGAATAGGTAATGATGGGAAACAAAGCCTTCTTCCAATCTATGAAAAATGGATTTATGAGAGCGAGATCCTAGTAGGGGGAGAACGACAACTATCTTTCTTTAAGGATTATCAAGGAGAAAAGATTGTCATAAAAGGCGACTTATCCTCTCTCGTAACCTATTTGAGCAATGAGAAAAAGAGAATGGTTGTATTAGCATCTGGTGATCCATTATTTTATGGAATTGGTAGTTACCTAGCAAAAAAGCTAGATGTTGAAATCTATCCTTATATAAGCTCAATGCAGCAAGCTTTCGCCAAAATGAATGAGAGCTGGCAAGATGCGTATGTGTTAAGTGTACATGGAAGAAGCATGAAAGGACTTGCCCAACGAATCAATGGGCGTAAAATAGTCGCACTTCTGACTGATGCTACAAATAGCCCTTCTCAAATCGCACGTTATTTACGTTCATTTGGAATGGATGAGTACAGAGCATTTGTCGCTGAAAATCTTGGAGGAGAAAATGAACGATGTGCTTTTTATAGGCTAGAAGAGATGGAAAATACTGAATTCTCCCCGCTAAATGTGGTCATCTTACAAAAAACATCAGAGGGGAAAGTTTGGAAATTTGGGATTGATGATGAAGAATTCCATCAGAGAAAACCTGAAAAGGGGTTACTAACCAAAAAAGAAATCAGAACCCTTAGTTTAAGCGAATTAAAACTAACAGAAAGCAGTATTGTGTGGGATATTGGAACCTGTACTGGCTCTGTAGCTATTGAAGCCAGCATGATTGCAAAAGAGGGACAGATTTTTGCTATCGAAAAAAATGACCATGACCTAGAAAATTGTCGATTGAATATGGCGAAATTTCGAACTGACTTTTCTGTCGTTCAAGGAAAAGCACCAAATCGATTAGACGAATTTCCAGATCCTGATGCAATCTTTATCGGCGGGACAGCGGGAGGTATGGAAGAGATCTTAACTGTTTGTTGCTCGCGTTTAAAAAAAGGCGGAAGA
The DNA here is from genome assembly GCF_020075705.1 of Metabacillus rhizolycopersici. The sequence goes on along the minus strand of NZ_JAIQUM010000010.1, from coordinate 77,303 downwards.
ATTGTATTAAATGCCGTAACAATTGAAAATTTAATGCAAGCAGTAGATGGCTTTAAAAGGAGCGGCTTTGAAGTGAACATAACACTTGCTCAAGTTTCGAGAAGTAAACCCATTTTGAACCTTACTCGTTTTGATGCATTAAATCCGATTTATATTATCTCTGCACAACATAAGGAAGGAGAATCATCATGTTAGGAACCTTATACGGACTAGGTGTAGGACCAGGAGATCCGGAGTTGCTTACAGTTAAAGCCTTTCGCAAGCTTAAAGAAGCTCCAGTGATTGCATACCCTAAAAAACGAAAGGGTAGTAGAAGCTATGCAGAGCGAATTATTGATGTTTACATTACGCCAGGAGAAAAAGAAATGCTAGGGCTTGTGTTCCCAATGACGAAGGACCCCGAAATCCTTGAACGTGAATGGTCAAATACAGTAGAACTTGTCTGGGAAAAGCTCAAAACAGGAAAGGATGTTGCATTTGTAACAGAAGGAGACCCTCTTTTATACAGCACATTCATCCATATGATGAACCTTGTCAAAGAGCGCTATCCAGAAGTCAACATCCAAACGGTACCTGGGATTTCATCCATTAATGGTGCTGCTTCACGACTTGGGATTGCCCTTGCAGAGGGGGACGACCATGTCGCCATTATACCTGCAAGAGATGACTATAAAGCTATGAAAAAAGCAATAACAGAAAATGACTGTATTATTTTCATAAAGGTAGCAAAAGTAATGGATTTAATGTTGCAAATCCTCCGCGAACTGGATCTAGTTGATAAAGCATCTGTTGTGACAAAGGTGACATCTGATGAAGAAATCATTTGGGATATACGGGAATTGGAGCGAGTAGAATTGGAATATTTAACGTTAATGGTGGTGAGGAAATAATGAAAATCACAATTATAGGAGCTGGTCCAGGAGATCCTGATTTAATTACAGTCAAAGGTTTAAAACACCTTCAAGAAGCAGATGTTGTCCTATTTGCAGATTCATTGGTAAGTACTGAACTAATCGAACGAGCAAAGCCAGAAGCAGAGATCATAAAAACTGCAGGTATGCATCTTGAGGAAATGGTTGAGGTTATGGTCGATCGTGTTCAAGAAGGAAAAAAGGTCGTTCGTGTTCATACCGGAGACCCAGCTGTTTACGGTGCAATCATGGAACAAATCGCTATTCTAAACAAGAAAGACGTAAGTGTGGAAATTATTCCTGGTGTGAGCTCGGTCTTTGCATCAGCTGCTGCGCTAGGTGCCGAGCTTACCATTCCTGAGTTAACACAAACTGTCATTCTTACACGAGCAGAAGGTCGAACGCCTGTTCCAGAAACAGAGAAGCTGAGAGATTTAGCGAAACACAATTGTACAGTAGCATTATTTTTAAGTGCTACGCTAACAAAAAAGATTGTCAGAGAATTTTTAGCTGCTGGCTGGAGTAAAGATACACCAGTTGGGGTCGTTTACAAAGCAACATGGCCTGATCAAAAAATTGTCAGGTCAACACTTGAGCATCTTGATGAAGATATGCGGACCAACGGAATACGGAAACAAGCGATGATTTTAGCTGGATGGGCACTTGATAAAGATATTCATCAAAAAGACTTTAAGTCAAAGCTTTATGATAAAGCATTCACTCATGGTTTTCGAAAAGGAGTGAAAGAATGACGCTTATCTTAGAAGAGGGCAAAATCGTCGATCTTAAACAAAAAGGTACGTATGCTGTTGTAGCGATTACAAAGCACGGGGTTGAATTAGCTCGTAACCTACATGCCAAATTCCATCAAACCGATTTATTTTATATGAGTAAATTTGAAAAAGGCGATGAAAAGGAAAGAAACATTTCCATTTTTGAAGGAAATGTCCGCCTTCTTCTTCCTACCCTTTTCAAATCATATAAAGGCATTATTATGATCATTTCATTAGGTGCTGTCGTTCGTATGATTGCACCTATATTAAAAGATAAAAAAACCGATCCCGCTGTTGTCGTCATTGATGATAAAGGAAATCATGTGATTAGTGTGCTATCTGGTCATTTAGGGGGGGCAAACGAATTAACAAAGGAAGTAGCTGAATTACTAAAAGCTACACCAGTGATTACAACAGCTTCAGATGTTCAAAAAACGATCCCGGTTGATTTATTTGGAAGTAGATTTGGCTGGGTCTGGGAAAGTGCTGAAAAATTAACTCCTGTTAGTGCATCTGTCGTCAATGAAGAACAGGTTGCGATCATTCAGGAATCTGGTGAAAAAGAATGGTGGACCTACGACAAACCTCTTCCAAAGACGATTAAAGTCTATCCTACGATCAAAGAAGCAATAGATGCGAAACCAAATGCAGCACTCGTTGTGACTCACAGAAATTTGACTGAGGAGGAAGACGTTATCCTACAAAACGGAGTTCTCTATCGCCCTAAAGTCATCGTTCTTGGTATTGGCTGTAATAGAGGGACATCAATGGAAGAAATCGAGCAAGTCATTCAAGATACATTGAATGACTTGCAATTTTCAATCATGAGTGTAAAAGCAGTTTGCTCAATTGATCTTAAAAAAGATGAGGAAGGGATCATCGCTGTAGCTCAAAAATACAACTGGGACTTTACATGTTATTCCGCAGATGAGCTTAATCGTGTTCAAATTGATCTTCCTTCTGAGGCTGTTTATAAATTCACTGGTGCCTATGGTGTTAGTGAACCCGCTGCCCGTGTGTATAGTGGTGCACAGACTCTTGCTATGACAAAGAAAAAATCAGGTAATGTAACGATATCTGTAGCAGTTATCCCCTATTAGAGAGGTGGAATCATTTAGGTGACTGAAAAAAGAATCGTAATTGCTGGTACCGGAAGCGGTGTCGGTAAAACAACCTTAACAATCGGGATAATGTCCGCATTAAGAAAAAGAGGGTTAACTGTACAAGGGTTTAAATGTGGACCAGATTATATTGATCCATCCTATCATACCGCTGTGACAAATCGAGTTTCCCGTAATTTGGATAGCTGGATGTTATCAAAAGAGATCGTTTTAGATATCTTTACACACGGCAGCCAAGGGGCAGACATTTCCATTATGGAAGGGGTAATGGGATTTTTTGACGGGAAAAACCCCAAGACGAATGAAGGTAGTACTGCAGAAATTAGCATGATTACCGAAAGTCCTGTCCTACTTGTTGTAAATTGTGCGAGTATGGCTCGTAGTGTGGCTGCAATTGTCAAAGGGTTTCAGTTGTTTGCAGACGGTCCTAACATCGTCGGCGTTATAGCCAATAAAGTAGGAAGTGAAGGACATTTTAATCTTGTAAAAACAGCAATAGAACAAGAATGTCAAATACCTGTGATTGGCTATTTAAAACGAGAGCTTGATATCGAAATACCTGAGAGGCATCTTGGACTCATTCCTTCTATTGAAAGGGGAGAGCTTGATCCTTTCTTTGATAAATTAGGAGAGCTTGTACTTGAAACGGTTGACATCGAACAATTGCTTACATTATCTCAAGCAGGTCCACTAAATAAGAACGAAACAGTTTCACTTTTTGAAAATAAGAACGAAAAATCGATTAAAATTGCAGTAGCGAAAGATGCTGCATTTAATTTCTATTACCCTGAGAATTTAGAAATCTTAGAGTCTTATGGAGTTGAAATTGTTTATTTTTCTCCACTCGCAGATGAACCAATCCCTTCAGATATTGATGGACTTTACATTGGTGGAGGTTTTCCTGAAGAGTTTGCCAGTGAGCTTTCCCAAAATCAACTAGTGAAGGCTTCAATAAAGAAGGCGATTGAGCAAGGGTTACCTACACTAGCTGAATGTGGTGGGTTTATGTACTTGACTGAGTCAATTGAAACCACACAAAAAGCTAGATATGAAATGGTAGGAATCATTTCCGGTGAAGTGAAAATGCAATCAAAACGAGCTGCACTGGGCTATAGAGAAATAAGTGGTCGAAATGGTAATATCCTTATTGGTGAGCATCAAAAAGCAAGAGGACATGAATTTCATTACTCGACATTCCATACTGATGAAGCTAATATTCAATATGCATACGAAACAAAAGGGATGCGCGGTACAAAGCTAGAAGGGTATTTGAAGCATAATCTTGTAGCAGGATATACACATTTTCATTTTGCCTCCTGCCCCGATATGGTAGAAAATTGGATAAAATATTGCAAGGGGATGAAAACATATGGGTAATGCTCTACCAATTATGTTTCAAGGTACCCATTCAGATGCAGGAAAAAGTGTAATCGTTACAGCATTTTGCCGCATTTTTGCACAAGATGGATTTAAGACAACCCCCTTTAAATCACAGAATATGGCATTGAATTCATACATTACCATCGATGGGAAAGAAATCGGGAGAGCTCAAGGAGTACAAGCAGAAGCAGCACAAATTCAAGCCACGACACATATGAACCCTATTTTAATTAAACCGAATCGAGAGAACGAATCCCAAATAGTCGTCCATGGAAAGCCATATAAAAATATGGAAGCAGGTGCATATCGAAAGGATTTTTTTCAGACCGGCTTGAAATTAATTGAAGATTCACTCACTCACCTTACTAATACATATGAACGAATCGTGATTGAAGGAGCCGGTAGCCCTGCCGAAATTAACCTAAATGACCGTGAGTTAGTCAATATGCGTGTAGCCAAAATGGCCAATGCTCCTGTCGTTCTTATTGGAGATATAGAAAAGGGTGGTGTCTTTGCTAGTTTAGTTGGAACACTTCAACTTTTAGACCGAGAAGATTGTGACCGTGTAATTGGCGTGATTATCAATAAATTTAGGGGAGATATTCGCCTCTTAGAACCCGGGCTTAAGTGGTTTGAAGAAAATACCGGAAAACGAGTTTTAGGAGTCATCCCATATATTCCTCATTTAAATATTGACGCAGAAGATTCTGTCATTTTAAATAAATATACTTCGGCTTTGAATGATGAAAAGGAATTGGATATCGCGGTTATTCAATATCCAAAAATATCAAACTTTACAGATGTGGACCCTTTTTTTCACGAGCCTGATTGTCATGTGCGATTTATTACTAGAGCAAAACAACTAAAACAACCGGATATCGTTATTTTACCTGGAAGCAAAAATACATTAGAAGATTTAATGTATTTAAAGGACAGTGGGATCGCTCAAAAATTAACTGAATTGCAAGGAAAAGGTCTGTCCCATATATTCGGAATTTGTGGCGGCTATCAAATGTTAGGATCTGAAATCCATGATCCCTATGCGATCGAATCACCGCATCTGTCCCTGAATGGTCTCAGTTTACTACCTTTAAAAACGACTATTACAAAAGAAAAAACGACCAAGCTATCAGAAGGAGAGCTACAATTTGGTAGTCAACAATTTCATGTAAAGGGCTATGAGATTCATATGGGAGAAACATTTATGGATGGTGAATCTTCACCACTCATTCAACTTGAGGATCGAAACGACGGCTATAAAAATTCAAATGAAGAAGTAATGGGTACGTATTTTCATGGGATTTTTCATAATGATGCCTTTCGTGAAGCGCTATTAAATCATATTCGGAAAAGAAAGGGACTATCTCCTATCTATAATCGTATTTCTTTCAACAAATTGCGGGAAGAAGCTTTTGATCGATTAGCTGACCATATTCGAGAACATGTTGATCTGGACGTGATTCAACAAAAAATGGAGGAGTACCATCAAGGAGTTTAACAACATAATTAGATACTTTTAGGGGAATTCTCCCTTTAGACAAACAAGTAGGAAGAAAATTAAGGTGATAATACAATGACAAAACAGCTAGGGATTTTTGTGAGATGAAAGAAAATGGCTACCTAGACTTTTTAGCTCAGTAGGTCTCTCTATTATTAGTGTAAATAGATAATGGAACAAAAACATAATCGAAAAGAGGGATGATCATGACGAAAAGTACCGTTTATCTTGTTGGAGCAGGACCAGGTGATCCAAAATTAATTACTGTTTATGGATTAGAGTGTATTCAAAAATCAGATGTCATTTTATATGACAGGTTAGTGAATAAGCAGTTATTGAATCATGCAAGAAAAGATTCAGAACTTATCTTTTGCGGAAAGTTGCCTGGCAAGCATGAACTAATTCAAGAGCAAATAAATGAGCTTTTAGTCGAAAAAGCACTTGAAGGGAAATCGGTGACGCGCTTAAAAGGGGGAGACCCTTGTGTATTTGGCCGTGTTGGGGAAGAAGCTGAGGTACTGGCCAAAAATGATATAAAATTTGAAATTGTACCTGGCATTACATCAGGTATTGCTGCACCTGCTTACGCAGGTATTACAGTCACACACCGGGATTATGCTTCTTCTTTTGCCATTGTAACAGGTCATGGTCGTGCCGAAAAGCAAGAAGATCATCTAAATTGGTCTGCTCTTGCACAAGGCATAGACACGCTTGCATTTTACATGGGTGTTGGTAACTTAAATTATATATGTAAGAAACTAATTGAGAATGGAAAAAATCCTGATACACCCGTAGCTGTTATCCAGTGGGGGACAACTGAAAAACAGAAAACTCTCACAGGTAAATTGGATACGATTGAAAAAAAGGTCAAGCAAGCAGGGATAAAACACCCCTCTATCATCATAGTTGGGGAAGTTGTTACATTACGAGAAAAGATAAAATGGTTTGATGAGCTGGACGTAAATATTGAAGACCAAGAGGAGGAGAAAGCATGTCAATCATAAGCGAGCTAGGAAGCCGTAGGGCAATCCGTGACTATCTTGATCAAGAGGTTGAAGATGAAAAAATTAAGAAATTATTGGAAATCGCTACTTGGGCACCGAACGATCGGATGAGAGAACCATGGGGTTTCTATGTGATAAAGGGTGAAGCAAAAAAGCGATATGAAATTCTCGCGAAAGAGTATTTGCAGGAGCGTTTTCCAACGAAACCTAACTTAGTGAACAGCTCTATAAAAGTATTAGAGAATACACCTGTTCATATCGTTGTTACGTCTGATATTGTTCCGGGGGATAAAGAAGCGACTCAAGATAATGAATATGCAGTCTGTTGTGCGATTCATTCCATGTGGTTAGCAGCAAAGGAATTGGACTTAGGCTTTGTCTGGCGCACAAGAGGAGTAGGGCTTGTCCATGATGAACGTTTAAAACAGTTCATTGGTGCTACTGAAAACAAAAAAATTATTGGAAATATCTTTATAGGATACCCCGATGAAGAGTCAGTCGAAAAAAAGAAGGCACCAAAGAGAACATCCTTTGAAGAAAAAACAGTATGGTTATAAAGAAGAAGAACGATGCGGAGCAGGAACAAATGGATCATTTAAAATGCAGGGTAGTCTTATTACGAGAATGATAGATATAAAGTAGAGGTTTTCAACATGAAGGTAGGAAAAGGAAAGTGCAGTGGCACGTTTGGTGAACTTGTTCAAGGGGTTCTAGATCAACAGCCTTTTTTAATAACGCTGCCTATACCTGTGCTAAAAAGTGAAGCTATTTTTATTCCTGATAGCATAAAAAGCGAAATTAATGGTTTTCGCTCTAATACTAAAGCGCTCGAAGCCTGTAAAAAGGTGTTTCAGTGGTTTGGTTTGAGTGGAGGGGGATTTTTACAACTTCATTCTAATATCCCAAGAGGCAAGGGCATGGCCAGTAGCTCTGCTGATCTTGTAGCTGCGATGAGGGCTGTGGCAGATAGCTTTTCCATCCCCTTAACTGATGATATTATCTCCTGGATTGCCAGTGAAATTGAGCCTACAGATGGCGTCATGTTTGAGGGTGTTGTCGCTTTTGATTACATCAATGGTCAACATATTGAATCTTTTGGAAGTTTACCTCCTTTTGGAATGATTGGCATTGATATCGGCGGTGTTATCGACACAATTCAATTCAATCAACAGCCGAAACAATACGATCGGAGTGATCGCCATACGTTTTTTGAAGCGTATAATCTTATTAAGTCAGGCATTAAGAATATGGATCTTTCCCAAATTTGTATGGCTTCTACCATGAGCGCCAAAGTGAATGAAAAAATTTTACCTAAACCTTATTTTAAAGAAATTGAAAGACTAACTTCGATATGTCAGGGAGGAATAATAGTCGCTCATAGTGGAACAGTTTTGGGTATATTATTTGACCCTAATATTTCTAACTTAGAAGAATTCCTTTTACACGTATCAAGTTTTTTCTATCAAACTAAAACTGTTCCTTATTATTTCTATAACAATCAGATCTTTAACTAGTTTCTAAAAATTCAACTTCTCATTTGGGGGTGTTGTCACGTATGTTTTCAATTGAAGATACTGAATCCATTTATAAAGTTATTGCAACTAGAAGAGATATTCGCAGGTTTAAAACAGACCCCATACCACCGGACACAGTAGGCCGTATATTAGAAGCTGCTCATCTTGCTCCTTCAGTAGGCTTTATGCAACCATGGAATTTTATCTTGATTGAATCGGCTGAAGTGAAAAAAAGATTAGCTTGGGCTGCAGATAAGGAAAGAAGAGCACTTGCAATTCATTATGAAGAAAATAATCGAGCATCAGAATTTTTAGCTCTTAAGATTGAGGGTTTAAAAGAAGCTCCTTTAACGATTTGTGTTACATGCGATCCTTCTAGAGGAGGCTCACATGTATTAGGTCGTAATTCAATTCCTGAAACCGATATGATGTCAACCGCTTGTGCAATTCAGAATATGTGGTTAGCGTCTTGTGTTGAAGGTTTAGCAATGGGATGGGTCAGCTTTTATAAAAAATCTGATGTACGTGATATTTTAAACATCCCACCACATATTGATCCTGTGGCTTTAATTTCGATAGGCTACACAGATGTTTATCCTAAAGCTCCTATTTTAGAAACGGCTAACTGGGAAAAAAGACAAACATTAAAGAACTTAATATATAAGAACATATGGGGAGAGAAGGCATACAAATGATCGACCACATAACTATACTAAAGGAGGGCATTGAATGAGCAAAAAATCATTATGGGCTTTACTAATAATGGTGCTTGGTTTTACTAGCTACTTTTGGCTGAATTCATATGAAGAAGCCTATGCTATGCATATTATGGAAGGATTTTTACCTTTTGGGTGGGCTGTATTTTGGTGGGCCGTAACCCTTCCATTCATAATTGTCGGCTTAAGAAGTATACGTAAAAGACTTAAAGAAAACCCTGAATTGAAAACAATGCTTGGTTTATCTGGGGCTTTTGCATTTGTATTATCGGCCTTAAAGATTCCATCGGTAACAGGGAGTTGTTCTCATCCTACTGGAGTAGGTTTAGGTGCCATTTTGTTTGGGCCTACAGCTATGAGTGTTTTAGGTACGATTGTTTTATTATTCCAATCATTGTTATTAGCACATGGTGGTCTGACAACTTTAGGTGCAAATGCTTTTTCAATGGCTGTAGTTGGTCCTTTATTATCATATGCTATCTTTAAGTTTGGAAAAAAAATGAAATTGTCATTTGCAGTATCTGTTTTTCTAGCAGCTATGCTCGGGGATTTAGGTACATATATCGTTACTTCTGTTCAATTAGCGCTAGCTTTTCCAGCTGAAGTTGGAGGATTTGTCGCATCTTTTATTAAATTTGGAAGTATTTTTGGGATTACTCAAATTCCATTAGCCATTAGTGAAGGATTATTAACCGTTATTGTGATGAATTTACTTTTAAAATATAATATGCCGGAGTTAAATCACCTACCTTCTGTTAAGGAGGCTATTTAATAATGAAAAATATTGTTTTATTTATATTCGTGATTTTATTGGCCATAATCCCTTTATTTCTTCAAGAGGATGCTGAATTCGGTGGGGCTGATGGCCAAGCAGAAGAGGCTATTGGAGAAATAGCTCCTAAATATGAGCCTTGGTTTCATTCCATATGGGAGCCACCAAGTGGTGAAATTGAAAGTTTACTATTCTCTTTACAAGCTGCTGTGGGTGCGATCATCATTGGTTATGTGATAGGCTTTGGTCGAGCTAGAAAAAAATATTCTTCGAAAGAATAAATAGACAAGGGAAGCTACTATGTTAAAAATCGATGATTATGCTTATACAAGTGCATTAAGGAATGTTCATCCAATTGAGAAGGTCGGATTTACTTTTTCATTTTTATTATTTACGATCATGACTAAAAATTTATTGATTGCTTGTTTAACGTTTATTGTGATGAGTATAGGGATTGTTTATGCTGCAAAAATACCATTCGTTCATTATGTAAAACTTCTTTTGCTACCATCATTTTTTCTGATTTCAAGTCTATTTGCCATTTTGTTTTCAATTGCTCCAACAAATGGTGAAAGCTTAAATGCAATATGGAATGTTAAAATCGGAACATGGAAAATATATATCAGCTTATATAATGTGAAACAAGCTTATCATCTCGGTGGAACTGTTTTAGCAAGCGTGAGCTGTTTGTACTTTCTAATTCTTACAACACCACTACACCAATTGATGTGGGTATTGCAAAAAATAAAGCTTCCAATTCTTTTTATTGAATTAGTCGGATTGACGTATCGATTTATCTTTGTACTTTTAGATAAGATGCATGAAATCTACCTTGCGCAATCGAGTAGACTAGGCTATCAAAATTATAGAGTCTGGATATCATCAATAGCACAACTTATTGTTAGTCTTTTTATTAAATCTATCCATTCAGCTAGGGAATTGCAAATAGCAATCGATAGTCGTGGCGGGGATGATCGCTTGTATGAAGTCGAGTTGAGCTTGAAATATAATCGATTACATTGTGCAAGCATTATTTTCTCCATGACTGGACTTTTAGCAATAACCATTTTAACTTAAAGTGAGACTTATCGGATCTTTACGGACAGTTATCCCCACCTATCATCTTTACTTCACTTGAGTCTGAGAGGGGGTTTTACTGCCCGTTAAGATTAGGATAAACTTTGGAATGAATATGGAAAAGAGGCATCCATCGTGAAATTACCAATCCTTTCGTTTGAAAATATTTCTTATAAATACTCGGATGGAACGCTCGCATTGAAAGATATTACTCTATCAATCCATCACGGAAAGAAAATTGCTTTAATTGGAAATAATGGAGCAGGAAAGTCAACATTATTCTTACTCCTTAATGGCATTATTAAGCCTACAAATGGTCAGATATTATTTAAAGGAAAAGAGTTATCATATACACGACAAGAGATTCGGCAACTTCGTAAACAAGTAGGGATCGTCTTTCAAAATCCTGACTCTCAGCTTTTCTCATCAAGTGTTTATGAAGATATAAAATTTGGCCCTAAAAATTTAGGACTGTCACCTAAAAGGGTAAAGCAAACAGTTCAGGATGCAATGACTTTAACAGAGACTGAATCTTTAAAAGATAGACCACCTCATTTTTTAAGTATTGGTCAAAAGAAAAGGGTTTCTATTGCAGGTATTATTGCCATGAATCCCGAGTTAATGGTATTAGATGAACCAACAGCAGGCCTTGATCCCTATTACTCGAAGAAAATTATGAATTTATTGGATCATATTCATAATGAAAACAGAACCATTTTACTATCTACTCATAACGTTGACTTTGCTTATGAATGGGCCGATGAAGTGATTGTCTTAAATAATGGAACAATTATTGCTCACGGCTCACCAGTTGAAGTATTTCAAAATGTAGAAACAGTTCAGCAAAGTCATTTAGAACAACCTTGGATAATGGAAGTATTCAATAAACTTACTGATATAAACGCTCCATTACCAAAAAAATACCCAAAATCAAAAAATGAGTTACTTGAAATGATTGGTTCCTCTTTTAGAAATAACTAATTTTACTACAAAAAAACTCTCTACGAACGAGAGTTTTTTTAGTGAATTTGTATATTCACCTATTCTAAAAATTATCATACGGGTTATAGAGAGGAAATTTACATTTATCTTTCGAGCAGAAGAACTTTTTTTGAAAAACATGAAATTTTCATATTCATGCTTGTTATAATAGTTTTATATAAAGAATGGAAGAGGTATTTGTATTGCGGGATATGGCAAATAAAAAAGAGCTTGCGTTAGAAAATCTAGAAGTAGCTTCAGATAAATTTGATCCCTACATAAAAACAATCAGGGAAGCTGCACCTAAAGTAAGTGATAATGAGGAACATTACCTAGTAGACCTCAATAGAAAGAGATGGAAAAAAGGATATAGTATTGTGAAAGAATGGTATAGTTGGAGAGCAATTGTTTATGCTATTCCTTTGGCAGTTATCGGATGGTTTTTTACGATAGACATTCTGTTAGGATTTTTTATCCTAACACCATTTTTATTCTTATTAATAGGTGTATTGATTTACTACATTCTTGGAATGAAAGCACTCCATGATATGACAGATGAGAGCAAAAAGGAGTATTTCCACTACTATGCCTACACAAATCATCGGAGGGAATATGATATCTTTGCACCTTATCTAGCAACGGGCAACAGTTTCCGTTTCAAGCATGCATTAGAGCTTATTAAAGAATGGGACAAGGATATTGAAAAGAAAGATGCTATGATTTTAAATCTTGAAAAGGATTTGAAAAAGACGGCAATAGATGCGATTAATCTTCCTGATTATGCCCAGGAAGAAAATGAATTTGTCAATGCACTATCTGAAAAGCTCGTGGACAAAATTGAAAGAAAGGCAGAAAACAGTCTAACGCTTGGAACAATGGACTTTTTTGGTCATTATGCCATTTATCGCTTGGATGATGACAAACTTATCTTAGAATATTGTTCGCGCAGAAATCAACATATCCCAGTAACAGTCGATATAGATGACAGAACACTTAAAAACATGTCTTACTTGAAGATCTTGCAATCCACATATGCATGGGAAACCGATGGTAAATCGACGATCTCGTTTGTAGCAGAAGTGAATCATACCGTTTATGTGTACACAGTGATTGTTGGTGATCGTAACCGTCACGCATTGAACACGAAGACAACTTCTGGTAAAATGAATATAGAAAGACTTGCAGATGTCGTTTCAACAGCCTTTAAGTTGTTTGCTTTTAATGTCAGTAATAAAAAAAGGGGCTGATTTGTATGAGTCGAGTAATAGTGGACGTAACAGGAAGAAAAAAACGGACCGACTACAAGAAATCAAGTGGCGGGGTTTTGGAAACGGTAAAAAGAGAAAGACAGGAAAAAAATAAAAAGATGCTATCTGAATATAATCGTGAAATTAAAAAGGTTGTTAATTCCCGATAAACCAAAAGACAAGGACATTATACGTCCTTGTCTTTTGGTTTATACTTATTCTCCATGGAAACAAGATGCTCTTTTAATTTTTCCAGGTCTCTGAATAGTCCCTCGAATTTTTCGTTCAATTTGGTTATTTCCTCGTTCAAAAAGGATTTTTCCTTGTAATTGATGCGCTTTTTTCTTAGGTGTATCGGGTAAACTTCTATGTCTAACCTCTCCTTTAAGCATCTTTATACTATGTATACCCAACTGTAAAAAAGAATATGTTTGTTAACAGAAAAGATCCACTTAGTTAGGAAGAAAGATTGAAGTCAATTTACATGGCCCATCTACGGCTAAAAAAATTGCGCTTACCTTTGACGATGGACCTGATCCCCGATTTACTGGTCAAGTTTTAGATGTACTAAAACAATACAATGTTCCAGCAACATTTTTTCTAATGGGATCTAGAGCTAATGCTTATCCAGACATCGTTAAACGCATAAACAAAGAAGGCCACATCATTGGTAATCATAGTTATTGGCATCCTAATTTAGTTGAAGAAGCGGATATTGGAACACTTGAACGCGAAATTTCCCAGACGGAAGAAACCCTTAATAAGATCATCGGGTATCGCCCTAAGTTATTTCGTCCACCATATGGTTTCTTATATGAAGCGCTAGTTGAGTATTTAGCAAAAAAGGAATTTAATGTGATCTTATGGACTGTTGATTCCTTGGATTGGCAAGAGGATCCACCAGAAAAAATAGCTAACAAAGTAATAAAAGAGACACATCCTGGTGCGATTATCCTAATGCATGATGGGGGAGAATGGGATGCAGATCGTACGAATACAATCGAATCACTGCGTCAAATTATCCCTGAACTTCAAAAAGAGGGATATGAGTTTGTTACAGTACCACAATTAGTAAATATTCCATATAAAAAGTAAGCGTTGGTACATTATGTACTACAAGACATCCAAAGTTTTATAAAGGTATAAACCACCATCTGGAAGCTCTTGGGAATAAAATCCTTTTTTTGTGTAGACTAACCTAATGAAATGAGACAATATAAAACACTTTCGAAATGGTACCCTTTATAAAGGCACTAATTCAGAGGTGTTTTTGCATGGGTAAAAACGTATATTCTAGTGAAACGAAGTGGGCAATCGTTAAGGATAAAAAGAGTGGTCAATTCAAAAACTGGTTTATATAGGAAGATATAATGAGTAGCAAAATCATTTCGGGAGGTAAATCCAAGAAGGAATACCACCACATGCCCATCAAACTAAAGAAACGAATTTTCCCCAAAACGAAAAAAACGTTATTCTTTCAGTAAAATAATTGAAAAGGGTGATGTTTTTTCATGGACCTCTCGCTTTCTGAAGAATTACAACGCTTTCTATCTCCAATCGTCCTACAAAAATCGCTAAACAGGTTGGTTTTGTGCAGCGATCTAGTAAGTATCAAGCAGATGAACTCATCACCCTTTGCGTTCGGCTCAGCCAAGAAGTCAACCAGTACATCCCTCTTACGCAACTATGTAGTCGGTTAGAGGCTTCAACGGGTGTACTCATGAGTCAAGAGGGACTCAATCAACGCTTTGTCATATTCCGTCGAGAAGTCTTTACTTTACTCCTAGCACAAAAACTTTGCGCGATACAATCGCTATCTTCACACTTGGTTTCATCTTTCAAACGTATTCGGATTTTTGATGCGACTGTGTTTCAGCTACCTGATTCCTTCGCTACTGATTATCAAGGCTAGTAATACTGCAGGAGTGAAAATCTAATTGGAATACGATTTACTGAGCTGAGTGGCCAATTTTTAAACATGCAGCTGGCCAGGAAAGAACAAACAATGATAAAACATACGGTACAATCTGCCTTGAAACCGTAGATGCGGGCGATTTATGTTTGCGTGATCTTGGTTATTTCGATTTAGGAGACTTACAAGTCATTCATCAACTGAAATGAAACTCATTTGAGAAATAGAATAGAGTGAAAAATGTGGATATTGATTTAAATATATGTCGGAATGTACAAATAATGTCAGATCAACCTTGCATTATTGGCGTCTTAAAAGTACGTTTCGAACGAAGAGATATTGAACAAAAACTTTACTCATGATAGAAATTTAGATTTTTCACTATAACTATTATATTTCGACAACGTTTTCATTTTTCTTCCTATATACTAGTAATTGGGTGAAGAAATAAACAAACGATGTAAAAGCGGATTAAACAAGCGCCAGTTTAAGCTGTGCGTTTTTTTCAATATCAACCTTTTTTGAAATGAAAGAAGAAAGATTTTATTTCTAAATCGGTTTCGTTCCCTTAAGGATAAGACAATCTATCAATCTATTACACATCAAAATTCATGTCGGGTTAAGTGGAGGGATATAAGTGAGTGTAAATACCGGAGTACAGATACTTGAAAATGATACTAAACTAGAAGATATCGTTTTGGTCGAGATGGCTCAGAATGGCGATAGTGAATCACTGACTTTTTTAATAAATAAGTATCGGAATTTTGTCAGTGCGAAGGCAAGACCTTACTTTTTAATTGGCGCAGATAAAGAAGATCTTGTTCAAGAAGGAATGATTGGTCTATATAAAGCGATTCGAGACTTTAAAGAGGAAAAGATGGCTTCTTTTAAGGCTTTTGCTGAAATATGTATTACGCGGCAGATATTAACTGCGATTAAAACGGCTACACGTCAAAAGCACGGACCTCTAAATTCGTATGTTTCTTTAGACAAGCCTCTTTTTGATGAAGAATCCAACTATACGCTTATGGATATGATCTCCGGGGATAAAATAACGAACCCAGAAGCCTTAATCATTAGCCAAGAGAAAGCAGATGACATCGAACTAAAAATAGCGGAATTGCTTAGTGATTTGGAAAAAAGAGTGTTGAACTTATATATGGATGGACAATCATATGCGGAAATTTCTGAAGAACTAAACACTCATGTTAAATCGATTGATAATGCTCTTCAGCGAGTTAAACGTAAACTAGAACGCCATCTGGTGATTAAAACGGCTATTTAATAGAAATTAGAGTGAAACTTATGAAGATACTATAGAAATATACATGACTATTACTTAAAAGGAATGGAGAAATGAACATGGAAATGAATACAAACCTGATTATGAAACATAGAGTTTATACAATTGATTTTAATCGTCCTAAAGAAACGAACGAAGCGTTATTGGATTTCTTTAAGGACGCTCAAAAGATAAAAGGTAATGATCAAGAGTTCTACCATAAAATAATCAAAGAAATCGAAAGTATGGGAACAAAACTCGTGGACCGTGCTACTGTACAACTTGCAAAGTCTTTAGAAGAGGAAATAAGACAATTGGCATTTGAAAAAGTCGGAATCTGACAAAGTCTTTGCAAGGAAGATAATTATTGAAGCGCAATAATTCAGTTTTAACGAGGTCTGTTTCAAGAAGAACCTATGAGGATAAGTTAGATAGAATGCAATGCTAACGTGACATGACACGTCAAAAGCTCTCGGAATTTTAATAAATCCGAGGGCTTTTGATGATTGGCTATAAGACTGAATTTTTCTAATTTAAACTCTTTATTCAAAACCAAAAGTTCTGAGGCAATTCTGAATTTCGTTAGAACCTGGCACCTTTTATATGTGTTTACCCAAACATTTCCGGTTCTTAGTCCGTGTGCAATGCGATGAGCTTTACGAAGATCTGTTGTATTAACACCACCACCTAAACCATACTCTTATTGGTTAGCTAGCTTAATAATCACTTCATCGATATTATCGAACGGTATACCTCCAAACACCTCTTCTTGAGCAATTCTCATCTTATTTATGTACATTTGCTACAACAGTTGGTTTACCATAATATCCATTCTCGCCTGAATTCCCTTAACGTTGTAAATCTGCGCTTTACTGACGGAATCCCATATTGAAGATGCGATCTATTCTGCAGCAAACTATCTTAAGGCAAATGATGCAGCTGATGGAGATTTGAGACGAGCTGTTTTTGCTTATAACCGGGCTGATTGGTATGTTGAAGAAGTTCTTGGCTTTGCCGATCAATACGTGAAAGGTTATGTTGCTGTTGGCGATGTAGGAAACAAGTGGATCGGGGATTCTGTCTATGTTTTTGGTAGGGGTAGAAATCAGAGTGATCTAGTAAGAGGACGCTTTGATTGTTCATCCCTTGTCCATTGGGCATTTAAGGAAGTAGGAGTAAATTTAGGTCCATTAACTTCCATAATCACGGAAACTTTAAGACATTTAGGAACACCAGTATCACCTAGTGAAATGAAGTTAGGAGATATAGCATTCTTTGATACTTATAAAAGAGATGGTCATGTAGGAATCTATGTAGGAAATGGTAAGTTCATAGGTGCTCAATCTAGTACCGAAGTTGCAATTGCTGACATGACGAAAGGCTACTGGGAATAAGCATTCAATGGACGTTGGACGTGTGAAAAGAATCTAAACATTTTACTTATTTCAATAGTATCTCCTAAAACACTTTGTGAAAACGCATTTATTTTTGTTGACAACATGTATATACAAGTTTAAGATATAAATACAACATGTATATACATGTTTCGACGGGCTGTTTTAAAAATGAAAACGCTTCTTTTTTAATCAGCTTGCTCCAATATGTAATGAAATATAGTTGATAAAAGGAATTACGGGAGGGAAAACAATGAGTGTCGATCCAAAACAAGTGAGGAAAATTATAGATGCAATAGGCGGTAAAGATAATATATCAGCTGCAACACATTGTGTTACACGCTTACGCTTTGCATTAGTAGATGAAGGAAAAGTAGATAAAGAAGCGCTCGAGACGATCGATCTTGTTAAAGGATCATTTTCAACTAATGGACAGTTTCAAGTCGTTATTGGACAAGGTACTGTTGATAAAGTGTACAAAGAACTTGTCAATCAAACAGGGGTAGGGGAATCATCTAAAGATGATGTAAAAAAAGCTTCTGAGAAAAATTTAAATCCGCTTCAACGAGCCATTAAAACATTAGCAGATATTTTTATTCCAATCCTACCTGCCATTGTAACTGCAGGTCTATTAATGGGTATAAACAACCTTTTAACTGGACCAGGGATTTTCTTTGAGGAAGCTTTAATTGAAGTTTATCCTCAGTGGGCAGATCTTGCTAGTATCATTAACTTGATTGCCAACACCGCTTTTGTGTTCTTACCAGGTTTAATTGGATGGTCAGCTGTAAATCGTTTTGGTGGCAGTCCGTTGTTAGGTATCGTTCTTGGTTTAATGCTTGTGCACCCTGATCTTTTAAATGCTTGGGGCTACGGAGCAGCGGAAGAAATTCCAACATGGAACTTATTTGGTTTGGAAGTTCAAAAAGTTGGTTACCAAGGACAGGTGTTACCTGTCTTGCTTGCTTCATATGTGTTATCTAAGCTTGAAGTATTCTTAAGAAAACACATTCCGGATGCATTCCAACTTTTACTTGTAGCACCAATTACTCTATTGTTAACTGGACTTGTTTCTTTTATCGCAATTGGACCGATCACATTTGCAATTGGTAATGTCATTACAGATGCGGTTGTAGGTATTTTCAATGTAGCACCTATTGTAGGTGGATTAATTTACGGTGGACTATACGCACCGCTTGTTATCACAGGTATGCATCACACATTCTTGGCGGTTGATTTGCAGTTAATCGGAAGCACCGGTGGTACATTCTTATGGCCAATGGTTGCTTTATCAAATATTGCGCAAGGTACGGCAGCGCTAGCGATGATGTTTGTATTAAAAGATGAGAAACTAAAGAGTCTATCTGTAACATCCGCTGTTTCTGCTTATCTAGGTATTACTGAACCAGCTATGTTCGGTGTAAACTTACGATTCCGTTTTGCGTTCATCTCAAGCGTTATTGGATCTGCGCTTGCAGGAGCGTTCATTTCAATGCAAGGTGTAAAAGCTCCATCAATTGGTGTCGGTGGTCTTCCTGCATTCTTATCGATCTTCCCGGAAAACTGGGGATCATTCTTTATCGGAATGGCGATCGTTATCATTGTACCGTTTTTCTTAACACTCGCTCTTGCAAAAATGAAAAAACAAAAATAATAACGGTGGTGTTTATATTGAATCATCCTTGGTGGAAAAAAGCAGTCGTTTATCAAATCTATCCAAAAAGCTTTAATGATACAACTGGAAATGGGGTAGGCGATCTACAAGGAATCATTAGCAAATTAGACTATTTAAAAAACTTAGGTGTAGATGTCATTTGGTTAACACCTATTTATGCATCTCCACAAAAAGATAATGGTTATGACATTAGTGATTACTACTCGATTCATGAGGAGTATGGCACAATGGAAGACTTTGATAAATTACTCGATAAAGCTCATCAACATGGCATTAAAGTCATTATGGATATTGTCGTAAACCATACCTCGACAGAACATCAATGGTTTAAAGAAGCTAAAAAATCAAAAACAAGCCCATATCGTGATTATTATATTTGGAAGGATCCACAAGAGGATGGATCTGCACCAACAAACTGGGAGTCAAAATTTGGTGGTTCCGCATGGGAATATGATGAAGCAACAGATCAATACTACCTTCATCTTTTCGATGTCACACAAGCTGATTTAAATTGGGAAAGTAAAGAGCTTCGCAAAGAAGTATATACAATGATGGATTTTTGGTGTAAAAAAGGCGTCGATGGATTCCGACTTGATGTCATCAATTTAATTTCAAAAGATCAAGATTTTCCAAATGATGACGGATCTGTACAACCAGGTGATGGCAGAAGATTTTATACTGATGGACCTCATGTTCACGAATATATCCATGAGATGAACAATGAAGTGTTTTCTAAGTATGATAGTTTGACAGTCGGTGAAATGTCTTCTACTACAATTGATCATTGTATTAGGTACTCTAACCCAGAACGTCAAGAACTAAGTATGACTTTTAACTTCCATCATTTAAAAGTCGACTATCCAAATGGAGAAAAATGGGCAATTGGAGAAATGGACTTCATTGCATTGAAAGATATTTTATCTACATGGCAAACAGGTATGAACAAAGGCGGAGGCTGGAATGCACTATTTTGGTGTAATCATGATCAGCCTAGAGTTGTTTCTCGATATGGTAATGATGGCGAGTATCACTGTGAATCAGCAAAAATGCTCGCAACGACAATTCATATGATGCAGGGCACACCATATATTTACCAAGGCGAAGAGATTGGGATGACAGACCCTAAGTACACATCAATTGAACAATATCGTGATGTTGAATCGTTAAATATGTATACTATTTTAAAGCAAAAGAATCTGTCTGAAGAAGAAATTCTTGAAATTTTAAAACGCAAATCACGTGATAATTCGCGAACTCCAGTGCAATGGGATAATTCAAAGTATGCAGGTTTCACAACTGGAACTCCTTGGATTAATGTTGCAAACAACTATAAAGAGATTAATGCGGAAAATGCAGTAAATGATCCAAATTCTGTCTTTTATCATTATCGAAAGCTGATTTCATTACGAAAAGAATATGATATTATCACAGATGGTGATTACGAGCTACTATTACAAGATGATCAACAAATATTTGCCTATGTACGAACAACACCAACTGAAAAGCTTTTAGTTGTTAATAACTTTTATGAAGAGCCAACTACTTTTGAATTGCCTAAGCATATTAAAGTTGACGATTTTTCAAGAAAACAATTACTATCGAACTATCCAGATTCTGTCGATACTTTTGAAAAAATGGAGCTTCGCCCATATGAATCTGTTGTCTATTATTTTAAAAAAAGCTGAATAGAAACCTTTAAACCAGAATGCATGGTCATACTTGTTCATGGTAAGATAATAATGGTGATAAAACATGAGAAATAATAAATACCTTTCCATTTACAAGGATTGGACAGAGAAAATAAAGTCTGGTGAAATCAAAGCAGGAGAAGCACTTCCATCTGAGAATGACTTAGCGGAAGCATACGACACAAGCAGGGAAACGATCCGTAAAGCCTTAAACCTCTTATCTCAAAACGGCTTCATTCAAAAAATAAGAGGTAAAGGCTCGATCGTCATTGACGTACAAAAGATGAGCTTTCCGATTTCAGGGTTAGTAAGTTTTAAGGAAATTTCTAAAAACTTCAATATGGAACCTATAACAACCGTTCATGATTTCGGTTTAGTCAAACCAGATCCATTTATGAAACAGCAATTAAATGCTTCAAGCAAGGATGAAATCTGGAAAGTGATCCGATCACGAACGATTGGCGGCGAACACATCATTTTAGATAAGGACTATTTTTTAAAAAAATATGTCCCAACCTTAACAAAGCAAATTTGTGAGAGTTCGATCTATGAGTACCTAGAAAAAGAACTACAGCTAAACATTAGCTTTGCAAAAAAGGAGATCGTTGTTGAGGATTGTACCGAGGAAGACCGCGGGTACCTTGACTTAGAGGGATTTTCCCATATCGTGGTCGTCAAAAACTATGTGTATTTAGATAACGCCAGTTTGTTCCAATATACGGAGTCGCGACATCGCCTTGATAAATTCCGATTTGTGGACTTTGCACGACGTGGAGTTTAAGTTGATTCAAACACTTAATAAGTTACTTTTTTTTAACCATTGGGTTCTACCCCAATGGTTTTTTATTGAAAAAAAGCGGGATTCTTAATAACCGTAATATATTGGTGCGCGATTAGCAAAAGCTTATCAGCAGTTACACACATTAGCGTGCGTACACGTATGAACGCTGGGTATCCGACGGTGGCGTGAAGGTTCAGCGACTACTGACAAAAAAAACGTCCCGTACCGAAAAATAGTGAAAAGGGAGCGATAACATCAACTCCTTACTAACTGTGTATGAATAAGGCTTAGTGACAGGGTAGCTGCTCTAGACCGCAAAGTATTGTTTTCATCCTTTAATCAATAGATTACACTCAAATTAGAAATTACTTTAAGATTAGGGGAAGAGGATTATGAAACGAAATTGGAATGAAGATGGGCTACTGGAACACTTTGTAGTATTACCAATTGAAAGAAAACTGATTGGTAATAAAACAGGGGCAAGTCGTTTAGGATTTGCAGTATTATTAAAGTACTTTCAACAAGAGGCTAGATTTCCGCCCAAGAAACAAGATATTCCAAAGGTCGTAGTTGAATATATAGCGCATCAATTGGAAATATCCGCAGATCTTTTTGAGGAGTATCGTTGGGGAGCAGAGGAAAGAAATTTTACTTACCATCGAAAGCAAATTAGGGAATTCTTCGGTTTTAGAGAACTTACGGCAAAGGACAACGATCTTTTGACAGATTGGTTAAACGAACAAGTTCACTTTACACACGATATTGACTATTTAAAAAGTCAGGCATACAGTCTGTTTCACAAGTGGAAAGTCGAACCTCCTTCAAATGGAAGTTTAAAGAGAATGATTGATTCAGCCATTGATGCTTTTGAAAAGAATTTGTATAAATCGACCTATCAGCAGCTGTCTCCTAAGACTTGTTCACGATTAGATGCGCTTCTGGAATCTTATGCTGATGAGGTATCACCAGAAGGTTTTGAAGAAGAGTTTCATAATGAAAAGGAATCAGATATTTTAACTTTTCGTCAACTTTTATCTTCCCCTAGCAAACCAAGTGTAAACACCATAGAAATGGAAGTTAAAAAACTGTTAGCGATTCGGCATCTACACATTCCTCCAAGATTATTTCATCATTTGACTCCGAAATTAGTAAAGAAATATCGACTTCGTGCAGCTACAGAAACCGTAACGGAATTGCGTGCACACCCTGCACCCATTCGCCATACCCTTCTTGCCATTTTATTTTCACATCGTCATGAGGAAGTCATTGATTATTTAGCTGATTTATTGGATGAAATTACACTTAAATTCGGAAATAAGGCCAAAAATACAACCCGAAAAGAAGCAGTAGAAGAATTAGAAAGAGTCCAAGGGAAAAATAAACATATTGTCAATTTATTGAAAGCAACCGTAGATCACCCAGAAGGGGTTATTCAAGATACTCTATTCCCTATTGTTAGCTCTGATATGATTCGAGATATTATTAAGGACATGACAAAAAATAACCGGGAGTACAAAGAAAAAATCTATACGAAAATGCATTCTTCTTACCAAGGGCATTATCGAAAGTCCCTTTCTAAAATATTAAACAACCTTACTTTTCGCTCGAATAATCAATTTCATCAGCCGATTGTCAAGGCTATCCAACTTATTCAAGAGTATGGAGAAAGTAGTGGGCAGCGTTATTTTGCTGCTGGAGATGAGGTCCCCATAGAAGGCGTAATTCAGCCGAAATGGAAAGATGTCATTATTGAGACAGACAGCAAAGGAATAGAAAGAGTAAATCGAATCAATTATGAAATTGCTGTAATACAATCGCTTCGCACTCGACTTCGTTGTAAAGAAATTTGGATTGAGGGAGCCGATCGGTATCGAAATCCGGATGAAGATCTCCCTCAAGATTTTGATGAGCACAAGGAAGAATATTTTCAAGCACTGAAAGCTCCTCTTGATGTAGAGCCTTTTATCAAAGATATTATACAGTTGCTGAAAGATAAACTCCATTTATTGAATCAAGGGCTAGGAGATCAAAGTAACGAAAACGTAGCGATTACTACCAAAAATAATAAAGGATGGATTAGAGTTACTCCACTAGAAAAGCAACCAGAACCTCCACATGTGGCGATGCTTAAACAGGAGATTAAGAACCGTTGGACCGACATTAACCTATTGGATTTACTAAAAGAAACAGATTTTCACACGCAGTTTACCAAACACTTTAAAACAACAGCCAATCGAGAGATTTTAGATCGAGAAACCGTCCAACGACGACTTCTTCTAAGTTTATTTGGATTGGGAACAAATACAGGTTTGAAAACTGTTTCTGCTGGGAACCATCTAGATAGTTATCGGGAACTTCGGTATATACGTCAAAAATTTATTCATAAGGATCATTTGCGAAAAGCCAACGCAGAGGTTACCAACCATATCATCTACAATCGAATGAAAGAGGTATGGGGAGAAGCTACCACTGCATGTGCTTCCGATTCAAAACATTTTGGCTCTTGGGACCAGAACCTGCTTTCTGAATGGCATCCTCGCTACAAGAAACATGGAGTCATGATCTATTGGCATACAGATCGCAAGTCAGCTTGTATTTATTCTCAGCTAAAGTCCTGCCTTTCTTCGGAAGTGGCAGCAATGATGGAAGGGGTTCTTCGCCACTGTACGGACATGGAAGTTGACAGGAATTATGTCGATACACACGGACAAAGTGTCGTTGCTTTTGCTTTTTGTCATCTACTTGGATTTAAACTGATGCCACGCTTTAAAAATATCGGGTCTCAAAAGTTATATCGTCCAGAAGCTGGCATGAATGAGGAATATCCTCACCTGCAACCGATTCTAAGTAGACCGATTAATTGGGATCTTATCCGTCAACAGTATGAACAAATCATTAAGTACGCAACTGCCTTACGATTGGGAACCGCATCAGCAGAAGCCATTTTAAAGCGATTTACAAGGGATACGAAACATCCAACCTATCTGGCTTTATGTGAATTAGGAAAAGCGATTAAAACAATCTTTTTATGTGATTATTTAAACTATGAAGAGATTCGTAGGGAGATCCATGAAGGATTAAATACAGTGGAACAATGGAACTCGGTGAATACCTATATTTTCTATGGAAAAAACAGTGAGATTCGTTCCAATTCGATAGAAGATCAAGAGGTGTCCGCCTTATCACTTCAATTGCTGCAAAATTGCTTAGTCTATATGAATACCTTAATGGTACAAGAAGTACTTTATGACAATAACCAATATTGGTTGAAGAAAATGACTTCAGAAGATTTTAGGGGATTAACACCTTTATTTTATCATCATGTCAACCCATACGGAACCTTTGAACTCGATATGGATCAGCGAATACCTATTAAGTTGAGAGTTTCATAGTTTTCATCATTTTGAACGGTGATAAAACCAGCTAATCTCCCGTCAAGATATTAGCTGGTTTTCCGTAATGAACTAGAGCTTAATCCTTCCTTCAGAAATGCGCCCGATAGTTGAACAAGGAATACATTTTAAAAGATATTCTTCTAATAAATGTTCTTCAATTAAATCTATTCTCGTACCGCCAATTAATCTCTATTATTTATTCGTTATTTCTTTGCTGTATTAAAAATAATGCTAGACCGATTAAGATGAGTGCAATACCTATACCTTGTTGTAAAGAAATAACCTCATCCAGAATTAAATAAGCGAGTATACAAGTTCCAATCGTCTCTCCTAATATACTCATTGAAATAATTGAAGTACTTAGCCATTTCAACAACCAATTGAAAATTGTTTGCCCTAAAATTGTTGCAATAAACGCTAATCCAATAAAGGACCACCATGTTTGTACAGAATAATTGAAGAAGGGTGTTTGCTGACTGAATGCAAAAACACCTAAAAGTAATGTACTGCTCCCATAACTAATAACTGAATATGGGATAAGAGATAGCCTTTTACGAACATGCTGGCCAATGAAGAAGTAGGCTGTTATGATGCCTGCCGCAATAAAAGCAAGTATATCGCCAAATAATGCCTGTCCACTAATTTGAAAATCTTGCCATCCAATGACAATACTTCCGGCAATCGCGACGAGACAGCCCATTATAGCCCCTTTGCTGAAGCGCTCTTTGAATAGAAAATAGCCGCCAACCATCGAAAAGAGTGGCTGTAATGTGACGATAACCGTCGAGCTTGCTACAGATGTGTAATTTAATGATTCAAACCACAATACATAATGGGCTGCTAGAAATACGCCTGATAATAATCCAAGTCCCCATTGTTTTTTTGACAACAAACGTAATTCTTGTCGGTTCTTTTTATTAACTAATAAAAATGGCAAAAGCATTACTGCTGCAAAAAGCATCCGATAAAATGCTGTAATTGTCGCAGGTGCATCTGCTAATTTCACAAAGATCGCTGAAGTCGATAATGCAAATACGCCAAAAAATAAAGTCATGTAAGAAATAAGTGGTGATTTCAATTCTGTTTCCCCCTAGATGTTTGTTTACAATAATGAAATTAATACATTATAATGTACAAACGTAAGTATAAAATATTTATGTAATCTATAAAAGTACTAATTCTCCATGTTTAGTATGTCAGCACAAAATGAATGAAACATACATTATTTTAGAAAGGATCTTTACTATGAACAATCATCGCCTCGGGCAAACGGTATTAAATTATCGTAAAAAGAATGGTATGACAATTCGTGAGTTCGCCGAATATGCAGGAATTAGCACTTCACTTATTAGCCAAATAGAAAGAGGACAAGCAAATCCCTCGTTAAGTGTACTAAAACTGATTGCGCAAGCATTAAATGTGCCACTCTTTACCCTCTTCATTAATGAAATTGATACGGATTCGCTCATTTCGAGAAAACATGATCGAAAGAAAGTATATCGTGAGAATAGTGATCATATTGTCTATGATGTGTTAACACCAGACTTCATGAAAGCACATATTGAACTCTTAATGATGGATTTAAAGGCACACGCAAGCACTACGGAAAGTCACTATTCACACGACAACCAAGAAGAAATTGCTGTCGTCATGAAAGGACAAGCGTATGTCGAACTGGAAGGCACCGAATATTTTTTAAATGAAGGAGATGTCGTACGCATTCCACCAAATGTTAAACACCGATTTTTGAACAAGAGTGATGAACCGAATCATATTTTATTCGTACTAACTCCATCATTAGTTTAAATAGCCCCTCCCCATGTAAGTATTAAAAGGGGTAGCGTCAGGAAAATGCGGATTTACAACGTTAAGCAAATTACAGCATAAAAAATCGATTCCCTTACAACATTAGGAATCGATTTTTTTAATTGAGCTTATTCAGCTAACGCATCCGTTAGTTGAATAAGCAATGATATAATATACTACAATTAAAAATTAGGAGTTGTAATATTTATGGATTTTTATATTGTTGATGTATTCGCAGAAGAAAAATATCAAGGTAACCAATTAGCTGTACTTATTCCCTCGAGAACTATATCTACTGAAGAAATGCAAAGGATCGCAAGAGAGATAAACTTTAATGAAACAACATTTATTTTATCTGGCAAACAAGACAACGGAGGATACGATGTTCGAATATTTACTCCTGATGTAGAGGTTCCTTTTGCTGGTCATCCAACATTAGGAACAGCATTTATCATTCAGAAAGTTTTAGAAAACAATGAAAGTAAACAAATAACTCTAAACCTTAAAGTAGGACAAATACCTGTAAATATTGAAGGTGAACAATTAATAATGAAGCAAAACCCACCCGAATTAGGAACGATTATTCCTGATCAAGATATTTTCACCGAAATATTACAGATACCAAATGAAGATATTGATTCCCGTTTCCCAATTCAAATTGTATCAACTGGATTACCAGCAGTAATTGTTCCTCTTTGTTCATTGGATGCTGTAAATCGTTGCAAGATCAATCATAATAATTATCAAAATTTCATTGATAACGTTATAAAAGCAAATATCCTTGTCTTTACTCCTGAAACCAAACTAAAAGAAAATGATTTAAATGTAAGAGTATTTTTAGATGACACAGGATTCCCAGAAGATCCTGCGACTGGAAGTGCAAACGGAAATCTTGCTGGATACCTTATCGCACATAACTTTTTTGAAAGTAAAAACATAGTGTACAGAGTTGAACAAGGATTCCAAATGGGAAGACCATCTATTTTAAATATACAAGCTAAAAATTCCCAAAATTCCATTCAAATCCTTGTAGGGGGTAAAGTATTTTTAATCGCAAAAGGAGAATGGTATTAACATAAGAAAGTCCAAATTCGGGCTTTTTTTAGACTAATATTTTATAATTTTATTAATAAACTTGCGATTCCCTTCAATAAGAAGCACTCACTACTTATTAAAGGATTCTGCCCAGTTAGTTTAAGTAGATAAAAAGGATGATAAAGGGGATAACATAATGCTAACAGAAAAAGTTCATATTGCCGTGCCAACAGCTTTTTTTGAAGATCAATCTTTAAATATTCAAGGGACAATAAGCCATATAAGAGACCTGTATAAACAAGGAGTAAAATCTGTTCTTGTCTCTGGAACTACTGGAGAACAGCATAGTCTAAACCTCCAAGAGAAAATTGAAATAATAAACGGTTTAGAACTGGAAGAAGAACTCATTAGTAATATGGAAATTATATTTGGTGTGGCTTCAATTAGACAGAAAGAGGCAGAGGAATTAGCTGAAAAGATTCGTCACACAAAAATATCAGGTATCATGCTTGGGTATCCACCGTATGTTATACCGACACAAGAAGAAGCATTCGTTTATACAAAGAGGATTATGCACCTTAGTAATAAACCTACAATTTTATATAACAATCCAAAAAGAACTGGATTTGATTTATCAGAGAAGAGTATTATTCAATTAAGTAAGATAGACTTAGTGGTTGGAATAAAAGATGCTGGCAATAAAGAAAAAGTTGAACGAATAAAAAACGGTATGCATAGAAATGATTTATATTTTTATGCTGGTGGAGAAGTGGATTTAGAAGAAAAAGTATTACATGGATATGATCGCCTTTCTTCCATTGCTGGGAATGTTTCTCCGACAGAAATTAGTCAATGGTTTCAAAAAATGCTTATGAAGCAAAAAGTAAGTAAACAAGAAAGCGAAAAAATAGAAAATATTATGGAACAAGTTTATCAAGGAAATGCTATTGTGAATCTGAAAAAAATCATTAATCATAAGGGTATCCCAATGGGGATTTGCAGGAGTCCAATAGGAAATATTTAATTAGATAGTGAAATATTTTAGACTGATTACTAAAATGTTTATCTCATCATGTAATATGTAGGTTGCGATTTCTGAACATTTTTTAATTTTCCTTACTCAATGTTTTTCAACTAAATGCTTCGTCAGCTTAATAAGTATTAAAAAATCGGTTCCTAAACAACGTTGTAAGGGAATCGTTGTTTTATGCTGTAATTTACTTAACGTTGTAAATCCGCATTTTCCTGAGGCTACCCCTAAAAGAAAGAGTGACTTCAACCACTAAAAAGGGGGCTGTTCCAAAAATCGATCAAATATCGACTTTTGGAACAGCCCCGTAAAACGGTTCGATTTTATTTCAAACCCATGTTCACAACCTCTTCTAAACTTTAACATAGATATCCAATTTTCTTTAAAGGCGTTATTCTACAATCTGGCCCTTATCTACAGTATTATCGACAAAAGCCTGATAGAATGCACCTTTTATCTTTGTGTACATGTGTGCCAAGATAAGTGGTTAAGGACTTGACTTGGAGCCTCTGTGGGTATGATTTGTCTTGAAAGGCTGAAGCAGTTGTTTCGTCAGGCGATCAAGCCTATCATACCCACCTCTCCAAATAAAGTCCTATCTTTGTGTACGTTGAAAACTATAAATAATTACTGTATATAATGCTTCCACAAAGATAGAAAACTACCATTTTTGTTATCATAAAATACGTTGAATACGGTGGAAAAACATACTGTAGATAATGGCCCGATTGCTGAATAACCTATTGCCATGTTAATACATGCTATTACCATAAACCAGTATTTTTGTAACACCTTTTCATCACCAAACTGACCTTTGATTTTATCAAGATTAGCAGTTACCAAAAATGATTACCAAAAGTATTACCAAAAGTATTACCAAATACCTTTACAATAAGGGCTCCTCTAGTAAAATAAAAATATACAAGTTTAATGGAGGTTACAAATGATAATTGGTTATGCTCGGGTGTCTACTATTGACCAAAACTTAGATCGGCAAATTGGTATGCTTAATGAATATGGTTGTGAAAAAATAATTAAGGAGAAGTTTACTGGTACGATTAAAGATCGAAAAGGACTTCATCAACTTTTTGATGTAATCAGGAAAGGCGATACAGTTGTAGTGGAGAGCATCTCTCGTTTAGGGCGTAAAACATTGGATATCCTCAATATTATTCAACAGTTAGAAGAGATGGGGGTGCAATTCATTTCTTTAAAAGAAAATATGGATACAAGAACCTCTACGGGCAAAGCCATGTTCCAAATGATGTGCGTCATTGCTGAATTAGAAAGAAACCTTATTGCTGAAAGAGTAAAGGAAGGACTCGAAGCAAGTAAAAGGCGTGGAAAAACATTAGGTAGACCCAAGTTGGATAAAGAAAAGCTTACTGTTGCGCTACGGATGTATGATAGTAAAGAATATTCTATAAAGGAGATAGTTTCGGCAACTGGAATATCTCAAGGCTCCTTATATAGAGCAGTCAATAGAAGGAAGCTTGAAGAAATTAAAAAATAGGGCGCATTTTATTATTTCTCCAAGCTTACTTTGCGGTCTACAGCAGGAACCCTGTCACTAAGCCAATAAAGAAGGATCTTAAAGTGGATAAATAATGCAATAATGCAATCCTAATGAAGTAGTTTTGTTCAATTAATGGGAGGCAGTTAGACAAAAAAGCAATATTATTTAATGTATAGTGAAGATCTTCTAGGAAAAAACCTGAAAAGATTTTAGTTGCATTTAAGATTGTAAATATACTTATTTTGCGAACAAAGAGGAATTTACTTAAAAAACTACAAAAAAGTTGATTTTTTAGTTTGGCAAATTTTTAGAATAGAAACCTGATAAAAATTATATCAGGAAATAAATAAGAAATATTCCCCAAATGTAGTAGTGAGAATAATAAGTGAAGTTAATTTAAATAACATGTAAATCTAAGAATATAAAACGATTAGTCTAAAACTATGTTAAGTTATTAGCAAAACAAATGTGAAGTGATCTATAAATTTAGATGTAATAGTTGAAGTTGATATGATTTAGCAACAAAATAAATAACGAAAAATTATTAATTAATAAAAATTTTTGTTTTCGTCTCATTTACTTGAGTAAACTCTTCATTTGAGACAGAAAACATGATAATGATTTAACTTCCTAGAATATATATTATGTAAACTAGAATAAAACATAAGAGTACCAATAAGTAATCCGTCCAAGTTTCCATCATGATTTTTATGGGGAACTTCTCCCCTTCAAATTAACCATAATGAATTGGATCGGTCTAATAAGTAACTATGTTGGAGGTTAATATAAATGAATTATTCTCAATCTGTTGATGATTTTTTAATGTATTTGCAAGTTGAAAAAACTATTTAATAAATACGATTGACAGCTATGATTTTGATTTTAAAATTTTCTATGACTTTTTAAAGTCTAATGACCGATCTTCTAATTTAGATGTATTAAATCCACATCAGCAGTTCATCGGTTTGTTCAGGACTGTACAAGGACAAAAAAGTCTAAACTAAATTTTATTCTACTCATTATTGTTACAAAGCTAATATTAGTTATGACAGTATATTACAAAATACAAGCCACATTTGTTAATTCTCATGCTTTCCTTATTGTTTTTTAGATTAGTGTTTATTCTTGGAGACAATATTCTGATAATTGGCAATATAATAATATTTTATGCTATATAAATTCTACACAACGCTTGTCTACTCGGCACCTAATTTAGAAGCAATCAATCATGTTTTGCGAAACGAAATGAGGTAATGTTTAATATTGTTAGTAACAACCGGTCTGAGACGTTCTGAACTCGTTTCATTAACATGGGAACAAGTTGATTTTTAAAGGCAAAAAAGAAGGATATTACCCCTTCATCCACACTTAAATCCGCTTCTAAAGGCCTATCAAGAATCTTTGAGACCATATCAAACGTATCCTTCTGAACATATTTTTATTTAGAAACACAGGAAAGCATTAGATCCGTACGGTTTGCATGTCATCTTTAAAAATGTGTTACAAAAGGCTGGCCTCCCTCCCGCTTTAGGCTACATCACTTACGGCATACCTTCGCAAACGTTAATTTACATATATAGAAAAACAAAGTAAATTTAAAATCTCTTTAATTAAAAGAACGTTTTCTAATTAAAACGTTCGTGTTTTATTCAAATTATGAAGTGTCCAGCCGATGGGAGAATTGTATTTTCGCTATTTAAACACGAATGTTATAATATTTTTTATGAAAATAATTCGTTAATTTTCTTTTGAAGTTATTTTAACAAGATGCATTATATAAAAAATCACTTTCATGCTACATATCTGTAGTGAAAGTGATTTTTTAATACTCTAACTAAAAATATCATCTAAAAAGTCTTTAGCACTTTTTTTGTGTTCTGTTTTTTCTCGGTGAACATCCACATTAAATGTTGCTAACAATTCTTGCAAATTTGGGTAACGCTGCTGATCAAAGTTATGATACTGTTCCTTAATAGAATGCTGAGTATACACTGTCTAGCTGTGCATGCTTACTTGGTGTTTTTAATAACTTCACATGTCCATCATTAATTTTCATTATATTAATGAAATATACATCTAGATACTGTAGTCCTTGCACCTCATCAATTTAAAAAATTCGGTCAAAGCCATATTGTTTTATATTCTGTTTTTCGTTTGCATTCGCATTTATTACTTCTGTGTTATTTTAAAACTGATTAAATAAAGGAAGTGAAGAAAATTAACTTATTTTTTCTCCACTTCCTTTCATTTTAGGACTTAAGTTTTCTAGATTCCCGGAATTAAAATAGTCAGATCATCCCCATCTACTGTACTATGGAAAGCATAAACAGGTTGATAATAGCCTTTGGAATCTAGATAGTAGCTTACCTCTATATTATGAATATGTAAGTTTTTTATCATTTTATTTTCAGAATAATATTTAAATTCCCCGTCTAAAATTTCTTTATACGCTTTTTGTTCGCTCTTTATTTGAATATTTCTTACCTTGTTATAGGTTACTAATTGATTGTCAATTACCTTCACTGTATCATCGTTATAATAACTTGCCGTTAAAGAACCATTTAATAGCTGCTTGCCTATCACCTTTTTATCTACCGTCCACTCATAAGTACCAGTATCGACTTTTTGAAACTGCGAGTCTTGTGGAATCTCTATGTTGAATTTCGCTAAGCTTCCTTTTAAGGTTTCTTCATCTACGTCTTGTCGCTCTTTATCTTCGCCGAAGCTTGAGTAATCCGTATAGCTATAACTTCCATCTAAGTATCGAAACCATATATTATAAGATTCCTTCCCTCTGATCCAATAAACCCCGTCATCGTGATAGGAAATAATTTCCATATTGAATGTACCAAGGTGCATTCTTTTAAAAAAATCGATGACAAATTCATTAGCAGCTTTCTTCGTATAGCTCGGTGCTTTATATATTGGAACGGTTTGTTTTTGATCACTAAGCTGTACATCAGTAGTGATTGTTGATTGTGCCATATTCGTTTTATAAATGGGCGCGATAGAAAGATTCCCAAACTCTTTCAAATGATAAACTGTAAATGTGCTTCCGAACAAAATCAATACTAGCAATAAAGGTGAAAAGGATAGTAAAGATGGTTTGATTCTTTTTTCTTTCATTGTGATGAACCCATTCGTGATTCCATAGCCGATAATCGCACCAAGTAAATTATTAAATAGATCATCAATATCAAAGTTTCCATACCCTGTAATGAATTGGGAGATTTCAATCGAAAGAGTAAAGAAGAATGCCACTCCGATTGTCCAAATCGCTCTTTTAAAGCGTGAATACAGTAGTGGAAAAAGAATACCGAACGGTACAAACATGACTATATTTAAAATCACGAACTGCCAATGTCTCACGTTAAAGTTATACCAGGCTTCCCTGTAAGTACTGAAAAAGGATAAATTCATTCCACCATAAAAATCCGAGCCTCTATTTAAAAAGGTTACTCCTAGCACCATGATTACATATCCAATAAACAAGCCTCCAAAAAACAATTGCTTCTTTGGAAGTCGTTTCTTTCCTTTTAAAAGCTTTCGGTAGACAATGAAATACCCGATAAAGAAAACAACCCCTAAAACAATTAATGCCATGAATGCTAAAAGAAAATATTCTCTTACGATGCCAATGATTTCTTGTAATCTCATTTCCTCTCTCCCTCAAAACTATGTTTCTATTTCTAAAATTTTACACTTATTCACTATATCACTTCTTGAAATATTGAGAAACATTAAGCACCTAACGTTTTCTAAGCAACAAAAAAGCCTTCTCTTATTTCAAGAAAAGACTCTTTTAACATTTACTTCCTATTATCCAACAAACGAATGGCTTTCTCAATTTTCTCAATGGTTTTTCCAAATCCAAAATTCGGAACTTTTGTGTGAGGTTGTGTGGTTTTTCTTTTGATTGATCGCTTTAAACCCATTTTTCTCACTCCCGTATAGCTTCTTGTTATCCATCCTATACAGGGAGCCTCTCTTTTATACATCAAAAAAGCGAGGAGCTTGTTGACTCCTCGCTTTTTCTTTCAATCTATTATTCTTTTATCTTGTGTAAGTGAGTTCAACCGCTTTGTCGTTGGCAGACAGCACATCATTGAACCCTTCGGCTACCGCTATACGAGTTTTTGGCTTTAAAGAGTTATCGGATGCCGCTCTTGTTTTGACTTTGCCTCTTCTAAGCCCTGACGACTTACCAGTGACAATTGCTACTCTTCTTTTTTGCATATGAAGCATCCCCCTTTACATTGTTCTCTCTTTATTATAACACACTCATTTTTCCTGTTCATCTACATACCGATCATTTTCTGCATTCTCTTGTGCTTCCTCGTTCATAATTTCTTCAGCATCCGTCATATACCAATCAAAGATGACTAGCAGATTTAAAATATGAGATGCATCAATGCCATCAACTAACCCTTCTTTGCTTTCAATGGTCACAATCAAGCTGTAAAAATCACCGAAATACGGGATGGCAATGAGTTCTCCTTCTTTTAAAATAAGCGTTTCCCCTCTTGAAAAGGAGTTTACCATCGCATCTCGATCTTCCTGTTTATGTAAAAATTCAATTGCATGCCTAATGCTAATGTTATCAATTTGTGTTTTAATGTTTTCCTTCTTCTGTTCTTCATCTGTTGGTGAAGCAAACAGAAAGAATGAAATAGAGAAGCTTAATGTATCGGAATACAGTTCCAAATACTCCTTCAATTGATCTTTGTATTCATTCATCGTAACAGGGATTGGTCTTTCATTAAAATGAACATTTGTGTATTGAATGATTTGTGAAAACTTCTCTACCTTTTTCGCGTTTTTCAGAATGACTTTCTTACTTTCTGACAAGGCTTCTCTCACTTCATCTTCATGTTTTAATTCTGTGTTCCAAATTTTTAAAATGTTAGGATTCTGAAACACTGCTAAATCTACAAATAAAGCTAACGCAGCCAACTGCGTGAGAAGCTTCCAATCATTGTAGTCGATATTTCCTGAAATAATGCCGTAAATAACAAAGAGCAAAAACATCGTATAAAAGGTTCTTCGTATTCGACCTAGGTTGTTATGATATCCTTTACTGTTCATCCAATAGTAAGCTAGGACAATCAGTAAAAGAAGAGCCACTCCACCAAACATCATTTTCATAAATGGAACATGAAAAACATACAGCAACACAGATACAATCGTTGCCGACAAACTAAGTAAAATTCCAAATACCCATAAAAAATGAATCTTCTTCTTTCCAATATGTACGTCCATTCCAACTCCCCTTTTAACTATCAGTACATTTCTTCTATGTATAAACCACTTTAGTTTATCAAATAAACAATGAAAAAACCTCCTCTAGAAAGAGAAGGTTTCATACGAAAATACTTTTTTAGATCTTGAGAGTTAGCGCGTAAACCCAATTATGAAAAGATGACCAATCTATTTATCTAGCAGATTTGAGTTTAATTTTTCATAACTTCGTTGCTTGTAACAACATAGCCTCCCCTAAAAAGGATACAACCTGAGTGTCATTGAGCTGAATACGAAATTTGTGTTTCACCTTTTCCGAAGCTTTTACAATCAATTCGTTTAAAGCTGTTTTCTCTATGTCTGACAAATGCATGCGATCACACCAGCTCTCAAACTCAAACCGTTTTTCAAAGCGGTACAATTGCTGTGTTTCAAATCCATTTAATTCGAGCATTTGTAGCCACTCTGTCTTTTTCCATGCTCGATAATGACTATAGTCTCTCATTTTTTCAATCTCATTATAAAAGTGATCAAATTCATCGTCCTCAGGAGCAACGTTATCGTCTACTAAAAATTGTCCCCCGGCTTTTAAAACACGATAAGCTTCCCTTATAAAATGTTCAACGTTTGGAAAATGGTGAGGGGCAATACGACAAGTCACGATATCAAAGGTTTCGTCGGGAAAAGGTAGTTTTTCAGCATCGCCTGCAACAAACACAACGTTAGCATGTCCGTTTCCTTTTATAAACCTTTCAGCAGCCGCTAGCATTTCTGGTGTCAAATCCAGGGCTGTCACCTTTTGGACAAGGGGAGCGAGCGCGTTCGCTGTATGTCCCCCACCTGTAGCTACATCAAGCACTTCTTCCCTTCCTGTTGGACAAGCCATTTCTACTAATTTTTTTAAATCAGCACCTTTACTGTGTCCTTTGCTTTTCACATAAGCATCAGCACTACGACCAAATTGCTTTTGAACGTCCTTTTTGATATCCATTGGGTTTCCTCCTTATTTTAAAGATGTTGTAAACACATAACTTACTTTGTCATACTTCATTTTATTTTCATAAAAACGATGGGCATCTATGCGCTGTAGTCCTGAAGATAAAGCAATCCTTTCATACTTATTTGCTATTGCCCATTCATGAGCATATGTAAGCAGCTTTTTCCCGTATCCTTTTGCACGCTGGTTTGTATCTGTCACTAAGTCACAAACCCAAACGAATCGACCATAATAGAGTGTGATCATTGATTTAAAACCAATTACTGCAACCATTTCATCATGATCGAATAAGGCAAACATTTTGTATTTCTCTTTTTCTTGAGCCTCAGCCACTAAATCAAGATAAGATCTTTCATCAAGCTGAGTTCGTAGCTGCTTCATGATTGAGAATGCCTCAATTATTTCATTATGTGATTGAAGCTCTTTAATTGTTAAAGTATCCATCACTGAATCTCCTCTTTTAGATTTTGCTGAAATCATGTAAGGCTGAGTATGTATTCTACGATATTTTTAGAAAAATACATGTTCACTAATAGATACTCCGTCTTATTTTGTTCCACCTGCTACAAACCGTTTAGATTATAAAGAAATTTTATTCTTCCTTAGAGAAGATTATGTGGGCTGTTTTGTTGATCATAGAAAGATAAAAAATGGTTATTAGCGTTCGAATCTGTGGCAAAATAGTGTAAGATGATTATTCCATCTACATGAAATATGTGCTATCATTACGAATGTACGTTCCCTATTAGGGATATCATGAAAAAAGAGGTGTGTATGTATGATTTTAGGAGCTCATGCTTATTTACGAATGAATGGTAATGGAAAAGAAGCTGTGAAATTTTATGAAAATGCATTTGAGGCAGAGGTTCTTGGAGTTCAAACGTACGGAGACTTGCCTGAAAACCCAGAGTTTTCGCTTCCTGCTGAAGCAAAGGATCTTGTCGTGCACGCACAATTAAAGGTCGGTAGTACGTTCCTTATGCTATCTGATACATTCCCAGGTCAACCATATGAGACTGGCTCACAAGTTGATGTAGCAATCACCCTGAATGATGTGAAAACATCAAAAGAAGTATTTGAAAAGCTACAAGAAGGTGGCGAAGTGATCATGCCCCTACAAGAAACGCCTTGGAGTCCTTCATACGGACAAATAAAAGATAAATTCGGTGTAACCTGGCAGATTTCAACATTAGAGCTTTAAAAGCACCATTCCCTTCTGCTATTTAGTACATAAGTTGAAGATCACTGAGCTGTTTAGGCAGCTCTTTTTTTACTAAATAGACAGGATAATCGGATTGGGTTCAAGAATGTATGAAGAGTGACAATGAACTAGGGATGTTTAGAAAGAAAGGAAGTGCAAGACAATGGATTTCGAAACGGTTATGCAGGAATTAGAAGCGCTCGGCAAGGAACGAACGAAAAAGACATACATAAGCAATGGTGCACACGAGCCGCTTTTTGGAGTGGCTACAGGTGCAATGAAGCCACTTGCAAAGAAAATCAAGAAAAATCAGCCTTTAGCCGATCGGCTCTATGCCACTGGGAACTATGATGCTATGTATTTTGCGGGCATCATTGCAGATCCGCTGGCAATGACTGAAGCAGATTTTGAGCGTTGGATCGATGGCGCATATTTTTACATGCTATCAGATTTTGTCGTTGCCGT
This sequence comes from Metabacillus rhizolycopersici, assembly GCF_020075705.1. The sequence goes on along the minus strand of NZ_JAIQUM010000010.1, from coordinate 38,894 downwards.
AACGTTAGCAGAAACTGAATTTGCGCAGGCTGTTGCCGATAAATGGATCGCAAGCGGTGAAGAACTTAAAATGTCGGCAGGCTGGAGCTGTTACTGCTGGCTGTTAGGGAATCGCCCGGACGCTGAATTTAGCGAAAGCCCGCTTGCGAGCATGCTTGATATGGTGAAAAATACGATTCACGATTCTCCTGATCGAACAAAATCCGCTATGAATAATTTTATTTACACAGTTGGGATTTCCTATTTACCGCTCCATGATAAGGCAGTTGAAACCGCTAAGGCTGTAGGTCCAGTCGAAATCAAGCGGGATAAGAAAAAAAGCAGTATCGTCCTTGCTTTCGAACGCATTCAAAAGGATGTAGATCGAGGAATGCTTGGTTTTAAACGTAAACATGTAAGGTGTTAACATCATTAGCAAAAGCTGAAAGCATGCAAATTTTATTTCTTTCTTGCATGCTTTCAGCTTTTTATATTCGACTACAATCTCTTTATAACGAAATAGCTCCTGTAAATAAAGCAACCAAAATCATGACTACACAAGTTCCGACTGCCCACTTTAAGATAAATTTTTGATGATCTCCAAAATCTACCTTGGCCATCCCCACCAATAAATGAGTAGAAGCAATTAACGGACTCATCGCATGGATTGGTTGTCCAAGAACAGAGGCGCGTGCAATTTCTACTGGATCTACTCCGTATGCCGCAGCCGTTTGAGCTATAATAGGTACGACTCCAAAATAATAAGGATCAATTAAAGTAAAGAATCTCAGAAAGAATCTTGCAGCCTTGTATGTTTTCGAAAGCTTCCCTTCCTTCTTCTTCAGTGTCAAATTCAAACATCGTAATATTATCCTTTGAATAAAGAGTAATCACCCACATAATAAATTCCCCCAATAGATAACTTTTCATCACTTCCCATAAACTGATCAGGAATTCCAAAAGCAACATATTTTTCATTTATTGTTCTAAATCTACTCTTTTTTATTGTCATCATCATTATTTAAAACTTCATTGATTTCTGCACCTTAACCAAAATCAACATAAGACATGCCGATCCCAGGGCTGATTTGTTGTTAAAAACGTAGCTAATTCTTTACTTTTTTGTTTTCTTTCTTTACGCATCCTTGCTCGCTCTGGCGCGGTTTCATGTAACTTTCTCTCTTCTTCTGTTTCAGGGATCACTTGTGGAACATGCGTCGGTCGTTTCTTTTCATTAAGTGCGACAAATGTTAAGAGGGCAGTCGCCGCCATTTTACGCTTACCACTTTTTAAGTCTTCAGCTATAATTTTTACAAATACCTCCATTGAAGATGTGCCTGTCCATGTCACATAGGATTCGAAACAGACTGAATCTGTTGGTTGAACAGGATGTAAAAAATCAACTGAATCAGTTGAAGCCGTTACACATTCTCTTCGACTATGGCGCGCTGCGGAAATGGAGGCGACTTGGTCCAAATCACTCATTAACTTACCGCCAAATAACGTATTGTGATTATTTACATCGTTTGGGAATACACGACTCGTTCGTATCACTCGTGATTCCTTGCAATATTTTGCCTCCATACACACATCTCCTTAAATCATATCAATCTGTTGACGTTATATTTACATCATTATAGGGTTATCTTCACTCCTATGTACTCGTCAATAGGAATTCAAGACTGGATTGCTTCGAAGACTTACTTTTAGCTTCTCATTAAGAATCTAGCGCTCCTTCTTACTGAGAAGCCACTTCTAATAACTTATTTTATTAAACTTTTAGCCTTCTAATAATAAAGATTCTGGATCTTCCAACATCTCTTTTATCATAGCCAGGAAGCTAACAGCTTCTTTTCCATCGACAATTCGGTGATCATAAGAAAGGGCAATATACATCATTGGACGGTTTTCAATTCGATCGTTATCGATAGCTATCGGTCTTGTTTGAATCTTATGCATACCGAGAATCCCTACTTGTGGAGCGTTTAAGATCGGTGTTGACATCAGAGATCCAAAAACTCCGCCATTTGTAATGGTAAATGTACCACCTTGTAACTCTTTTAATGTCAGGGCATTGTCGCGTGCTTTTTTGCCAAGATGGCCAATTTCTCGTTCAATTTCTGCGAAGCTTTTTTGATTCGCATCACGCACAACCGGTACGACCAATCCCTCCGGAGCTGCTACTGCGATTCCGATATCATAAAATTTCTTCAAGACAAGCTCATCCTCTTGAATTTCGGCATTCAAAAGCGGGTATTGCTTTAAAGCTGCTACCACAGCTTTCGTAAAGAACGACATGAATCCGAGACGAACATCATGTTTTTCAAAAAAGGCATCTTTGCGTTTTTTGCGCAAGTCCATAACGGCCGACATATCGACTTCATTAAACGTTGTTAACATTGCCGCAGTATGTTGGACTTCCACGAGTCGTTTGGCGATGGTTTGACGGCGGCGGGACATTTTTATGCGTTCTACTGATTTGTCAATCTCGGTATCTGCTTGTTTAGTTGCTGGCTTGGAACTCGTCTTTTCTGATTGTAGCTCTTCTTTTGCAACAGGTGTCTGCGCGTGTGCTTTCACATCATGCGGTCTGATTCTGCCAAGCGGGTCGCTGCTGACTACTTGATGTAATTCGATTCCTAGTTCTCTTGCCAGTTTTCTTGCTGCCGGTGAAGCAATCGGGTGTGCTGTCTTTGGAAGTTCTAGCGCTGGCGGAGTGCTTGGTGGATCCACCGCTTCTTTTACCGATTTTTCTAGAGCTGCTGGAACAGCATGCGCGGCACCTTCTGCAACATTCTCATCTAATATGGCGATCACATCACCTACTTCTACCGTATCGCCAGGCTCTTTTATTACTTTTGTTATGACACCTGAATATTCGGTGTTTACTTCTAAATTGACTTTGTCTGTTTCCAGTTCTACTACACCTTCTCCTTTGGTCACTTTATCACCAATCGTTACGAGCCATTGCAAAATGGTTCCCTCTGAAATGGATTCTGCTAGATCTGGTACTTTGATTTCAATCATGTAACTTCTCCTCCCGGGTCTTTTTAGTCTTTCTATCTAATTAAATGTTTTAACAAGAGTTTCGCTGATTGTGATCGTTAGTTTATAACAACGATATTTCTTGGTTCTGTATATCTACTAGACTTGCAATTTTCAATGTTTGATCGACAATGCGTTCTTGTTCTTTCTTATGAACAATCGGGTCGCCGCCTGCAGGGCTGGAACGATCCGGACGTCCAATGTACCCTACTTTTAGGCTACCGGAAGCGAGTTCAAACAGGATAGGGGCGATATAATGCCATGCTCCCATATTTTTCGGTTCTTCTTGCACCCAGACTATTTCTTCTAAGTTCGGATAACGTTGTAAGATTGCTTCCACTTTTTCTTTCGGAAATGGATACAATTGTTCGATGCGAATGATGTGTATTTCATCCAGGCTTCGCTTTTCTATTGTTGCTTCGATTTTCGCGGCCAAATCAATCGCCATTTTCCCCGTTGTGAATACTAAACGCTTCACTTTGTTCACATTGGTTCCAAGGTGCGGATGTTCCACTACCGTTTGGAAATGACCTTCGCTAAGCTCTACGCCAACAGAGGCGGTCAGTGAATGACGCAACAGACTTTTCGGTGTCATAATGACTAAAGGTCGAACAAACTCGGTTCCTAAAATGGCTGCCTGACGACGTAAAACATGAAAATATTGGGCTGCACTTGTCAAGTTAGCAACCGTCCAGTTGTTTTCAGCTGCCAACTGTAAAAAGCGTTCCGGACGGGCGCTGGAGTGTTCAGGACCTTGGCCTTCATAACCGTGAGGCAATAGGAGGACGAATCCTGACTTTTGTCCCCATTTCGCTCTCGCTGCGGAAATGAATTGATCAAAGAGCGCCTGAGCGGTGTTGACAAAGTCACCGTATTGCGCTTCCCAAATCACAAGGGTTTCAGGCGCAAACACATTATAGCCATATTCAAAACCGACAACTCCCGCTTCCGACAGCGGGCTATTGTGAACCGCAAACGAAGCGCGAGCTTGCGGGATACGATGCAAAGGTGAAAAGGTTTCGTTTGTTTCGGTGTCATGCAGTACAATGTGACGCTGCGCAAACGTTCCACGCTCCGAATCCTGACCGGTTAGACGAATCGGCGTGCCCTCCTTTAGCATCGTCGCGAATGCCAAGGCTTCCGCTACCGCCCATTCTACTTTTCCGTTCTCTTCCAAAGCATTTTCACGACGTTCTAGAATGCGCTTTAATTTTGGATACACATGAAAACCTTCCGGCCATCTCAGTAATTCCTGATTTAATTCACGAAGGGTATCAAGCGGCACCTTCGTTTCGATACTCGGAATTCCTTTGGCAATAACCCCCGGTACCTTTACTTCTGCGACTGGTTCTTCCTGCTTCTTCTCTGACGCTTTGTCATACTCAGCTTGCAAGGTTTCTTGCACGCTACGATAGATTTGTTCGATTTCTTCTTGACGGAGAATACCGTTCGTTTGTAATTGGTCGGCATATAATGCTCTTACGGTTGTATGTTTTGTAATTTTTTTGTACACCTGCGGCTGGGTGACCGCCGGATCATCCATTTCATTATGTCCAAAGCGTCGATATCCGACCAAGTCAATCAAAAAGTCTTTTTGGAAGCGTACCCTGTATTGATACGCAAGATTGATGGCTGCTAGACAAGCTTCTGGATCATCTGCATTCACATGTACAACCGGAATTTCGTATCCTTTCGCCAGGTCACTCGCATATCTTGTAAAACGGGAATCATGGCTGTCTGTCGTAAAGCCGACCATGTTGTTCGCAATGATATGGATCGTTCCTCCTGTTTGATATCCTTTTAATCCCCCTAAATTCAAGGTTTCCGCTACAATTCCCTGACCAGGAAACGCCGCATCGCCATGGACTAAAATCGCAAACGCCTTTGAAGTATCCTGTTCAGGGTAGCCGGCTTTATGGCGTTCTTCTTGAGCTGCTCTAGCAAACCCCTCTACCACCGGATCGACAAATTCAAGATGGCTCGGGTTATTCGCTAAGGTAATACGGGTACGAACCGCACCGGAACCTTTCGTGAATCTGTTTCTACCTAAATGGTATTTCACATCTCCCGTCCATCCCTCGCTAATGTCAACTAAATCTCCTGATGGTCCTTGTGGTTTTGCGGAAGAATGCTGGAATTCAGAGAAAATCTTATGGTACGGTTTTTCCAACACATGTGCTAAGACACTTAAACGGCCGCGGTGTGCCATTCCAATCATGACATTACGTACACCATCCTCGACACCTTCGCGAACCGCATCATCGAGCATCGGTACCAGCATGTCGACTCCTTCAATGGAGAATCGCTTTTGACCGACAAAAGTTTTGTGTAAAAACTGTTCAAATCCTTCGACTTCTGCCAGCCGCTTTAACAGGTTTGTGCGCTCATTTTTTGATAGTGCACGCTTTAAAGCACCGCTTTCCACCATCTGAGTTAACCATGTTCGTTCTTCCATATCGTGTACATGACCGAACTCGTAGGCTAATGAGCCAGTGTACATGTTTTTTAACTGGTTTACTGCATCGAATGCACTGTGAATACCCTTTGGAGCATCAGTCCATACCATTTTTGCAGAAATCGCTTTCAAATCATCGTTGCTTAAACCATATCTTTCAGGAGTTGGTAAAGGGTGATCTTTTCCCTTCTTCTCTAACGGGTTAATTCGGGCCGCTAAATGTCCATATGAACGAATGTCATCAAGTAGTTTTACTATTTTTATTACTTTTTCCGTACCTGCCACATCGTTAGGAACAGGACATGCACTTTCAATGCTTTTTTGGAATTGGTTTGTTTCAAAAAATAAAGGAGAACCCCGTCTTACAAAAAGTTCCTTTAATTCTGGATCAACGGAGTCAGCACCATTTACATACTGCTCATATTGTTCCATTACATAGCCAAGGTTCGGACCATGAAAATTGTCCCATGGATTTTGTTGATCTTTCTGTAATGTCAATTACAATACCCCCTTGATTGTGTTACTTCTTATATTTTGTATTGCCTAATTAGAGAAGCAATTATTGATTGCTTACAGATAAGGATAATGTAATAATTGAAATAAATAAAATGCCAAAAAATTATATTTAAATATAAAAAATATTTATATGGGAAGGATTGAAAAAAAAATCATGGATTACCGTGATTGGGAAATACTGAAGGTTCTCTATAGCCAAAAAAATATAACGAAAGCAGCCCGGCTTTTATTTATTACTCAACCCGCATTAACAACTCGTTTAAAGCATATGCAGGAAGAACTAGGTGTTAAAATAGTAACCCGTGAAAGCAGAGGAGTTCATTTTACTCCTCAAGGAGAATATCTTGTCCATTGTGCTGAGGAGGCCCTTGCTCATTATCAAAAAATCAAGGAAAATGTCCACAATATGAGTAATAATTCAAGTAATGAAGTTGTAGGAACATTAAAATTGGGCGTATCCAATTTTTTTGCAAATTATGAACTTCCCTATATTTTGAAATTATTTAAAATGCAATATCCTCATGTAGAATTCAAGGTGATTACAGGATGGAGCAGAGACGTAACTCAACTTATACACAATAAAGATGTTCATATCAGCTTTATTCGAGGAGACTATGGTTTTAGGGGATTATTGAAACATCTATTATTTGAAGAAACCATTTGCATTACATCAAAGGAAAAGGTGGATATTACTGATCTCCCCCAGCTTCCAAAAATCGATTATAGAGGGGATTACTTATTAAAATCAATAATTGATCATTGGTGGGCTGAAAACTATGCGCAAGCACCCTTTATCAGTATAGCAGTCGACCAAGTTGATACCTGTAAGGAAATGGTTATTAATGGTTTAGGGTATGGCATATTGTCCAGTAGGATACTTACCGGGATAGAAGACTTATATAAAATCGACCTAACTGATCCGAATGGGGAACCTATATTGCGAAGAACGTGGATGTATTACCATAAGGAATCTCTAGAATGGAATGTCGTTAAGGCATTCGTAAATTTTATTGAAAATTTCGATTGGAAAGAGAATTGAATAACTGGTTCTGTTGCAAAAACTACTTCCTAAAAACATAAAGTGTCAGTTTGCTTTATATGCTATCTTATGAAGCTAACGCAAACAGTTTTGGATAAATGTTAACAATATTATTAAAAGTAGAAAGTCTGGATTCTAATGGAATCCAGACTTTCTACTTGTTTATTTCGTTCATAAAAAGGGCTTTTAGGAACGATACAAATTTTTAATATAACTCTATTGGAATGTTTTTATGTATTAACTTGAAACTCCTGTAAATCTGTATCTACTGCTTGTGTTTTCTTATCATCAATTTTCATAAATAAGACCATCAGAAAAGATATTAGTAATAATGCTCTTAAAAAATAGTCCTACCTTTGTATGCTATTTTTATAAGTTCCCAATTGTTCAAGTATGCTATACTATAATTACCAGTTATGTTAACCAGATATAAATTTTAATTTACATAAAAAATAATTGATTCCTATTGAACTGGGGGCGAATTATGTATAAGCTACGAGGCCATCATCTTTTTTGCCTTCTGGGCTATCGGGGAATGGGCTATTCCCCAGAGTACGTTGCAAATATGACACGTTTGCATCAAACCTTAAGAAACAATCCCAAGACGTTGATTAAGCTTGTAATGGGACCTGATCAGTTGTGTGAAAAGTACCCTAACTCAGGTGAATACCACTGCCAAAATGAAAACATCTACAAAAGAGATGCTGATATTTTAAAGAAGATGGAGCTTGAAATCGGACAAATTCTACATTGGGAATACATTGAAGCCCGTATCCGAAAGCAGGTCACTCCCTCCGATATTCAAGATGTCTGTGAAAACTGTTCTTGGCGTTCTTATGGGGTTTGTGAAGAAGGTATACAAGAGATTCTTGAAGGGAAGGGCTTAAGGGAAGTTAAATAAGCCCTTCCCTTTTATTTAATTAATATTTTTCAAGTGTTCTATTGCCTTGTGAAGAAAATCCTCTTTTCCAAAACTGCCTGATTTAAGCACGATAGACATATTACGACCAATAGCCAGGCCAGAGGATACGTTTATTTCTATCTCCTCAAGAACATGATTCCCTTTTATACCTAGCTTTCTACTAACTGTTCCTTTCGGAAAAAGTGGTTGATATACTCCTTCTCTTCCATAAAAAATTCTCATGGTATAACATAGGCTTTCAGGTTGCACTAAATCTTACTACACCTATCATGACTTTATATGCTTCTGAAATGGGGTTATCAACTTTTGAAATAGGGATACTCTCACCGCAGCTTTTTTGCATTTTCACTATTATTTTCTGCCATTCAAGCCGGTAGGATTGCTGATAAAATCGGGGACAGATTGCCTGTTTTAATCGGAATTGCTATTGGTATGATATTTCCTTATTTATCTCCCAAAATGTGGGCTCTTTATACTAGTCAATTTATAGTTGGTCTATCGAACGTATTTATTGCAGTCTCCTTACAGAATGTTCTTGGAGATGCCGCGAATAACGAAAATTGAGATCAGTATTTTAGTATGTTTGGAATGGCTGTGGCCTCAGGGTGGTATATTAAACTTATGTAATAATAAAACCAACTAAGGGAAAGACGAAATTCGAATTCACCCTTCACTTGTTTGGTTTTGTTCTTTATTCTATATTTTCTCTTACTTTGAAAGAAAATCGTCTAGATATTTTATTATTTCTTCTCGCTTTCCGGAAACTTTTTCAGCCCTTTTTATATCGAATTCTAATTTTTCTGAGGACTTAACCAAGACTTCTTGTTCCACTGCCTGCGGAATAACGACAACCCCATCTGCGTCACCGACAATAATATCACCTGGATGAATTGTAGCTCCCCCACAAGAGATAGGCACATTCAGTTCCCCATATCCTGCTTTTCCGCTCGCTGCTATTGTTGTCCCTTTACAAAAAACGGGGAAGTTCAATTGTTTAATTCCTTCAATATCGCGGATAACACCATCCACAACAATTCCTTTAATACCTAGTGTCTGTGCCATTCCTACAATAAAATCGCCAGCAATCGCACGGTAAGTATCACCTTTGGCATCAACTACTAAAACATCTCCTGGCTTCGCCTCTCGAATCGCTTTTAAAAAGACTAGATTATCACCTACAGGCATTTTGACAGTAAAAGCTCGTCCTACAACTTTATATTCGTCTTTTAATGGCTTAATGGCAGAATCTAAGTTATTAAGACCTTGCATAGAATCAGAAATACAAGTTGTTGGAATTTCTTGAAATTGATCTACTATACTCATAAATTAGCTCTCCTCTTTTATTATTAAATAGTAACTCACTTGCAATAATAAAAATGCCATTTACTAAAAATCAATACATTCGACTTTTCTAGCTCCTCTTTATTGTATCTGAATTAATTATTTCTTTCATTTATTTTAACTCGAATCTAGCCTTAAAAAAAATTGAAAAAATGCATAACTAGGTATGCATTTTAGGAATCATCCTTTTAATTCAAAAACCCAAACATCTCCAGATTTTCCGAATAGAGTTATATGTTTTTAAAGATAATGATGATTGGCCACTCATTTTTCGCGGGTCAGTTCTATCAATGAAGTACTTCTCAAGCTGCTTGTCCTTCTCTTCCTCCAGCTCGGCCTAACTTATGATCTACCTACCTGTATAGCAAAATAAGAATTCGTATAACATAAAGATATTTAAGTTAGTTTTTAACTCACTGTCTAAACATGCCTTGTCAATCATCGATTAAGACTTTTTGAAGCATGTACTAAATTAAGGGGAAAGATATATGAGGATTCGTTTCGGTTATGTAGCTAATGCATTAGGATTATGGGATGCAAGTCCTTCGAAGGCTTTAACTTTTGCACGGTATTCGGCTCTTCCTAAAAATGAGCGAATGGAAAAGTTAAAATCTGTTACCGCGCAAAATTTACAGCATACGAAAAGAATTTTGTATTATAATATCGCGCATGAAATCGAATTGTATCGGTTTTCAAGCTCACTAGTCCCCTTAGCAACCCATCCAGACGTGATGTGGGATTTTATAACCCCTTTCAAGACCGAATGGGAAGAACTTGGACAATTAATTCAACAGTTCAAGTTTCGGCCGAGCTTTCACCCAAATCAATTTACACTTTTCACAAGTCCGCGTGAAGAAGTGACTCTGAATGCAGTGACAGATATGAAATACCATTTTCAAATGATTGAGGCTATGAATGCGCTAGAAAGAGGAATTATAAATATTCATATTGGTGGAGCCTATGGGGACAAAACAGAGGCATTAAGACGATTCCATCAAAATATAAAAAAATTACCTAATGAAATTAAAAGGCATATGACTCTTGAAAATGATGATAAGACCTATGATGTAGAGGAAACACTTATTACTTGCGAAAAAGAAAATATTCCAATGATTCTCGATTATCATCACTATATGGCAAATCAAGGGGGTGTTGATCTCCCTCTTTATTTACAACGGATATTTAACACATGGAATGTCTGTCATACGGTTCCAAAAGTCCACCTATCTTCACCAAAGTCAGATCAAGCCTATCGTTCCCACGCTGATTTTGTCTCGATCGAATTTGTCCTTCCTTTCTTAAAAATGGCAAAGGTGCTGAATCAAGACTTTGACATTATGATAGAAGCCAAACAAAAAAACCTTGCTATGCACAGACTTATCGAAGAAATAGCCTCTATTCGAGGAGTCAGACGTATATCTAGTTCATCTGTGGAATGGTAAATTGCAAGGATTAAAATGAAAACGCCCTAATAGGATGAGGTGGAAAAATGACGATTGTACGTCTCGGCTATGTTGCTATGAGCATGGAGCTAAAAAATGCGTCCCCATCGAAAACAATGACGTTTGCCCAATTCCAGAAAATTGATGATCGGGAAGCTGCCATTCGCAAATTGGAACGAATCGCGCTCTTGAATTTACAAAATACACTACGGTTATTAAAGCATAATGTGGCTTCTGAGATTCATTTTTATCGATTAACCTCTCGCCTTATTCCTTTGGCGAACCATGAAGAATTGCTTGATTGGAATTATATGAAACCACTAAAAGGGCTGCTGAGTGAGATTGGGAATTTCACCAAAAAACATAAGATTCGAATCGATTTTCATCCAGATCACTTTGTCCTTATTAATTCTATGCAGGAACACATCTTGAAAAACTCAATCAATACTTTGAAGTTGCATTATTTCTTACTAAAAGCTATGGGGATTGATCCCACTCATCGCTGTGTCATGCATGTTGGTGGCAACTATAAGGAAACCGAACATTCACTTGAACGGTTTATTGATAATTGGATGGTCATCCCAAGATCTATTCAAAAAATGATCATGCTTGAAAATGACGATACTTCTTTTACATTAGAGGATACCCTTTACTTATGCGAAAAACTAGATATCCCGTTAGTATTCGATTATCATCATCACCTTGCCCATCATCAAAATTCAAAATGGGAGGAGCAATGGGATCGAGTTGTGCAAACATGGAGGCATTCTCCGCTACCGATAAAAATGCACATTTCAAGTCCCAAAAGCGCTAAAGCATTCCGTCATCATTCAGATTATGTAGACATTGATATGTTTTTCAAGTTCTTAAAAGAGATAAAAGGCAGTATTCCGCAAATTGATTGTATGATTGAAGCTAAGAGAAAAGATGAAGCACTTTTTAACTTAATTGAGGAAGTCAAAACCAGAGCAGACGTTGACATGATTGATGGCTCTTCTTTTTATTTGAGGTAAATAAAAAGAAGAGCGAAATCAGGATAGGATTAGTTTTGGAGATAGACTAATTTATTTATCCTTAATGATCTAGAGTAAGTTCTTTTGGCGGTTCATCATGAATGTTTAGGACACGAATCGTTTCAGGTTGTATTTGAAGAAATACGAAGTTCGGATCTTCAGGGCCGTTAAACCATTTATTAAATGATTTATCCCAGAATTGTGTTTTCAAAGCCTGTGAATCATTAATGGAAGTTGTCCCAGAAACTTCAACATAGCTATCGCTTTGTCCTTTCTCTTCATACCCCAACAATACAGAAACAGCTGGATTTTTTTCTATTTCCTCAATTTTCTCAGTATCCATTTTTGTTGGTGTAAATAATGTTAAGTCCTCATTATAAAACGTCATATATCGTGAATGAGGCTTATTATTTTCAACCGATGACAGGATACCAGTTCTGTGATCAGAAATAATTTTTAACACCTGTTCTTTTAAATCTTGATCGCTCATAGATTCATCCTCCTTTTTCATAAGCTATTATAATTTCCCTCTTAGATATTGCCATGAAACTGAAAAATATTTACCAATCCATGCAAAGAATAACATCCACTACTAAGAAGACAATAAATGAAAAAGGAGTGTGTTCAAATGTCGGTAAGCAATGTAATAAAAACCTTAAATACTTTTTTAAAGGGGCAATACATGGGTATCCATGCTTATGAACACCACATTCAGAAATTAGCAGACCCTTATATAAAAAGTGAATTTCAAAGAATTCAACAAGATCACAAGAGCCATGCCTTAAAAGTTGCAGAAAGAATACAAAATCTTGGAGGAACACCAGTCGATAATGAAGGGTTAATTGGTTCCATCCAAGGTTATATTGGTCAATTCATGATTCCTGATTCTCCTTCTGGAATAATCGAAAGTGCATTAAAGGGAGAAGATTATTATGGGATTCAAATATCAGAAGAAATTGTAAAAGATGATTTAGACCCTGAAAGTTATCAATTAATTGAAGAAATATTAAATAAGGACAGAGAGCATGTGAATTTTCTAAATCGTTTACTCCAGTAATTTAGTTTCTCATAACCGCTCCAATCTTATGCTATTCCATTTTGCTCATATTAACTTTAATTATTCATTCCCTACTCTCCAAAAAGAGATTAAAATAACGTTTTTTCAATAAATCCTTGGTTGCCAAAAAGAATCAATTCTTCATACACATTTTTTGTTTCTCTAGAAGTTGATAAGGCCTTCTCATTCAAATGACTAAAAAACTGGATATTACCAGTTTTTTTACGAAAGAGTATAAAATGAGGGTTGGTAAAGTGATATATAGAATCTGTTGTTTTAAAACAACGTTTGCGTTTTCATTTTTTCTAGCAGTAAAACCTAACATTGCACGACCGTATAGGACCAACATTTCTTGTACATATACTCCTGTAGAATACATGACTATCCCTCCCCTTTTATACTTTATTTGCTAGTTCCTGGATTAATGATGAGAGAAAGATAAGTGGTCAGGTCTGTTCAGTGGTAACTGGATGAAAATCAAAAGAGAAAAGATGAAACCATTATGATTTCACCTTAAAAAAATACAACTATAACTGTTATCGCATGTTTGAAAATGCTTTTAATTCAGTTTACTGTTTCAATCGATTCAGTTCCTGAATACACTCCTGAACAAGTGTAACTCCCTGACTCATGGATGCCCCACCGCCAAATGCTGCAGTCACACCTACAGCTTCAAGAATTTCTAGTTCCGAGCATCCTTGATCAAGACAACCTTTTGTATGATAAATGATACAGTACTCGTCCTGAGCATGTAGACTGATGCCTAACGCGATTAATTGTTTTGCTTTTTGAGATAATACACCTTCTTTAAAGCACTCTTCAGTAAAGTGATTAAATTGTCTTGCAAATTCAGGCATCTTTTCTGTGAATATACCAAGTCCTTCTTTATATTTTATTAGTGCGGATTCAGTAGAGTTTCTAGCTTCCATTTCCAAAATATAATCAACTCCAATTCACTTATTTTGAACATCACAATTTAGTATGAGCTAAATATTATTGTTTTAAAAAATAAATTTGTTACCTTTGTTCAAACCTTTTCCATAATCAAGAAAACATAATTTTACGTACTAAAGGCAAAATTTTAATAATGAATAACATATTTTAGGAAATTTCATGAAATTAGAAGGTGATGAAATGGAACTTTATAACGAAAACCGAGAATATCATGCTGGAGATATCGTTTATATTTTTTATCGAAATCCACATGCTCAAGATGTAGCAAACATACAGGCAGCAGCTGTTGTAAATAACCCTGAGAATTCGAATGAATTAGCTTTATTTTTATATGAAACTTATTATCCGCTATCAAGTGAGATGGCTATCTATTCAACTGAAGAAGAGGCTGAGCAAGCTTATCATTATTATTATGGAAATGATTCAGAGGGGACCTTGGAATGAGTAAGCCGTTTACACCGAAGCTAGTATATTTTGAACCAAGTGCATTGGATTATCCGTTAGGACAAGAGCTATATGAGAAATTTAAAACGATGGACGTGGAAATTCGGCACACCACTTCCCACAATCAAATAAGAAATCTTCCTGGTGATAATGACTTTCAAAAATACCGGGTTGCAAAATCTACTCTAGTGGTTGGAATTAGGAAAACACTCAAATTTGATACGTCAAAGCCATCAGCAGAGTACGCGATTCCTTTTGCAACAGGATGTATGGGGCATTGTCATTATTGCTATTTACAAACGACAATGGGAAGTAAACCGTACATCCGCACATATGTCAATGTCGAGGAAATTCTCGATGCTGCCGATCAATACATGGAGGAACGTGCTCCAGAGATGACAAGGTTTGAGGCATCGTGTACATCCGATATTGTTGGGATTGATCATTTAACTCATACTTTAAAGCATGCAATTGAGCATTTTGGAAAATCACAGTATGGAAAATTAAGATTTGTTACGAAATTTCACCATGTTGACCACCTACTTGATGCCAAGCATAACGGAAAAACAAGATTTCGCTTTAGTGTTAATGCTGATTACGTCATTAAAAACTTTGAACCCGGGACCTCTCCTTTAGCGAAAAGAATTGAGGCGGCAGGAAAAGTGGCAAGAGCCGGATATCCACTTGGTTTTATTGTAGCGCCTATTTATCTTCATGAAGGATGGGAAGATGGATATTACCACATGTTTGAGCGTTTGGATGCAGAGTTACCTCTAGAAGCGAAGAAAGACTTAACATTTGAATTTATTCAGCACCGTTTTACAAAGCCGGCTAAGAAAGTAATCGAAAAAAACTATCCTATGACGAAATTAGAATTAGATGAAGAAAAAAGAAGATACAAATGGGGGAAATATGGAATTGGAAAATACATTTATCAAAAAGACGAAGAAGAAGATATCAAAAATCACCTTTATACGTATATGGAGAAATTTTTCCCTCATGCAAAATTAGAATATTTTACGTAAAGGTGGTTTTATTCGTAGGTCATGTAAGGAAGAATCATTTCCCCTATAAAGGTAACAAGAATGATAGTACCGCCAACATTTCGAGAATTTTGTACGCTGAGCGAATAATTAACCCCAAAAAGCCGATTTCCTATAAAAAGGAATCGGCCCTTTATTTGCCTTACTCAACTAAATGCATCCATTCAGGATCGAGTTTATTTTAAAATGAATTTTTAATATTTGAAGGTTTAAAGTGTAAAGTTGCTCGATCACGCTACATTTGATTCAAGCGGCTCGTTACAACTTTTTACCCATATCATTTTGAAGAGGAAGCAATTAAAATAACGATTTCTTCAATATTTATTTACAAGTACTCCTTATAATGATGGAACAAACTTCTTTTGACTTTAACGTTTATTCATCCTCTTCGTCTCCCAAGAAATCAATCATGACTGAAACAATCTCACCAGAAACATCTTGTTTGATATAAACTTCGTAGAGGCCATCGCCATATCCTGACATCGCTACCGAACCACCCGGCACGATGCCACCTTGCTGTTCTGAAGCGACCACGTCGCAGCATGCAACATAGTATTTAGACACATCTTCATCCATCACAATATCATATACATTTTCTAATTCAGTATTTATCTTTTCATCATTATTAAAAAAAGTGAAATCAAAAATCCCAGCTTGTGCTGAATCGACCGTGATGACCTGATCTGTACGGGTCCATTCTCCTTCAGGCTCCGTATTTCCCCAAAAGGCTACTAGGTGATTGACAACCTCTTCCTCATCGTACGTAACTGTAACAGACCATTCCCCTCTTTTGGCTGGCATAAGAAGAACCTGCAAATCTTCCGTCTCTTCTTCGTCGTAAGGATAGCAGGGGTCACTTACGATAATCTTGTCAGTCGTCAATTGGAATGTCCCCAGAGTGATCGTTTCATTTTTATACTCACCATTAGCTTCATCTTTAATAAATTCTTTTAACGATAAGGCTGCAACCCTAGTTTTGGCTGTTTCATGCTCCCAAATATACACTTGGCTTTGCATGAACTTTTTTCTTATCCGAAAGCATA
The DNA here is from genome assembly GCF_020075705.1 of Metabacillus rhizolycopersici. Next base: position 22,601 of record NZ_JAIQUM010000010.1, on the reverse strand, counting down.
GTTTATCCCCTGTTCCGTTCTCACCTATCGCGATTAAATTGTGCAGTAAGGCTTCTTCTCTTTGTTCCTGGTTTTGTCTTACTACATCATCCCACGTTTTCTTTAGATTTATGGTATCTTTTATAGGAAAGAGAATCCAATCGCCAATCTCAGGGTTATTTGTCATCTTAAACAGTTCTTTATATTCTTCTGGAAACAACGCACCTAATTTCTCTTCTGCAGCTTTTATATGTATTTCATTCACTCCTGGTTTCCTTGTTTGGAGCAACTTTATTAGCTTCTTCATGATTGACCTTCCTTTTTTAAAATGATAGAGGAGTTATTCGAGCGTAAACTCTCCTTCTATTACAACTGTTTCCCAACCATCATATTCACCTTCGTACTTTTCCGAGATTTCAACTAAAAGATCCGTTACTTCATTAATCGAATCGAAATCAACAGCATCCATTCTGGAAAGTGAAAGTATATATTTTCCTTCCCCATCCATTTGATTTGATTCCTCTTCTATGGAAAAGCCCTTTTTCTTTACTGCTTTTATAAATCGTTTCATCATTTTACTATTTTCAAAGTATAACCAATGTTCAACTTTACGGGGAATGTCAGATTGATCACCAGATTCTTCTAATGAATCAACTACTTGACGATTACCCATATGCTGTTGTTGATATTTATTAGGATATAAGAACTCAAAGTAAAATTCCCAAGTTTCCTCCTCTTCAACTCTGAAGATAGCGATTGTGTCGCACAAAGTTTCTGTGTTAGAAGCGAAGTAAAGACTTTTCGGAGGAAGGCGAGACAGCTGCTGGATTAAAGCTTTGATTGAGTCCTTCTTGGCTGATAAGTACTCCCGTGGAAGCCTCTAACCGACTACATAGTTGCGTAAGCGATGTACTTGCGACTTCTTGGCTAAGCCAAACACAAAGGGCAATGAGTTCGTCTGCTTGATACTTACTAGATCGTTTCACAAAACCTACTTGTTCAGCGATTTTTTGTAGGACGATTGGAGATAGAAAGAGTTGTAATTCTTGTGAGAAGAGATGTAATTCTTCAGAAAGCGAGAGGTCCATGAAAAAACGTCATCCTTTTCAAGTATTTTATTGATAATCAGATTTATAAGGTGCTGTATCTTTTCGAAGATTCGTTGTGATTTTCATTTTGTACGCCTGTTGACAAAGGCCCTCCTTGGCTAAGGGACAATCGTTACATTCCTTTAGTCGTGTATATTTTAGTGTTTCATATTTTGTGTCATAACTATCGTAGTGATACGAATGTTCTCGGACACTAAAGGAATACAGGCTTTTTGTCATTTAGGTTGCCTGAAGCAAAATGTGATAAAAGTTTCAAGTTTTTTTAAAAAAGTATTTTTCCAGTTAAGCAGCTATCCCCTTACACGATCAAAACGAGACTCATTTTAATCCACAAAAGCACCTGTTTGTTTAAGTAGAAACCTTCCCAATCTAAATAAACAATTACGAAATCCAAAATGAACATTCCAATGCATAAAAGTCTTAATTTTCTTGATTACTTTAAATTTACCTTTGAGACCTTCTTATTAAAGAGTCACACCCCATTAGCTACTTCCTTCCTATCTCCTATCCCGTGCGGTAAGATCCCCGCTCCCTGTTTATGGAAAGCGTCTTTTCGTTTATGATGTTGCATACAATAATAAGTATAGAATCCAAGTCTAAATGAATATTTCACCATTTTCATTCTAAATTTATTTTTTGGTGTTGAAAAATGTTCAACAATCAGTAGAGGATGTGTGGGGACTAAATGGATTTAAATACTTTTATCAGATTGTATCAAGAATTTTTAAATGAAAGTGAGCAAAAGGGATGGACGGTCGAGGTTCTTATAGAAGAATTCGGAAATTATCTCGCAGCCATAAAAAATATGGAAGGAATTGAAGTGCAATTTTTTATTGAGTTGGACTTAGAAAATTATGTACAACTTAATGATACAACTAATCAAAGTATGCTGAATTATGGCGTTATAAGGCAGGAAGGAAAAGGCGACTTATTTGCGAATGAAGTATTGGAGGCATTCCACCAGTATTGGGAGAAACATTCACTGAAACGGAACTTGATCTTTATTATCTATAAACCCTATAAACCATAAAAATGGTATCAAGATGTAATCGTCTCTTTTCTACTACACTCGTACAAATTTATTACCTTCTTGCAACATACTTTGCTATTTTTGCAGAGAAACTCTTTGGTTTGGATGCTACACTACTTGCAATATTTAGTATCTTTCCTTCATTTTTTGTTTCATTTGTGGAAAAGACAGAAGCCGTTGTTTCATCAGGCGCCAAAACCCGTCATATTAGAACCCGCTACGTAAAGTCCTAAAGTAACTCACTCGATATATTTCGTCATCCTGTTATCACTTCACCTTCTTTTTCTTGCTTCTTTGATAACATAAAGCACCTAGAAAAGATTAAAAACCCCACTTTCTTAAAAAGTGAGGTTCCTCAATGTTTTTATTAATTTCTCAAAGCGTTAACTTATTGAACATTTTGGCTAAAGCGACCGCGCTGACGTAGCAATTCACGATTTAAGTTTGGATTCTTTTCAAAAGCAGCTCGTCCGTGTAGCCAAAAAATATTATTCACGACAACTAGATCTCCTATCGGAAGTTCAAGTTCGATTACGCTTTCGTCGTTTTCCATTGAATTGGAAAGGTCACGAAGATATTTTGCTTCTTCAATGGTTTCGGGATTAACAAATTGATCGATATAACAAATACCAGGCTCATTATTGTAATTAAAGAATGTTAGGCGATCGATTTCTTGATCAACATTTTTACTTTTTGGTGCTTTATACGTAAATTTGTGATTTGCTAATGGATGTTTGACAAACTTATCAAGTTCTTTCCAATCATCAAGATGCAATAATCTTGACTCACCGCCGCGTGCATTTTGTTCAACCATTTTCATCATCAACAGCCAGTCTGTCGGTTCATCTACGAACGTGCCATCTGTATGAAGTGTGAATAATCGATACGCCTGACGAAGATAAGAGTCGCTACTATCTGTATCTTTTACAGAAAAACGTGCATAATATTTACCTGACATGGAATCATGATTAGGAATCCCCAATATGTGGGAGATCGCTGTTGCAAAAATAACATATTCGTCTGTATTTTCAGTTACGCCCTCCAAGCCAAGTGTAAATCCACCAGACTCTCGATCATGAACAATGCTTCGAATCAGTTCACCAAACTCGTCTCCAACCTGGTCCAGTAAATAAGAAGCGACAATATGGCGCGCATATGGAGTGTATTCTAAGTGCTGAACAGATTGATGATCCTGTTCTACCGTTTCCAAAAACTTTGCGATTGCGGTTTTTGAAATTTCAATGTGATACAAACGGGCTGTTTGTGGATGGATTTTCACCTCATATGTTGCTGTTTTCTGTTCAAATTTCGCTTTCTTCTTTTCTGCAATACTCATCATTCATTCCTCCTGTTTTTTGTGGATAGGTGAATTTGTCAACAGGAAATATAAAAAGCCAGTCGTACAAGACCCCTAATAAAATAGGAGATTTCCTGTACAACTGGCTTATATTCACTTCACCGCTCTAGGCAAATAGAGTCACAGCGAATACGCAGTTCATTTCATATTTACGTTTCCCGTTTCCAATTATTAATAGATTGTTCACGATTTTGAAAAGGCATTTTTCAGAAGGTGAACATAAGGTTTATATTAACTAATTTAAATATACTATATGTCGAGATAAATGTCAATATATTTTGAATATTATAAAAATAAATTTCGTATAATCTCTTGATAATGGTTATGATTTCTGTGGTATTTCTTCAAACTTAATTTGCTGAAAATGGAGGTGGAGATCCTTTAATGCAGCAGTCAGAGCGTTCGTTGCCTTTCCTCTGTAATACGTTTGAATCGCATCAATTGCATCATCAATTCCATCTATTAAACTAGTTCCCTTTAATAGACGCTCAATAAATTCACGCCCATGTTCAGTCGCCAATGTGGCGGAAGCCTCTAGTATTACGCCATATTTCACATCAACCTCTGCTGTAATCGTTAATGTTTCAAATACACTTTTTGCGGCCATTCCTTGTGGAAGACGAGCATGACCTGCAATGAAAATCGTTTTTCCATTCATCATAAATAAGCGACCTCCCCGAAAATAAATTAAAAAGTTAATTCCTTTTCCTGTAAGTTTGCCTGTTCTGGTATTCGATTCACGACTTCTTTGCCAATTTCAATCGAGGCTGTTGCAGCAGGTGAAGGGGCATTACATACATGTATCGTGCGTTTTCCCATGATAATGTGGAAGTCATCTACCATATTTCCATCGTTTTTGATTGCCTGTGCCCGGACTCCTGCTGGAGCTGGAATTAAATCATCGGATTGAATTTCAGGAATTAATTCCTGAAGGCTTTTTGTAAATTGCTTTTTACTAAAAGAGCGAACGTATTCATCCATTCCTTCTTTCATAAATTTACCTGCCATTTTCCAGAGACCGCTATAACTTAACGCTTCGGCTAAATCTTTCGCATTGAAGTCCGTTTTTTTATAACCCTCCCGTTTAAAACTAAGCACAGCATTTGGACCGGCATCGACTTCCCCACTAATCATACGAGTAAAATGAACACCTAAAAATGGGAATTTAGGATTTGGTACAGGATAGATTAAATGTTTAACAAGATAGCGTTTTTCAGGCTTCAATTTATAATATTCTCCTCTAAATGGGAAAATCTTCATGTCTGTTTTATACCCAGCTGCTGCAGCAACACGATCACTATGCAGACCAGCGCAATTAATCACCAATCGTGCTTTGATCGTATTACGGTTCGTCTCGATTGTTACTTGATCAGACTCTTCCATAATTTTCTCTACCTTTGTATTTAACTTAATCTCTCCACCGTTTTCTTCTATTATGCTAGCAAACTTCTCACTTACTTGTCGATAATTTACAATCCCTGCCTGTGGAACGCGGATTGCACCTAGACCTTTGACATGAGGTTCAATTTCCTTTAATTCATCTCGACCTATTTTTTGAATGTCGAGTTTATTTTGTAGACCTCTTGTATATAAATTGTCTAAAAGCGGTAGTTCCTCCTGCTTTGTTGCGACAATCACTTTTCCACAAATGTCATGATCAATTCCATGTGTTTGACAAAATTCTGTCATCGACTTACTTCCTTGACGAGCAAAACGAGCTTTAAAACTACCCGGTTTGTAATAAATACCGGAATGAATAACCCCACTGTTATGACCTGTTTGATGCTCTGCGACGACAGGTTCCTTTTCAATTACAACTACTTTCGCATTAGGAAAACGTTGGTAAATAGCCATTCCTGTTGATAAACCGACAATTCCTCCTCCAACGATAGCAAAATCATACATATATGTTCCTCCCTGCTTTTTTATATGGTTCACGAAAGGCAGACCGTCTAAGAATGGTCTGCCTTTCGTACTTGTTTTAAACCAATGATTTTGAAAAACAGCTACAATAGCGTTCTAATCCATGGAACAAATTTGAATTCTTATCGAAACTTAACTTAAAACTGATTCCATCCCTAAGATATTTGTTGTAAAAAAGGCAGACAATTCTTTGCTTTTTTCTTTCCTTGCTTTACGCAGTCTAGCTCGCTCTGGTGCAGTTTTATTTAATTTTCTCTCTTCTTCTGTTTCAGGAATTACTTGTGGAACGCGTGTTGGACGTTTATCCTCATCTACTGCGACAAATGTTAATAGAGCGGTTGCTGCCAATTTACACTCACCACTTTTTAATTCTTCAGCAATAACCTTGACAAACACTTCCATCGACGATGAACCCGCCCATGTTACATATGATTCAAGGCAGACTGCATCTGTCGTGCGGATAGGATAAAGAAAGTCAACGGAATCTGTTGAAGCAGTGACACAATCTGTGCGGCAATGTCGTATTGCGGTAATGGAAGCAACTTGATCTATATCACTCATTAATCGACCGCCAAATAATGTATTATGACTGTTCACATCTTGTTGAAATACACGACTTGTTTGAATAACTCTTGATTCTCTACAATATTTTGCTCTCATGATTACCTCCTTCTTGCCTAAACGTAATTAAACTTCCGATAAGGTAGTTTAATTAGTGTCGTTCCGTCATCATCAATCAGGGTCTCATGTTAGTGCCGGAAGATCGATTTCTCTACTATTTCTACAATATCTAACGTTTGAATATTGTCCTCTACTTCAGCTGCTTTTGTGCCATCACTTAACATCGTTAAGCAATATGGACATCCACTACCAATTACGCTTGGACTGACAGCCAATGCCTGCTGAGTTCGCACTACATTTACGCGTTGACCTGTATCTTCTTCCATCCACATCATGCCACCACCTGCACCACAGCACATTCCTTTTTCACGGTTGCGTTCCATTTCGACAACTTGTACACCCGGAATCGCTTTCAATATTTCCCGAGGTGGGTCGTAAACATCGTTGTAACGCCCTAAATAACAGGAATCATGGTACACAATTGTTTCATTCACTTCATACTTCGGAGTAATTTTTCCTTCCTGGATGAGTTCAAATATTAACTCTGTATGATGGTAGACTTCTACGCCTTCCAAGCCGAACTCAGGATACTCATTTTTGAATGTGTTGTAAGCATGTGGATCAATGGTGACGATTTTTTTGACATCATGTTTCTGGAACGTTTCGATGTTTGCGTTTGCTAGTTCTTGGAACAAAAATTCATTTCCAATACGACGAGGTGTATCACCGGAATTTTTTTCTTTATTACCAAGAATGGCAAATTTGACTCCTGCTTCATTTAAGACTTTTGCGAATGATTGGGCAATTTTTTGACTCCGATTATCGTAGGAACCCATAGAACCGACAAAGAATAAGTAGTCAAACTCTTCCCCTTTTTTCTCAAGCTCTTTGACTGTCGGCACTTCAATATCCTCGCGTGCGTCACGCCAATTTTCACGCTCTTTGCGATTGATGCCCCATGGGTTTCCTTGACGTTCAATGTTTGTCATGGCACGTCCAGCATCTTTATCCATCTTGCCTTCTGTTAACACGAGATAACGACGTAAATCAATTATTTTATCTACATGCTCGTTCATCACAGGACATTGATCTTCACAGTTACGACAGGTTGTACAAGCCCATATTTCCTCTTCCGTGATCACATCACCTATTAAGCTAACATCATATCCTGCAGCTACTTCTGCTGCTCCCTGTAATGCAAGCTTATTTTCCTTCGTACCGTTAAAAGCGAACTTTGGGAGCCATGGTGATTTTGACGTAACAGCTGCCCCTTTTTCGGTTAAATGATCACGCATTTTTAAAATCAGATCCATTGGTGAAAGCATCTTACCTGTCCCCGAAGCTGGACACATATTGGTACATCGACCACATTCCACACAGGAATAAAGATCTAATAGTTGCTTTCGGTTAAAATCTTCAATTTTGTTGACACCAAATACTTCCTGGGTTTCATCATCAAAATTAATCGTCGATAATTGACCAACTTTATGTGTGCGTCCAAGAAAAACGTTTGCGGGCCCAGCAATTAAATGGGCATGTTTTGACTGTGGTACATACACTAGAAATGTTAATAAGAAAAGTAAATGAAGCCACCAAAAGACAAAGAATAATATGCCAGCCACTGTTGGTTCAAGCGAGCTAATGGCAAAAGCAATACCTGATGCTACCAGCTCAAATCCAGTTAATGGTTTTCCGAGCCAAATGATCTCCATCCCTTTTGCAATCGTCTTTGAGATCATTAATCCACCGATAAAAATAAGAACAAGCCCTGACTTCCAGCCGCGTTTAAGGCGGACAAGTTTCTCAATATAGCGACGATGGAATGCCCATACAACTGCGATGATAATCATAGCGACAACGATTTCTTCGAACAATGCAAAGTATGGGTACACCGCACCGAGTGGTAAATGCGTACCCGGTGCTAGCCCTTTCCAAATTAAATCGATTGCTCCAAATTGGACAAGCAAAAAGCCGTAGAAAAACATCACATGAATAATCCCGCTTTTCTTATCTTTCATTAACTTCTTCTGTCCAAAGACATTGACCCATACAGCATTCCATCGTTCTTTCAACGAATGGTTAAACTCAGCTTTTTTACCAAGCTTAATATACTCATAACGCGTTATTACAAGGGAGGCGAATAAATAGAGTGCATACCCTACAATGAGAAGAAAAGCAATTAAGTTGATGATCATGTACATCGGCATTTAACCACTCCCAATTCTATCAATCTATTATCTATAGGTTATGTTTATATTTAGGAAATTATAAAATTCTTGTACTGTGGCTAAGCACACGACATCTAGCTCCAGCACCTAGCCCCTTGGGGTCATGCGCGTCTTATGCCATGCCTGAGGCTGATCAAGGCGCTTTCGCTTTTGTTCGTATCTCAGACATTTACTTTTACATTAAGAGCACTTTTTAACTCTTCTGTTAAGATTGGAACCACTTCAAATAAATCTCCAACAATTCCATAGTCTGCTACTTCAAAAATAGGTGCTTCTGGATCTTTATTAATGGCGACGATGACTTTTGAGTTTGACATCCCCGCTAAATGCTGAATGGCACCAGAGATTCCAATCGCAAAGTACAAATCAGGTGTAACCACTTTTCCTGTTTGTCCTATTTGTAAGGAATAATCACAATAGTCTGCGTCGCACGCACCACGTGATGCACCGATTGCGCCACCTAACACATCTGCCAAATCCTGCAATGACTTAAATCCTTCTTTGTTTTTCACACCTCGGCCGCCCGCGACAATGACTTTGGCCTCAGATAAATCAACGCCGCCTGTTGCTTTACGAACAACATCTTTAATCACTGTACGAAGATCTTTTAGTTCTACTGTAAGGTACGTAATTTCACCTGTTCTTGTTTCGTCCTTTTCAAGTGATGGAATATTGTTCGGCCGAATGGTTGCAAATACAATACCTTCTTTTACTTTCTTTTTCTCAAACGCCTTACCTGAGTAGATTGGTCGTGTAAACACGATTTCTTCTCCATCTTTTCCAATCGCAACAGCATCTGAAATTAAACCGGCATTTAGCTTCATCGCAAGACGTGGTGATACATCTTTCCCCAGTGCAGTATGACCTAGGATCAATCCATCTGGATTTTCAGATTCGATTACTTGAAGAAGTGCTTGTTGATAGGCATCTGTTGTATAACTCTTTAGGTCGGCATGATTCACCGCAACGACGCGATCAGCACCATAGTACAACAGACTATTGACTAAAGGATTGACATTTTCTCCAAGAAGAACCCCGACAACTTCTCCACCGTCTGCTACTGTTTTACCTGCTGCAATTGCTTCTAATGAAACATTACGTAATTCTCCGTCACGAACTTCGCCAACAATCAATACTTTTTTTGTCATGATAATCCCCCTTATTAAATAACTTTCGCTTCAGATTTTAAAAGTGATACTAATTCTTTTACTTGACTTGGAGCGTCTCCTTCAAGCACTTTTCCAGCTTGTTTGGCTGGCGGAAGAAATACTTCTATTGTCGCTGTCTTTGGTTCCACATCTTCCTCTTCTAAGTCAAGATCATCTAAATCTAACATTTCAAGAGGCTTTTTCTTTGCCTTCATAATTCCTGGAAGTGATGGGTAACGTGGCTCATTCAAGCCTTGTTGTGCCGTGACAAGAACTGGTAGTGATACTTCTACCGTTTCTTCGTCTCCTTCTACATCACGAACAATGGTTGCTTTCCCATCAGCAATCTCAAGATTTGTAATCGTTGTCACTTGTGGAATAGATAAAATTTGCGCAACACTTGGTCCTACTTGTCCTGAACCGCCGTCAACTGCAACATTCCCTCCAAGAATGATGTCATAATCCTGTTTTTGTAAATACGTTGCAAGAAGGGTAGCAACTGTAAACTGATCAAGCTCATCTAAGTCTTCGCTATCGATTAATACAGCTTTATCAGCTCCCATTGCAAGCGCAGTACGAAGTTCTTTTTCTGCTTCTTCGTCTCCAACTGTCACAACTGTTATTTCACCACCTTGATTTTCACGAAGAACAATGGCTTCTTCAATGGCGTATTCATCGTAAGGATTGATGATAAATTCAGCTCCACCTTCATCAATTTGTCCATTATTTATCGTAATTTTTTCCTCTGTATCAAAAGTTCGTTTCATAATGACGAAAATGTTCATATTTTTTCCTCCTGTTTATAAAAACGTAATCTACTAACCTGTCATTACTAGAAATAAAGGTTACCCTAACATACTATGGCCACCGTTTATCGAAATCACTTGCCCAGTAATCCAATCTGCTGAATTAGATAACAGAAATAAAACCATTCCCTTCACATCATCCGCTTTTCCGAGTCTTTTTAAAGGGTATTGCTTTATAAGCTTGTCAAGTGCTACGTCACTGAATCCTAAATCACCTTGGTCAATTAGTCCTAACGATACTGTGTTACATTGAACATTATTTCTACCAACTTCAATCGCCAATGACTTTAAAAAACTAATCGCTCCACTTCTAGCAGCGGCTGAAATAATTAAGTTTCGATCACCTGTTCTTGCTGAATCACCTACTATATTGATAAACTTACCTTGATTCTTGCTGATCATGTCTGGCATAAATGTATGAGCGAGATTTACTATCCCATAAAAACAAATGTCAACTTCCCTTTTCCATTCTTCTGGTTCATATTTAAAGAACGATTTCATCTGTGCCCAGCCAGCATTGTTTACAATAAAATCGATGCTACCTAATTCCTGATTGAGCGTTTCTTTCACCTGCTTGACATCTTTCAATCTTGCAATATCTCCTTTAACAAGGGTAACCTTCACACCATAATCACGAATTTCAGTTGCAGCTTCTAATGCCGCCGCTTCAGATTCACGGTAGTGCAAGCCAATATTTGCTCCTTCTGCAGCAGCAGCTAATGCTATTTTCCTCCCGATTCCTTTCGCGGCACCTGTAATGAGGATGTTTTTCCCCTTTAACCCGAAATCCATCTCGTTATCTCCTTAAAATCGTCTAATAATTTGGTTACTTTTGATGTAATTTGATTAAACGATTAGCTTCCTGTAAATGATGCCTCTCTCTTTTCAAGAAAAGCCTCTGTTCCTTCCTTCTTGTCACTCGTTCCATATAAAACAGCTTGTGCTAAGCTTTCAATCAGCAACCCAGTATCCATATCAACATCAAAGCCACGATTGACGACGAGCTTTGCCATTTGGACGGATAATGGTCCTTTTGCTAATATTTTTTCAGCCTTTTCTTGTACAGCAGTCCGTAAATTTTCTAATGGAACGACAGAAGTTACTAGACCGATTTCTTTCGCCTCCTGTGCTGTTACGAATTCTCCACTTAATATCATATTCATGGCTCTGCCTTTCCCGATGATTCGAGCTAAGCGCTGTGTACCACCAGCAGCGGGAATAACCGATAAATTTAATTCTGGGAGCCCAATTTTCACATTTTCAGCTGCCATCCGGATATCACACGACATAGCCAGCTCACACCCGCCTCCAAGGGCGAATCCATTGATGGCTGCAATGGTTGCTTTCTTGCTTTTTTCGATCGTGCGATATACTTCAGATATATTTTTAGCAGCTAATGCATCAAGCGAAATCCTACCTGTTAATTGATTAATATCCGCTCCTGCTGCAAATGATTTCTCTCCTGCACCTGTAAAGACAATGACGCCTATTTCTTGATCATTTTCTAATTCTGAAAATGCCGACAGGATTTCGGCAACAGTTAAATCATTTAACGCATTTAGCACTTCGGGACGATTGATGGTAATAAAACCAATTCGGTTCTCTTTTTCAAGTACAATATTTTGATAAGTCACTAATAACTCCCCCTTATTTAAAATTACGGTGTAGCTGAGCAGCGATTATATTCTTTTGAATTTCAGACGTTCCTTCGTAAATTCTTGTAATTCGGGCATCACGGTAAAATCTTTCGATTGGGTATTCAGATATATAACCAATTCCCCCATGAATTTGAACAGCTTTATCAGCTACGCGATTATACGTTTCAGATCCCAATAATTTCACCATTGCTGCTTCTTTAATCACTCTCATATTTTGATCGACCATCCATGCTACTCTGTATGTCATCGACCGCAATGCTTCTATTTCCATTGCCATTTCTGCCAAATAATGTTGAATAATTTGTTGTTCGAAAATTGGTTTTCCAAACTGGACTCTCATATGAGAAAATTCCAACGTCATTTCAAGTAATTTATCACTTGATCCTAAGTTCCGCGCAGCCATTCCTGCACGTCCATTTGCTAAAATCTTTAACGCGTTGACATAGCCCTGACCTTCTTCGCCTAAAACATTTTCAACTGGAACCTCACAATCTTCTAAAAATATTTCTGATGATTGTGACCCGTGAAGTCCCATCTTTTTTTCGATGCTTCCAATTTGGAACCCAGGGAAATCCTTTTCAACGATAAACGATGTAATCCCTTTTGCGCCTTTGGACGGGTCAGTCACCGCCATAACGGTGAAAATTTCGCCAATCGGTGCGTTCGTAATATAATGCTTACTTCCATTCAGAATATATTTATCGCCTTTTTTTACAGCCGTTGTTTTCAGATTCGTAGCATGTGAGCCTGCACTTGGTTCTGTTAAGGCAAATGCACCAATACGATCTCCGCTAGCCATGTCAGGCAAATATTTGCGCTTTTGTTCTTCATTTCCCATATCAACAATACCGACCCCACCAATACCGGTATGACCGCCAATGACTGTTGTATATCCATTATGTGTTCTTCCTAATTCTTCAAGAACAGCACATTTCCCCACCATATCGAGCCCCAGTCCGCCATATTCTTCTGGAATATGGAGACCAAATAATCCCATTTGCTTCGACTTTTCCATAATAGATGCTGGAATTTCATCACTTTCTTCAATCAGCATCGAATGTGGATCAACCTCATTGTCAATAAAGTTACGAATACCCTGTTTTAATAATTTTACATCCTCTGATAGTTCGAAATTCATATCGTCACGTCCTCTCGATTATAGTGATAAAATCCTTGCCCAGACTTCCTGCCCAAACGGCCAGCTTTCACGTATTTCACAAGCAGTGGTGATGGCCTATACTTCTCTCCTAAACTGTGATAAAGATACTCCATATTTCGAAGGCGGCTATCTAATCCAACAAGATCTGCCATTTCAAGAGGACCCATTGGATGATTTAATCCAAGCTTAATCGCTTTATCGATATCTTCAGCAGATGCAACACCTTCCATCAACATATTCATGGCTTCATTGCCAATGATGCAATTCATGCGACTTGTCACAAATCCAGGGAATTCATTCACTTCTACCGTTTCTTTTCTCATTTTTTCAGAAACGGTCTTGATTATTTCCACTGTCTCATCAGACGTATCAATTCCGCGAATGATTTCAATCAATTTCATCCGAGGTACTGGATTGAAAAAATGCATGGCAACAAATTGTTTCGGTCTTGTTGTTGCTGCGCCAATTTCAGTTGGACTCATCGTTGATGTATTGGTAGCCAAAATCGCATTTGGTGGTGCGATTTCATCGATTTGTTTGAAAAGATTTATTTTCAACTCCATTACTTCCAAAACAGCTTCAATTACTAGATCTGTGTGACGTACCGCATCCTCAAGATGAGTTGTATAGGTCAAATTTCGTTTTGCTAATTCGCCTTGTTCACCTTGAATATAGCCTTTTTCAACACTTTTCGTTATCAGCGAATCAATATAATCCATCGCTTTTGCAATTGCTGGAGCTGAAATATCCTGCAAGGTTACGTGGAACCCAGATAATGCAGCTGTGTAAGCAATGCCACGCCCCATTGTTCCGCTACCTATGATAGCAATATGGTTAACCAAGCTAATTCCCCCTTTTATACGTGACAGTTTTCAATAATGGTTGTAATTCCCTGTCCTCCGCCAATACATAGTGTAACTAATCCATACTTCTCACCTCTTCTTTCCATTTCATGAAGAAGCTTCGTCATTAGAATAGCTCCTGTGGCACCTAGCGGATGACCGAGAGCAATGGCACCACCATTGACATTTACCTTTGACATATCCAAATCTAGTTCTTTTTTGACTGCCAGCGCTTGTGCAGCAAACGCTTCGTTCAGTTCTATTAAGCCAATATCGGCTAAAGTTAACCCAGCTTGCTTCAATGCTTTTTGTGTCGCTGTAACTGGACCGATCCCCATGATATCAGGAGATACACCTGAAACTGCCTGAGCTATTATCTTTGCTTTTGGCGTCACACCATATTTATCAACTGCTTCTTCCGACATAAGCAATACAGCTGATGCACCATCATTTCGACCGCTACTATTACCAGCAGTCACCGTACCATTTTCTTTAAAAACAGCTTTTAATTGACTAAGCTTTTCTCGATTCGTCGCCCGGGGATGTTCATCCACTGCGAATACCTTCGTCGTTTTACGGTCCCGAACTTCATAAGGAAGAATTTCCTGTTCAAATCGACCAGCACTGATTGCCTGACTGGTTAAGTCCTGGCTCCTTAGAGCAAATTCATCCTGTTCTTCTCTTGAGATGTTATACTTTTCAGCCAAATTTTCCGCGGTTAAACCCATTGTAAGATTGCCATACTCCTCAAACGGTTGTGAACGAGATTGACTTTCCGTATTGGAATCAAGCAGCTGAGTATTCCCTGTTCCAACTCCATATCGTGCATTCCGAAGATAGAAGGGAGCCGTGCTCATCGATTCAGCCCCACCAGCAACTACGATATCCCCTAAACCGCATGCGATTTGTTGTACAGCATTGTTAATCGCCTGCAAAGAAGATCCACATTGCCTATGTACTGTGTATCCAGGAATCTCAACTGGAAGTCCTGCGCGCAGTGCTGCTAAACGACCAAGATTGGGAGCATCTGCACTTTGTTTAACATGACCGAAAATCACTTCATCAATCTCGTCCTTATTGATATAAGATTGATCAACTACTGCTTGAATAACCTTTGCTGCTAGGAAATCTACTGGCACATCCTTTAACGTACCACCCATTTTCCCAATCGCTGTTCTGACTGAATCGACTATATATACTGGATTCATGATCTGCCTCCTTAAAGAAAAGTCATTTATCCTGGTATTGCCCCAATAAGCATAAATAGTATTGAAAATTCGTTCGTGTCAATTGCCTAATGAGGCTTTCTATTAATACCAGGCATGGTTGAAATGTTACTCGTACTTAAGAACGATTAGCACATCGCTAAGCCACCGTTAACGGAGAGAGTTTGTCCTGTAATATACTCTGCTTCGTCTGAAGCGAAAAACGCTACAGCATTTGCGAGGTCGCTCGGTTCTGCCAAACGTCTGAATGGAATGGCTTTTTCTAACGCTGAAACAATGCCCTCATTATATGAGCCAATTTCCTGAATCAATGGTGTATTACTTGGGCCTGGTGAAATACAATTGACATTTAATTTGTATCTCGCCATTTCTCTAGCTAACGTTTTTGTTAACGCAATCACGCCGCCTTTTGCGGCTGAATATACACCTTCACCACTTGAACCGACTCTTCCTGAATCTGATGCGATATTCACAACTTTCCCATAGCCATTTTCGATCATAATCGGCAATATTTCTTTACACGTATGAATTTGACCCATCAAATTAATGTCAATAATTGTTTTCCATGTACTTGGTTCGCTTTTTAAGAAAGGTTCAATCTTATCCCATCCTGCGTTATTTACTAAAATATCAATTTGTCCAAAATGATCAATTGATGTTTTGACTGCTTCCTGTACGCTTTCTATCTTCGTGACATCGCAATAAACAGCAAGTGCTTCTGCCCCTTGGCTTTCTAAAATAGAAACCGTTTCTTGAGCGTTTTCAATATTGATATCTGTTACGATGATTTTATTGGACTTTGAAGCTAATGTTTTCGCAATCTCTCTTCCAATCCCTCTTCCAGCTCCGGTAATAAATGCTACTCGTTGACTCATCATTTCCCCTCCTGATTTAGTTGAATTTGACTCCTAATCTGTCGCTATCTTGCTTAGACCTTTTCTTTTAACTTCTCGTCTATCATTTTTCGGAGAAGGAATTTTTGAATTTTCCCACTCATTGTACGCGGGAAATCCTCGAAAATTTCGAGATGTTCTGGCCAGTATTGTTTTGCGATCCCTTTTTCAGCAAGGAATTCCTTCATAGCTTCCATTGTCAATGGCGTTTTCCCTGGTTTCATGGTGATGCATGCACACGCTTTTTCCTGAAGACGTGGATCCGGAACGGCGACAATTTGGACATCAGCTATATCTGGATGCTCATACAGGACATTTTCGACGTACATGACCGGAATATTTTCCCCACCGCGGATGATGATATCTTTATTTCGTCCACAAATTCGGATATAGCCATCTTCATCCATTGTTGCGCGGTCACCTGTTATAAACCAACCATCATGATATTCCGAAAGTGTTTCCTGCAATCGTTTTAAGTAGCCTACAAACAAGGAAGGACCTCTAGCAAGCAAATCGCCTTCTTCATGTGGTTCACATATTTTCCCTTCACTATCAACTACTTTTAATTCCATACTTGGAAAAGGAATACCATCCGTTTCAATCAGCTTTTCTTCTGGATCTTCAAGTCTTGTCAAAGTGACCAAGCCGTCTTCAGTTTGTCCCCAGCCAGACAAAATTTTAAATGACGTTTTTTCGGTCGCTTCTTTGACCAAATTTCGCGGAATCGGTGCTCCTAACGCAACAAAGATGCGAAGTGAATCAATCTTGTATTGATCAAGATTTTTGAGTTGAATTGTGTCTTGCAGGAATGGTGTCGCACCAGCTGTAAATGTAATCTTCTCCTTTTCTATCAAATCAAGAAATTCACTCGGATTCCAAATATCCTGGTAAATCCCTGTGCCACCAATATGTGTTGGTAACCGCACACCATAGCCAAATCCAGTTTGATGAGCAAATGTAGACGCCATGAACATGACATCATCAGATGATAAGCGTAGGCGGTCAATCCAATAATTCGTGGAAACACAGAGCGTATTATGTGTATGCATCACTCCCTTTGGATTTCCAGTCGTTCCAGAGGTAAAAATGATTTCCGTCACGTCATTCGGATCATGGGTGATTTTGTCAAGAATAGCTGGATCTTTTCTCTCTTCCCACGGTTGATCAATTAAATTAGAAAACGGTTTCATTTTGTTTGGTACTTTATCCCCAACGACATATACGTGTTCCATACTTGGCCACTGATGGATGAGCCTCTCGACCATCGCCGGGTAATCAAACCCACGAAATCCATCTGGAACAACGATCATTTTCGACTCTGCCATGCCAACCGTGTAGCCAATTTCCCGGTCACGGTAAATCGGAATGAGAGGATTGCTAATGGCACCAATTTTTGTCACTGCATAATGAAGAATAATGAATTCGTTCCAATTAGGCAGTTGGAAGGAGATGACATCGCCTTTTTCTATACCGATTTCAAGCAAACCTAATGCAACTCGATCAACAAGTTTACCAAGCTCCCTATACGTATAGCGGCTCTTTTTATCAATGATGGCAATCTTTTCTGGGTGTTTTTCGATTGCATCATTTAAATAATCGATAATCGTTCGATTTGGCCAAATAGATTGATATTTTTCGATATACCCCTCATTCAAAATCGTTTCCAAATTCACAGCATCGAGCCTCCTCATTACTTTCGGAACTTTTTAAAATCTACTGGTCTTTTTTCAAGAAAAGCATTTTTTCCTTCTTCTGATTCTGCTGTGTTATAAAACATTGCTAAGCTACCCATCGATAACTGTGAAATCCCTTGGATGTTTGCACTATCCGCATTAAATGAGTATTTAAGCATTTTAAGTGCAGTCGGACTTTTTTCAAGAATTTTTTCAGCCCACTCTTCTGCTGCTTGTTGCAATTGTTCAGCTGGAACGATTTTATTGACTAGACCCATTTCTTTTGCTTCTTGTGCTGTATATTGTTCGCACAAATACCAGATCTCCCTTGCTTTCTTTTCTCCAACAAGCCTTGCTAAATAGGCAGAACCAAACCCAGCATCATAGCTGCCTACTTTCGGTCCACTTTGTCCAAACTTTGCTGATTCTGCAGCAATTGTCAAATCACAAATTACATGTAGGACATGTCCACCGCCAATCGCAAATCCATTAACAGCAGCAATGACTGGCTTTGGTATGTTGCGAATTGTTTGATGTAATGTTTCAAGTTCTAAGCCCATTCCACCACCTAAGCCTCCAGAATAATCGTATCCACCTTCATCTCCTTTTTCTTTTTGATCCCCACCGACACAAAATGCCTTTTCTCCTGCTCCGGTTAAGATAACCACACCAATTCTGTTATCATCCCATGCATCACGGAACGACCAAATTAACTCTTGAATCGTTCTGCCCCGAAATGCATTGTAAACGTTCGGTCGATTGATCGTAATCTTTGCGATCCCATTTGTTTTTTCATAGAGAATATCTGTCAATTCTCCAATTCCATCTGTTTGCTTAGGTATAGTATCTGTTCGTTCCATTTTGAGTCCCTCCATTATGAAAGTAGTTTAAGAATAATTTTCCCTTTAATAACCTCATCGCCTTGTTCGTTGATACAGCGAACCTTTTCCGTGATCCAATTTTGATTATGATTAACGTCAATGATTTCAATTTCTGCCGTAATCGTATGACCAATTTGAACTGGCTCGATAAACAACAATTCCTTTTCCTTTAGGACACAAGGTGAGCACGAATGCATTTTGCTGATTGCCTCTGTTATGAGTCCTTCACCTAAAGTCCCGGGAACGAGAGAAGTGTTTAGTAAATCTGGGTGTTGATGGACAGCATTTACATCTAGTGTTAATAAGCTCCATTGATTTACTTCAGCCTTAGTAAATTCCCTTTTTAGTCTTTCCATTTGACCGATAGAATAGCAATCTACTGTTTTTATTAAAATGGAATCCCCTAGATTAATAGGATCGGAATTCTTTTCCAATGATATCTTTTGCAATGACCATTTGATTTGCTTGTGCTGTTCCATCACCAATTTCTAAGCCAATAACATCACGTAAGCGTTGCTCATGTGGCATCTCTTTCGTATAAGCATAATGACCATTTAACAATAAACATTCATGAATCGCTTCCGCACTATATTTTGGACCTAACCATTTGACAGATGCTGATTCCTTTGAGTGATTTAATCCTTGATCACGAAGCCAGAGACCCCGATATGCCTGCCACTTTATAAGTTCTAATTGGGTAAAGTGGGTAACGATAGGAAATGATACTCCTTGATAGGTTGCTAAAGGTTTGCCAAAAGAGTGTCTCATTTTCACGTGTTCGATCGTCTCGTCCAAACTTTGGGTTGCAGCACCCACACATTGCAATCCGATTAACAACCGACTTAGATCAAATCCATTCATCACTTGAGAAAAACCTTTATTTTCCATGCCGATTAAGTATTCTTCGGGAACTTCAACATCATTTAAATAAATAGATCCCCTGCCAATTGGAATATTCCCCATATCCTCATATGCTTTACATTCAACACCAGGAAGATCTGCTGGAATGATAAATGCACTAATTCCTCTATTCCCTAGTTCAGGATTTGTTTTTGCAAAGGTAAGAAATGCATCACCGACAGTAGCTACGCTAATGCCAGATTTTTCTCCATTAAGCACATACACGCCGTCTTTATGTACTGCTGTTGTCTTAATTCCTCCAGCATCTGTACCTGCAGATGGTTCAGTAATCGCAATACCGACAATTTTTTCGCCACTCGCAATTTTTGGAAGCCATTCTTGTTTTAATTCTTCTTTTGCATGATTATTAATGATTTCTCCAATTAGTGCATTCAGCATGACAGCATAGGTAAGATTGAAATCACCTCGACCTATTTCTTCAGCAGCAATCCCCGTCGTTACACAATCAGCTCCACTGCCACCATACTCTTCTGGGATCCTTAGACCATTCACTCCTAATTCCCCAAGTTTTTTCCACAAATGCCTTGGCGTTATTCCCTCTCGATCCCATTTCATATAATTCGGAAGCAGTTCTTCTCTTGCAAAATCGCTTAACATTTTTCTGAAATACTCTTGTTCTTCTGTAAAAGAAAAGTTTACCAATTCATTTTCCTCCTTTCGTTTATACTAAATATATAAGCAATTATCGTGCCAACATGTTTTTATTGAATTCATCGCATTTCCTTGTCGGATATTTTCGCAATAAGGATAATTTTCGCAATGTTGCGAAACATTTTTGCGAATATTGTGATTGTTTTGTGTTTTTATCTTCTAATAATGTGAGATTTCGACATTTGGCGGATTATTGCCATTACATGTGAGATGAACATTACTTCTATTCAATTGTTAAACAGTGTAACAAGGAACGAAAAAAAAGCTGATTCATAGGGGGAACCCATTCCCTGTAGAATCAACTTCTCTAAACGATGGTGATTATTTTAAATTGTATTTTGCAATTTTTCTATATAAGCTGGCAATGTGTATTTTCAGTTTTTGTGCAGCTAAAGTACGATCACCATTTGATGCTTCTAAAGCTCGCTTAATCGTATTCATTTCTGCACGTTGCACTTCTTCCTCTAAACTTTCCAGTACTGTGGATTCTTGCTTATTTTCTTGTTTTGTAGCGGCAGTAGTTTTTTTCGATGCAACATATAAATCACTCAATGTGAGTGTCTCCCCCATAACCAAATGCATTCCACGTTCAATATAGGCTTTTAATTCACGTACATTGCCGGGCCATGCATAGATTAATAATCGTTCTGTAAGCTCCTCATCAATATACTTTACACCTTCTCCTGGCTTTCCAAACTTTTCATTATAGTAATCAATAAATGAATGGGCTAATAAGAGAATATCCTCTTCCCTTTTTCGAAGCGGCGGGATTGATAATTCAAACACAAAGAGGCGAAAAAATAAATCCTGCCTAAATTTCCCTTCTTCAACAAGGATTCGCAAATCCCGATTGGTAGCAGTAATAATTCGAATATCAACATCTTTACTGCCTGTTCCTCCTAGCCTTTCAACTTCTCTTTCCTGAAGCACACGCAACAACTTCCCTTGCATTTGATATGGAAGTTCCGATATTTCATCAAGAAAAAGCGTACCATTCTGTGCTAATTCTATTTTTCCAGGCTTACCTTCTCTTTTTGCTCCACTAAATGCACCTGCTTCATATCCAAAAAGCTCAGATTCAAATAATTCATCAGGGATAGCAGCACAATTGACAGCAACAAAAGGGTTATTTTTTCTTGTGCTTAATCCATGAATAGCTTGAGCGAACAGTTCCTTCCCTGTACCACTTTCCCCAGTTAATAGCACTGTTGAATTACTTGTTGCAATCCTAGCTGCTAGTTCTTTTACCTTCTTCATCGCACTGCTCTCACCAATAATCTCGTCAAAGCTATAGCGATTCTGTCCAGACTCCCTTTTCTTTTCCTTATCTGGATTTAGGGAATTCATAAATGAAACGACTTCAAACGAATCAATATCTTCTTGTCGTACAAGGATTCGATATGTTTTATGACTGTTCGTGTGTGACACTCTTATTAAACAAGAATGGCCAAAGATAATCCCATAAAATACTTTATTTCGATTTTTGTTACTTGCTCTTTGGATAATTCGATCAATTGATATACCTATTAAATTTTCCCTTTTCACCCCAAAGTTTTCACAAAGGTCCGCACTAGCATCCACTAGTTTTCCATGCTCATCAACGATAATTGTTCCCCAGTCTTGAGTTATCTCCATTTTGCCACCTAAAGCCTTCGATTATTTAAAAGTAAAATGACAACTTGACCTTTGATTACCTCAATTCCAGTCTGATTGAAGCACGTGACTTTTTGAGTTACCCAGTTTCTCTCTATATTTATATCAATAATTTCTAACTCGGCGGTTATCACATCACCAACATACACAGGATGATAAAAAATTAATTCTTTTTGTAGCAAAATACACGCACTTCCAGGAAGTTTATCGCTGATCACTTGAGTAATTAACCCTTCAGTCAACAAGCCTGGAACAATCGGTCTGCTATAATAAGTTTTCCAACTATCATTATTTTGTCCGTAAACTAGGCTTTGATCTTTCGTTAATTCAATACATGACTTTACCTCATCATCTGTAAATGATCGCTGTAACCGCTCTATTTGCCCTGCATACAACTCCGTGATTAAGTAGCTCATGGTATCCCCCATTAAATTTCTATTAGAATATTCTTATTATTCAGTATATATCTTTATAATAGAAATGAAAAGGAATCAGTCATAGTAACCCTTTAATGTAGCATATCTTATTGGTTTGACTTTTTGCTAGGCTATGTTCTAAAAGACTGTTGTTACCTTATTAATAGATGAGGACCCTTTTGAAGTCCTCTTTTGTCTATATTTCTACGCTAACTCCTCCGTTCGATTAATAAGAAAATCATAAATTTTAAAAATAATTGATTATATTTTTATATCCTAATAGTATTCGAAATGTAGTAAATATTAGAGTTAGTCTTAAAAGTGGACACGTCGAAATGAGAATAAAGATATAATATAGATAATTTAATTAAAGGACGTGTTCAAATGGGGAAGCACCATACTCGAGAGTATAAAGAATATGTATCAA
>NZ_JAIQUM010000009.1 GCF_020075705.1 Metabacillus rhizolycopersici | reverse complement strand
TGATCTCGTTGAATAGAATTATGTTTCGAAAGCATCGTCATCACCTCAAGGTTTTTCTTACTTCTAGTTTAAAACAAAAAAGACCGTAGGCAAACTCAATTTTCATCGAGTTTGTCTACAGTCTGAAAGGTCTGATTAAAGTATCAGACCTTTTTATGTAAGGGCAAGGTTACTTACCTTTTGCCATTACAAACTATTTCACAATTATCGCAAACTATTGTTAATAACTTCCATTAATTCATTTCGTTCAGAACTCGTTAATGGGATTAATGGTAAGCGGACAGATCCAACATCTAATCCTCTAACCTGTAAGGCTGTTTTCACAGGTACAGGGTTTGGAGCCACAAAAAGCTGTTTCATAATAGGTAATAACCTCCGATGTTGTTCAGCAGCTCTCACCTGGTCACCGCTAACAAACGCCGATATCATTGACTCCATTTCTGATCCAATAATATGCGATGCAACGGATATTACACCCGCTCCGCCAATCGCTAACAGCGGTAATGCTAATGCATCATCACCTGAGTATACTGCAAAGTTATCGTCTGTTTTAGAAATGAGCTCAGCCATTACATCTAAATTTCCGCCTGCTTCTTTTACCGCAATAATGTTTGGAAGCTTCGAAAGTCTTACTATTGTGTCCACCGTCATATTAATGACACTTCTTCCAGGGATGTTGTAAAGCATAACTGGGAGTGTTGTTGTTTCTGCAATTGCTTTAAAATGTTGATATAACCCTTCTTGACTAGGTTTATTATAATATGGGACTACAAGCATGATTGCATCCACGCCTGCTTCTTCTGCTTGCTTTGTTAATTTAATTGAAGCTGCAGTATTATTACTTCCAGTTCCTGCGATAACTGGAATTCGCCCATTTACTTCTTTTACTGTATGTTTAAAAAGTGCAATTTTCTCCTCAGTACTTAATGTAGGAGATTCGCCTGTTGTACCATTTACAACCAATGACTGAGTTCCATGGTTAATTAAATAATCAATTAAAGTTGTTGTTTTTTGGAAGTCAACATTTCCGTTTTTATCAAACGGAGTTACCATTGCTGTAGAAAGTTTACCAAAATGACTCATTCTCTCTCTCACTCCTTTTGTTGCGATCATTAACGATAAAAATGTATATTTTTTCTTTAGATTTTGTTCTTGCACCTAGCACCTTAATAGGTTAGCCACCCATGAATTGACAAGAAAGAACGCTCATATCCTCTTAGAAAATCATTGCCCTTATTATTCAGGGGAGCTGTGCTTCTTTATTTCGCTAGGTTGAACGCCTCGTGTAAAGCATTAACTGCTTTTACCATATCTTTTTCTTTTACTAATACCCAAATCGTCGTGTGACTATCTGCTGATTGAAGGATTTGAATCCCGTTTCCAGAAAGTGCGGTTACTATTTTTGCCGTTACACCTGGAACTCCCATAATGCCTGCTCCAACGGTTGATACCTTAGCACAGTTTCTCGTAATAATCGGTTCATAACCAAGCTGTTCTAAAATTTCAATCGCGCGATCCGCTACTTTTTCGGTAACTGTGTAGATAACACCTTTTGGCGTAATATTAAAAAAGTCAACACTGATACCGTCTTTTGCCATTGCTTTAAATACTTCTGTCTGGACATCATATTGTCCTTCTTTTGCACTCACTTTTATTTGAGTGACATTAGGGACTTGAGCGATTCCAGTAATAAGACGCTCATGAACATCGCTACCTCTTTTTGTCATATAATTCGATGTAACGAGAGTTCCAGTAGCGTGTGAATAGGTTGATCGCACACGGATAGGTACGTCTGCTTGCATGGCAATTTCAACAGCACGCGGATGGATGACTTTAGCTCCTTGATAAGCAAGATTAACGATTTCAGTATACGTAACAATAGAAAGAGGTTTAGCATTTTCCACGATACGCGGATCTGCAGTCATGACACCTTCAACGTCTGTAAAAATATCGACAAATTCAGCGTCCAATGCTGCACCTAGTGCTGCTGCAGTTGTATCACTTCCACCTCTGCCAATCGTTGTCACATCACCATTTAGCTTTGATGCTCCTTGAAAACCTGCAACAACTACAACGTCATGATTTGCAAGCTCATTAAGCAATCGTTCAGATTTCATTTCAAGAATCTTCGCATTTGTATGCTCTTCATTTGTGACAAATCCAGCTTGTGAACCGTTTAAGGCAGTAGCTTTTATATCATTTTCGTTTAACATACTTGAAAATACGATGGATGAAATTGTTTCTCCACAAGACAAAAGCATATCCTGTTCTCGCTTAGATATCGCTTCAATTTCGCCATATACGAGACTGAGCAATGTATCTGTTGCATATGGATCACCATTTCTACCCATTGCAGATACAACTACAACGACCTTATAGCCTTCATCAATTGCATCTTTTATATGCTTTAAAGCCATTTTTCGACCACGGTCATCCTTAACAGATGTTCCCCCGAATTTTTGCACAATAATTTTCATTGTAACACCTCTACACTAGACGTGACAGAAGAGAGCTGGTTTTTACCTGCTCTCTTCCAATATAGATTTAAACTAATTGTAATTTCACTAAACTTTCTGCAATTTGAACAGAGTTCCATGCAGCACCTTTTAATAAGTTATCTGAAACGATCCACATATGGAATCCGTTATCAGCATCTAAATCTTTACGGATTCTGCCCACGAATACGTCATTTTTTCCTACGCTATATGCTGGCATTGGATAAACCTGCTGTGATGGATCGTCTTGAAGTGTTACACCGTCTGCATCTTTTAATAATGCTTTTATTTGTTCTACAGAAACACCTTGTTGATCAACTTCAACATATACAGACTCTGAATGGCCAGTCTCTACTGGTAAGCGAACACAGGTTGCTGCTACTTGTAATCCAGGCATCTCCATGATTTTTTTCGTTTCATTGATCATTTTCATTTCCTCAAATGTAAATCCATTATCTTCGAATTTATCAATTTGTGGAATCGCATTAAAGGCAATTTGATAATGTTTTTCATCACCTTTTACAGGTAAAATCTCAGGTGTGTATTCATCACCATTTAAGATAGCCTTAGTTTGCTCATTTAATTCTTGAATTGCTGCAGCCCCTGCCCCTGATACTGCTTGATATGTCGAAACAATAACTTTGTTTAAGCCATAAGCTTGACGAAGTGGTTCAAGTGCAACAACCATTTGAATCGTCGAACAGTTCGGGTTTGCAATAATCCCATTATGATTTTTTAATGCGTCTTCATTTACTTCTGGAACAACAAGTGGAACATTTTCGTCCATACGATATGCGCTTGTATTATCAACAACAATTGCACCTCGTTTTACTGCCTCTGGTGCAAATAGTTTAGAAATATTTCCACCCGCACTGAATAATGCTATTTGAACTCCTTCAAAGCTATCTGGAGTTGCTACTTGCACGATATGTTCTTCATTTCTGAACGTGATTTTAGTTCCTGCAGAACGTTCAGAAGAAAGTAAAGTTAGTTTAGAAATTGGGAAATTGCGTTTTTCTAGAGTTTGAAGCATTTGCTGCCCAACTGCTCCCGTCGCTCCGACTACTGCTACATGATAACCTCTTGCATCCATTAACACTAGCTCCTTCCAGCTATTTAAACAAATCTGTTAAGATAGCTTCAAATCTTTTACGTATTATTCTATCACATAATTTGTCGAATGGACTCAATAATTTATCAATATTTTATTGAATTATTAAATTACTTTTCAAAATCACGATATTTTTCGATTACAACTGGTTGAATTTGCTTGCCATCTAACGCTGCTACCACAGTATCAAGAAGTGATTCCATTCTTGCTACCATTGAGTTCGGCTTTTTATCTGGTACATCCTGACCGAAAGGAATAAAATAAATATCTTTCGTTGCCATAAGACGCATTAGGTTGACTCCATTTAAGCCTAACGCATCATTTGTTGATATACCTACAACAACAGGTCTATGTGTTCGTAACGTTGCTTTAGCCGCCATAAGAACTGGTGAATCTGTTAGTGCATTAGCAAACTTGCTCATTGAATTACCTGTTAAAGGTGCAATAACCATACAGTCAAGTGGTCGTTTTGGCCCAAGTGGCTCTGCATCTACAATCGTATCAATTACGTTATTCCCTGTGAGCTGTTCAACCTTCTCTACCCACTCACCCGCATTTCCAAAGCGAGTCGTTGTATTTTTCACAGTACTCGATACAACAGGAACGACAGTTGCCCCTTCATCCAATAATGATTTAATTTGCGGATAAACCTCTTCATATGTGCAATGTGAGCCTGTAATTCCAAACCCTATTCGTTTGCCATTTAGCTTCATGAAGAAAACCCCTTTCCATCTATTTTTAATTCGGTTAATAACTGTGAGAGAACATTAGCAATAATTTGGCCCGCCGTTTTTGGTGCAACAATGCCCGGTAAGCCTGGTGCCAATAGTGCTTTAATCCCTCTTTTTTCTGCATAGCGAAAATCAGTCCCGCCTGGTTTTGATGCTAAATCAATGATTAATGTGTGTGCTGGCATATTTGCGATCACCTTAGATGTAACAATTAAATGTGGAACTGTGTTAATACAAATATCAACATCCCTAATTTCTTCATGAATATTTTCTAAACTAAATGGTGTTAAACCCATTTCAGTAATTCTCGCTAAGTCTGCAGTTTTTCTTGCCCCTACCTTTACTTGTGCTCCTAATGCTGCAAACGTTCTCGCAACACTCATTCCCACTCTTCCAAGTCCAAGGACAGCAATACTTGAGCCATGAATCGTTGTATCAGTGTGTTGAATGGCCATCATGATCGTGCCTTCAACAGTTGGAATCGAATTATAGATTGCGACATCATCACGTTCAAAAAGCAGAACTAATTTTCGATGAGTTGATTCAACAATTTTATCTAAATAAGGATTCGTTATTCCTGAATATATGACACAATGTGGTGGCGTACTTGTTAGTAATGCATCCGTTAATTTAACTTCTTCATTCGAAAATACTGTTTCAATTATTCCTGCTGGATTTGTACCAGGAATAGGCAAAATAATGACATCTATTTCTTCAAATTGAATCTCATCTAACTTTACTTTGATAGCACCAGTAAAGCCATGGTCCAATTGGTCAAAACCGACAAGAAATAGCTTTGCATCGAGTTCAGTTAATTTACGAATAACCTCTAGCTGCCTTGCATCACCACCGATAACAGCTACGTTCAATCCTGTTAACATATTGATTGTTCACCTTCTTTTTTGGCATGTTATCTGTTTAATTATCCTAGACTTTTTTGGTTAACTTACTTCAACATACTATGTAAGAAATGTAATTTGGGTGATTAAACATATGGATTTTCGGATTTCAAATTCACAATGTTCAATCTTAAAACGACTCCCGTAAGATGATCGTTTTTTTATCATTCATATGTGGGGAAATCTAGGGGCAAATGACGTATGAAATGTCCAGACAATATTGACATTGCTTTCACGTAATTAACAAAGTAAACCAATCGCGAAAATTTGCTAAAATACATTCTTTGAAAGAACAAAAGCGCAAGCACCTTGACCAACCTAAGGCAGGCATAAGACGCGCATCAATAGAAGGCGTACTTTGCCTCTATTCATGCGTGGCTTATAACCCTGAGGGGCTAGGCGCTTGCGCTGGATGCAGTGCACTTATCCACAGTGCAAGAATTTTATATTTTCCTATATCACAAAAAAACGATTGGATTACCCAATCGAATGTCATTACGATTCTATTTTTTCTATCTCCTCATCTGGAATATCAAGGATAATCATATCTGTGCCAATTTTTTGGATATGCTGCCATGGTACGCGAATTTCCTGCCCCTGTTTTCTTAAACCGAACCATTTTAATGAAGGTATAATTAGGGTCGTAATTTGACCTGTCTGTTCATTGATTTCAAGATCTGTTTGTCCTAACACACCTAATCGTTCTGCACGTTTCACATCTACAATTTCTTTCCCGCTTAACTCACTTAATCTCATGTCCATCCCTCCTTTCTACTATCATATCGTTCTACAGCATTAAAAAATGCCTACAATTTATAAAAATTGTAGGCATTTGCGAAAATGTTATCCAAAACAATATGCACGTGTCAAACTATAGGATCTAGCTTCTCTACAGTCGTGAAAAAAATTTTCTTTTTGTAAAGATTATTTAAGGTTTTCAGGCAACTTACCTTCAGGACTAATAAGTGCAACAGAATAAGAGTCAGTAAATATTTGATTTGCAAGTGTATTTACACTTTCCTCACTTACCTGATTCACCATTTCTATAATTGAATCAAGTGTACGGTGTCGACCGAGAAGAAGTTCATTTTTTCCGTTTCTACTCATTCGACTATTTGTACTTTCAAGGCTTAGCATAAGGCTACCCTTCATTTGCTCCTTGCTGTTTGCTAATTCCTTAGCAGTAATTCCTTCAGATTTTAATGTAGCCAATGTTTCTTGGATTGTTTCAAATAATTCGTTAAGTTGCTTGCTTCCCGTCCCCCCATAAACCGTAAGAATCCCATTATCCGCATAAGAAGAATGATAGGAAAAAACGGAATATGCCAGACCTTTTTGTTCCCTAACATCTTGGAACAAACGGCTACTCATACTTCCGCCTAATATGTTATTTAAAACAATTAAGCTATATATATTTTCATGACCAACCTGCAAGCCATTAAAACCGATACAAAGATGTGCTTGCTCAGTATCTTTTTGTTTAGCTAACTTTTGATCCATAAAATTTGGCTTTTCAAACTTCTGCTTTTTAGAACCAGTTTCATACGTTCCAAATAATTTCTCAATATCTTTTATAAATTCTTCAGAAATATTACCTGCTACTGATACGACAACATTATCAGGTGTATAATGCCCATTCATGTATTCACGCAAAGTATCTCCATTAAAGGTTGCAAGCGTTTCTTCTGTTCCTAAAATAGGATACCCCAGTGGATGATTCCCAAAAGTTGCTCTACTTAAAACATCATGTACGATATCATCTGGAGTATCTTCATACATTTTAATCTCTTCATACACAACATTCTTTTCTTTTTTCAGCTCTTCTTCATCAAAGGTTGAATGAAAGAACATGTCCGCCAAAACATCTAACGCATACTTTGCATGGTCGTCCAAAACCTTTGCATAATAACAAGTATATTCCTTTGAGGTAAATGCATTAACTTGACCACCAATACTATCAAAGGATTCTGCTATTTCGCGAGCAGTCCTTGTTTTCGTCCCTTTAAAAAACATATGTTCTAAGAAATGAGAAACACCATTATTTTGGACATTTTCATTTCGTGATCCTGTTCCAATCCATACACCAATTGCAACTGAGCGAACAGTTGGTATGTTTTCTAATACGATTCTAACTCCGTTTTGACAAGTATATCTTTTTATCAAGTTTGTTCCTCCTTCAATGGTGCTGCCATTCAGCTGTTTACTTGTTCTTTTTCGTTGATGCTAGTCTTTCTTCATTTACCATCATCGAAACAGATCCAAAGGAATATCCTTTTTGCTTTATCGATGTAATGAGTGTTTCAAGACTTTCTGCTGTTGGAGATGTCGGGTGCATTAAGATTAAAGCACCATTGTGGACTTTACTCATCACACGATTTACTAGTACTTGTGGCTCAGGTCGCTGCCAATCAATTGTATCAACGCTCCACAAAACCGTTTCCATATTCATCTCGTCGGCAATTTTAACTACTTCATCTCGAAAACTTCCACTCGGTGGTGCAAACCATGTTGGCGTAATATCTGTCACAGACTTAATGACTTCGTTTGTTTTCACCAATTGCTCTCTAATACTTGATGTGGATAATTGACTCATATTAGGATGTGTATATGAATGATTACCAATCTCATGACCTGCATCAACAATCATCTTTGCCATTTCAGGATTTTCTTTCACCCATCTACCTTCTAAAAAGAAAGTTGCTTTCACATGGTATTTATTTAAGGTTTCTAGCATCGTAGGAATGTACTCATTTCCCCAAGCAACATTAATTAAAAATGAAACCATTGGTTTATCCGGATGCCCCCGATAAATTGGCGCAGCAGGTAAATCTTCTAAGTGAACAGTTGGTTTTACTTGACGAAAAACGAGGAGATTTTTATCAAAAACACCTTTATCCTGCATCTTTTTATAGGATTCATCAATATCAACCTCTAGCCCATTATAGCCAGGTGTAGCTTTCCATATCCTATGTACTTCTGCATTCTGGGGAGGTACATTATATTCACTTGCTTTTGCTGTTATCTCTTCATATAAGCGATCCTGATGATTAGAAACAGTGATACTCGTTTGCTTTATTTGCTCAACATAAGAAGCTGTAAATGGATTCTCGATAAAGCCGATGCTTACCGTTAAAATCAAAATAAATCCAACGAAATGAATAAATTTCCTTTGCATTATGTATCCCCCTTTTCACTAAAAAATATGTAAAAAGGGGACAAGGTAGAACCTGAAATGCGAAAGCGTCTGGAGCTAGACACCAAAACTAATTCCAAAACCAATTATTTCTAAAATCACAGATAAAAGCAACTATGTATAACACATCTTCTAATCATATACTAAAACAAGCAACAATTAAAAGCGTTTTCTACCAAAAATTCTTCAATAACGAAAAAGAAGCCTGGTTTCCCCGGCCTCGACTTTTATCCTTGTGTTTTTTCTGTTTGTTGTTCTTTTTGTTCTTTTTGTTCTTTTTGTTCTTTTTGTTCTTTCAAAACGGCTTTTCTTGATAGATTCACACGACCTTGCTTATCAATTTCAGTTACTTTCACTAAAATTTCATCACCAAGTGCGATAACATCTTCAACTTTACCGATACGTTCCTCAGCAAGTTCTGATATATGAACCAATCCATCTTTGCCATTGAAAATTTCAACAAATGCACCGAATTTTTCAATTCTTTTTACTTTACCGAGGTACATTTGACCAACAACGACTTCACGAACTAGATCTTCGATGATCTTTTTCGCTTTTTGATTCATTTCTTCGTTTACAGATGAAATGAACACAGTGCCGTCTTGTTCGATGTCAATTTTCACGCCTGTTTCTTCAATAATTTTATTAATTTGCTTACCGCTCGGTCCAATGACGTCTCTAATCTTATCAGGATTGATATTCATCGTTAGAATCTTTGGAGCATATTGAGATAGCTCTTGTTTAGGTGTTGAAAGTGTAGCAAGCATAGATTTTAAAATTTCCATTCTGCCTTTTTTAGCTTGTTGGAGGGCTTCCTCAAGAATTTCACGGGAAAGTCCATCAATTTTAATATCCATTTGTAAAGCAGTTACACCTTTTTCTGTACCTGCAACTTTAAAGTCCATATCACCTAAAGCATCTTCCATACCTTGGATATCTGTCAATACTGTATAATGCTCTCCAGATTTCACAAGACCCATTGCAATACCAGCTACAGGAGCTTTTATCGGCACACCAGCATCCATCATCGCTAGCGTACTTGCACAAATACTTGCTTGTGACGTAGAACCATTTGATTCTAAAACTTCTGATACAAGACGAATTGTATATGGGAAATCCTTTTCTGAAGGAATAATTGGTTCCAATGCTCGTTCACCTAATGCACCATGACCAATTTCACGACGCCCCGGTCCTCTCATCGGTCCTGTTTCCCCAACACTAAATTGTGGGAAATTATAATGATGCATGAAACGTTTAGATTCTTCGATACCAAGACCGTCTAATATTTGCACATCTCCAAGTGCTCCAAGTGTACAAATACTTAATGCTTGAGTTTGTCCACGTGTGAACAAGCCAGAACCATGTGTTCTTGATAATAAATTAACTTCAGATGAAAGTGGTCGAATCTCGTCAACTCCACGGCCATCAGGTCTAACTTTTTCTTCTGTAATTAGGCGACGAACTTCAGCTTTCACTAGCTTAGAAAGGATTTGCTTTACTTGTTTAAGCGTGCTTTCATCAGCATCTTTTTCTTCAAATTTCTCAACTACTGCATTTTTCACTTCAGAAATAGCTGCTTCTCTTGCATGTTTTTCTTGAACTTGAATCGCTTGTAATAAATCATTTTCTGCAAGCTCGCGAATTTCTTTTTCTAGATTAGCGTCTAATTCAAAAAGTGAAACGGCCGTTTTTTCTTTCCCAACTGCTGCAGCGATTTCTTCTTGGAAGACAATTAGACGTTTAATTTCTTCATGACCAAACATAATTGCTTCAAGCATTGTTTCTTCCGGAACTTCCTCTGCACCAGCTTCAACCATATTGATTGCATCCTTAGTACCAGCAACAACTAAATGGATATCGCTTTTTTCAGTTTGCTCAACATTAGGATTAATAATAAATTCATTATCTATTCTGCCGACTGTTACACCAGCAATTGGTCCTTCAAACGGAATATCAGAAACGCAAAGTGCAAGTGAAGATCCGAACATCGCTGCCATTTCTGATGAACAATCTTGATCAACACTCATGACGATGCTGATTACTTGTACTTCATTTCTAAAGCCATCTGCGAATAATGGTCTAATTGGACGATCGATTAATCGACTCGCCAAAATTGCCTTTTCACTTGGACGACCCTCTCTTTTAATAAATCCACCCGGAATTTTACCTACCGCGTATAAACGCTCTTCATAATTCACTGTTAAAGGAAAGAAATCAAGCGGCTTTGGCTCCTTTGAAGCAGTTGCTGTACTTAATACTGCAGTATCGCCGTATCGAATGAGAACTGCTCCATTTGCTTGTTTAGCTAGTTGCCCGATTTCAACAGACAGGTTTCTTCCAGCCCAATCTATGGAAAATATTTTCTTTTCTTGACCCATGTACGTAAAAACTCCTCTCTTATATAGTAACGTTATGTATTAATATGAACCATTTAAATTCAACATATCAATGTTGTTATTGTATGTAAATGGGTTTATAAAAAAACGTGTTTTGTTTTGCTAATTTCACTACTTTTTTTAAAAGTTCAATTATTTATTTCCCAATTTTAAATACACTAAAAAAGCGGGAAAAATCCCGCTTTTGAAGTAATTATCGACGTAAACCAAGCTTGTTGATTAATTCACGATAACGAGCTACGTCTTTATTACGTAGGTAAGTTAGTAAGTTACGACGTTTACCTACCATTTTTAATAGACCGCGACGAGAATGGTGGTCTTTTTTGTGAACGCGTAAGTGTTCGTTTAAGTTATTGATGTCCTCAGTAAGGATAGCAATTTGAACCTCTGGTGATCCAGTATCAGATTCATGTGTTTTGAAACTTGCGATTAGTTCGTTTTTACGTTCTTGTGTGATAGCCATCCTTTTCACCTCCTTAATTTACAAAAAACCCCTATTACTGAGCAATCGTTGGTGAATCGATTTGCCAAGCAACGGTTTTAAGTTACGTCAATTAGAATAC
Organism: Metabacillus rhizolycopersici; assembly: GCF_020075705.1. The sequence goes on along the minus strand of NZ_JAIQUM010000009.1, from coordinate 113,152 downwards.
TATTTTTTGAACAATATTGCAAGGGCTAAACTGTTTTTTGCATAAAAAATTGTAATGCAGCTGTTTTATCTTTTGTAATTTGTTCAATAAGTTCCTCTACATTATTAAACTTTTGTTCACTTCTTATACGCTTATACCAAGAAACTGCTACATTTTCATCATAAATTTCACTATGAAAATCAAAAATATGTACTTCAATACTTGGTCTTGCGGCTTTTTCTTTGTTGAACGTAGGTTTGAATCCAATATTACATACCCCTTTGTATTCCTTCCCACGAACGGTTGCTGTTACAGCATATACCCCTGTTGGAGGTAATAAATAGCCCTCACCCACTTCAATATTCGCTGTGGGAAAGCCAATTGTTCTTCCTCTTTTATCACCATGAATGACTAAGCCATTGACTGAATAGGGTCTTCCCAGAAGGGTTTGTGCGTATGTTACATCTCCACTTCTTACTACTTTACGGATTAAAGATGAACTAATCTTGCGAGCATGGTCAGTTTGTTTCTCAACCGTCGTATATAAAAATTGATTTCGAGAATGGAACGGTAAGGTCTCCATCGTCCCCTTCCCTAAAGAACCATATGTAAAATCATAGCCTGCAACTACATGCTTCACATTTAAATTTATTATATACTCGTCGATAAATTGCTGAGGTAATAAGCTTGCAAATTCTTTTGTAAATTCTACAATAAACAAAAGATCAATCTCAAATCTCTCAATCAATTGAATCTTTTCTTCAAGCGATGTAATACAGTCTTCTTCCACTTGATTTCGCAGAACGGTGAGTGGATGAGGGGTAAATGTCATAACTGCACTTTTATACCCTTTTGTCTCAGCTATTTCTTTTGCTTTTAGGATTACCTTTTGATGTCCTTTATGAACACCATCAAAATACCCTAAAGCTACGACCATTTCATCGAAATCTTGCTTATTAAAATTATGCGCTTGAGATAATTTAATTATTTTCACTGTCAACTTCACCTTTTTCCCACTTAAAATACAGTTTAATAAAGAAGACTAAAAAGTTAACTTAGAGACTTTTTAACACCTTCTTTAAACTTATTAAGATTCATTCATCAGCACCTTCGTAGGCTTCATGAGATGTTGCTTAGTAGGATGTTTCGCATAAATAGCAATGCAGCTTCCATCTTCACCATAAACGGCAATCGGAGAGCCAACTTCAAACTCAAGAAACTCAGAAGGTAACTCAAGTACAGCACCATTTCTCACTTTCTCTGTAAGCGTATCATGGATAATTAATTTCGGCAAATCTTTTAACGCTTCACCGATTGTAAGTAAAGAATCTTGAAGCTCACCACATTCGATTGCTGCTTCGATTTCTTCAAACGTTAGACAATTGGCGATGTCAAATTCTCCAGATTTTGTGCGGATAAGATGTGACATATGGGCAGGATATCCAAGTCTCTCTCCAATCATTACCGCTAAAGTTCGGACGTAAGTACCTTTTGAGCATGTCACACGGAAACGAAATTTAGCTAAACCATCCTCATTGTTGACTGAACTTAATAGAACTAATTCGCTGATCGTAATCATTCTAGAAGGTCTCTCAACCTCTATTCCGGCTCTTGCATATTCGTATAGCTTCTTACCTTTCACTTTAACAGCTGAATACATTGGAGGAATCTGTTCAATTATTCCAGTCATTGAAAGTAATACTTGCTCTACTTCTTCTTGTGTAATCTGAGGATTTACACTTTTTCTCTCTATTACCTCTCCAGAAGCATCTTCAGTTGTTGTTGAAAAGCCAATCGTCACTTCTGCTTCATATGTTTTTGAGGATGCAGTTAAATATTCAACAATTTTCGTTGCTCTACCTAAACAAAGAGGTAATACACCTGTCACATCTGGATCAAGAGTACCTGTATGACCTACTTTTTTTGTCTTTGCAAGCCTCCTCATTTTCGCTACACAATCATGGGATGTCATCCCAGCTGGCTTATTCAGTAATAAAACACCTTCCATTAATAACCCACCAATCCTATTTTTTTATCTTTTCGAAGTTTAATATGTACTTTGACATTCACTCACTATATTAAGTAGCTAGTTACTTGTACCAATCAACATATGCGCAACTAATTGCTTGCACGTCATTTCCCGTCTACATCAATCTTAGAGCTGTAAATTTATATGGAACGCTTTTGTATAGGACAAGTATATTACATTTCTAAAAGCTAAAGAAAGGGATAGACAAGGTGTCTATCCCTTTAAAAAGGAGTTATTCCTCCTCTTTATTTTGTGCATTTATTTCATGAATTAATGTTTCAATTCGATTTCCATAATCAATTGATTCGTCAAATTCGAACTGGATTTCAGGTGTCTTTCTTAAGCGGATTCGTTGACCAATTTCTGAACGAATAAACCCTCTCGCCTTTGCCAATCCTTTTAAAGTGTTTTGTCTTTGTTCCTCATCACCAAGTACTGAAATAAACACTTTCGCAATTTGCAAGTCACCTGACACACTAACATCTGTTACAGTTACAAAGCCGATACGTGGGTCTTTGATTTTTCGACCAATGATATCGCCAAGTTCTTTTTTCATTTGTTCACCGACACGGTTTGCTCTTAAGCTCATGTCATCACCTCTTCATCTACAACCATTCAATCGTCGTTACTGTACGTTCAATTTCAGGAAAAGAATCGATAAAATGTAAAACACTTTGCAATTCTTTTTCTGTTTGCACTTTTTGGGAACTAATAGCAACAATACCAAACTTCGTCCGTTGCCATGTATCTTGAAAGTCAATTTCTGAAATTGAAACATTGTATTTTTGTTTTATCCTTGTCAAAACCCGCTGCAATACTGCCCGTTTATCTTTTAATGACTGTGAATCATAAATGATGCACTCGCAGTCAACATATCCGATCATTTGCGTTCGATTTCCACCATAATGTAGGATTCAATAATGTCGCCTTCTTTGACATCATTGTAGTTTTTAAGCGTAATCCCACATTCGTAATTTCGAGCTACTTCCTTAACATCATCTTTAAATCGTTTTAGTGCATCAATTTCACCTTCAAATACAACAATACCATCACGAATCAATCTTACTCCACTATCGCGAGTGATTTTACCCTCGGTTACGTATGCACCAGCAATTGTACCAATTTTAGATACTTTAAAGGTTGTACGAACTTCAACTTGACCAATAACTTTTTCTTCATATTCTGGGTCAAGCATACCTTTCATCGCTAATTCAATTTCTTCAATTGCTTTATAGATGATACGGTGGAGGCGAATATCTACTTCCTCAGCATCAGCTGTTTTCTTAGCACCACTATCAGGACGGACGTTAAAGCCGATGACAATGGCATTTGAAGCAGACGCTAGGATAATATCCGACTCAGTTATCGCACCTACACCTGTATGGATGATTTTAACGCGGACACCTTCGACTTCTATTTTTTGTAAAGATGCTGCTAATGCTTCAGCAGAACCTTGTACATCCGCTTTTAAAATTAAATTAATATCTTTAATTTCACCTTGCTTAATTTGTTCAAATAGGTCATCAAGGCTTAATTTAGAACCTTCGCTACGTTGGGCGTCAAGCTGCTTTTGCGCTCTTGCTTCCCCTACCTGACGAGCTTGCTTCTCATCCTCAAATACCATAAATTGATCTCCAGCTAATGGTACATCATTTAAACCTGTGACTTCAACAGGAGTAGATGGACCAGCCTCTTTTACTCTTCGACCAATATCATTGACCATTGCACGAACACGACCAAATGTATTTCCTACGACAATTGGGTCACCTACATGAAGTGTACCATTTTGAACGAGAAGTGTAGCGACTGAACCGCGACCCTTATCTAATTGTGCTTCAATTACGGTACCAGTAGCACGTCTGTTTGGATTTGCTTTAAGTTCTTCTACTTCTGTTACTAAGATAATCATTTCAAGTAAATCATCAATTCCTTGACCATTTAATGCGGAGACAGGTACAAAGATAGTATCTCCACCCCAAGCTTCTGGTACTAGACCATGTTCTGTTAATTCCTGCATAACCCGGTCTGGATTTGCAGTTGGTTTATCAACTTTGTTAACAGCAACAATAATCGGTACCTCAGCTGCTTTTGCATGGTTAATTGCTTCGACTGTTTGTGGCATTACACCGTCATCAGCAGCAACTACTAGAATGGTAATATCTGTTACTTGTGCACCACGAGCACGCATTGTCGTGAACGCAGCATGACCTGGTGTATCCAAGAAGGTAATCTTCTGATCGTTTGAAACAATTTGATATGCACCAATATGCTGTGTGATTCCACCAGCTTCGCCCGCTGTCACTTTCGTATTTCGAATCGAGTCAAGAAGAGTCGTTTTACCATGGTCAACGTGACCCATGATTGTCACAACTGCAGGACGAATTTGTAGATCTTCCGCACGGTCTTCTTCTTCGTATTTCTCGAATTCAGTTTTTTCAAATACAATTTCCTCTTCAACTTCGACACCATAATCACCAGCGATTAATTCGATTGAGTCTTTATCAAGTTCTTGATTAATTGTTGCCATTGTCCCAAGTAGAAGTAGCTTTTTAATGATTTCTGATGGCTCTTTACCGAGCTTTGAAGCTAATTCTCCTACAGATAAACTACCGATGAATGTAATTTTGCTTGGTAGCTCTTTTTTAGGTTTAGGTTGCGCAGGCTGTTGGAAATTACCTTTATTTTTCTTAGCGTTATTATTTTTCTTCCCTTTGTTTTGATTAAAAGGTTTATTATTTGCTTGGTTTGGCCTGTTATTGTTTCGATTGGAATTCGTCGCAGGCTGTTTTTTGCCATTATTTGTGTTTGTATTTTCTGATTTGTTATTACTTGTATTAGTATTATTCACTTGATTCCCCGTTTTCTTAGTTAATTCGTTACTTGTATTTTTTTTGTTAGCTGTATTAAATTTTTGATCAAGCTTAACAATTACATTGTCTTCGATCGTAGACATGTGATTGCTAACTTCAACATCCATCTCTTGTAACGTAGAAATAATGTCTTTACTTGACACATTTGTTTGTTTTGCATATTCATATACGCGCATCTTTGTCATACGTCCACCCCCAAGAATATTAATCGAGCAAGGTTTTTAATTTTGCAGCAAAGCCTGCATCATTTATCGAGACAACAACTCTCGCGTCTTTACCAATCGCCTGACCCAATTGGTAGCGATCTTCAACAGTTTTAAAGGGGACTTGATAAAACGTGCATTTATCTTTTACCTTCTTCATTGTATTAGCGGATGCATCTTGTGAAAGCAGTACAAGCTTAGCTTTTTGTTGTCTAATTTCTTTAACAACAAGTTCCTCTCCAGAAATAACTTTTCGCGCTCGATTTGCTAAGCCTAATAAGGACATCCATTTTTGCTGCTGATTCATATTATTTATTGTTTCTCCTTCTCAGCCAATTGAAGTAACTCTTCATATACAGTTTCTTCGATATGTGTCTTTAAATGATTGGCAAGAATATTTTTCTTTTTCGCTTGCAGGATACACTCTTTATCGAGAGTGATATAAGCACCGCGTCCATTTTTTTTGCCGGTTAGGTCGACAGAAACATCGTCATCCTTTGACCTGACAACTCGGACAAGTTCTTTTTTTGTTTTCATTTCTCCTGTTGCAACACATTTACGTAAGGGAACTTTGCGGTTGTTCATGTGCATTCACCTCTTATTCACTAAGCTTTGGTTCATGGAAACTAGTTAAAAGTGGTTCGTCATCAACAACGTCAGTTTCGAATTCTCCTACTGGATAAATTCCAGCCTTTTCTGCATCTGTTTCACTTTTGATATCTATTTTCCAACCGGTAAGTTTAGCAGCTAAACGGGCATTTTGTCCTCGTTTCCCAATAGCTAACGATAATTGATAGTCAGGGACAATAACTGTCGTAGCCTTTTCTTCCTCATTAACGAGAACCTCAACTACTTTTGAAGGACTTAATGCATTAGCGACAAATTCGATAGGATCCGCAGACCATTTTACAATGTCAATTTTTTCACCTTTTAATTCATTGACAATCGCTTGTACACGTTGACCTTTTGGACCAACACATGAACCAACAGGGTCAACCTCTAAATTATCTGAATGCACAGATATTTTCGAACGATCTCCAGCTTCACGAGATACAGATTTTATTTCAACTGTCCCATCATAGATTTCTGGAACTTCAATCTCGAATAATCTTTTTAATAGCCCCGGGTGAGTTCTTGACACGAAAATTTGAGGACCCTTCGTCGTCTTTTCAACCTTCGTAATAAATACTTTAATTCGATCATGTGGTCTATATGTTTCATTTGGCATCTGTTCACTAACAGGTAAAAGAGCTTCAATCTTCCCTAAACTTACATAAATAAATTTAGAGTCGATACGCTGCACAATCCCAGTCATGATATCTTCTTCACGGTCAATAAACTCACTATATATCACACCACGTTCAGCTTCACGGACTCTCTGAGTCACGACTTGCTTAGCTGTTTGTGCTGCAATACGTCCAAAATCTTTAGGAGTTACTTCCATTTCAATCACATCATTTAGCACATAATTTGGATTGATTCCTCTTGCTTCCCCAATCGAAATTTCAAGACGTGAATCATATACTTCATCAACAACATCTTTCCTTGCATAAACTTTCATTGTACCTGTTTCTCGATTTAAATCAACACGAACATTTTGTGCTTGATTAAAATTTCTTTTGTAAGCAGAAATTAATGCAGCTTCAATCGCTTCAATAATTATATCCTTACTAATGCCCTTTTCCTTTTCTAAAATTGTTAAGGCATCTAATAGTTCACTACTCATTTTAACGGCTTCCCCCTTAAAAAATAAAACTTTCTGTTTTACCATATCCATCTTCTTCAATTTAAGTATATGAGCTTATTGCATATAAGAAGTAAGTGGAAAAATTATAGCGGGATTTGCATTGGGGAAAACCCCAACAAATCCCTTGGAAAAACTATTCTTTCAAGTATTAGTTGAAAGTGACAGCTAATCGAGCTTTTGCCACTTTATTATAAGGGATTTCCACCTGTTTTTTTCTAGTCTTAATCGTTACTGTAACTGTAACGGTTTGACCGTCAAAATCAGTTAAGACACCTTCAAATAATTTTTCTCCATTGATCGGTTCATAGGTTTTAATATGGACCTGCTTACCTATTGCTTTCTTTAAATCTTCTTCTTTTTTTAATGGTCTTTCCGCACCAGGCGACGAAACCTCTAAGAAGTAGTTATGTTGAATCGGGTCTAGTTCATCAAGCTGTTCGCTTAATCGTTCACTTACAATCCCACATTCCTCAATATCAATGCCTGTCTCAGAATCGATATATAATCGTAGAAACCAATTAGAACCTTCTTTAACATATTCGATATCAACCAATTCTAATTTCATGTCAATTAAAATTGGTGTCACTAATTGTTCCACAATTTCTGTTACTTTTTTGCTCATTCTCTTCCTCCTTGCTAAGAAAAGCGCAAGCGCGTTGCTTAGTCTAAAAACATGACATAAGATGATCATGATTAGAAGTCGTTTTTCCCTTCATTTCATGGGTGACTTATGGCTTCAAAGGGCTAGACGCTTGCGCTAGACGCAAAACTAAGTTGAAAAGCTCATGCATTTTTTAACTCGCTGTTATAGCGAGACTTATCGGGCATTTACGGGCAGTTACCCCACACCTTCGCTATTTTGATTACTCAAGCTTAAAGGTGAGGGTATTACTGCCCGTTAATGCGGGACAAAAGCACAAGCGCCTATATCTGCCTCGGACAATTATGAATCCACTTCATAAAAGGTATATTTCACCTTCTATTTTTCTGTGGTTAGGCACTTGCACTAAACATGTTAAATACGCTATAAATCCACTGTTTTCATATCATTATACAGCCTGTTTCAAGTTTTAGTAGCTGAAAAACCCTGCCTTTTGAGCAGGGAATGGTATGTATATACTATCCGAGTGACGAGGACGATAACAATACGAAAGAGTGGGTTTCCCCACTCTTTTTCTCTGCCTATCGTTAGCATTTCCATTAAAAGCATAACATAACCGTAATTTTTATGCAAACAATCCTTAACTCACACAGGGTCTTCCCCCTCAAAAAACTAAAACTTTTTATTTAAAGTAGACTAATTAGGGACAGTCTCCCATGGTTGAGGCCTAGAGTTTCTAGAATAGTGATAATTGATTTTGATCGGGTAGCTCATCTAAACAGCCATGAGTATTAAGGAACTCAATAATTGTTTTTGAGACTTTTCCTCGTTGTTGGAGATCCTCTTTTGAAAGAAATTCTCCGTCTTCTCGAGCTTTCACAATATTAATTGCTGCGTTGGTTCCAAGTCCTGGAATAGAGTTAAATGGTGGAATTAGCGTATTTCCATCAATGATAAACTCAGAAGCACTTGAACGATACAGATCTACTTTTTGGAAGGCAAATCCTCTTTCACACATTTCTAACGCCAGTTCTAAGACCGTTAATAAATTTTTCTCTTTTGGAGAAGCTTCTAATCCTTTTTGATTGATTTCATCAATTTTTGCTCGAATCGGTGTTGAGCCTTTTACCATAGTATCAATATCAAAATCATCCGCACGAACGGTAAAGTATGCTGCGTAATATAATAATGCATGATGTACTTTAAAATAGGCAATCCGTACTGCCATTAAAACGTAGGCAGCAGCATGAGCCTTCGGGAACATATATTTTATTTTCAAACATGAATCAATATACCAAGCAGGTACCTCTTGCTTTTTCATTTCCTCTTCCATCTCATCTGTTAAACCTTTCCCTTTACGAACAGACTCCATAATTTTAAAGGCAAATGAAGGCTCTAACCCTTGATAGATGAGGTAAACCATTATATCATCACGACAACCAATTACTTCACTTAACGTACAAGTATTATTGTGAATTAACTCTTGAGCATTACCGAGCCATACATCAGTTCCATGCGATAGTCCCGAAATTTGGACAAGTTCAGAGAACGTTGTTGGTTTTGTATCTTCAAGCATCTGACGAACAAATCGTGTACCGAATTCAGGAATCCCTAATGTTCCAGTTTTACACATAATTTGTTGTTCCGTAACTCCTAATGATTCAGTACCGCTAAAAATTTTCATTACTTCTGGGTCATCTGTAGGAATTGTTTTTGGATCAATGCCACTTAAATCTTGAAGCATACGGATAACTGTTGGATCATCATGTCCTAGAATATCAAGTTTTAATAAATTATCGTGGATCGAATGGAAATCAAAATGTGTCGTCCGCCATTCAGACCCAGTTGCATCTGCTGGAAATTGAATCGGTGAAAAATCAAAGATATCCATATAATCTGGGACAACGATAATTCCCCCTGGATGCTGTCCAGTTGTTCGCTTTACCCCTGTACATCCTTGTACGAGCCGATCCACTTCAGCCCCTCGATAAATAAGGTTACGATCGTTTGCATACCCTTTTACATACCCATAGGCTGTCTTTTCTGCTACAGTTCCAATTGTCCCCGCACGATAAACATTATCTTCACCGAAAAGGACCTTTGTATAGTTATGTGCTGTTGGTTGGTATTCACCAGAAAAATTGAGATCGATATCGGGAACTTTATCTCCTTTGAATCCAAGGAACGTTTCGAAAGGAATATCATGACCATCCTTTTGATAGTTTGCACCACAATTAGGACACTCTTTGTTAGGTAAGTCAAAACCTGATCCGACAGAACCATCATTAAAAAATTCAGAGTGCTGACAATCTGGACACACATAATGGGGAGGTAACGGATTAACCTCCGTTATTTCGGTCATCGTTGCAACGAATGATGAACCTACAGACCCACGTGAACCAACTAGATACCCATCATCAAGTGATTTTTTAACAAGTTTATGAGAAATTAAATAAATGACGGCAAACCCATGTCCAATGATGCTCTTTAGTTCTTTTTCTAAACGGGCTTCCACGAGTTCAGGTAGATTGTCTCCATATATACTTCTTGCTTTTGTATAGCTCATTGCTCTAATTTCTTCATCTGCACCATCAATTTTTGGTGTGTACAGATCATCTTTTATCGGCTTGATTTCATCAATCATATCGGCAATTTTATTTGTGTTTTCAACGACAATCTCTTTCGCCTTTTCATTACTAAGAAAAGAAAAGGCGCTAATCATTTCGTCAGTCGTTCTGAAATGAACATTAGGTAATTCATGACGATTTAATGGATTTGCACCGCCCTGAGAGTTTATTAAAATTTTGCGATAAATTTTATCAACAGGATTTAAATAATGAGCATTACCTGTTGCTACGACTGGCTTATCTAATTTTTCTCCAAGGTTTACAATGTTTGTGATGATTTCCTTTAAAGATGTTTCATCCTTAATATAATCTAATTCGATTAGGTGATTGTAAACTTCTGGGGGATGAACCTCTAAATAATCATAGTAAGCAGCAATCTCTTCTACTTCTTCAGGAGATTTTTGCATCATTCCCTCGAAAACCTCACCTTTGTCACAAGCTGATCCTACAATTAGACCTTCTCTAAATTTATTTAGTAACGATCTTGGAACACGTGGAACACGATAAAAATAGTTCATATGTGAAATTGATACAAGTTTAAATAAATTTTTTAAGCCTGTCTCATTCTGAGCAAGGATGATTGCATGATATGGCCGCGAACGGCGGTAAGCATTACCTTTCCCCATATTGTCATTAAACTGATTGTGATTTTCAATGCCCTTTTCAGCTGCATCCTTTAGCATTTTTATGAGCAAATATCCTGTTGCTTCAGCATCGTAAATCGCACGGTGATGTTGAGTTAATTCGATATCAAATCTTTTACAAAGTGTGTTTAGTCGATGATTTTTAAGCTCTGGATATAAAAATCTTCCGAGCTCTAACGTATCAATGACAGGGTTCTTTGCTTTTTCTTCACCAAGAAGTTTTTTATAACCTACGTTTAAAAACCCCATGTCAAAGCTCGCATTATGAGCGACTAAGATGTCATTGCCAATCCAATCCTTAAATTTCCTCAATACCTCATCAACATTTGGTGCATCTTTCACCATATCGTCTGTAATACCTGTTAAATCAATCGTGATTGCCGATAGCGGGTGATGAGGATTAGCAAATGATTCAAATCGGTCAACAATTTCTCCACCGCGAACTTTTACCGCTGCTAATTCGATGATTGTATCGTAGACTGCTGAAAGACCTGTTGTCTCGACATCAAACACGACATATGTTTCATCCGGAAGGAACCGATTATCATCATTGTAAGCAATAGGCACACCATCATTGACTAAATTGATTTCAACCCCATATAAAACTTTTATTCCATTCTTTTTACCTGCGGAATACGCTTCAGGGAACGATTGAGCGATTGCATGATCCGTTAAGGCAATCGCCTTATGCCCCCACTTCTTAGCTTGCTCAATATACTTGCCCACCGAAGTTACAGCATCCATTTGACTCATTGGTGAATGAAGATGGAGTTCAACTCTTTTCTCACCTTCTGGAGCTTGGTCTTGGCGTTCTAGTGGTTTCACTTCATTAATATCATTTGCAATCATAACAAGATCTCTTACAAATGTATCATTTTGAATGCTACCACGAACTCTTAACCACATACCCTTTTTCACAGCTTGTACTAATACTGCATCCTCTTTATCTCGTGCAAACATTTTAACAAGGATGGAGCTAGTATAGTCCGTTATTTTAAAGGTAAGAAGGGTTCTCCCACTTCTCAACTCTTTCGTTTCAGCATCAAAGACATATCCCTGTATCGCTATTCTTCTCTCTTCATCTTCTATCGAGGCTAGCGTCCGTATTTCCTCATCATTTTTAATCGTATAACCGATTGTTAATGGGCCAGTTAATTCAGGTTGACTAGCCTCTTCTTTCTCTGCATTAACCATATCTATTAAAGCTTTTAACCCTTTTTCTTTATCTTCCTGCAGCTTTTGATCTTGGAATTTCTGAATTTCCTCTTCTGTCACTGCAACAGTTGTCTCTATTTGAAATGCAGGAAAACCAAACTGTTGAAAGCTATCTTGAATAAGTGGTGCATATTTTCGTTTAATCGTCATCGATTCGGTATCATTTTTCGTTTTAACAATGACCTTTACTCCTTGAACAGATGGCTTTTGCTCATTTAAAAGGGCAAGCATTGGTGGTGAAATCCCATCCATTTGCTGAATACAGAGCGACCAATAATCCTGTACATTTTTTTCATCAAAAAACGGATCTTTCGTTTCAATTGAAAATGTCACATCCGCTATATGAGAAAACGACTTTACAAGTCTAGTTTGAAACAATTGAAACACATCAAAAGGCAGAATTTTTTCAAATTGAAAATGGAAATGCCATTTTTTTATTTTTTTATGAACGACCAACCTGGCAATTGAACCATTTTTAAAATGAACGACCGCTGCATCTTCAGTCAAATTTATTTGTTGAAGCAGGAGATGAAATCGCTCGATTTGGTTGATTTGCATATCCATTCTTACATCCCCTCTCTTTCTTATTCTCCATCCATTTGTTAGACAAATTGGACTTATTTCGCGGGATTCGCCTTTATTCAAAATTTATTTTATCCCATTCTTGTTAGGCAGTAAAATTCCTACCTCATATTTAGGTAAGTTTCACTTTATCACAAGTGAAGAGGCTGCCTCATTGAAAAACAATAGCATTTATATACTCTTTCGTATATAAATGCTATGTCCACTACATTCGAGTCAGCCTCTTTTAGAATCAATTTTTTGTTTTATTCTTTATTATAAATCGTTTAGTTCCCAAGTAATTGTTTTAGTAGACCTTGAAGTTCACTAAGTGCTACTTCAAAAGATTCACCTGTTTTACGAACTTTTACTTCAACAATACCTTCTTCAGCTTTTTTCCCAATCGTTACACGTACAGGTAAGCCGATTAGATCAGCATCTGCAAATTTAACACCAACACGCTCAGGACGATCATCAAGTAAAACTTCATATCCTTGCTCGATAAATTCAGCATAAAGTTTTTCTGATAAATCCTTTTGTGAATCATTTTTCATATTTACTGGAATCAGATGAATTTGGAATGGGGCAATTGAATTAGGCCAAACAATTCCATTTTCATCATGATGTTGTTCGATGATCGCTGCAAGAGTTCTTGATACCCCAATACCGTAGCAACCCATTATCATTGGTTGTGTACGACCATTTTCATCTAAAAACGTTGCATTCATTGCTTCACTATATTTAGTACCGAGCTTAAATACGTGACCGACTTCAATCCCTTTGGCAAATTTAATTGTCCCTTCACCATCTGGAGATACGTCACCCTCTTGAATAAAGCGAAGATCCGCATATTGTGAAACCTTAGTATCACGATCAATGTTGACACCTTGGAAATGGAATTGCTCTTCGTTTGCTCCACATACTCCATTTACTACCGAAGCAATCGCATGGTCAGCCACAACTTCTACATTCTCAGATACATTAATCGGACCAACAAATCCTGGAACACAATTTAGAGCTTCTTTTGTTTCATCCGCTGTTGCCAAATCTACATTTGTCGCGTCATATAAATTCTTCAATTTGATATCATTAACTTCATGGTCACCACGAACGAGAACGAGAACGAAACGATCATCAACCTTAAATAATACAGATTTAATGCAAGCTTCTTTTGTTACATTTAAAAACGACGATATTTCTTCAATCGTTCTTTGATCTGGTGTTTCGGTTTTTTCAAGCGGCTTTAGCTCATCTGTCTTCTTTTCATATACAGCATTGACCGGTGCCATCTCAATATTCGCAGCGAATTGTGAAGTATCTGAATAAGCAATTGTATCCTCACCAATCTCAGATAATACGATGAATTCATGCGTATCTGTACCACCGATTGCACCTGAATCCGCTATAACCGCTCGAAAATCTAAACCGCAACGTGAAAAAATATTTTGATAAGCTGTAAACATTTTATTATACGCTTCATCCAAACTCTCTTTTGTAGCATGGAATGAATAAGCATCTTTCATAATAAATTCGCGTCCACGCAAAACGCCAAAACGAGGACGTTTTTCATCACGGAATTTTGTCTGAATTTGATATAGTGAAAGTGGCAAACGCTTATATGATTTAATTTCATCGCGAACTAAGCTAGTAATTACTTCTTCATGTGTTGCCCCTAAAGCAAACTCTCGATTATGACGATCTTTTACTCTCATAAGCTCAGGACCATATGAATACCAACGTCCTGACTCTTGCCAAAGTTCAGCTTGTTGCAGAGCAGGCATTAATAATTCAGATGCTCCGGCAGTATTCATTTCTTCACGGACAATTTGTTCAATTTTCTTTAGCACAATGTTAGCTAAAGGTAAATAACTATATACACCACTTGCGTTTTGTCTTGTAAACCCAGCTCGTAGCATAAGCTGATGGCTTTTCACCTCAGCGTCAGATGGAACTTCTCTAAGAGTAGGAATAAACGTCATACTTTGTTTCATTACGAGCACCTCTATCTAATTTCAAATATACATTCTATTTTAATGAAAAACTTGCTAAAAAGTAAGAAAAAGTTTTAAATTTTCTCGTCGTTTAGAAAACGATAAAATTCTTGTACTGTTGATAAGCGCACGACATTCAGCATAAGCGTAAGCCCCTCTTGAAATGAAGGTAAAAAACACCTTCATTTCAAGAGCATCTTATTTACCTAAGGCTGACCAAGGCGCTTACACTGATATTCTTCTAACCTATCCCACTTAATTCTAAAAAAGGCGCATACGTTTTCTTATAAAAATAAACGTTGAATGTCATTCCAAGTAACGACTAACATCAATAGCATTAATAATGAGAATCCGATAAAGTGAACAATACCTTCTTTTTGGCGATCAATCGGCTTCCCTCTCAATGCTTCAATAAATAAGAATAATAATCGACCACCGTCTAAAGCAGGGAGTGGTAATAGGTTTACAATTCCTAAATTAATACTTAAAAGGGCAGCCCATCTTAGTAAATTAAGTGTACCTGATTGAGCAACCTGATCCGTCATATCGTAGATACCAACCGGCCCGGAAAGCATTTCAATGGAGAATTGACCTGTAATTAACTTACCAAAACCAATTAATATTTCTTTTGCCCATGTATAAGTTTCAACAAATCCATATTTGAAAGAGCTAACAAATGATTTGTCTACTGGATTATAAGCACCAATTTGTCCAATTGTTTCCTCACCTAATTTGGCTGATTTTGGTACAACCTCATACGAAAGAATTTGTCCCGCTCTCTCTACTTCAAATGTTAATTCTTTTTCAGGATTTTCGCGAATAATCTCGACTACTTCCCCCCAAGAGGATGTAGATTGTCCTTCAATTGTCTGAATGACATCATTTTCTTGCAATCCAGCTTCCTTTGCAGCTCCATCAGCTGTGAGCTGTCCTAATCTTGGGTCATCCACAGGAGCACCTTGAATAAACCCTAATACAACTAAAATGACAAATGCAAGGATAAAATTCATCAATGGTCCAGCCGCAATCGCTGCTATTCTCTGTCCTACTTTTTTCGATTGAAATTGACGGTTGTATGGAGCTAGTTGTATTTCTTGACCGTCGACAACAAAATAAGATGTTTCACTTACATCAAAACGCTTGATGAAATCTTCTTCACCATGCTCATAACCAGAAATAAACATATTATGTTCTAAATCGACGTTTTCCACTTCAACAATTCGTGCATTTGGGTACTTCTCTTTATTATTTAAGATAATCTTTTCAACTTTACCTTCTTTATTAAAAAGTAACCCTACGTTATGACCGGGTTTCACCTCAATTACTTCAGGATCCTCACCGGCCATCTTCACAAATCCACCTATTGGTAACAGGCGAATCGTATAAACCGTTTCATTCCTTTTAAAAGACAAGATTTTCGGTCCAAAACCAATTGCGAATTCCCGGCATAGTATTCCCGCTCGATTAGCAAGAACTAAATGGCCTAGCTCGTGAAAAAATACAAGGGCACCGAAAATGAGAACAAACGCTATCACTGTATTCATTTTGTATGACCACCTTTTAAGAGATTAATGTTTGGACAAACTTGCGTGTTCGTTGATCAACTTCTTGGATTTGCTCTAAACCTGGCTGTGCAATGCACACATGTTTATCCATGGCCCTTTCAATAAATTCTTCGATTTGAAGAAATTTTATTGAACCTTTTAAGAATGCAGCTACAGCTTCTTCATTAGCAGCATTTAAGACAGTTGGCATTGTTCCACCAATTTTACCTGAATCAAATGCAAATTGTAAGCATCTAAATCTGTTAAAATCTGCTTTTTCAAAATGTAGTTTTCCAACTTCCCAGAGCTCAAGCCCTTTAACTTCTGGTAATGATAATCTCTCAGGGTATGTTAGGGCATATTGAATCGGTACTCTCATGTCTGGCGATCCTAGTTGGGCAATGATGCTCCGATCATGAAACTCAACTAAAGAGTGGATAATACTTTCTTTATGTAATAATACATCAATCTTTTCATATGGCATGTTAAATAACCAGTGTGCTTCAATAACTTCTAATCCTTTATTCATCATCGTAGCTGAATCAATTGTTATTTTTGCGCCCATTGACCAATTTGGATGATTCAATGCTTGTTCAACTGTAACATCTACTAGTTCTTCTCGCTTTTTATCACGAAAGCTTCCTCCAGATGCTGTAACGATAAGACGTTCAATGGATTTTACATTTTCACCTTGTAAACATTGAAAGATTGCCGAGTGCTCACTATCTACTGGTAAAATATCAACATTGTATTTTTTCGCATGCTCTGTCACTAAATGCCCAGCGGTAACAAGTGTTTCCTTATTAGCAAGCGCAATCGTTATTTTATTTTCAATTGCTTTTAACGTAGGGATTAATCCGACGCTTCCAACAACAGCGTTGACTAAAATTTCGACTCCATCAAATACTGCTGCTTCTATGAGGGCCTCTTGTCCATAGCCGATTTTCACCGATTCTCCCGATAGCTCTTGTTTCAGATGGTCATATGTTTCTTTATCCTTTACTGCTACAAATTGTGGCTTGAATTTTTTAATAATTTCGCTACCGGATTTATAATTGCTTCCGAATGACATTGCTACTAGCTTAAATTCTTCTGGGTGGGCTGCAATTACATCTAAGGTTTGAATTCCAATGGAACCTGTTGCACCTAATAAACTGATTTTCTTCATAATGTCACGTCCAATCAAAAAAAGAAATACGCAAGCGTCTAAAAAAACTGATAAAAAAGCTAGACTTCAATTAGTGGAGGCTTTATCCCTCACTGATTGTTAGTGAGAGTTATCTTAGCTGTTTCCCCCACCTTCACTTCCTCGATTCAGTAAAATCTATTTTAGGTGGGGATATTACAGCTAGTTTAAGCGGGATAAAGCGCTCGAGAAAGGAAGATGTTACTAACCTTTTGTTTTTAGTTGCTAAATTGTAGACACAAGTACAAACGCGTAGTTAAGCACTACTACTGCTTTTGCACTTCATGAGTTTAACTCTAGAATCAAAACTAAATACAATAGATACATTCCGTCTATCCTTTAAAAAAGTATATTCATCAAGAAATGTAAGATAGGTAATACAAATAACAGACTATCAAATCGATCTAAAATCCCACCATGTCCAGGTAGTATCGTACCCGAATCCTTTACTTGGTAATGACGTTTTAATGCCGATTCTACAAGATCACCAATTTGTCCAAAAACAGATAGGAAAATTGTCATGACCGTCACAATCAAATAGTTATCAAGAACACCTGTGAAATAATGATAGATCCAAGAGAATAATACCGCAAATACTACGCCACCAATGGCACCCTCTATTGTTTTATTTGGACTTATCTCTGGCCAAAGCTTATTCTTACCCATTGCGCGACCTACAAAATAAGCACCTGAATCAGTTACCCATATTAATAGTAACGCATAAAACACAAGCTCTAGACCAACATTTCTCGTTTCAATTAGAAAATAAAAGCCAATTCCTAAATAAAAGATTGCGATGACAACAAATCCGACATCATCAAACGTAAATTTATTTTTCGTTACAACTGTATATGTCAATAACAACAGTAAAGCCAATAATGCAAATTCAGCCTTTGAAAAATTAACCTCGTCTAATATTGTTATGTACGAAGTTGGAATTAATAGAACCCATAAAATCACTAAACTCACTAAACCTGGAATACTTGCTAATGATATTTTTTTCATTTTTAATAATTCATGCAATGCAATCGAGGCTAGTAAATAAACAAATATTGTAAACGGTAATTTCCCGTAAATGACAAATGGTAGAAATAGAGCTGCAGCTATAACTGCAGTTAAAATTCGTTGTTTCATTGTATCTCATCACCTTTTATACGCCACCAAATCTGCGTCCTCTTTGTTGATATGTATAAATTGCTTGTAAAAAGTTTTGTTCATCAAAATCTGGCCACAGCACATCAGTAAACCAAAATTCTGTATAAGCAAGCTGCCACAACATAAAATTACTAAGTCTAATTTCACCACTTGTACGTATTAATAGATCAGGATCATTCAAAGACTGCGTCATTAAATAGTCGGCAAAAAGGGATTCATCAATTGATGTACTATCAATTTGGCCACTTTTTACATCTTGAGCAATTTTTTGTACCGCAGAAATGATTTCTGCACGGCTACCGTAGTTAATGGCAAAATTGAGAATTAACCCTTTATTGTCCTTTGTGTCTAACATAGCTTTTTCAACCGCTCTTTGCGTATGAGTTGGAAGTCTGCCCATATCACCGATAATCCGAACTCGTACATTCTCATCAATTAACTCCGGTAAATATGTATTTAAAAATTCCTCAGGCAGTCTCATTATATAATCAACCTCTGTTTTAGGTCTTTTCCAATTTTCTGTTGAGAAAGCATAAAGTGTTAGAACTTTAACACCGAGTTGACTTGCTTGTTTTGTAATTTTCCGGACAACCTTCATTCCTTCATGATGTCCAGCTATTCGCGGAAGTGCCCGTTTTTTTGCCCATCGGCCATTGCCGTCCATAATGATCGCAATGTGATCTGGTATTTCTCCATTTACTATATCCTCATTGACAAGTGTTTGTTCATTGGAAGGTTGAGGACTTCCTTTCCACATCTTTAATAAGTTGAGCATGTGATTCCTCCATCACCCAATAATTCATGACCTTTTTATATCATGATGATATGTTAATAGTATTAACAAAAAAACCCCCTGTAAACATTAGAGGGTCTTTCACATATCAATTGTACATATGCTTTAATTAAACATCCATAATTTCTTTTTCTTTATCTTTTGCCACATTATCCACTTTTACAATAAATTCATCCGTCAATTTTTGGACATTCTCATTGTTGTTTCTTAGCTCATCCTCTGTGATTTCACCATTTTTTTCAAGCTTTTTCAACTCATCGTTAGCATCACGTCTAACGTTGCGGACAGCTATTTTTGCTTCTTCCGCATATTTTTTAACCAATTTGACAAGTTCTTTACGTCTTTCTTCTGTAAGAGCAGGAATTGATAAACGAATCAGTGAACCATCATTTGATGGAGTTAATCCTAGGTCTGACTTCAAAATAGCCTTTTCGATGTCTGCTAGTACAGTCTTATCATAAGGTTGAATAACAAGAAGACGAGCTTCTGGAACACTAATTGATGCAAGTTGATTAACAGGTGTTGGTGCACCATAGTATTCAACAGAGATTTTATCTAATAAATTTGCGCTAGCTCTACCTGCTCTTACTGAAGCAAGTTCACGACTTAGTGATGATACTGCTTTTTCCATTTTATCTTTTGTGTTTGCTAATATTTGTTTAGCCAAGGTTATTTCCCCCTAACGATTGTTCCAATATTTTCGCCAGTTACGGCACGTTTAATGTTTCCTTCTTCCATTATAGAGAAGACAATTAATGGGATATCATTATCCATACATAAAGAAGAGGCAGTTGAATCCATAACAGCAAGACCTTCTTTTATTACGTCTAAATAGGATAGTGAATCATATTTTACAGCACTGTCATCAATTCTAGGATCTGCGTTGTATACACCATCCACATTGTTTTTCGCCATTAAAATGACATCCGCTTCAATTTCTGCAGCACGTAAAGCAGCTGTCGTGTCTGTAGAGAAATATGGGTTACCTGTTCCAGCTGCGAATATCACAACACGTTTTTTCTCTAGATGACGAATAGCCTTTCTTCTTATGTAAGGCTCCGCAACTTGTCTCATTTCAATAGAAGTTTGAACACGTGTTTGAATACCTTGAGTTTCAAGACTGTCTTGTAATGCTAAAGAGTTCATGACAGTTGCAAGCATGCCCATGTAGTCAGCAGTCGCACGGTCCATCCCCATTTCACTACCGATTTTACCACGCCAAATATTTCCACCGCCAACAACCACAGCAACTTCAACATCTAGCTCTGCAATTTCCTTCACTTGTTTCGCGATTGATTGGATTACAGATGGATTAATACCAAATCCATTATCACCTGCAAGTGCTTCACCACTTAATTTTAGAACAATACGTTTATATTTAGGATTACTCATGTTTACCTCCATCATTGTTGCTTGTTAGAAAAGCAGAAGCGCCTAAAGGAATATACCAGTCATAACTAGACGCTGGAGCTAGCTTCCAAATTTAAGTTCAAAATTTTTTTCTAAGAAACGAGTAACTACCATACTTAGAGTAGGTTAATGCGAGACTCCAGGCAGTGAATTTTCTATTTCCCCCATTAATGTGAGATAAATAAGAGCCTCAATAATCAAAGGTGTACTTTACCTTCAATTATTGAGTTGCTTATAATCTCCCGAAAGTTAAAAAATTCGACGTTTATTCGTGTCTTCAATTTTTTAAGTACAGCTTTTTGTTACACTCATTTATATTTTCTTTTTTGCAAATCTACCCTGTAGCCACTATACAAGGTGTTCACGAAAAGATGATATATTTAGCAATATTTCATACCTTAATATAGATCATCTACAAACAATCAGTAAGGAAAACAAACCATTTATTTCGAAAAGAAGGGAACACAGCCTGTGTTCCCTTTTTGCATTTTTTGAAATGTATAATCATTCGTTCTAACATGTAAGGTGACTAAAGCTAGTGTTCGAAAACAGGATTATTTTTTAACTTGGTTCATTACTTCTTCAGCAAAGTTGTCTTGGCGTTTTTCGATTCCTTCGCCAACTTCGTAACGGATAAATGTGTTAACTGTACCGCCATGAGACTCAACAAATTGTTTTACTTTTTGATCTGGATTTTTAACGAAGCTTTGATCTAATAAACAAATATCTTCAAAGTATTTGCTTAAACGACCTTCAACCATTTTCGCAACGATATTTTCTGGTTTACCTTCGTTAAGTGCTTGCTCAGTCAATATTTTACGCTCATGCTCAGCTTCTTCTGCAGAAACTTGATCACGTGATACATATTTAGGATTAACTGCAGCGATATGCATTGCAACATCTTTAGCAGCAACTTCATTAGTAGTACCTTCTAATAATGTTAGAACGCCGATACGTCCTCCCATATGTAAATATGCACCAAAAGCATCGTTATCTGTTTTTGTAACAACTGTAAAACGGCGAAGTGTAATTTTCTCACCAATTTTCGCAATTGCAGAGTTAATGTAATCTTCTACAGTTGAACCGTTATCCATTGTTTCTGCTAATGCAGCATCTAAATCAGCAGGCTTTTTAGCTAATAAGAAATCAGCTAAACCATTAATTAACTCAATGAAACCTTCGTTTTTCGCAACGAAATCTGTTTCAGAGTTAACTTCTAAAATAACAGCTTCATTACCTTCTACTTTTACTAAAGTAGAACCTTCAGCTGCAATACGGTCAGCTTTTTTAGCTGCTTTTGCAATTCCTTTTTCACGAAGGTAGTCAATCGCTTGATCCATATCTCCGTTTGTTTCAGTTAACGCCTTTTTACAATCCATCATTCCAGCGCCAGTTTTTTCACGTAGTTCTTTTACCATTTGTGCAGTTACTGCCATAATAGTATTCCTCCTTAAGGTTCATTGTCATTTATTATTTGTTTAATAAAATAAAGTCTCTTCTTTTAGCGACAGCGACATTTGCGATACTGACTCAAAGCAAAGTGCAGTGTAAGTTTTATGTAACTTGCTTAAAAAAAGGTGATAAAAGGCCAATTCCTCTTATCACCCTTTGCAAATTAAGCAGGTGTTGTTTCTTCACCTTGTTTAGATTCTAAAATTGCATCTGCAATCTTTGCAGTAAGAAGCTTAACAGCGCGAATTGCATCATCGTTTGCAGGGATTACGTAATCAATTTCATCTGGATCACAGTTTGTATCAACGATACCAACGATCGGAATGTTTAATTTACGAGCTTCTGCTACAGCGATACGCTCTTTACGAGGATCGATAATAAATAATGCATCCGGTAATTGCTTCATGTCTTTAATTCCACCTAGGAATTTTTCAAGACGCTCAAGCTCTTTATTAAGTTGAACAACTTCTTTTTTAGGAAGCACTTCAAAAGTACCATCTTCCTGCATTCTTTGAATATCTTTTAAACGTTTAATACGTTTTTGGATTGTTTCAAAGTTCGTTAACGTACCACCTAACCAACGTTGGTTAATATAGTACATGCCTGAACGTTCTGCTTCTTCTTTAACAGAGTCCTGTGCTTGTTTTTTCGTACCAACGAAAAGGATTGTACCGCCTTCAGCTCCAAGTTCTCTAACGAATTTGTAAGCTTCTTCAACCTTTTTAACAGTTTTTTGAAGGTCGATAATGTAGATACCGTTACGCTCAGTGAAGATGTAACGTTTCATTTTTGGGTTCCAACGGCGTGTTTGGTGGCCGAAGTGAACACCAGCTTCTAGCAATTGCTTCATAGAAATTACTGACATGTGTTTGTTCCTCCTAATGGTTTTGTTCTCCTCCGCTTATATCATCTTTAGGCATAACTGTAAAAACAGCACCAATGCTTAAATCTATAAGCGTGTGTATTAACACCAAAAATTAATATACCATAACCTAACTTGACAATCAAGGTTAAAGTGCAACTTATTACAGGACAAAGTAGGGTATCTATTTTTGACGAAATTTTAGCAGAAGCTCGATTTCAATCTTCCCTTTATTTAATTTTTTAGCAATCTGTTCCACAGTATGGCCATTTTTAAAAAGATTTATAGCCTCTAATTCAAAGGGAATCATTTTTTCTTGTGGTGCATTCGTTATTTCGATAATGTCTTCTACCAAATTGGCTGCAGCTAAATAATCAGGTAAGTCTTCTTGACGTTCTACAATTAAGTCATTCCTTCTACTTTCTTTAGATGGAATCTCATTTTGTTGAAGGTCTTTCTTTTCCAACATCACTGACTTATTTCTTTGTTGTGGATGTTCAGAGCTAGAATTTAAGTGTTGAAGCAGTCTTTCGTTCTCATCCTTCATTTCAATTAAAAAACTAGTCATTGCCTGTTCCGTTTCCTCAATCATCTTTTTTTGCGTGTCTGAAAGTTCTTTAATCGTTGAATATTTCATATATAAAACGGCGATAAAATAAAAAGCTACTACATGAAGTAGTAAACTTATCGAAAGTAATATTGCTGTCATAGAGATCCTCTCTTAACCATGCTCCTAAGTAAGCCAAATTTCAACTCCAGATTCTATAGATCGTTAATGAATCAAATTTTCTAGTATTTTTCTTAATTTAAATAAAGCTTTTGAATGGATTTGCGAAATTCTGGATGTGGATAAATTCATAACTTGTCCGATCTCAGTTAACGTTAATTCTTCTTTGTAAAAAAAACTAATAACAAGCTGTTCTTTTTCACTTAATTGTGTTATGACTTCTGATAGTTGTGCAATTAGTTCATCCTTCAGGACTTTATCCTCTGGAGTATGTTGATGATCATCCTTAATGGTAAATCCAATGCTTTCTCCATCATCTTGATCAAAAAGCTGATCATCAATAGATAGAATATGTGCAAAAAAGCCTTCGTTCATTACATGAACAACTTCCCCTTCTGAAAGTCCTAATTCATTAGCAATTTCTTTAGGAGAAACATTTCTCAAATATTTTTGCTCTAACTTCTCAATTGTTGCTTCAACCCGTTTCGCCTTTTCTCTTGAGCTACGTGGTAGCCAATCCTCTTTTCGTAACCCATCAATAATGGCTCCCCTTACCCGAAATGACGCATACGTATCAAATTTCAAATCACGAGTTGGATCGAATTTTTCCAAAGCATCATACAACCCGAATATACCTAAACTCATTAAATCATCTTTATTAACGGTTTTAGGAAGCCCAATCGAAATCCGTTGAACATAATAAGAAACGAGCGGCATATACTTTTTGATAAGGACATCACCAGCATGTGGGTCACGTACATCCTTCCATTTTCGCCATATCACTTGTTCATCAGTCAATGTTAATTGTGTCATTATTCTCCCTCACCCAGAGTTGTTTATTTACCAATTCGCATCAAATTACTTTTGTACCTTGATTCACCGTTCGTATCATTAATTCAC
The DNA here is from genome assembly GCF_020075705.1 of Metabacillus rhizolycopersici. The sequence goes on along the minus strand of NZ_JAIQUM010000009.1, from coordinate 88,656 downwards.
ATGTTTTCGGATCAAATTCAATTGTTCTCCCTTTGTTTCCGCCCACTTCTTCACTTATTAGAGGAATGTTTTTCAAAATCAGCTGTTGCTTTATTGCTTCTACATTTCTTGGACCTATTCTTATCGTATCGCTTGCCGATTGAAATTGGAACATCTGTGCACCACCTGCCATTTTCGCTTGTAATGAGCTAATTCTAGCACCTGCTTCCGCTAATTTAGTCATTAGTTTTGGTATCGCGGTATCTGCATATTTCGCATGGTTCAAAGAATCTTTATTCGCAAGCGAGGAATCTGGTAGCATAATATGGGCTAATCCAGCTATACTATTTACTTTATCGAATAAAACCACACCTACACATGAACCTAATCCCATGGTTCGAATAAGCTTTGGTGACTTAACTACATTTAAATCAGCAATACCGACCTTTATGATTTCTGAGGGTTCACGTTTCATCTGTAACACCTAACGCCTCGAAAAGCTTTTTAAATGATTCTGGGTCAGGTAATAAGAAAAAGTGCCCTTTTACTGTATCTACTTCAAAATGATCCTCTTCCTTAATCACCGTGTCGATGATAATCGCATAGTCACTAACATGAGAGAGCTCGATTAATCCGTGACTAATCACCGCACCAAACATATCGATTGATAAAGAAGGTACAGAAGGATAAAGATTTGTTCCTGTTAAGTCTGACAAAGATGAAAGGTAAGAACCAGTTAATATGTTTCCAAGTTCCTGAAAAGCAGATAAACCAAGCTCGTGTTCAGTTGAATTAATAAGTGAAAAATGATCATCGGCTATTAATTGTTTTATGAAACGTTCCGCTTGCTCAATACTAAGGACAAAAAATAGCGATCCAGAAACATCTCCTTTAATCCTTAAGTAAACACTCGCAATGACAACTTCCGAACCACCGAGCCACTCCATAAGTTCATTAAATGAAACAATCTCGACATTTGGGACCGTCATATTGATTTTTTTATTTATAAGCATGGATAGAGCAGTAGCAGAATGACCCGCCCCGATATTTCCGACCTCTTTCAAAATATCTATATGCTTATTCGTAATACTATTTATATAATCCATTTGTTTGGCCCTATATATTTACAAAAGATTGTCCTATTTCAACCTTTAAAACTTCTTCTAAATCAATCATTACGATTAATCTTTTCTCCACCTTTGCTACACCTTTAATATATTCAGCTTGAACAGATCCTACTACATCTGGTGCTGGCTCAATGGTGTCTTCACCAAGATCAATGACATCATTTGCTGCATCTACAATAAAACCAACATCCATATCCTCATTAGAAACAATGATTATCCTCGTACTTTCATTAACACTAAGCTCTGCAAGACCAAGGCGGATACGCAAGTCAATGATTGGAGTTATTACCCCTCTTAAATTAATGACACCTTTAATAAAGGGTGCTGTTCTTGGTACTCGAGTAATGTGTTGTACCCTTTCAATCGAACGAACTTGTTGAACTGGAATTCCATATTCCTCATTCTCTAATTGAAACACAATGACTTTCATATCTTCAGACATAGATTCACTAGACTCCTTTCCAACAATCCACTATTTTATTAATGAATTACAATCAATAATTAAGGCTACTTGCCCATCTCCTAAAATTGTTGCTCCGGAAATTGCAAATACATTATTTAAATAATTTCCAAGTGATTTTAAAACAATTTCCTGTTGACCAATAAATGAATCAACTACTAAAGCAGCCATTTTATCTCCTTTTCTTACAATTAATAAGGATATAAAATCATCATTAACATGTTCCACAGGCACATCAAAGATCTCAGTCAAAAAGACCAATGGAACAATTTTCCCGCGGAAATCAATGACCTTTTGATTATGTGCTTGAAGAATTTCCTCTTTTTTTATAACTGCCGTTTCAATTATCGAGGATAACGGGATTGCGTATTTTTCATTTTGTAATTCAATCAACATGACAGAAATAATAGATAAGGTTAATGGGAGTTGAATCGAGAATAGTGATCCCTTCCCTTCCTCTGAATCTATCGTTACTAAACCGCCAAGAGATTCTATTTTACTCTTAACAACATCTAGGCCAACTCCACGTCCTGAAACATCAGAAATTTGATCAGCAGTAGAAAATCCTGATGAGAAAATTAGCTCGTAAATTTGTTGGTCAGTTAATGTTGGTGCTTGTTGTTCCGTAACGACACCTCTGTCAAGAGCCTTTTTAAGAACACGGTCACGATTTATTCCTGCACCATCATCTTCAATCTCTATAAACATATGATTTCCACTATGATACGCTTTTAGGAAAACATTACCTTCCTCCCGTTTACCATTTTTCATACGATCCTCTGGCATCTCTATACCATGATCGATTGCATTTCGTAAAAGGTGAACGAGCGGATCACCGATTTCATCAATAACTGTCCGATCTAATTCCGTTTCAGCACCGATAATTTCAAGATTGATCCTTTTATTTAAATCCTTTGCAAGCTGACGAATCATTCGAGGGAAACGATTAAATACTGTTTCTACCGGAACCATGCGCATGTTTAAAATAATTGACTGAAGATCACCTGAAATTCTTGACATTCTTTCAACTGTTTCGTCAAGTTCATTATTGTTTAATTCTTTAGAAATCTGCTCTAAGCGACCACGATCAATAACGAGCTCTTCAAACAAATTCATTAAGATGTCTAAGCGTTCAATATTTACTCGAATTGTTTTTGCATTTTTAGCGGAACCTTGTTTTGCAGCAGTTTTCTCTGTACTTTCTTGTTCTGAATCTTGTTTAGTATCTTTTTGCTCTATACCATTCTGCATAATAGATTGCGAGTTTGATTGAGTATTTACGCTATTTATAGGGTCTAATAAATGAACCTTTACTTCTTCAATTTCAGATACTTTCATTATTTTACTGTGAATATCAGCACTTGACTCTTTTGAAACAATTGCTACAGTAAATTGTGAATCGAATTTTTCATCTTCTAGTTGATCTACCGAAGGAACAGCTTTTATGATTTCACCGATTTTTTCTAAAATTTCGAATACCATAAACACTCTTGCTGCCTTTAATAAGCAATCCTCACGAAGTGTTATAACCAATTCATAAGCAAAAAATCCTTGTTCCTTTGATTGTTGAATAACTGCATTTTCAAAGTCATCATATTCTTGGTTGATGTGATTTAGAGAATAATTTTCAGAAAGTTGATTTGTATCCTCGCTCTTCATTTCTTTTTGATTAACACCCTGACCACTTTCTAACTTTTTTAGCATTTCAACAACAACCGTTACATCCTTTTTCCCATCTCCGCCCTCAGCAATTGAAAAGACCATTTCTTCAAGATTATCAACGGAAGCAAAAACGATATCTAAAAAAGTAGGCGTTACTGAAAGCTTTTCATTTCTGATTGCATCTAGAACATTTTCCATTTGATGGGTCAAATTAGCCAAATCTTCGTAGCCCATAGTGGCACTCATCCCTTTAAGAGTATGAGCAGAACGGAAAATATCATTTACAATTGATAAATCATTTGGATTTTTCTCTAATACTAGTAATTTCTCATTACATGCTTGTAAATGTTCCTTGCTCTCTTCAATAAACACTTCTAAATATTGATTCATATCCATACGGTAACACCTCTTAGTTTCGTATAAAGCACAACGTCTATCAATAGGGGTTATTTCCACCAATGATTAGTTGAGCTTATCGGACTTTTACTGGCAGTTCCCCCTTACTCGAATTGTCTTACCTCAATAAAGGGGATTTCTTACATACTTCATAATTGTATCGCCTATATCTTCTACATCTTCAACTCTATCGATAAGTTGTGTGTTTATTGCTGATTTTGGCATGCCGAATACAATAGCAGTTTGCTCTGATTCGGAAATGGCTTTGACAGTGCCTGTTAATTTTAGTGACTTCAATCCTTCTGTTCCATCAGCTCCCATTCCTGTCATAATGACAGCAATTTTTAGATACCCCTGGAGTTCACTGATTGACTCAAACAACACATCTACTGAAGGTCGATGCCCATTTCTTACTGCTGATTGATCAATGTTAATCTTTAATGAAGTTCCAGATTTTTCGATTTTTAAATGGAAGCCTCCAGGTGCAATATAAGCAACTCCATTCTGGGCCAATTCATTATTTTCCGCTTCTTTTACAGTAATCATTGAAACAGAATTTAAACGTTTGGCTAACGATTTTGTAAAGCCTGGTGGCATATGCTGGACAATAAAAATCGGTGCGTCAATCGGTGCTGGTAATTTTGTCAGTACTTGTTGTAAGGCTCGAGGTCCTCCAGTTGAGGTTCCGATACAAACAATTTTTTTATTTTGATGGATGTTGTCGCTAAATCCAGGACTTTTGTCTTTTTTTAAATCTATTTTACTGCATTCCAACTTTTCAACGGGATTCTTTTCTCTATTCACTTCATTTGACAATTTACGAACGTTTGCAAACTTTGCAAGGGTAACTTTTTCGATAATTTCGGCTTTTATTTTGTGTAAATCCATAGAAATGGCGCCTGACGGTTTAGCAATGAAATCGACTGCACCATATTGTAACGATTTTATTGTATTTTTAGCGCTTTCTTTCGTCGCACTAGACAACATGATAACCGGTCTTGGGAATTGCTCCATTATCACTTGTAATGCTTCAAGTCCATTCATTACTGGCATTTCTATATCCATCGTGACAACATCTGGCTTTAATAATTGGACCTTTTTTATAGCATCTTGTCCATTTCTAGCCGTTCCAACGACTTCAATCCCTTCTTCTTGATTAAGAAAATCTGATATTAATTTTCTCATGAAGGCTGAATCATCGACTACTAGTACACCTATTTTCCCCATCTATCTTACCTGCCTTTCATGAAGAAATGCTTTAATTTCAATATAAAAGGTGTTGGTTCTTGAACAAAGTTATTTAATTCTTGCCTATTTACATACTCCTTAGATATCCTAACGATCGCTTTACTAGCTTGAGAATTAGGCTGATATAATAAAAAGGGATTTTGATTGATTACAGCTTTCATAATTGTTGAATCATCTGGGATAATTCCTAATAACGTAGGGTTCCGTTTCAAAAACTGAGTCATCGTTGTCGATAACCTATCAAACGTTGAATGACCTACATCATGATGAAACGCACGATTTACTACGATTAAAAATTGCATCGTTTCATGATTTACACAAATACTTTTTATCGCAGAATAAGCATCTGTCATCGATGTGGGCTCTGGTGTTGTAATAATAATGATTTCATCCACTGAGAGTAAAAAACGTAGGCTATCTTCTGAAATGCCTGCACCCATATCAAAAATAACAAAATCATATGCTTTAAACAGGAGGCCAAGCTCATCAATGAATCGTTGAAATTTCTCTTCATTAAGACTAAAAATTGTCCCTAAACCAGTGCCACCTGAAATGTAATCGAGACCACAAGGACCCGTTGTAATAATATCTGTTAATGATTGTTGGTTTTCAAAAAAGTCAACGATCGAATACCGCGAACTTTCTCCAATTAGAATATCAATATTTCCCATCCCAATATCTAAATCGAATAAGAGAACTCTTTTATTGAGCTTTTTTAAGGCAAGCGAGAAATTTAATGAAAAATTTGACTTACCTACCCCACCTTTTCCACTCATTATTGCGATGGATTTTGCTTGGGTTCTCAAAGCTTTTATTCGCTCTCTTAAACGTTCTGCTTGATCATTCACCATATCACCACTATCTTAATATCTGTTCGATTATGCGATCTTTTGTTGTTACTTCGATATCATCAGGGACATTTTGACCATGAGTTGTATAGGCAATACCTTTGTTCGTTTTCATCATCACTTCAAATAAAGAACCTCTTGTTGAAGTTTCATCGAGTTTTGTAATAATGAGTCTCTTAATCGGAATGATTGAAAACCGTTCATAAATCGCTAACATGTCTGCCGTTTTAGCGGTTGCAGCAAGTACAAGAAAGGTTTCCATCTCTTCGTTAAAATCAATAATTGATTGTAGGTCTTTCACATATTGTGATTCTAAAAAGTTTCTCCCAGCCGTATCAATAAAGATAAAATCATATCCATCAAGTTTCTTTTTAGCTTCCTTAAAATCGTCAAGGCTATAACAAACTTCAATCGGTACATCTAAAATTTTCGCGTAAGTCTTTAATTGATCAATCGCAGCAATTCTAAAAGTGTCGGTCGTAATGAATGCTACTTTTTTATTTTTTTGTAATACACATTCTGCGGCAAGCTTTGCAAGCGTCGTTGTTTTACCAACACCAGTGGGACCAACAACGTTAATATATTTCCTTTGGTGGGAAATCCCACCAAAGGAAATATTCTTTAGTTTCTGAGCAAATAATTCTTTTTCTTTTTCTTGTAATTGATTATTTGTCAAATTTCCATTCATTTGATACCAATAGGCTAAAAGCTCCGCCATAATTTGTCCTTTAAGGGAAGGATTGATCTCTTGCTTCGTCATTTTCTGTAAGATTGCTTTTAATGGCTCGGGATAAAGTTCACTTTTATCATTCGTAGCTATGGATTGAAGCATATCTTTCAATTCTTTTATTTGTTCGGCTAAATGTAGATTATTCTCTTCACTAATGGGCGATTGAATCTGTTCTTTTGAATTTAATCCTCCATTGGAAGTTATCGGGTAAACCAGCTTTTCTTGGAAAAAGGGCTGTTCTTCTTTCCCTTTTGAATGGACCGGTACATCTAGTTCTTGATCCAAAGCAGCGATAACTTCTATCTTCTTTTTAGCAAAAAGTCCTAAGAATCCGCCTGACTGAATCGCCTTTGAATTCAAAATAACTGCTTCGTTCCCCATTTCAGAACGGATTTTTTTCATCGCCTCTTGCATAGAGGGTGCGATATATTTTTTTACCTTCATTCTACATTCACCACCCCAATACTCTGTACTTCAACATTTGCTTCTAATTCGTTATAGGATAATATTGGCACCTGAGGAAAATAGCGATTTGTTAGCTGTCTAACATACATTCTTACTGCAGGTGAACATAGTAATATTGGAGTTTGCTGTTGTAACGATAGGTTTTCTATTTCTTTCGCAATTGCCTCAATGATTGATTGAGATACGTCAGGACTTAATGATAAGTAGTTACCATGTTCTGTTTGTTGTACGCCATCAGCAATGATTTTTTCAATTTTCCCCGACAAGGTTACAACTTTTAGCATTTGATCTTGGTCTACATATTGTGTCGTTATTTGTTTAGCCAAAGCTTGTCTCACATATTCACCAAGTAACTCCGCATCAGACGTCATTTTCCCAAAATCGGCTAATGTTTCAAAGATAATTGGCAAATTTCGAATTGAAACCTTTTCTCGTAAAAGCTTTGCAAGTACTTTTTGAATATCACCTATGCTAAGTGGAGTTGGTGTTACTTCCTCCACTAATATTGAATACGATTCTTTTAAGTGGTCAACTAATTGTTTAGTCTCTTGTCTTCCAAGAAGCTCATGTGCATGTTGTTTAATGACTTCCGTTATATGCGTTGATACAACAGAAGGCGGATCAACAACTGTATAACCATACATTTCAGCTGTGTCTTTCATTTCTTCTGTGATCCATTTAGCCGGTAGACCAAAAGAGGGCTCTACTGTGTCAATCCCTTCAATAGAATCATCCTCTATTCCCGGAGCCATAGCTAAGTAATGATCAAGAAGGATTAAACCCTTGGCTACTTCATTTCCCTTTATTTTCAGACGGTACTCATTTGGTTCTAACTGAATATTATCCCTTATTCTGACCACAGGGATGACAATGCCAAATTCAATTGCTAATTGTCTTCTAATCATGATAACCCTATCGAGAAGGTCGCCACCTTGGTTCGTATCTGCAAGCGGGATTAAACCATAGCCAAATTCAAATTCAATCGGATCAATCGTTAACAGGTTTATGACACTCTCTGGACTTTTCATTTCATCCATCTCAATTTCCTGCTCGATCTCTTCCTCATCAGAAATGGGTTGATCTTTCGTTTTAGAGATGCTATAGCCAGCAAAAGCGAGTAAACCAGCAATCGGTAATGGTATCAAAATACCAATCGGTGTAAACAATCCTAATGCAAAAATCGTACCGGCAGCTACATAAAGCATTTTCGGATAGGCAAATAATTGTTTGGTAATATCCGATCCCAAGTTACCTTCAGATGCTGCTCTCGTGACTACGATTCCTGTCGCTGTTGAGATTAATAAAGCAGGGATTTGACTAACAATCCCATCTCCGACAGTTAACATTGTATAGTGAGAGGCTGCTTCACCAATTGCCATCCCATTTTGCATCATGCCAATAATGATACCAACGAGCATGTTTATGATCACCATGATGACTCCGGCAATCGCATCACCTTTAACAAATTTACTCGCACCATCCATTGCACCATAAAAATCTGCTTCATTTGCAACTTTTTCCCGGCGCTCCCGAGCCTGTTGTTCTGAGATCATTCCTGCATTCAAATCAGCATCAATACTCATTTGCTTACCTGGCATGGCATCCAACGTAAAACGTGCGGCAACTTCAGATACACGTTCAGAACCTTTCGTTATGACAATAAATTGGATAATAATGAGAATGATAAAGACAACGAACCCGACAAGGATGTTTCCACCGGTTACAAACGTACCAAATGTTTCGACAACCTTACCTGCATCACCTTCTGATAAAATTGCTCGCGTCGTTGATACATTTAAACCGAGGCGAAACAAGGTTAGAAGTAAGATTAATGAAGGAAAAATCGAAAATTGTAACGGTTCATTCATATTCATTGACGTAAGGATAACTAATAGCGCAAGAGAAATATTGATGATAATTAAAAAGCTTAATAACCACCCTGGAAATGGGATGATTAGCATAGCAACAATTAAAATAACACTTAGTAATACAGTTAAATCTCTTGCCTTCATGGATTTTTCTCTCCTTAAAACCAATCAAATCTTTTTAGTGCTTGGTGTTTTTAAAATATGGTCTGGTTGTTTACCATCGACTTTGCTTGGTAAACATAAGCAATAATTTCTGCAACAGCCTGGAAGAACTCCTCCGGTACAGCTTGACCTATATCTACTTGATCATAAAGCGCCCTGGCAAGAGGTCTGTTTTCAACCATCATGATGTCATTCTCTTTCGCAATTTCTTTTATTTTTTGTGCAACAAGGTCAACACCCATCGCAACAACAAATGGAGCATCCATTTTTGATTCATCATATTTTAAAGCAATCGCATAATGAGTTGGATTTGTAATGACAACATCTGCGGAAGGTACATCCTCCATCATTCTTCTCATTGCCATCTCACGCTGCTTTTGCTTAATTTTCGACTTTATCAGTGGATCACCTTCAGATTTTTTATATTCATCCTTTATGTCTTGCTTTGACATTTTAAGATTCTTTTCATAATCAAAGCGCTGGTATAGATAATCTAATAAGGATAAAAACAAAAGTGCAACAGACGCAAATAACCCCATTCTAACTGTTAATGAAGCAATATAAAGTAGAGATTGTTCAACAGTCATGTACGATAAGCGCAAAATATTTTCCATATCAAACCAAATGACAGCAAACGTTACAAAACCAACAAAAGAGATTTTTAAGAGTGATTTTAATAACTCCACAATTGCACGCATTGAATAAATTCTTTTGAAGCCTTTGATTGGATCCAATTTATTAAATTTCATTTGAATCGCTTCAGTTGAAAACAGGAACCCTACTTGAAGATAGTTTGCTAATACACCCGCAACTAACGCAATGCCCATAATTGGTGCAAGAATCATTCCTGCTTGTAAAGCCATTGTTAAAAAAAATTCATGCACGTTTTGATCGGTTAAATCGAGAAGTAAATAATCTTGAAAAGTCCCTCTTATCATAAGAATAATTCGGTCTCTCATAAATGCCCCAATGAATAAAAACGATAAAAACACAGTTAGGAGTGAGAGTGCAGTGTTAACATCTGCACTTTTAGCAACCTGACCTTTCTTTCTTGCATCAAGTTTTTTACGTGGCGTCGCTTTTTCTGTTTTTTCTCCTGAAAAAAACTGTAAATCCAATTTAAGAAGGTTCATTGCCCATCACTCCAAATAATTCCATGAGACCTCGCATTGTAATTGCCATCGTATCAAATAGCTGCTGCATTGAAACAAATAATGCTGCCATCACGACAATGAGCAATATAAAACTAACTCCAATTTTTAAAGGTAACCCAACGACGAAAATATTTAATTGAGGTACAGTCCTCGCTACAATTCCGAGTGCAATGTCAACTAAAAATAATGATCCAACAACAGGAATTGACATTTGAAAAGCAATCAAAAACATTGAATTAAATGATCTGACTATGAATTCAATTACATTGTCTTTCCCTAATGGCAAATAAAGTTGATCAATTGGAACAAACTGATAGCTATAAAACACACCGTCTAATAATAAATGATGTGCATTCACACTAACCATTAACAGCAAAGCAAAAGTATAAAGAAATTGTCCTATTAGCGGACTTTGTGCACCGGTTTGCGGATCAATTACATTTGCGATTGCAAACCCCATTTGAAAGTCAATAAAGCTACCTGCTATTTGCACAGCAGCAATAATAAAATAAGCTGTAAAACCAGTTAGTAATCCAAAAAGCGCCTCTTTTAGTATTAACATAAAATACTCGCCATCAATTTCAATTGGTGGCGGCTCGATCGCAATGAACATGATCCAAGCTAACAAAAATGAAAAGCTAATTTTATACATATTGGGAATATTTCGATAAGAAAACAACGGCAACGTAACAAAAAATGCTGTTATTCTCATAAAAACTAGCAGGAATGCTGGGTAATTTTCAATAACAGTGACCATCTTTACCCCACGAACCTATTTAAATTACCGAAGATATCTTGCGCATAGGAAACTAGTGTTGTTAACATCCATGGACCGAAAAGAATTAAACATAATAGCACACCGACGATTTTTGGAATAAACGCAAGCGTTTGTTCTTGAATTTGCGTTGTCGCTTGAAAAATACTAACGACTAAACCAATCACAAGTGCAACTAATAGTAATGGTCCACAAATGATTAACGTTGTATAAACTGCTTTCTCGGCTAATGAAATAACAAACTCTGAACTCATTCGATCTCACCCATTCTAAAAGCTTTGTAGCAAAGATTTTATAATTAAATGCCAACCATCTACTAATACAAATAAGAGGATCTTAAATGGTAGTGAAATCATCACTGGTGGAAGCATCATCATTCCCATCGACATGAGAACACTAGCAACGACCATATCAATAACTAAAAATGGAATAAAAATCATAAACCCAATTTGAAAGGCAGTCTTAATTTCACTAATTGCAAAGGCAGGTACTAAAGCCGTTAGTGGGATATCTTCGATTGAATTAGGACTTTCAATACCAGCATAATTGAGGAAGAGAGCTAGATCCTTTTGCCTCGTATGTTTGCTCATAAACTCCTTAAATGGAAGAGCTGCGCGGTCATATGCTTCCTCTAAGTTAATTTCTTCATTAAATAATGGTGTTAGCGCTTGATCATTCACCTCTGAAAAAGTCGGTGCCATAATAAAAAAGGTTAAAAACATCGCAATCCCAATCAATACTTGGTTAGGTGGCATCGATTGTGTTGCTAGTGAAGTCCGTACAAACGAAAGAACAATAATAATACGAGTAAAACAGGTCATTAAAATTAAAATACTCGGGGCAATTGAAAGAACAGTTAATAATAGTAATAGCTTTACAGATGTACTAACAGTACCGGCATCACTATTATTAAAGAACTCCATAAATTCATTCATTCTTGTTTAAACCCTTTCTTTTAACTTCCTCAAACTGTTTTGTCCGCTCTTTCTTTACCTTTTCCAATTGGTCCTTGAAGGTTGTTGAAAATGATGATTGTGTATCCTTCGTTACCCTGTTTAACTTTTTGCTTTGATTAACAAACATTGTTAACGTATGTAAAAAATTTTTCGATACCATAACTTGTTCTTGCTTCCACTCAAATTCTTCAATGAATTTCTTTCTCTCTTGCTCGCTCTCAATTTCTTTCAGTAATGAAATCGATTCTCCAACACCTACTACTAATACCCTGTTCCCTACTTTAATTAGTTGAATTGATTTATTCTGGCCTAAACTTGTACCGCCTAGATTGACAATAGACTTTCCTTGCTGAAACAATTGGTTCCGCTTTGTGACGAACTTTAATAGAACGTAAATCAACATAAGCACAAATGCTAAAGCAATGAACATTTTAATAAAATCAAATGCTGTAACAGATAGTGAATCATTTTCTGCTTTTGGTTCTAATTCTTCATCTTGAACATTTGAAATCGGATTACCATCTTTCGATTTTTCTGATTGCTCTTTATTTAAATTTCCATATTCACTCTCATCAATTGCATCCTCCGCAAATATCTTTATCATGGCTTGCGGAGAAAAGGTTATAAGCGCGACTAACATCAATATGAAGTAATTTCTATGAAGCAATTTCACTCCACCTTTAGTTGCTTAGTATTTTGCCAACTGCCTCTAAAACACGGTCTGCTTGGAATGGCTTAACGATAAAATCTTTTGCACCTGCTTGAATTGCATCAATAACCATCGCTTGTTGCCCCATCGCTGAGCACATAATTACTTTTGCGTTTGGATTGATTTGCTTTATTTCTTTTAATGCTGCAATTCCATCCATTTCAGGCATTGTAATATCCATTGTTACAAGGTCTGGTTGGTGCTCTTTATATTTTTCAACTGCTTGTGCCCCATCTGCTGCTTCTGCAACAATCTCATATCCATTTTTCGTTAATATATCTTTAATCATCATTCTCATAAATGCTGCATCATCAACGATCATAATTCTTTGTGCCATAATTTTCCCACTCCTAATTCAATTCATTATTTTAATTTATTTAAGCGTTCCTTTTGACTGACGATATCCGTTACACGCACACCAAAATTTTCATCAATTACTACGACTTCACCTTTAGCGACAATTTTGCTATTCACTAAAATATCTACTGGTTCACCAGCTAGTTTATCAAGTTCAATAATTGAACCAGATGATAATTCAAGAATCTCTTTAACAGAACGTTTTGTTCTTCCTAATTCAACTGTTACCTGTAGAGGTATATCGAGTAACATATCAAGATTTTGCATCTCTTGTTGTTGATAGGAAGCTTGTTCAAATGTAGTAAACTCTGCTGGTTTGACATCAACGGTCGGCTGCTGTTTCGTTGGTTGTGGTGCTGTGTACATCTGTTGTCCAGGCTGCTCCATATAGTGTTGCTGCTGAACATGATCGGTCTCTGGTTGATGATCATTTGTCTGAGCGTATGTGTCTTTCATAACTGGATCTGATTGTTGGACCACACTGCTTGGTTCAGCTACAACTTCTTGTGTTGGATTCATTAACTCGTTGATTAAATCCTTCGCAAATAATAATGGTAATAATTGCATAATATTTGAATCTATAAGTCTGCCAATTTTGAGTCTAAATGAGACTTTTGCCAGTAAATCTTCGTCAGCGATTGAATTTGTTCCTTCAGTCGCATAAGCCTCCAGCAATTCGACTCTTGGTGGTGAAATATCAACTTTTTTATTAAAAATTGTAGACATCGATGTTGCCGCAGATCCCATCATCTGATTCATTGCTTCCTGGACAGCACTAATTTGAATGTCACCAAGCATTTCATCAGGATTCGTCCCGTCACCACCAATCATTAAATCAGCAATGATCGCTGCATCACTTTGCTTAATAACAAGTAAATTGCTACCAGAAAAGCCAGCTGTATAATTTACTTCTATCGCGACATATGGCTGTTGAAATTCATCACCTAACTTACTCTTTTGGATAACTGAGACACTTGGTGTCGTAATTTCAACTTTCTGTTGTAGCAGTGTTGATAATGCAGTCGCAGAATTTCCGAATGAAATGTTACCAATTTCTCCGATTGCATCCTCTTCCATTGCATTGAAGTAATCTTCATTCTTAAGTACGTATTCCACTTTCGTTTCTGCAGGAGTTTCTTTATCAACGCTTGTTCCTTTTAATAGGGCATCGATTTCATCTTGTGATAACATTCCATTACTCACGATCTTCGTCACCTCTCGATAAGTGGTCAATAATTTGAACCGCTATTTTTTTGTTCAATTTCCCTGGTTGCCCAATAAACTTTGGCTTATCGCCTATTTTAACCACCAATGGTTTATCTATGGAACTATCCAATTGAATGACATCTCCAGGATGTAGTTGGAGAAAATCTTGAATTGATAATTCTGACGATCCTAGTTCTGCAGAAACAGTTAAATCAGCAAGTTGAATCTGTGATTTTAGAGCTTCAATTTCGATTGACTTAGGTTCCTTCCGATCAGACTGCATCCAATAATGAGCAGATAATCTAGGGATAATCGGTTCTAGAACAACATGTGGTATACATAAATTGATCATTCCACTTACTTCGCCTACTTGAACGTTTAATGAAATAACAACGACGGTTTCATTTGGTGACACCATCTGTAAAAATTGTGGATTCACTTCAAATTCTTCCATTATTGGCTCTATTTCAATGATTGATTCCCATGCTTCTTGGTAATTTTCAAGTGATTTTTCAAAAATATTCGAAATAATTTTCGTTTCAATTTCGGTCAGGGTATCAATTTTGTTAACACTGGCACCAATTCCCCCCATAATCCGATCCATCATAGCGTATGCTATATTAGGACTAACTTCCATTAGTATTCTTCCTTGAAGCGGTTGAACCTCAAAAACATTTAATACCGTCATTTTCGGAATTGAACGAATAAATTCTTCATATGGTAATTGATCAACTGAACCAACCATTATTTGGATATATGTCCTTAATTGTGCTGAAAAATATGTCGTTAATAACCTAGCAAAGTTATCATGGATACGGGTCAGGCTACGGACCTGATCCTTTGAGAAACGCAGAGCCCTTTTAAAATCGTACACCTTTACTTTTTTTCTCGACTCTTCCTTCTTTAACTCATCTGCATCCATCTCACCTGTTGAAATCGCAGAGAGTAAGGCGTCAATTTCACTTTGTGATAATATATCACCTGCCAAAGTTTTCACCTCCTAAAGGTAAGGGACGGAACCCGTTTTCTATTAAATCCATTTGACTAAGTAGGCAAACGGATCTGTTTTGCGAGATAACATCGTGTTGAACTTGTAGCAGTGCTCAATTTTCTGTTCATTTTAATCTTGACGCTAATACATCTTTAACTATTGAAGGATATAGGAAGTGGTATAAACCTTATTGACCTTGCCTCCATGCATTAGTTCATTGGTTTTCGTTTTTACTGTTTCTTTCAGTTTGTCCATTCCTTCTTTACCATCAAGCTGATCAGCACTCATATTTGCCAATTCTGAAATGATAATATCTCGAATTTGAAACTCTCGTTGCTGTAATTCTTCCTTTGCTTTCTTCGAATCTGTTTCAACCTTAAAAGACAAGCGTACAATATTTCCACTAGATAAATTAGTCGTTATCTCTGGAATATCAACAGATGCTGCTACTACTTCTTCAATAGTGGGTTCAGAATTATCCCCTTCGTTTCCTAAAAATTTCATAACGACAACGAGTGCTGTTACACCAATTAATGTTATTGAAACGATAATGACAAGCATAATACTTAAAAGCTTTTTATTCATCGTCCAAAACCTCCGAGCCCTTTCTTAACGACAGAACATTTATCTCTCTATAAAAAGAAGCTATTTTTTTACAAACCTCTTGTTCTGTCTCCTTCACAACGTATTTATGTCCATTTGTTAAAGTAATCGTTGTATCAGGAAATGATTCAATGACTTCAATAAATAATGCATTTAGTGAAAATGTTTTTCCATTTAACCTTGTTAATTGAATCATATATTGAGAGACTGACTAAACGAATTGAAAATATAAAGCCAGCCCCCTTCCCCCTTATTAACGTTTTAAGCCCATGAGCTCTTGAAGAATTTCATCAGATGTTGTTATGATTTTTGTATTTGATTGGAATGCACGTTGAGCTACGATCATTTCTGTGAACTCTTCTGATAAGTCCACATTCGACATTTCTAATGCACCGGCAACGATTGAAGCAACTCCATCTTCTCCTGCAACAGATAATTCATCAAGTTGAATGCCATTGTTGTTTTTATCAATCAATCCAGAGTTTGCAGATTGTCTAAATGAATTGCCTCCAACTTTCTCCAAACCGCTTGCATTGGAAAAAGTCGCGATTCGAACTTGTCCAGCAACGTTCAATTCACCTTTAGCATTTACAAAAGTTACTGTACCATCTGATCCGATACTAAAGCTTTGAGCATCTAATGGGATTTGAATTAACCCTGCTTCTCCGCTTAATTTATTTGAGAATTGTGGTTTTTGCAGGTCTTCTGCTAGTCCTTCAAAATTCACAACAGACTGTCCGATTTTTTCCAAGTCGATCATGTAACTATTTAAGTTAGAGATGACTGTATTCATAGTTGATAAAGTTGTATCAGGAACTGCAGTCCCCTGTCCTGGAGCAGTAAAAGGACCTACAATTGGAGAAACAGTTGTTGTAAACTCTCTAACGATTGTTCCAAATGGTTGACTGCCATTAAATTGTGTAACTCCTCCGTTTAGTGTAGTTATACTGTTCCTAAAATTATTTGCAAGGTTCGAAAAATTCGTTACTGCAGGAGTAAATTGATTAAGAATCGTTGTTAATGCACCATATGAGCTAACCATCGAATTGTATAGTGTACCTTGTGCAGGTGATTCATTTTTGAGATAGTTCGTTTGTGCGTCATTATATTCTTGGTATGCGTTGAGTAATTCATTGGCTTCTTTTGAAATGTCCTCTAAGCCTGTCATCATATTTCCATAAGGTGTACTGAAATTACCAATCGAATTCAGTGCATTTTGTGATTTTTGAATCGCTTGTGTTGAAGGAACCGTCTTTTCACCAGCCTCACCAATCACATACATCCCATCAGCTGTTACTAGGTAACCTTTATCATCCATATATAAATTTCCTGCTCTAGTGTAATTTAAGTCAACAGCGCCATCAATTACACCAATAATTAAGTTGTTACCGATTTGATTTCCTTGGTCAATATTAATTCTACTTAAATCCGTTAATGTTCCAACTGGAAAGAACCCATCCCCAGATAATGCTAAATCTAGTGTTCTAGAAGTAGTTTGTGTTGCACCTGAAGAGTGAATTGTATCAATTGAGCTAATTTGTGATCCAAGTCCAATTTGTTGTGGGTTCGTACCAGCAGTTGTTTGCGTTGCCCCTGCTGCACCTGCGATCTGTTGGCTAACTAAATCCGAAAAAGTTACACGTGATTTTTTAAATCCATAAGTATTTACATTGGCAATGTTATTCCCAATTACATCTAACTTCGTTTGAAAGTTTTTCATACCACTTATTCCAGAGTATAGTGAACGTAACATTAATTATTCTCTCCCTTTGCTAATTCTATCAGTTGCTTCTGTCATTTCGCTGCTACAGGCCTCTGTTTCTGGTTCAGTTATTTATCGATCATAAGCTTTCCATTACTGTTAGTGTAAAGCTCTATTTTTTACTTGTTGATTGCAGTTGTGGCTTTAGCGGCTGAGCATTTTTTAATTGAACAATTCGAACTGTCATTTGTTTACACACATTAATCAGGCTTACTAACTTTTATGACAGAATCATTTGAGATCTCTTCTCCATTTTCAAGCTCAAGAAGGATGCCACCTTCACTTTGTTTAATTGATTTTACAATGTCACTTTCATTTTCTGCGTCATCGTTCTTCCATTCTACTTTCTTGCCAATCATTTCAGAGTATTTTAAGATGGAATCATTTTGTGTTTGCGTATTAATTAATTTTTCCAACATACTTGCCATATTTGTCGTTTGTTCAAGTGTTGAGAATTGAGCCATTTGTGCAATAAATTCTTTATCTTCCATTGGATTCATTGGATCTTGGTTTTGCAATTGGGTCATGAGGATTTTTAAAAATTCATCTTTTCCTAGATTTGAATTACCTGTCCGCGCCGTATTAGGTTTGTTCGATAATAATAAGCTCGTATCAATTGATGTCATCATTTCCCCTCCTTATACAGTTATATTGAATACCTCGTTTAATGAATCAATAAAGCTTTTTTCGTTCTCTTGTTCATCTTCATGATCAGTTGCTTCATGTTCTTTCTCATTTTTATCCTTATGATTTGACTGCCCCCGCAATTCTCTTGAGAATGGCTCTGTAAAAATTTCAAAGCGCTCGATTTCAATTTGAACTGAAGGAAGTACTTGTTTAAGTTGATGCACACTGTGGTCTAATAATTCTTTTGCTGATTCAGTTGATGCCATAATTCGAGCAATCATTTCACCGTTTTTTTGGACGAGCTTAACTGTTAAAGAACCAAGATGATCAGGGTTCAGTTTAATGACTAATCGATTTGCGCCATTTGGTAATTGCGCAAACTTGCTTGTTTTAAATACGTTCAGAAGCTGATTGGTGAATTCTTGTCGCGTTGGTAATTCTGTTTTTGTGAATTCCAACGGTGTGCCTGTTTGATTCGTTATAAATTTATCTATTTGAATCGTGAACCTTTCTTCATTTCCTTCAACCTTTTTTGTCAGTTCGCGAGATTGAAATTGTGAATAAGTCATCTTTATCCTTTGTTGATTCAGAGATTCAATTGGATTTTCAGTTAAAATTTGACTGGCAAATGGATTATTTATCTTTGGCGTAACCGTCTCATTAGCTGCTGACAATTGTTCACTTATTTTGCCCTTTAATTTCCCATCCTGTTTTGACAAGTTCGATACTAAAAACTCGTACAAATGAGGAACGTCATCAATCAACGTTACTTTTTGACCTTCCAGTGCAAATTTAAAAAGCTCAGTCTGAAGACTATTTTCAACTTTGGAAAAAATTTCAGTTAATTCAATTGATTTCTCTGTTGACAGCAGTTCGACCCCTTTTATAAATTGGCGAACACTTTTCATAAGTGGAACTATTTGACGAATAACTTCATTTCGGACAATACCGTTTGATATTTGTTGGTCATTACGATTCAGACTAGGTAAATTCAAAAAATCATATCCGATTTTTTCAATCTCAGGAAAGACTTCGTTAACATCAACTGAAAGTTCATCCGCTACATCATCAACTGTTTTGGAAATTTCCATTATGTTATCAATGATTGGCGTTGCTTTTCTTTGCTCAAAGATTCTGTCAAAAGGGAGTGCCGTTTCTAAGCTTATCTTTGATTTCAATCGATCAGTCTTTAAATCAAATGGTTCTTGAATTCGGTGGAGATGGGTATATGTCCTATCGATAGACGTTTCACGACCCATTTGTACCTGCTCAATTATGTTCATATTATTTGTAAAATCATTCCGTACGTTTTTCTCTAATTGTTTACTATCTTCATTACTACTAGTGTATTGATTTAACAAACTAACAAATTCTTTAAGTATATGTGAAAGATCTATTCCTGACGTCTCACTAAGTTGATTTAGTTCTGAATATAACAAATTTATCGTTGCCTCAAATGTTTTGGCAGAGGGGGTATACTCCCGATCTTCTATGTTTTCTTTACATGTTTTTACTACAGAAATTTCATTATTTTCTTCATTTTCAACCTGATTATTCTGAGTTATCCAAGACTGGTTCTTACTCTCATTTTGCAAATCATTCAGTAGACGATTATCATTAGATATTTCTGTTGAATCAATGGACATAAATTGATCTTGGATAGTTGCCTCAAATGTTTTGAAAGAGGGGGTATACTCCCGATCTTCTATGTTTTCTTTACGTGTTTTTATTACAGAAATTTCATTATTTTCTTCATTTTCAACCTGATTATTCTGAGTTATCCAAGACTGGTTCTTACTCTCATTTTGCAAATCATTCAGTAGACGATTATCATTAGATATTTCTGTTGAATCAATAGACATAAATTGATCTTGGATAACGAAATTATTTACCTGAGGTTCTATTATTGCATCATTAAAAATGCTTTTAACTGTTTTATTAATAATCAATTGCAAAGTTGTAAAATCAATTTCCCAAAAGAAATCCTCCATTCGAGAGTCAAGCTTTTCCTCGGAGGAAAAAGCAAAAATCTCATTTAAGATCTCATTTTTCACAATTATTTCTTGCATTGGCATTCGTTTTACTTCAGTTATTCTATTATTTATGATTAATAACTTTTCAAGATTAAGTATCCTAGTTGTATCTTTACCTTCTGTCCAATTAGCTAGCAACAATTGTCCTTCAACCAATGCTTTATCCCTAGGCTCCATTTGATCAATTGCTTGTACCATACTGGTAAATTGGACGGTGTCTTTATTCGAATAACTTGGAAACTCAAGTTCTAGCAGATGATTTAACTTAGAAATAAAAGGTGTAAAGTCGACATTCTGTTCGTTAGATATGTCTTCTATTACTTTTACTAAAGATAGGACTGCAACAGTTGAAGACGATGACATTGTCTTTTCGATCAATTCATCAATTGAATTTGCTTGACTTAGACTCTCATTGATTTCATTTTCAAGAAGCGAAATCATAGTTGATCCTGTACCATCAGCTTCATCATCTATGTGCAATCTAGACTTTATTTCAACCTGATCTAATGAAAGATTTTCTAAAAAATGCGTTAATTCATCTGAAATGTTGTGAAAAGTAAGCGATTTGGAAGATTCCACATGTTTTCCCATACTAGGTAACTGTTTAACCTTTTGGTTAATAACTAAAAAGTCACTAAAACTAAGTGTCTCTGAATTCAAGCTAGTTTTAATTGTACTTGCATTTTGATTCACTATCTGTAATAGTGGTGCAATTTTCACTTGTTCACCTCCTTTTATTATTGAGTGTTTGATGATAAGAGATTGGTATATTTCACTGCATCATCAACAGCCATTTTCGATAATATATCTGCTAGATGCCTGTCGTCTAATGAAGTTAAAATGAGAATTGCATCTTCTTCATTTAGATTCGGAATAATTTCAGCTGCTTTTTTACTCGACATATTGTCATAAAGCTTTGCAATATCTTTCGAATTTTTTTCTAAATCTGCTTCTTTTATCTCTTCAATTTGGGTTTCTAAGGATTTTATTTCTTGATTTAACGTTAGAATTTCTTTTTCTTTCATTGATACATCTTTCTCTAGCGCACCAATCATTGTTGCTTGTTCTTCAATCGTTTGCTCGCGCTGTTTTTTTGCTTCTTTTTGCGTTGCAGTTTCTTGTGCTACTATTTCTCTATCATTTATGGTATCTTGTTTTTCATCTTTAAAAAGCTTTTCTATAACTGGAATTTCCGCTAAAACTGCTTTTGATTTGCCGAAGACATCGAAGCCTGCTACGGACAGGATGATCACGACTAACGTTACAGTGAAGATGATCGGTATTAAAATAACGAAGAAAAACCATTGAAATTTACCGTAATCTTGCTTTTCGCTTTCCATCTTACTCTCACCTAATTTCTACGATACATATAGGATTGAATTGCAAGATCATCCATATGCTTGCTCTCTAGATGCTTCATTTCGAATAAATAATTTTCATGTTGCTTTTGCTTAAGCTTTTCGTATTTCTTCACTTCAATATTGTATTGCATTAATTTTACTTGCTTTTCATTCATTCGATTCCGTGTTAGAAGAACAAGATTTTGATAGTGTGCTATTGTCTTTTCTAAATTACTCACAAACTGCTGGTTATGTCTTATTTCCTGAACAGACATTCCATTTGCAAGCCTAGAAAGAGTATTTTCTTCAATTACTTCTTTTTGTTTAAGAGAATCATATAATTTATTTGCTACATTTTCGAAATCATTAACCGATTGATTGTATTCAGCTAATGATTTTTCTTTTTCATTTTCTTTAACATCCATAATTTTTTGAAATCGGAATTGGTAAGCCATTAAAAATCACCTTTTTCCATTAACAATGTAAGCGATTCGATACTTTTTTCAATTGACACTTTATCTTCAACATTTTGCTTTAAGAATGATATGATTTTCGGATAGAACTTAATCGCGTCATCTATTTCTCGTGATGAGCCTCGTTTATATGCACCGATATTGATAAGATCCTCTGAATTCAAGTAGGTTGAGAGCAAATCTCTTAGTTTCGTTGCTGATGCCTGATGGCCTGGGTCTATGATGTGATTCATTACCCGACTTATACTTTTTAAAACATTTATTGCTGGAAATTGCCCTTTATTTGCAAGCTGACGATCTAAAACGATATGACCATCAAGAATCCCACGAACTGTATCTGAAATCGGTTCATTTAAATCATCACCATCAACTAGAACAGTATAAAATGCAGTAATTGTCCCTTGCTCATTTGTTCCAGTTCGTTCTAAAAGCTTAGGAAGAATCGCAAAGACTGAAGGTGTATACCCTTTTGTTGTCGGCGGTTCGCCAACAGCAAGCCCAATTTCACGTTGCGCCATCGCGACACGTGTCACGGAATCCATCATAAACATGACGTTTGACCCTTTATCACGAAAATATTCCGCTACTGCTGTTGCTGTATAGGCTGCTTTCATTCTCATCAGTGCTGGTTGATCAGATGTAGCAACAATGACGATTGACCTTTTTAATCCTTCAGGCCCTAAATCACGATCTATGAATTCACGAACTTCACGACCACGTTCACCGATTAGCGCGATAACATTTAAATCAGCATTTGTATTACGTGCAATCATTCCCATTAAGGTACTTTTCCCCACACCACTACCTGCGAAAATACCAACACGTTGCCCTTTTCCAACCGTTAATAAACTATCTATGACCCGGACACCAACTTCAATTTTTTCATGAATTGGCGGTCGTTTCATAGGGTTTGGCGGTGACTGATCAGTTGGCACAGATGTTAAGCCTTTTGAGAGGCTTGAATCATCTAATGGTTGTCCAAATGCATCAATTACTTTGCCAATCAAACCAGTTCCTACTTTCACTTTTAACGGCTCATCCGTTGCTTCAACAATGCTGCCAGGTGATATATGTGTCACTTGTAAATAAGGCATAAGCAGGACATTCTCATCCTTAAATCCTACTACCTCTGCTGGGATTTTTGTTTTCAAATTTGTGCCTGTGTAGATATAGCACAAATCGCCAATCGAGCTTTCAGGCCCCTTCGATTCAATCATAAGGCCAACTACTCTAGATACTTTTCCATAGCGTTTATAGGGATCTAATAAATCAATTGAATGAATCAGCTCTAATGCTCTCAATTGGTGTCACCCCTCAACTTAGTAATTCGATTAATTGTTTCTTTAATTGTTGAAGCTGTGTATCTACACTAATATCAATTCGGCCAAACGCTGATTCAATAAAACAGTCATTTACTCCTAATTCTGCATTAGCATAGATGCTTATGTCTGTGGCATTTGTCACTAGTAAATTAAGTTCATCCTTTTGACTTAATAGAAGCTCATAAGAAGCGGGATGAACATAAATTTTTATATTTTCGTATTCTTTTACTTCATTAAGTGCTTGCTTTATAAGTGGAAGAAAGTTCTCACGGGATTCAAGTAATTTAGTAGAGATGACCTTTTCAGCTAGCTTTATGGAAAGGGCTAAAATCGTCTCCTCTGACGATTGAACTTTTTCATCATAGTCTTTTTTTGCCAAATCGATTATTCTTTGCGATTCTTCGATGTTTGCTTGATATTGCTTCCAAGCTTCTTGCCTACCTAGCTCCAAGCCTTCCGCATAGCCTTCACGTCTTACTTGCTCAACAAGCTGTTCTTTCTCCTCAATCCAAGCATTTTGTTCTTTGGCAATCTGTTTTGAGATTTCTAATTTTTCTGCAAGAGCAGATTGTATAATTTGCTCTGCCTCTTTCTTAGACGTTTGTAAAAGATAAGAAGCTTGCTGTGATATCTCTGGGTCAACATTTTTTTTATATTTCTCGTTTAAAAGCTCCGAAATTGCCTGCACCGCTATTGGTTGCTTATCATTGTCCTTTTTATTGGTAAATTGGGATTTTATCAAACTAGACAATGATATCATCTCCTCCACCACGTGCAATGACAATTTCTCCTGCTTCTTCAAGTCTTCTAATAACCCCTACAATTCTCGATTGCGCTTCTTCTACATCACGCAATCGAACAGGACCCATATATTCCATTTCTTCTTTAAATGTATCGACCATCCGTTTTGACATGTTTTTAAAGACAATTTCCCTAACTTCCTCACTTGCAACTTTAAGTGAAAGCATTAAATCATCATTTTCAACATCTCTTATGACACGCTGAATAGCACGATTATCAAGTGTAACAATATCTTCAAAGACAAACATTCTCTTTTTAATTTCTTCTGCAAGCTCTGGATCTTGAATTTCAAGTGAATCAAGGATTGTTTTTTCGGTAGATCTGTCTACTCCATTTAACACCTCAACCACCGCTTCGATCCCACCTGTTTGTGTATAGTCCTGTGTAACAGTTGAAGAAAGCTTGCGTTCAAGGATTTGTTCAATTTCATTGATAATCTCAGGTGAAGTACGGTCCATTACAGCAATTCTTCTAGCAACATCTGCTTGAAGCTCTTGTGGAAGCTCAGATAAAATTTGACCTGACTGCACTGGTTCAAGATATGATAAAACAAGTGCCATCGTTTGTGGATGCTCGTTTTGGATAAAATTTAAAATTTGCCCCGGATCCGCTTTTCTCGCAAAGTCAAAAGGTCTCACCTGTAAGGATGAGGTTAATCGATGAATGATGCTTGTTGCTTTTTCTTCACCTAATGCTTTCTCAAGAACTTGCTTTGCGTAAGCAATTCCTCCTTGGGAAATGAAGTCCTGCGCCATGGCAATATCATGGAACTCCTCGATGATTTCATCTTTTTTATTTGCTTCTACTTTTCGAACGCCAGATATTTCTAACGTTAATTTCTCAATTTCTTCCTCAGATAAATGCTTGTATACAGATGCTGACACTTCAGGACCTAAAGAGATTAAGAGGATAGCTGCTTTTTGCTTACCAGTTAATGCATTACTAAAATCTTTCCTTGCCAAATTCTATCTCCCCTATTCTTCCGAAATCCATGTGCGCAAAAGTTTTGCAAAATCCTCAGGTTTTTCTTTCGCCATTTTTTCAAGCTGTTTTTTACGGACAGTTCCTTCTGTTTCAACTTCATTATTAATATCTTGCACTTTAATCGGTTCTTGAATAATTAAGTCTTCATCCTTATCATACTCTTCATTTTCTTGTCTTTTCTTTCTTATTAACAAAATCAAAAGAATGATAATAGCTATGAGAAGGATTCCAGCAACGATGTAAACCCACATCGGAATAACTGAAGCAGCTTCTGTTTCAGCAAATTGTTGTTTGCCATCAAATTGTTGTACAGAAACAACAATCTTATTTGCAATTTCTTCCTCTGTTAATGGCTCGACAGTCGTGTCTTTATTAATTGAGGTACGTATTACCGTTGAGAGAATTCGTTGTATATCTTCTTCTCGCTCTGCTGTAAACGATAGTGGATCTTCAAGATTAGGTGGTTCAACCATAACTTGAATTCCGATATCACGTATTTTATATGGACTCTCGACTATTTGTTTATTAATTCGATTTACTTCATTGTTGATTCTTTCTTCAATCCGTTCATAATCTCCATCACCAGAAGATTCTGTTGTAGCTTGATAGCCAGGAACATCCGTTTCACCCGTTCCATTAATACCACCTGCAGTTGCGGCTCCGTTACCAGTATAAGCTTCGGTAATTCTTTCAACACTTACTGCAATTCCTTCTTCACTATCCTCACTTACCGGCGCAACAATACTTTCTTCCCGATTTTCCTGTGTGAAATCGATGTCAGTTGTAACAGAAACGACAACCTTATCTTGTCCTATCATCGTACCAAGCATTTTTTGCACATCTCGTCTAATATCTTGCTCAATTTGCGCTTGTATTTCTTGTTGTGTAGCATAGCTAGTAGCTGGAGAAGAATTTTCCCCATTATTAAGATCATAGTAGTTAAAGTTTTGATCCATAATAACGATACTATCTGTAGTAAGATTCGGAACACTTTTAGACACTAAATGGAATAGTGCAGTTACCTTTTCTTGATCTAATTGAGCACCAGGCTTTAGCTTAAGGACTACTGAAGCAGATGAACCTTCTGACTGATCTCCTACAAAAACAGATTCTGCTGGTAGGTTGATCATGACATTTGCATTATCTACTCCTTCAATCCCCTTCATTAAATTTTCAAGCTCAGTTTGTGTTGCTTTTAACTTTATTACATCAAATTCTTTATCTGTCATTCCAAAACCAGAACTCTGTCCAAAAAAAGAATAATCGATTGTACCTGTATTTGGTACCCCCTCTGCAGCAAGCTCGACCATTAGCGTATCAACTTGCTCTTTAGGTACTAATATACTTGATCCATTATTTGCAATTTCAGATTGAACACCTTTGGAATCCAGCGTTTCTTTTATTTGTCCTGTCTCAGCTGGAGAAAGATTTGAGTATAACGGAACTAAATTTGGTTTAGATATGATATAAGTTAAGAAACCTGCTAACACAAAAAATAAAAGGGCACCTGTAATAAGTAAGATTTTTTGTCCTTTACTTTTACTTTGCCACAATCCATTTAGTTTATTTTTCGTACTTACTAATTTTTCGTTCATTCCATAAAGTCCCCCGGACATGATGATATGTGTTTTTATAGTGACCGATAACCGTCCTTAAGATTAAGATCAATTACTACACTTGCATTCTCATCATTTCTTGATAAGCCTCTATTGCTTTATTGCGAACTTCGATTGCAAGAGACATAGTGACACTTGCTTTTTGCGCTGTAATCATCACATCATGTAATTCAACATTCTTACCGGTTGCAAGCGCCTCAGTCATATTATCTGATTCAATTTGTGATTGATTAACTTGTTCAATGGCTTGCTTTAATGTCTCGCTAAAGTTCATTTTCATTTTCGTTTTCGTATCATTCATTGAAAGATTTGGCTTTAAATCTATTTGATTTTGCGCCGTTGGAGATAATCTAAAAGGAGTTACACTATTAATCATTTAAACCACCCTATTTCCCAATTTCTAAAGCCTTCATTAGCATACCTTTTGTTGCGTTCATCGCTGTAACATTCGCTTCATAAGATCTTGTACTACTTATGAGGTCAACCATTTCCTTTAATGGGTCAACATTCGGCATCGCCACATACCCTTCTTCATTTGCATCAGGATGTTCTGGATCATAGTTTAGCTCAAAAGGGGTCTCATCTTCAGTAATTTTTGTTACTTTCACACCGTTCACTTCTTTGGATGAGCCTAGAGCCTTGTTTAAAAAAGATGAGAATTGACTACCTTGAGACTGAGTCACGACCATTTTCCTCCGATAAGGTTGCCATTCCCCATTTACAAGTTCTCCTCTTGTTGTATCCATATTAGCCATATTAGATGAAATGACATCCATTCTTACTCGTTGTGCTGTTAATGCAGAAGCAGATATATTAATTGATTGAAAAATCGACATTCTTAATTTCCACCCTTAATTACTGTTTTTAACGAATTGAATTTACTACTTAATCGATCGATTAATGCATTGTACTGAATTTGATTTTTCGCCAAGTCAGTCATTTCTTGATCAATATCGACATTATTTCCATTTTGTTGATAACGCGTACTATTTCTAGACATGATTCTATAGTTAGAAGATGATGAACCAAAATTAATATGCTGATTATTTGTTTTTAAAGCTTGTAGCTTTTGCATTTCATTGCCAAGTGCTTGATTAAAACGAACTTCTTGAGCTTTATAATTCGGGGTATCAAGATTGGCTATATTATTCGAGGTAACTTTTTGTTTTGCAGTAGAAAAAGTTATCGCTTTTTCGATACTTTGAATTGTATTTGAAAATAATTTCATGGTGCCCCCCAAAAAAAGATATATGTACACGTATCGTATAATGTCGAATTTTGTTATTCGTTACATCAATTGTATGAAATAATAGTCTTAAAGTCTATTAAGACTTTGTAAAAAAAGTCGGATTTTCTGCATATTCTAAAAAAGAGGTCTATTTTCCTATTAATATCACTGTGTGAATAATTAGAATATGAATGAAACTGAGGAAGTTATTTAGCTACATCTCTTTTATCAAAACAACATATTTTCTTCCAAAAAAACCATACTAATTTTTCACTTATTTTAAGAACAAAATCGCAAGCGCCTTGAATAGCTCTGACAAGCATAAGACTCTCTTGAATAGAAAGTGTTTTTTTTACCTTCAATTCACAAAAGGGCTCTAGAACTAAGAGGGGCTAGGCACTTACGCTGGAGGTCGTGCGCTTATCCACAGTAAAAGGATTTTATAGTACGCTAAGCGATAAAAATAAAAGGCACTTCAAGAATTCTTGAAGTGCCTTTTACCATTATTTCGTTTTTAACTTTTCTAGCTCTAAAAGGAATTTGTTATTTAAAACTTTAATATATGTTCCTTTCATTCCTAATGAGCGTGATTCGATTACACCAGCACTTTCAAGTTTACGAAGTGCGTTAACAATAACGGAACGAGTAATCCCTACACGATCTGCAATTTTACTTGCAACTAATAAACCTTCATTACCATTTAGTTCCTCAAAGATATGCTCTATCGCTTCTAATTCACTATATGATAGTGAGCTAATTGCCATTTGTACGACAGCTTTACTTCGAGCTTCCTCTTCAATTTCATCTGCCTTTTCACGTAGAATTTCCATACCTACAACTGTTGCACCGTATTCAGCAAGAATTAAATCCTCATCTTCAAATTGTTCTTCTACTCTTGCTAAAATTAACGTTCCGAGACGTTCTCCCCCACCAATAATCGGTACGATTGTTGTTAATCCATTTTTGAATAATTCAGGATTTTCCACTGGAAATGCAGTATATTCACTTTCAAAATCAATGTTTGGTGATGTTTCAGTGATATTGAATAGATTTTTTGTATATTCTTCTGGAAATTGACGATCTTCTAGCATTTGTTTCATTCGATCGCTTTCTATTCTATTATTGATCGCAAATCCTAGTAGTTTCCCCCTACGGCTAACGACGAAAATATTCGCTGTGATAACCTCACTTAACGTTTCAGCCATTTCGTTGAAATTTACTGGTTTACCTGCCGCTCTTTGGAGCATCGCATTAATTTTGCGTGTCTTTTGTAATAATGGCATGTTTAGTTCCTCCTGTAGCATATTAAATTATTATAATATAAATTGACTTAGATCTTTGTTTTTTGATATTTTCCCAAGCTTATCTTCAACATATTGAGGTGTAATGATGATTTTTTCTAAATTTATATCTGGCGCTTCAAAGGAAAGGTCTTCTAATAGTCGTTCTAGTATTGTATGTAACCTTCTAGCACCAATATTATCAGTATCCTGATTTACTTCAAATGCAATTTCGGCGATTTTATATATAGCATCGTCAGAAAATTCCAATTCTATACCTTCAGTCTCAATTAAAGCTTGATATTGCTTTAATAAAGCATTATCAGGCTCTACTAAAATTTTCACAAAATCTTCAATACTAAGTTTCGTTAGTTCTACGCGAATTGGAAAACGCCCCTGAAGCTCTGGAATTAAATCTGATGGCTTTGCAATATGAAAAGCACCGGCAGCAATAAAAAGTACATGATCTGTTTTTACAGCCCCATACTTCGTTACAACCGTTGAACCTTCAACAATTGGTAGGATGTCACGCTGAACACCTTCTCTAGAGACGTCAGCAGATCCACCTTTCGATTTCCCTGCAATTTTATCAATCTCATCAATAAAGATGATTCCTGTTTGTTCAGCACGAATGATTGCTTCTTGAGTAACCTCATCCATATCAATTAATTTACTCGCTTCTTCATTTGTTAATACTTTTCTAGCTTCTCTTACTGTGAGTTTACGTCTTTTCTTTTTCTTTGGCATAAAGCTTCCTAAGGCATCCTGCATATTCATTCCCATTTGCTCCATACCTGAGCCTTGAAGCATATCAAACATCGATGCCTGTTGCTCTTCAACCTCAATCGTTACATAGTGATCTTCTAACTCTCCTAACGCTAACTGGTGTGAAATGCGTCGGCGTTTTTCTTGAACTGTGGATTCTTCATTCACACTTTCTTCTGACTCCTGGGATTGATTCCCTACACCACCAAATAACATTTCTAACGGATTTTTCACAGTGGTTTGTTTCTTTTTCCCTGGTACTAGGAGCTCAATTAAACGTTTATTCGCATTTTCTTCTGCAAGCCCGGTTACATCAGATATTTTTTCTTCTTTCACTAAACGAACTGCCGTTTCAGCTAAATCACGTACCATTGATTCAACATCTCTGCCTACGTATCCAACCTCTGTAAATTTCGTTGCCTCAACTTTAATAAACGGTGCGCGAACAAGCTTAGCAATTCTTCTTGCTATCTCTGTTTTCCCAACACCTGTAGGTCCGATCATTAAAATATTTTTAGGAACAATCTCTTCACGTAGTTTCTCATTTAATAAACTTCTTCGATAGCGATTTCTGAGTGCTACTGCTACTGCTTTCTTTGCATCCTTTTGTCCTATAATATATTGATCTAATCGTTCAACAATTTGTTTTGGTGTCAATTGTTTATTCAACCTATTTGCCTCCCTTATTAAAGTTCTTCGACAATGATATTTTGATTGGTATACACACAAATTTCCCCTGCAATTGTCAATGCTCCTTCAGCAATATCTTTTGCAGCTAAGTTGTCTCCCGCATAACGTTTCAAAGCTCTTCCAGCTGATAAGGCATAGTTTCCGCCAGATCCAATTGCTAAAATGCCATCATCTGGTTCAATAACTTCACCAGTTCCAGAAACAAGTAATAGATGCTCTTCATTCATAACGATTAGCATTGCTTCAAGCCTTCTTAACACTTTATCACTACGCCATTCTTTCGCTAGTTCAACAGCTGCACGTTGCAAATTACCATTATACTCTTCAAGTCTACTCTCAAAAAGCTCAAATAATGTAAAAGCATCTGCAACTGATCCAGCAAAGCCAGCAATTACTTTCCCGTTAAAAATTTTTCGCACCTTCTTAGCGGTATGTTTCATCACCACTGCATTTCCAAAAGTTACTTGACCATCGCCAGCCATTGCCGCCTTGCCATTATGTTGAATAGCAAATATTGTTGTTGCATGAAATTGAGACATTTTACTACCTCCTTGTATTTGCTTTTAAGCTCGAGGATGATGGGACAGATATATCTTTTTTAAATGCTCTTTCGTTACATGGGTGTACACTTGAGTTGATGATAAATGCGAATGCCCCAATAGCTCTTGAACACTTCTCATATCTGCGCCTTCATTTAATAAATGCGTTGCAAATGTATGCCTAAACATATGAGGGTGTATATGTAAAGTTAAGGATGCTTTTTTTATCAATTCATTTAATACGTGTCTAACACCACGGTCTGTCAAATGGCTTCCTCGATGATTGACAAATAAATAAGAATGTTGGTCTTGCTTGCTCAATTTATTTAGTAGCGATTTTCTGCCATCATTTATATATATTTCAATTGCATCGTGGGCATAACTTCCAAATGGAACATACCTTTGTTTGCCACCCTTCCCATGTACAAGAACGGTTCCGATATACAAATCAATATCTGATAGTTGTATATTACAACACTCGCTAACACGAATTCCCGTTCCATAAAGAACCTCAATTAACGCCTGATTTCTTTGCCCTAACGGATTGGTACAATCTGAGATTGAGAACAACTGTTCAATTTCTTCTTCGTAGAGAAATTGCGGGATTTTCTGTTCTCTCTTTGGTAATGACACTAATGAAAAAGGATTTTCGCTTAGCTTTTCTTCTCTAACAAGAAATTTAAAAAAGCTTCTTAAGGAAGATACTTTCCTTGATATTGTTTTTCTAGAATACTCTCTTTTATGTAACTCCGTTAAATATAAACGTGTATCATTATAGGTTATTTCTTCTAGATGTATAATCGCTTGTTCTTTCATGAAGGAAAAAAGATCCTCAATATCTGCGACATAACTCACAATTGTATATTGTGAATAATTTTTCTCGATTTGTAAATATTCAACGAAGAAATTTAAATAAATCTTAACATTATCCATTTTAAACACCTCACAAGGGCTACTAAATGTTATCACAACTCTAGTAACCCCTGCAAATTATTTCTATATATTTTTCGAAATTTTTTGAATTTTTTCCAATGCTCGCGTTGCGTGCATTTCATTTCGTTCCTTTTTATTTCTTATCCGTTCAGGTAATTCTGCAAAAATACCGAAGTTTGCATTCATTGGTTGGAAATTATCAGCGTTCGTTGTAGTTATATATTTTGCCATACTTCCAATCGCTGTTTCATTTGGAAATTCAATTAAGTCTTTCCCTAAAACGAGATGAGCTGCATTTATTCCAGCTACAAGTCCTGAAGCAGCAGATTCAACATATCCTTCAACACCTGTCATTTGTCCTGCAAAAAATAAATCTTCTCTATCTTTGTATTGATATGTTGATTTTAACAATCTCGGCGAGTTAATAAAGGTATTCCGATGCATAACGCCGTAACGAACAATCTCGGCATTTTCTAAACCTGGAATTAAAGATAGTACTTCTTTTTGTGGTCCCCATTTCAGGTGAGTTTGAAAACCTACAATATTATATAATGTACCAGCTGCATCATCCTGACGTAGCTGGATAACGGCATATGGTCTTTTCCCTGTTTTAGGATCTTCTAATCCAACCGGTTTTAGCGGTCCGAATAACATCGTTTTTCTTCCCCTTGCGGCCATCACTTCGATTGGCATGCAGCCTTCAAAGAATATTTCCTTTTCAAATTCTTTTAAAGGAACAGTTTCAGCAGCGATTAACGCATCATAAAAACGATTAAATTCTTCTTCTGTCATCGGGCAATTTAAGTATGCCGCTTCCCCTTTGTCATAACGGGATTTTAAATACACCTTGTCCATATCAATGCTATCTTTTTCAATAATCGGTGCAGCAGCATCATAGAAATATAAATACTTCTCACCAGTTAAGGTTTTTAATTGATCTGAAAGGTTCTTAGATGTTAGTGGACCTGTCGATATGATTGTTGGGCCGCTTGGAATCTCACCAACTTCTTCATTTATAACCGTCACATTTGGGTGATTTTTCACAAGTTCAGTTACTTTTGCAGCAAATTCATGACGATCTACCGCTAGAGCTCCACCCGCAGGAACTGCACATTCATCAGCCGCTTTTATAATTACTGAATCAAGGATTCTCATTTCTTCTTTTAACACACCAACGGCATTTGTTAACGTATTTGCTCTTAAAGAATTACTGCAAACTAACTCTGCAAATTTGTCAGTATGATGTGCTGGAGTTTGTTTAACAGGTCTCATCTCGTATAATCGAACCTGAATACCTCTCTTAGCTAATTGCCATGCTGCTTCACTTCCTGCTAAGCCAGCTCCTATTACGTTTACTACTAAATTTTGATTCATTTATTATCCTCCATCAACTAATCTAATTAAGGCATTTCATGCTGTTTCTCTATATGGAACATAGAAGTTTATAAAGCGAGACTTCCATCAGTGGGGGTTCTTTATCCCCCACTGATGGTTAGCGAGACTTACCTTAGCTTTTACGGGCAGCTATCCCCTAGCATTGCTTCTTTGATTACTCAAGCTCAGAGGTGGGGGTATTACTGCCCGTTAATGCGGGATAAAGAAACTCGGCTTGCCGTCGATTCATTCTGATCAGACATCTGACTTCTCTTCTTAGACCATATCATCAACTTTACTACTTTTATTTATTTCCCAATATTTCTACAAAATACCAGGAAATCACCCCACTTAAAAGAGGTGAGCTAAAAGCCGCTCACCTACTTTTGTTGTTCTTCTTTATAATCACATTCCATACATTGAACCTGAATACCTTTTTTCAGTTTTTTCTCAACTAACATATTGTCGCATTTTGGACAGTTTCTTGCAATCGGTTTATCCCAGGACAGAAATTCACATTCTGGATATTGATTACAGCCATAGAAGATTCTGCGTTTTTTTGATTTTCGCTCAACGATGGAACCTTCTTCACAACTTGGGCATTTCACACCGATTTCTTTTACGATCGGTTTTGTGTTTCGACAATCTGGAAAATTTGAACATGCCATGAATTTCCCGTATCTACCCATTTTATAAACCATTGGATTGCCACATTCTTCGCAATCGACGCCCGCAGGTTCATCTTTAATTTCGATTTTTTCCATTTCATTTTCTGCCTTTTCTAAGCGCGGTGAAAAATCCTTGTAAAAATCATCAATTATTTTAATCCATTCAATCTGACCTTCTTCAACTCCATCAAGACTATTTTCCATATTCGCAGTGAACTCGACATTGATGATTTCGTGGAAAAATTCCAAAATAAGTTCTAACACTATTTCTCCAAGTTCAGTTGGAACAAAACGTTTATTATCAAGTGACACATAGCCTCTTTTTTGAATAGTGTCAAGTGTTGGAGCATATGTTGAAGGACGACCAATCCCAAGCTCCTCAAGTGTTTTTACTAAGCGTGCCTCTGTATACCGGGGTGGTGGCTGTGTAAAATGCTGAGCTGGTTCAATATCTTTCGAAAAAATCTCATCACCTTCGTTTAAATCCGGAAGTAATCGGTCTTTCTCTTCGATTTGATCATCATTTCCTTCGACATATACTTTCATGAAACCAGGAAACTTAATTTTTGAACCAGTTGCTCTAAACATGACACCGTTGTTCAACAAATCAACACTCATTGTATCTAAAATCGCAGATGCCATTTGGCTAGCAACGAAACGCTCCCAAATAAGCTTATACAATCTAAGTTGATCTCGACTTAAAAACTCTTTTAGCGCTGAAGGTTCACGTAAGGTTGATGTTGGACGAATCGCTTCATGGGCATCTTGAGTATTTGTGTTTTTCTTTACTACTTTGGCTTGTGTACCAAGGAATTCTTTACCGTATTTAGTATCTATGTACCCCGCGGCTTCACTCTGAGCAGTTTCGGATATTCTCGTAGAGTCTGTTCTCATATAAGTGATTAATCCAACCGTACCGTCTTTACCTAAATCAATTCCTTCATATAGTTGCTGAGCAAGCATCATCGTTTTCCTCGCTCTAAAGTTTAACTTACGAGCAGCCTCCTGTTGTAAGGTCGATGTTGTAAATGGCACGGCCGGATTTCTTTTTCGTTCTCTTTTTGTCACTTTATTAACGGTAAATTTATTTCCCTCAATAACTTCTAAAATAGCTTTCACATCAGATTCTGAGGTTAACTCTTTTTTCTCGCCATTAACACCATAAAAAGATGCTTCAAACTCCTTTTGTCCCTTTAAAAATTGGCCTTCAATTGACCAATATTCTTCAGGAATAAATGCTTTTATCTCTTTTTCACGGTCGATAATTAACCGCACTGCAACAGACTGTACTCGTCCAGCGCTTAGACCCTTTTTAACCTTTTTCCATAGAATCGGGCTAATTTTGTAGCCTACAAGTCTATCTAAGACACGTCTAGCCTGTTGGGCATCCACAAGATCCATGTTAATCGACCTTGGATGCTTAAATGACTCTTGTATTGCATCCTTAGTAATTTCGTTAAATACAACTCGACAATCAGAGTTTATATCTACATCAAGACTGTGAGCCAAATGCCATGCAATCGCTTCCCCTTCGCGATCAGGGTCAGCTGCAAGATAAATCTTTTTGGCCTTTTTGGCAGCCGTTTTTAATTCCTTCAGTACCGACCCTTTTCCTCTAATTGTAATATACTTTGGCTCAAAATTATGTTCAACGTCTACCCCAATTTGGCTTTTAGGTAAATCCCTAATATGTCCCATCGAGGCCTTAACTTTATATTTTTTTCCTAAATAACGTTCAATTGTTTTTGCTTTTGCAGGTGATTCAACAATGACTAAATAGTCCGACATTCCTTTTGTCCTCCTTAAGAGGTATTCTCTCTTTATATTTCTTTTATTATCTTTTATCTATTGAAAGGTTATATGTTTGGGAATGATCACTTTTCGATCATAATGGTTGGTATGAACCTTATACGATAAGAAGAGTAATCGAAGGAATCTATTAAGGAAACTACCTTCAAAAATGATGTTTTATTTCCAACAAAGCGGAAATAGAACGTTTTGCATATTATTTACAGTAACATCTTGTTTGACTTAGTAAGCTGTATTTACGATTTACTGTCTATATATGTACGTTTAGTTCTACCAAGTAGCAGGTAAACCCCAATAAATATGGTAAAACATTATAAATCTCCACTATTATTAAATATTCCTACACGTTTTGTCAAACAGAAATAAATAAATTACGTTTATCATATCCTAAATTAGCAAGAAAGAACATGAATATTTTCACTTAAATGACAATTTTTGTGCTTTTTATATTTAATTAACTGGATGATTGGTATTTGAATGAGATGGCGATCGGACCTAAACGAACAGTCATCTCCCATCCTTTTTATTTCTCTTATATCTAGAGATAGAAGGTTTTACTCTCGTTAAATATGAGATAATTTATGTTAATTTTTCCTTCTATTTAAATAGTGGTTTCATCTTGTCAGACCGTTTTCTTTATAACGGAATTCTTCCATAATATGTGTGCCATCTTGAACTAATTTTGCACCACTTTGGATTAATTCATTTGTACCGGAACTATGTTCATCAAATATAGAACCAGGTACAGCAAAAACCTCTCGATTTTGCTCTAGGGCTTGGTTTGCTGTGATTAATGATCCACTTCTTTTCTTTGCTTGTATAATAATTGTACCGACCGATAATCCACTAATTATTCTATTCCTCATAGGAAAATGCCATTTCTGAGGAGGTGTTGTTGGGGGATGTTCAGAAAGAATGAGATGAGAGGCCATCATTTTATTCGCTAAAGAAATATTCTGTTTTGGATATATATGAAATAATCCACCTGCAATAACAGCAATTGTTTTTCCATTATGCAAAATAGCTGATTCGTGCGCTAACGTATCAATACCTTTAGCCATCCCACTTACTATTATCCAGTTTTCCCTTATTAGAGGCTTCAAAAGATGTTCAAGGGCAGATTTACCATATTGCGTAGGGTACCTTGTTCCTACAACGCTAATTAATTGACGGTGCTGCGCTAAGCTAATGTCACCTTTATAATATAATAGTGGTGGAGGGTCAGGTATTTCTTTTAATAGACGCGGATATTTCTCGTCATAAATTGCTACAAATAAAATGTTTTGTTCGTTATATTTTTGATAAAGTGATTCAAAATGAAATGAATTAAGCTCTTGCTTCATCGTTTTAACCTTTTCTCTTGAAAGGTTAAAATACAATTCCCATTCGTAATCTTTAAGCATATGAATAATATTTAATGTTGGATCAACTTGTAGAAGCTTGTAAAGTAATTGATTACTCATATTTCGACAATGTGATAATAAAAATAGTCTTTTTGTCACAATATCCATATTTTCCTCCTTTTATTGATATTCTAAATTTCTTGCATTCTACTGATTGCTTCACTTATTCTTTTTATATGACCATTAAATCTGTGTCAACTACATAAGAAAAGCGCAAGCGCCTTGTTCAGCCCCGAAAAGCATAAGACGCTTGCGATGGACACGAAAACTACGTCAAAAAATTTATACTTTCTTATCTTTATAAGAAAAAGGAACAGACAAGAGCCTGCCCCTTCATAAACATCATATCAATGCGTTTTGCATTTTTCATATAAGCCTTTTTCTTTCAGTACTGAAAGAAGTGTTTCACCCATTACTGATGGCGTTTCAGCCACTTTAATTCCACACTGGTTCATCGTTTTAATCTTTTCTTCAGCAGTACCCTTTCCACCAGATATAATTGCGCCTGCGTGGCCCATACGCTTTCCTGGAGGTGCAGTTTGACCACCGATAAAACCAACAACAGGTTTCGTCATATTCGCTTTTACCCATTCTGCAGCTTCTTCTTCAGCAGTACCACCAATTTCTCCAATCATGATAACTGCATAAGTATCCTCATCTTCATTGAAAGCTTTTAGAACATCGATAAAGTTAGTTCCGTTAACTGGATCTCCACCAATACCTACAGCAGTTGTTTGCCCAATACCAGCTTCTGATAATTGGTGAACAGCTTCATATGTAAGTGTTCCAGAACGAGAGACAACACCAACATGACCTTTTTTGTGAATATATCCTGGCATAATTCCAATCTTACATTCGTCTGCCGTAATTACACCCGGGCAGTTTGGACCGACTAAACGAGTCTTTTTGCCTTCCATATAACGTTTAACTTTTACCATATCTAAAACAGGAATATGCTCTGTGATACAAATAACTAAATCTAATTCGGCGTCTACTCCTTCCATTATTGCATCAGCAGCGAAAGGAGCAGGCACATAAATAACAGATGCCGTTGCACCAGTAGTTTGAACTGCTTCTTGAACTGTATTGAAAACAGGTACACCGCTTGCTTCTGTGCCACCTTTACCAGGAGTTACACCACCAACAATTTTTGTACCGTATTCTAACATTTGTTTCGTATGGAAAAGTGCTGTTGAACCAGTAATCCCTTGTACGATAACTTTCGTATCTTTATTAATAAATACGCTCATGCTTGTCCCCTGCCTTTCTTACCCTACTAATGAAACGATTTTTTGTGCTCCGTCAGCCATCGATTCTGCTGACGTAATATTTAATCCAGACTCATTTAAAATTTTCTTACCTAAATCAACATTTGTACCTTCTAGACGGACAACAAGTGGAATCTCTAAACCTACTTGTTTTGTTGCCTCAACAACACCTTCTGCAATGACATCACATTTCATGATTCCACCAAAAATGTTGACGAAAATCCCTTTAACATTTTCATCAGAAAGAATAATTTTGAACGCTTCTGTTACCTTTTCAGCAGTTGCACCGCCCCCAACGTCCAAGAAGTTTGCCGGTTCCCCACCATAGAATTTGATAATATCCATTGTAGACATCGCAAGTCCTGCACCGTTTACCATACAACCAATATTGCCATCTAATGAAATATAGCTTAAGTCGTATTTAGATGCTTCAATTTCTTTTGCATCTTCTTCTTCAAGATCACGGTATTCTACAATATCTTTATGGCGATATAAGGCATTTGAGTCAAAATTCAACTTTGCATCAAGTGCCAATACATTTCCATCACCAGTAATAACTAATGGGTTAATCTCAGCAATCGAACAATCTTTTTCGACGAAAGCTTGATATAATCCCATCATGAATTTCACTGCTTTTCCAACTAATTCGTTTGGAATATTAATATTGAAAGCAATTCTTCGGGCTTGAAAGCCTTGTAATCCCACTGCAGGGTCAATTACTTCTTTAAAGATTTTTTCAGGTGTTTTTTCAGCTACTTCCTCAATTTCAGTTCCACCTTCTTCAGATGCCATAAGAACGACCCGAGAAGTAGCACGGTCTAAAACAAGACCTACATAGTATTCTTTTTTAATGTCACAACCTTCTTCAATAAGTAAGCGTTTAACTTCTTTACCTTCAGGACCTGTTTGATGTGTCACAAGCGTTTTACCTAGAATTTC
This sequence comes from Metabacillus rhizolycopersici, assembly GCF_020075705.1. The sequence continues at coordinate 49,106 of NZ_JAIQUM010000009.1, read as the reverse complement.
TTCAGCATATGTACGTGCTTCATCAAGGTTTTTAGCAACTTTTACACCGCCTGCTTTTCCGCGTCCACCTGCATGGATTTGGGCTTTTACAACCACTACATCTGTTCCAAGTTCTTTTGCAGCTTCAACTGCTTCATCTACAGAAAAAGCTACACGTCCATTTGGTACAGAAACTCCGTATTTACGAAGAAGCTCTTTCCCTTGGTACTCATGGATATTCATCTGCCATCCTCCTAATTGCAAGAATAATAAAAATATATTACGCTTTCATTTTATATTAATAGTTTAGTACTTGTCTACCGTTCAACTCAAAATAGTAAATTCTTTCAAGAAAATGAATTTTTATATTTTTAAAATAACGGTTTCGTTTTTAAATAATCAGTGCTCTAAAATGTTTTGTGCTCATTAAATTTAGAACTCTAAAAGGGGGAATCCCCCTATTGCTTTTTATCAAACTTATAAATAAACGCAAATATTTCAGCGACAGCTTCGTATAGTTCCTCAGGAATTTGCTGGTTGATTTCTAGCTTAGATAATAATTCGAGAAGCGCTGGGTCTTCTTGTATATAAACTCCATATTGATTTGCAGTCTCTATTATTCCTTCTGCAATTTGCCCTTTCCCTTTTGCAACAACTTTTGGTACGGATTCCTTTTCACTATCATATCTTAATGCAATTGCTTTTTTGTTTCCTTCTCCAAATTTATATTTTAATATCAACCCCATTATAGGAAGTGGTAATTTGCGGAATATTTACACGGTTAGTAGGTTTTCCACTAGATCCGCTAGAAGACTCAAAAGGCCTCACATTTACAATGGTAAGACGATAATTCATTTCATGTAATATTTCTTTCAGTCCATCACTATGTAAGGTGACAAGCTCACCTAGTGTCGCATTATTATTTCTTATTGTAATATTCATAATACGATTTTGGATTTGAACATCAATCAATGTTTCATTTAATGTAGGAAGCTGCAAATAAAATAATATCCGACAAAATGCAGGGTCTATTTTACCATCTTCTTGTTTTTTCCCTTGCCATTGAATCATCAAGTCTGTTTGATGATTGGGCATGAAAAAGGGAATTTGTGTAATGACGTGTAGGGTAGGCCCGATTACTTGTTGTTGAAGTAAGGATTGACCATGAAAGCGATGGATAAGTTGATCGATTTGCTCACGTAATAATGGTTGTGAAGTGTCGTTCTTAGCACCGATTAACAACTGCTTTAGAGACATTAATTCCTTCATATTTTTACCTATATGAAAGTCTATCGGCTTTTGAATTAGGTGAAAAAGAAATTCAGTTAACTGCTTCATAGCTTTTGATTGATGCTTTTCATGTTGAAGAGTATGAAACAATTGATCAATTTGCTTCACTAAAGGTATGCTTGTCTGTGCTTCAATGATTGATTTGACGACACCAATTGTTATTGGTAACTGTTTTTTCATTGAAGAAATAATCGCATTTACTACATTCGGCATTTCTTTCTTACTCGTATGCTTCAATATTTCTGTTGCAGCAACTACCTGTTCTTTTGTAATCGGTATGTTTTCATTTAATAATTTATTTACTAACATCACATTTTCTTTCGATGATCGTTGCTGAAATAAGCTTAATAAATCGATTGCAACAGATTGCTGAGATTTATTGTTCCCTTCTAGCTGTTTCATCATTTTCAAACTAACGCCTTGCTGTTCAGTACCTTTTACTCGAAACCAATACTTTTCAAATGGATTAATCGATGTTTCAAGTTGAGCAATTAGTTTCGAGCTCCCTACCTGGATTAGCGCTTTTTGTTCGGGAAAGAGCTTTAGCACTTGCCCCATTACGATTTGATTTTCCTTTAATAAAAGCTGTTTTTGAGGCTGTGACATTTGTGATTCGGTTAATTTGAAGAGGTTCCTTATTACAGATGTAGGATCCATTTCTACACTCTTTCATTTAGTAAACTAACGCTTTTACAGGCGCAAAGCTCTTGCGATGATGCACTGTTACTCCGTGAGTTTTTAATGCTTCTAAATGAAGTTTGGTACCATAGCCCATATGTTTTTCAAATCCATACTCCGGGAATTCTTTTGCAAGTTCCAACATGATCCGATCACGTGTAACTTTTGCGATTACTGAGCTCGCTGCAATTGAAACACTTTTCGCATCACCTTTAATAATCGATTCCTGTGAAATCGGAACATCTAATTTCATCGCATCAAGTAATAAATAATTTGGTTGAATTGTTAATTCTTTAATCGCATTTTTCATCGCTAGTTTTGTTGCTTCAAAAATATTGATTTCATCTATCATCTTTGGCGAAATGATGCCTATGCCAATCGCTTGGGCATTTTCTCTTATCTGTTCGTAAAACCTTTCTCTCATTGCTGCCGATAGTTTTTTGGAATCTGTTAACCCAGGTAGATAACAATCTTCATTTAAGATAACAGCCGCTGCTACAACAGGTCCTGCAAGAGGGCCTCTGCCGACTTCATCAACACCTGCAATCAAATGAAAACCTTTGTCATGAGCGCTTTTCTCATAGCTCGACATATGATAATACTGCTGCTGTAGCAATTTTTCTTGCTCATTCTTTTTATACCATTTTCCAACTAACTGCTGGACACCTTTTCTTGAATCCATTTTGCATTCTTCTAGAAATGGATCTTTATCGCTTGTAATTTCCGTTAGTTTCTGTTTAACTTCCTTAGTCGTTAATTGCATTTCTCTTAACTCCTTATCATTCTTCCTCTAGTCATTATATAGGGGTTTTTTCTAAACAAAAATAAAGACCCGCAAAATTTTGCGAGCCGAACTTTTTGTTCCTTATTGTTCAGTGAACTGTTTTGGTGTTTCAAAAGATAATCTTCCTAATTTATCAGAACGAATTTCTCTTAAAACAAGCTCAGATGTTTTGTCGTAGTCGATATACCCACCAGGCATGATACAACCCCGTTTTTTGCCGATTTCGTCAAACAGCTGTACAACCTCATTAGGTAATTCATCTATGTTAAAGCGCTCCTTGAGCCGATCCGGATAGTGTTCTCTTAGAAAATTCAGAGCAAATACCGTAACCTCTTGCAAATTCAAGATTGCATCCTTAATAGCTCCTGTCGTTGCAAGCTTAAATCCGACAAGCTGGTCTTCAAATTTTGGCCAGAGAATTCCCGGAGTGTCCAATAACTCGAGTTCATTGCCAACCTTTACCCACTGTTGCGCAGTGGTTACACCAGGTCGGTCTCCCGTTTTTGTAATATTTTTCTTTGCAAGGCGATTTATCAGTGTTGATTTTCCGACATTTGGAATCCCAATAATTAACGCACGGATTGCGCGTGGTTTAATTCCTTTAGATGCCATTTTGTCAAATTTTTCCTTTAATAATACTTTCGATAAAGCGGTAATTTGTTTAAGTCCTGTTCCTGTTTGAGCATCAATCGCAATCGCAGGAATTTCTCTTTCCTTAAAATAATCGATCCATTGCTTTGTTATGGATGCATCAGCTTTATCTGCTTTGTTTAGTAACACAATTCGTGGTTTAGATGAAACAATTTCATCGATCATTGGATTTCTTGACGACATTGGAATTCTAGCGTCAACAAGTTCGAAAACAATATCAATTAGTTTAAGCTTTTCTGTTACTTGTCTTCTTGCTTTTGCCATATGTCCTGGAAACCATTGTATAGTCATTTATAACACCTTCTTACTATTTCTCAAATCGTATATCAGAAATGGGCCAATAAACAAAACTCGTCTTACCCATCACTTCTTCTATTGGTACTGTACCGATGTGCCGACTATCTTTGCTTTGTCTTCGATTATCTCCCATTACAAAGATATGCCCCTCTGGCACAGTATCCTGTCCTATAATACTTTCTAAATCAAAAGGCTCGGTCAATGGACCATCGATCAATTGATCTTTGTATTCTTCAAGATATGGTTCTTCAAACGCTTCTCCGTTTATATAGAGAGTGTCTTCTTTATACTCCACACGATCTCCGGGTAAGCCAATGACTCTTTTAATGTAATCCTTATCCACTGTTGCATGAAAAACGACGATATCAAAACGTTTTGGTTCTCCGATTTTATACGAAAATTTATTGACAATCATTCTGTCTTGCGTATGTAAAGTTGGCATCATAGAGTGACCGTCAACAACGATTGGAGCGAAAAAGAAATACCTTATGACCGCTGCTAACAGCACCGCAATAATTAATGCTTTTATCCATTCTAAAAGTTCGTTTTTCTTTTTTGCCATCATATCACCCACTCTAGCAATCATTACGACCACAGTCTATAAATAATACTATACCCTATAAAAAGATATAGCAATCGAAGTGTTTAAAATTTAAGAGTTTCTCTCTTTTCATTTTCGCCACTAGGACAAAATTATTCAAAACGCTTCCGCTTTTAGCTGAAAAAGGAGCTTGTTTATTAAACAAGCTCCTTTTCAACTATACGGACAGTATCTAAAAACTGACCCATATATTTGAGACTCAGCATATGCTAAGCAATCTTATCGAATTTCTTTGATACGTGCAGCTTTACCACGTAATTTACGTAGGTAGTAAAGTTTAGCACGGCGAACTTTACCGCGACGGAGAACTTCTAACTTCGCGATCTTTGGTGTGTGTACAGGGAAAGTACGTTCAACACCTACACCGTAAGAGATCTTACGTACTGTAAATGTTTCGCTAATTCCACCACCACGACGCTTAATCACAACACCTTCAAAAAGCTGAATACGCTCACGAGTACCCTCGATAACTTTTACGTGTACACGTACTGTATCTCCAGGACGGAATGAAGGTAGATCAGTTTTAAGTTGTTCTTTTGTGATATCTTCAATTAGTTTTTGCATCGTCTTCAACTCCTTCCAACAGATGCTCATTCCAACATTTCATATTGCAGCGGAACATCCTTTTAAGTGACTGCTACTGCAAGTCACGAGATTTATCATACCATATTGCCGTTGTCCCTGCAATAGCTAGTTTTCATTTTCCCATCGTTTTATAATCGATTTTTGCTTGTCTGTTAAAGGATAGGATTCTAGTAAATCCGGTCTCCTTGTGAATGTTCTTCGCAGTGACTCTTGCTCACGCCATTCTTCAATTTTTTTATGATTGCCAGACAAAAGAACTTCTGGTACCTTCATTCCTCGAAAATCCGCAGGTCTTGTATAGTGAGGATGCTCAAGCAGTCCTGAACTGTATGAATCTAATATAGGTGAATCTTCATTTCCTAGTACCCCTGGAAGAAGCCTGACAACACTATCAGCAATCACCATTGATGCAAGCTCACCGCCTGTCAACACAAAATCCCCAATTGAAATTTCATCTGTTACGAGGTGTTCCCGAATTCGTTCATCATACCCTTCATAATGACCACAGATAAACAGGAGATGGTCTTCAGTCGCTAATTGCTCGGCTTTAGCCTGCGTAAATCGTTCTCCTTGCGGGCATACAAGAACCACTTTAGGTGTTGTATCTGATTGCTTCTTAAGATCCTCTACAGCATCAAAAATTGGCTGTGGTTTTAATACCATTCCGGCTCCACCACCATATGGATAATCATCAACCGTATTATGCTTGTTTGACGAATAATCTCGAAAATTAATGACGCGAAACTCTACAGCTTCTTTTTCCTGTGCTTTTTTTAAAATAGATTCATTCAACACACCATTAAACATTTCTGGGAAAAGGGTCATAAAATCGATTTTCATCAGTCTAGTAATCCTTCCATTGGTGTAATGATTACTTTCTTTTCATCAATATTGATTTCCGTCACGATTTCTTCGATGTAAGGAATGAGAAGATCTTTCCCTTCTTTTCGTTTCACAACCCAGACATCATTCGCTCCTGTTGCAAGAATTTCCCGAATCGTTCCTATTTCCTCTCCCTGATCAGTGTACATTTTGCAACCAATAATTTCATGGAAATAATATTCTCCTTCATCAAGCTCAGATAACTGATTTTCATCTACTTTTAATAAAGCTCCTTTAAATTGCTCAACATCCTGGATTGAGGGCATTCCTTCAAATGTCAGCAAGTCAAAATTTTTGTGTACACGATGACTATCAATAACAACCTTAATCGGATTGTCGGCTTCTTCTTTGAAGATGTATAAAGTATTCCCAGGCACATATCTTTCTTCAGCGAAATCCGTTTTTGAAATAACTCGAACCTCACCTCTAATTCCATGTGTATTTACGATCTTTCCTACATTAAACCATTTTTCTGCCACATTTATCACCTCAAGCGTATTTGATCGACAATTCCATCTTTTATGACAATCGCACTTTCTTTCATTAAAGCATTCCAATTATCACCAACATTTACTTCAACAATTGCTTCAACATCTTTTTCTTTCAATTCACTTCCAATGGGCAATGTATGTACTTGTTGAAGTTGAAACTCTACAAGTTTGGCTTTTTCTCGCCTTTTATCAATCTCTTTTAAAAATTGTGTTGCCAGCTGTTTACTCGATTTTTCAACCTTTTTATATTCAAAATATAATTGATCACATTCTTGTTCTAATAGTTTTTTCTTATTAGAAAACTGCTCGATTAGCGCCTGCTTACTCGTCTCAGTCAAAATCTGTTTGACTGCAACTTGGTGGAGTATTTTCATTATTATTCCTCCTCGACCTGAGCTTCATACGATTCTCTATAAGTCTAATAGTTCAATTTCCCGTCACTTATTAGCTTAACTTAGCAGCTAAGTGTAATCAATGGTACCGTCGTTTTAATTAAGTACAAAAAAAGGGGAGGAACCATCCTCACCCTTTTTTAGTCATTAATTTCAAATTGAATTCTTTTAGATGAATTAGATCCCGCTGCATTCACAACAGTTCGAATTGCTTTTGCTATTCGTCCTTGCTTTCCAATTACTTTGCCAATATCATCTTCATGAACAGAAAGGCGATACGTAATTTGATATTTAGTCTCCAGTTCAGTTATTTCAACATGTTCTGGTGAGTCAACAAGTGGTTTCACAATTGCTTCGACTAACTCTTTCATCTCAGTTACAGTCATTATTTGCTGTATTTTGCGTTATGGAATTTTTCCATAATACCTTGGTTAGAGAACAAGTTACGTACTGTATCAGAAGGTTTAGCACCATCTTGCATCCATTTCAATGCTAATTCTTCATTAATTTTTACTTCTGCTGGTTGAGCAACTGGATTGTATGTTCCAACTACTTCAATGTAACGTCCATCACGTGGTGAACGAGAATCTGCTACTACAATACGATAAAAAGGAGATTTTTTTGCTCCCATACGTTTCAAACGAATTTTAACTGCCATTTTATAAAGCACCTCCGAAATTATTTCAACAAGATAATATGTTATCAAATAAGTGATATGATGTAAAGGTTTTTTTCTTGTCAGAAGAAAATTCCTTTAAAAAAGTTGTTTTTTGTACTTGGTTTTAGTGTCTAGCTCCGGCGCCTAGCCCCTCGAGGTCACAAGCCAATTAGGAATTGAAGGTAAAGAACACCTTCTATTCCTAATCGTCTTGTGCTTGTCGGGGCTGAGCAAGGCGCCTCCGCATTTCATTACATAAATGGGAATTTCATCCCTTTTTTCTTCCCCTTTGTCATACTTGTCATTTGCTTCATCATTTTTTTCATATCTTCAAATTGCTTCAAGAGGCGGTTTATCTCTTGAACTGATGTTCCGCTTCCTTTCGCAATTCGTTTTTTACGTGAAGCATTCATGATTTCGGGATTTTGTTTTTCAGCCTTTGTCATGGACTTAATAATTGCCTCTACATGACTAATCTGTTTTTCATCAACCTGAACGTTTTTAAGGCCTTTGACCTTGTTCGCTCCTGGAAGCATGCCAATTAAATCTTCTAATGGACCCATGTTACGAACTTGGCTCAATTGCTCAAGGAAGTCATCGAAAGTAAATGACATTGTCCGCATCTTTTGCTCAAGCTCTTTCGCCTTTTCTGCGTCTACATTTAATTGAGCCTTTTCGATTAGTGTTAGAACATCACCCATACCGAGGATCCTTGATGCCATACGTTCTGGATGGAATGCTTCTAATGCATCAAGCTTCTCACCAAGACCAACAAATTTAATTGGAGTGTCTGTAACAGAGCGAATAGATAACGCCGCACCACCACGTGTGTCACCATCTAGTTTTGTCAGGACAACACCTGTTAGTCCAAGCTGTTCATTAAAACTTTTAGCTACATTCACTGCATCTTGACCTGTCATCGCATCAACGACTAAGAAAATCTCATCAGGCTTAGAAATTGCTTTCACCTGTTCTAGCTCTTCCATTAACGTTTCATCAATATGAAGACGACCTGCCGTATCAATGATAACATAATCATGATGTTCATTCTTTGCATATTCAAGGGCTTTTGTTGCAATTTCAACAGGACTAACTTGATCACCTAAAGAAAAAACAGGCATATCTAATTGTTTACCTAACGTTTCCAATTGTTTAATCGCTGCAGGGCGATAGATATCTGCTGCAACAAGCATTGGCTTACGATTGTATTTTTTCCGTAATAGATTTGCAAGCTTTCCAGTTGTCGTTGTTTTACCAGCACCTTGTAAACCAACCATCATAATGACTGTTGGTGGGCGATTGGAAACTGCGATTTTACTTTGCTCCCCACCCATTAATACCGTTAGTTCTTCTTTTACAACTTTAATGACCTGTTGGCCAGGTGTTAAGCTTTTCATGACCTCTTGACCAACGGCGCGTTCACTGATACGCTTTATAAAGTCTTTTACAACCTTGAAGTTAACATCAGCTTCGAGAAGTGCGAGACGAACCTCTCTCATCATCTCTTTTACATCAGCTTCTGAAACCTTCCCTTTACCGCGAATTTTCGCCATCGTATTTTGCAGTCGGTCGGCTAATCCTTCAAATGCCATAATGCCGCCTCCTAATCTAATTTCTCAAGTTCACTAAGTAATGTAGCAAATTCCTCATATTTATCTGTGTTTGCAGTATATTCACGAAGTTTTGTCATTAACTCTTGACGCTTTTGAAACTTTCGAAATAATAATAGCTTGTCTTCGTATTGCTCCAGCATTGCTTCAGTTCGTTTAATGTTATCATAAACAGCCTGTCTACTAACATCATATTCTTCTGCAATTTCACCAAGAGAGAAATCATCCAAATAATATAATGACATATAACTTTTTTGTTTTGGAGTTAATAACGATTGATAAAAATCAAACAGATAATTAACTCTTGTCGTTTTTTCAATCGTCATATTGATTCATCCCTTTGTTAAGTGAATTACCTTTACAGATAACAGTCTACATATGTAAATATCCTTTGTCAAGTAGTTTGGGAGAGATATTTTAGTTCTCTATTATGAGTTATTATAAGAAAAGCGCAAGCGCCTTGTTCAGCCTCAGGCAAATAAAACGCTCAGGAATAGATGGTGTTCTTTGCCTTCAATCCCTGAGTGACCTAGACCCAAGAGGGGCTAGGCGCTGAACACGAAAACTAAGTCAAAAAATTTATGCTTTCTTATCTTTTAAAAAAGAGCAAACTTAAACAATGGCCCATCAGCCAATGTTTGAGTTTGCTCTTATCTATTCGTTCTGACGTGGGATATGATCCACTTAGTTGTTGAGACTAACCATTAATGAATTGAGGATTATAACCATCGTCGTTTGATTAGAGTCAACAGTGCTCTAAAACCACCGAGGCGCTTTCACTGTTCTTATCAATCTTCCTGCTCTTCAATGATTCCAGAGAAAAGTCCGTATACATACTGTTCTGTATTGAATTCCTGCAAGTCATCCATTTTCTCACCAAGCCCTACCAATTTCACAGGGATATCGAGCTCACCTTTAATCGCCAAGACGATACCACCTTTTGCTGTACCGTCTAATTTAGTTAATACGATACCAGAAACATCTGTTGTTTGTGAGAATTGCTTCGCTTGAGTCATCGCATTTTGACCTGTAGTTGCATCGAGTACGAGTAAAACCTCATGTGGAGCGCCAGGAATTTCTCTTTCAATCACTCGTTTTACCTTTTCAAGCTCTTTCATTAAATTGACCTTATTTTGAAGTCTACCTGCTGTATCACATAACAGCACATTGACGTTGCGTGCTTTTGCAGCTTGCACAGCATCATACATAACCGCAGCAGGATCCGAGCCTTCAGATTGCTTTATGACATCAACCCCAACGCGTTCACCCCATACCTCAAGTTGCTCAATAGCACCTGCTCTAAAAGTGTCACCGGCAGCTAAGAGGACAGAATTCCCCTCACTTTTTAGTTTGTGAGCTAATTTCCCAATTGTTGTCGTTTTCCCCACGCCATTCACACCGACAAACAACACGACGTTTAGTCGATTAGGTTGAATGTTTAGTTTGTTGCTTTTATCTTCTTCTTGTTCACCTTGATAGATTTCTACTAGCTTTTCTGATATTACCGCTTGAACCTCTTTTGTATCTCGGATATTTTGACGTTTAACTTCCATTTTCAATTCATCAATCAGATCCATAACAGTTGTTACACCAACATCTGCACTGATCAGAAGTTCCTCAAGTTCTTCAAAAAAATCTTCATCTACTTTACGATATTTTGCAACAAGATCATTCATTTTACCTGCAAATGAATCACGTGTTTTTGTTAAGCCTTCCTTAAATTTCTCTGTGACAGAATCAGTTTGTTTTGTGATTTTTTCCTTTAATTTTTTAAAAAAGCTCATATTTATTCGTCCCTTCAGCTAGATTGTACTAATTCATTTGAATCTTCAAGTCTTACGGATACAAGCTTGGAAACTCCTGATTCTTGCATTGTTACTCCATACAGTACATCAGCTTCTTCCATTGTTCCTTTTCGGTGTGTAATCACGATAAATTGTGTTTCATGGCTGAATTTTTTCAAGTATTGGGCAAAGCGAAACACATTAGCCTCATCAAGTGCTGCTTCCACCTCATCAAGTACACAAAATGGAACAGGCCGAACCTTTAGTATAGAGAAGAGTAATGCGATTGCTGTTAAAGCTCGTTCTCCACCTGATAATAAACTTAGATTTTGCAGTTTTTTACCTGGTGGCTGCGCAATGATATCGACACCAGTATTTAATAAGTCTTTAGGATCAACTAACTTTAATTCAGCCCTTCCCCCACCAAACAACGCCTGAAATACGATTTCAAAATGAGAACGAATGGCATTAAAAGTTTGTTCAAATCTTTTCTTCATTTCTTCATCCATTTCATCAATGACCAGATAAAGGGTATCTTTTGCCTCAAGTAAATCACTCTGTTGCTCTGATAGGAAGGTAAAACGTTCAGAAATACGTTCATATTCATCAATCGCACCTAGGTTTACTGTCCCTAACTCATCAATCGAAAGCTTGATCAATTTCACCCTTTTTCTCGCTTCATCGATATCCATTTCAAGGGAATATTTTTCCTTTGCACCTTCAAAGGTTAACGAATATTCTTCCCTTAAGTGATTGAGGAGATTATCTAGTTCAACATCGAAGCGATTAAGCTTAACCTCTTCGTCCTTGAGGCTATCATGAAATTGTTTTTCTTGACGCTTAAATTCCTTCAATTCGCGCTCTTCAAACTCAAGCTTTTCAAATAATTGAAGACGTTCCTCTCGTCTTGTAGCAATTAACTCTATTGTTTTATTTTTATCTTGTAGCTTTTTACTTGCAGCTTCTTCTAGTTTCTCCTCACCAGAAGAACTCGTATTCATTTCATTCGATAGCAATGAATAATCTTCTTTTGCTTCCTCATATTTTTGGAGTGATTGTTGTAAATCTAGCTTTATGCGTTCAACCTTTTCTTTTTGGTTTTCATAAATCTGCTGCTTACTTGCAAAAACAACCTTCAAGTCAGTCAATTCATCCTGTAACTCAGCTTTTGATGTTTGCTGAGATACTTTTTTAGCTGATAATTCCTCAAGCTCATCATCTAATTGTTTTAGCTTAGTAGAAATTGTTTGCACGTTTTGAGTAAGCGTCATTTTCCGAGTCGTATACCTTTCCTTATCAGAATCATAAGATTCACGCTCTGCATCATATAGCATTAGATGATCGTTAACATTTTTCTCATTTAACTCAATTTCTCTCTTTTCACTTCTAATCATTTGCTCTTCAATTCGGAGCTGCTCTCCCAACGAACGCAACTTTTCAAGTAACTCTTCTTGTTTTTCAATCGTTTCCTTTGTCTCTTTCACGTCTTTTTCAAGGTGGGCTGTTTTCTCTTCCATTACTAGTAGCTTCTCATTAATTGCTTCTAATTCACGGCCACGACTTAATAAAGAATTGTTCTTTTGTTTAACAGCTCCACCCGTCATTGATCCACCAGGATTAACAACGTCACCTTGGAGTGTAACGAGACGATAGCGATAATTCATTAGTTTTGCAATTTCATTTGCACCCTTTAAGTCAGATGTTACAATAACCGTTCCAAGAAGATTAGCGATAACCTTTTTAAACTTGTCTTGATACTTTACTAAATCTGTCGCCACGCCAACAAAGGCTTGATGGGTTTGAATCAGTCGAAGATCATGTTGAGCAATCGATCGTTCTTTTATTACCGATAGCGGAAAAAACGTTGCTCTGCCGAATGAATTTTTCTTTAAAAATTGGATGGCTTTCCGCCCAGTAGCTTCATCTTCAACAACAACATACTGCAACGAACTGCTTAACGCAATTTCAATCGCGGTTTCATACTGCTTATCAGTTGAAATTAATTCAGCAACCGCTCCATGAATTCCGCCTAGTTGATCCTTAGCTTTTAAAATTTCCTTTACTCCTTGGAAGAACCCAGCATAATCTTCTTGCATTGATTCTAGTACATCTTTCCTAGATCGAGTTTGCTGGAGGATTTGATATACTTGATATAAAGCTGATTCTTTCTTTTGATACGCATTTTTTCCACTTTCAAGCATCGTTTGTGCATCGCGGAAGCTTTTGATTTGTTCAGATAATTTACTTTCAATTAATGAATATTTTGCTTCAATCTTTGTTTTTTTAACTAAAATCTCTTGACGTTCTGTGATATATCGTTGATTCGAGTCTAGTAGTTTTATATTTTTTCGTTCCTGTTGGCTAAGCTGCTCGTCTAAATATTGAATTTCATTTCGCGCTGAAGCTTGCTCGTTAAGAAGCTCGAAATATTCACTTTTTAAACCTTCTATCGTTTCTTCGACATTTTGATTGAAGGATGAAATGAGCGCTTGCTTTTCAGCTAATTGTTCCTTAATCGATTGTACCTCTTTCGTAAAGGTAACTAGGTACGACTCTTGATTTTGTTTTTCTTTGTTTAAATGCGATAAGCGGTCAGTTAGTTCTGTAATTGTTTTTTCTAACATCGCCTTATTTTGATGAGCATTTTTCTTTCGTTCTTTTAGAACTTCTTTTCTACCTTCTAATTTTTCTAACTCTTCACTTGCTAGTAGGAGAACCTGCTGCAGGTCATGAATAGAATCGTCCAATGCAGCTAAATGATCACGCATTTTTACTATTTCTGATTCTCTTTTTTGAATTGTTGCAGAAAGCTTGAGTTCACGGTCCTTCCCTTCTTCAAAGGATTTAGTAAGTGCTTCGTATTTTTGATACAGGTCCTCAATTTCGTGTACCGTTAATGCTACCTCAATTTGCTCTAATTCATCTTTCTTTTGGAGGTAATCCTTTGCAATCGAAGCTTGGATTTTTAATGGTTCAACTTGATTTTCAAGCTCATGCAAAATATCTTGAACACGATTTAAATTTTCTTGTGTTTCTGCTAACTTATATTCAGCCTTTTTCTTACGGGTTTTATATTTTAATACCCCTGCCGCTTCTTCGAAAATCATTCGACGCTCTTCTGATTTGCTACTTAAGATTTCTTCAACTTTCCCCTGGCTTATGATTGAAAATGCTTCTTTTCCAAGACCAGAATCCATAAATAAATCAACAATATCCTTAAGTCGGCATCCTTGTTTATTGATAAAAAATTCACTTTCTCCTGATCGATAAACCCGACGTGTAATACTAACCTCACGATAGTCAATTGGAAGAAAATGATCATCATTATCGAGCGTTAGCGTAACTTCAGCTATATTTAACGCCTTTCTAGAATCACTGCCTACAAAAATGATGTCCTCCATTTTTGCTCCGCGAAGAGACTTAGCTGATTGCTCTCCTAGCACCCATCTAATTGCGTCTGTAATATTACTTTTTCCACTACCATTTGGTCCAACTACTGCTGTAACACCTTGAACAAAGTCAACTGATACTCGTTCAGCAAAGGACTTGAACCCTACAATATCCAATCGTTTGAGGAACATTGTGATCCTCCTTACTATATTCTATTATTACTCTAAAAGCGCAAGCGCCTTAGATATATGCTCCACCTAGATGAATGTTCATATTTTATCATACTATTTTAAAATGGGGTTGATAACTTTCCGGACAATATAAAAGGGCATCTCAACTATGTCATGTTTCTCACTGTAAACCAATTTACATTTGATAAGAAATACATGCCATATTCGAATGAGTCTGCCCCTTTAGAAATGTGCTATTTATTAATCTGTTGAAGCTTTGAGAGTGCCTCTTGCGCAGCATGCTGCTCTGCTTCTTTTTTTGATCTACCACTTCCTGTACCAAAAACTTCACCACTTAATGATACGGTAGATATAAATTCCCGATTATGTGCCGGACCTTTTTCATGTAAAATTTTATACTCTAAGGTCCCTTTCATATCCCTTTGAACAAGCTCCTGTAGTTGACTTTTGAAATCCATCACATGCGAAAAAGCACCTTCGTCAATCTTCGGAATAACGAATTGATTTAAAAATTGTACAACAGAATCTAAGCCCTGATCTAAATATAAAGCACCAATAAATGCCTCAAACACATCCGCAAGTAAAGCAGGGCGTGCACGTCCGCCTGTCATTTCTTCCCCTTTTCCAAGCAATACCATGGTACCAAAAGAAAGATTATTAGCAAATGCAACTAAGGATGGTTCACAAACAATTGCAGCACGTAGCTTTGTCAATTCCCCTTCACTCATCATTGGATACTTTTTATAAAGAAATTGGGAGATCGTTAACTCTAAAACAGCATCTCCTAAAAACTCAAGTCTTTCATTATCTTCATAAGGCTTTTTTCGATGTTCATTCACATACGATGAATGTGTAAAAGCTTGATATAATAGCTTTTCATTCTTGAATGAATGGCCTATACGCTCTTGGAATTTTTTAAATTCCTCTGCCTTCTTAGCAAAGGTTCTTCTCTCTTTGTAATTTATATGTCTTGGCATAGGTACCTCCATTTGCAAACAGCAGCGCTTCTTTTCGCTCTAGCAATAAGTCACTCCATAATAAAAGGTTCTTATACCTTTAATTATGGAGTGGCTTATGTCTTTTACAAAAGTTTCGTGTTCACTCTATTTAATTCAGTAACTTAACAAATATTTTCCGTGCTTAAAAGGCAAAAAGCAGCCGATGCTATACAATCATTCTCCGTCCGAAATTTATTCTCGTTTCTTGCATAAAAAGTTGATAAAAGGGTTAAAGCCCCGTAAATCTACGGGACTTCTAAGCAATATTACTGTTTGCCATTTATGTAGTTAACAGCGTCACCCACTGTACCGATTTTTTCTGCATCTTCGTCAGAAATCTCCAAATCGAACTCATCTTCAAGTTCCATAACAAGCTCAACTACATCTAGGGAATCTGCGCCAAGATCATCTTTGAATGAAGACTCCATTTTCACTTCAGCTTCATCAACACCTAAACGGTCAACGATAATCTTTGTTACACGTTCTAATACTTCTGCCATTTTTCCTTCACCTCCCCTCAAGTATTATAAGTGATTTTCAGTTGAAAAACTAGGTTTCATTCTAGCATTTTTTAAGAAAAACTTTGCTTTTCATAAAGTTCTTATCCAAAAGCATTCATTTTTCATCTACAACGGTTATTATGCGTATTAAAATGCTAGATTATCAACTAGTTACATGACCATTCCACCATTGACATGCACTGTTTGCCCAGTGATATACTTACTTTTTTCTGAAGCTAGAAATGTAACAATATTGGCAATGTCACTTGGTTCGCCTAGTTTTGCTAGCGGAATTTGCTTCAGCATTTCTGTTTTAACATCTTCGGGTAACTCATCTGTCATATCGGTTGTAATGAAACCAGGTGCAACTGCATTAACGGTAATATTTCTAGAAGCTAACTCTTTTGCTGTCGTTTTTGTTAATCCAATAACACCAGCTTTTGCCGCTACGTAATTAGCTTGACCAGCATTTCCACTCACACCAACTACAGAAGCAATATTAATGATTCGACCGCTTCGTTGCTTCATCATTTGACGGGTCACACCCTTTGTACAAAGGAAAACGCCTTTTAAATTCGTATTAATTACATCATCCCATTCGGCGTCCTTCATTCTCATTAAAAGATTATCTCTAGTAATCCCAGCATTATTCACGAGAATATCTAACCTGCCAAATTGACTTATTACTTCTTTAATCATTTGCTGAACTTCATCGCCATTGGAAACATCTGCTTTAATTGCAAAAGCATTTCCACCGTTCGCTTTTATTTCATCTACAACTTCATTTGCTTTCGCTTCACTACCAGCAAAGTTTACAGCTACACTCGCACCATTTTTAGCTAAATCAAGTGCAATAGCTCTGCCAATTCCACGTGAACCTCCAGTTACTAACGCTACTTTGTTCCCTAGCATTACGATTCCCCCTTAAGCTTTTCAACTGTTAATGCCATCGAATCAAGGTCAGATATAGAAAAAACGTTTGCCGAACGATCGATTTTTTTCACTAATCCAGATAATACTTTACCTGGACCAATCTCGATAAATGTCGTCACACCGTTATCAATCATTGTTTTTACAGATTCTTCCCATCTTACCGGAGAGTATAACTGTTTTACAAGTAAATCTTTGATTTCTTCTTGCTTTTCAACTGGGTTTGCCGTTACATTTGCAATAATAGGTGTCGTAGCATCTTTAAAATCCAACTCAGCCAGTACTTCATTTAATTGATTAGCTGCAGGTTTCATTAGCTCTGAATGAAAAGGACCACTTACAACAAGCGGGATTGCTCTTTTCGCTCCCTTTTCTTTTGCGAGGGTTGAGGCCCGTTCGACTCCTTCTGTCGTTCCTGAAATGACAATTTGGCCAGGACAGTTTAGATTTGCTAATTGTACAGAATGTCCACCATTTGTTACCTCTGAAGTAACCTGTTCAAGGTCTTCAGCAGACATACCTAGAATCGCAGCCATTGCACCTTGTCCAGCTGGTACAGCTTCATCCATAAACTCACCGCGTTTTTTCACGGCATATACAGCATCTTCAAAGCCAAGCACCCCCGCTGCAACCAAGGCAGTATATTCCCCAAGGCTATGCCCTGCAACATAGTCTGCCTTTATTCCATGTTGTTTAAAATGTTCTAATATGGCAATGCTGGTTGTAAGTAATGCTGGTTGTGCATTAAATGTTAATGTCAACGTATCTTGTGGACCTTCAAAAATAAGTTCAGATAGTTTTTCTCCTAAACGATTGTCTGCTTTTTCGAAAATATCTTTTGATTCTTGAACTTGGTCAAACAGTTCTTTCCCCATTCCAACAGATTGTGACCCTTGTCCAGGAAATAAAAATGCTATTTTTGTCATATCATATATCCCTCACATTTTTTATTCTTTTCCTTAAGTATAGACTTATTTATTTGCAGCGCCTTCGATTGAGGAGTGAATTGTCTCGGATACATTATTAGAAACCATTTCACGCGTTTGGCGAATTGCATTGTAAATCGCATTAGAGTTAGAAGAACCATGCGCTTTGATAACAGGTGCTTTTAAACCAAAAAGCGCTGCTCCTCCATATTCCGAGTAATCCATTTGTTTCTTAATTACTTTAAATTGTGGCTTTAAAATTCCAGCTGCTAATTTCGACTTCAAATTGCTCGTTAAAGCAGACTTCAACAATGAAAAGACAGAAAGTGCCGTACCTTCAATTGATTTTAATGCAATATTCCCTGTGAAGCCATCAGTTACAACAACATCTGCAACAGATTCCATTAAATCTCTGGATTCAACGTTTCCGATGAAATTTAACTGTGTATTTTCCAAGAGTTCAAATGTTTGTTTTGTTAAATCATTTCCCTTTTTATCTTCAGTTCCCACATTTAATAGGCCAACACGAGGATTTTTTATCCCACGGACTTTTTCAACATAGACAGAGCCCATGATGGCATATTGAAGTAAATGTTCTGGTTTTGCATCAACATTTGCACCGACATCTAAAAATAGAAAGCCTTTCCCGTCTAATGTTGGTAATGTTGGTGATAGTGCAGGGCGTTCAATCCCATCTATTCTACCAATAATAAATAATCCAGCAGTCATGAGTGCTCCTGTGTTACCAGCCGATATACAGCCATCAGCCCGGCCTTCTTTTACTTCATTTGCCATGAGCACCATCGATGCATTCTTTTTTCTTCTAACCGCACGTACTGGTTCATCTGTCCCTTCAATTACTTCATCTGTATGTATAATCGTAATTCTTTCCCGCTCTGTTAAATATGGTTTAATTTTCTCTTCATGACCAATTAGTGTTACCTCTAAATCTGAAAATTCAGAAACGGCTTTCATCACACCTTCTACAATTGCTTGTGGAGCATTGTCTCCACCCATTGCATCGATTGCAAGTTTCATGCGTGTTCCCTACCTTTGTGTTGGATTTGAGCGATACATGTCAAACACACCTGAAAAGACTAATTCACTTCCTACATAGCTGTTGACTTCAACAGTCGTCCTTCTTTTATCACTATCGGTCTGTTCAACTCTTGCCTTCGCTACAACCCGTTCGGTTTCTTTCACTTGTCGTGTAAAGCGAATATTCGCTTTTGCTGTTAAAGCTAATTCATCATTTATGACAGCAACAGCTAAAGAGTTCGCTTGTGCAAACAAATGATGTCCTCGAGCAATTTGATTTCTACTAAAAACATGCTCTTTATTAATTTCTAAAATCGAAATAGCTGATTCATCTAACTGAAGATCAATAATTTCGCCAATTACTTCATCTATAGGTAACGATTTTACTTCATCGTCTAATTTCTTTTCTGCTACATGTTTTATCCGTTCTCTTAACTCAGGAATCGATAATTCTAAGCGATCAAGACGAATCGTCTGAATACTTACCTGAAATTTCTCAGCTAATTCTTCGTCCGTAATAAATGGTGTGGAAGCAATTGTTTCCTGCAACAATACCTGTCTTTCCTTTTTACTTTTCCTCATCTATGTATGACACCGCCTGAAACTTTATGACTAGGTACTAATAGTAGTATATAGATAATAAAAACAGAATGCAAGATAAATCGCATCCTGTTTTTAATCGAAGCATCCATAAAGCAAGACGTTCATCTATAGAGGTTCTATTGCCCCTTTGAGCAGGAATAATTGGTTTGCCAAAGTTATTCAGTCTACGTCTAAGGCGTATAAGATCTTTCCACCAAAGTATCAAAAAAATGATACCTTTTCATTAAGAGTTTATTGAATCCCCAACGCTGACCGAGGCGCCTCCACGTTCCTATTAATCCAACTTCTCACCGTCTAGTATTCCTGTCTCTGTGATAAAGATTCTTAATCCCTCATATTTCTCATCTTCCCAAAAGGCTTGTGAACGAACGAGTTCTACTGCATCTTGCCTTGCAACCTCTAATGCACGATAATCGTGTACCATATCTGCCACCTTAAAAATTGGCATTCCACTTTGTTTCTTACCAAAGAAATCTCCTGGACCTCTAAGCTCTAGATCTCTTTCCGATAAAACAAAACCGTCATTTGTTTCAGTCATAATTTTCATACGTTCTTTTCCCGTCTCAGATTTAGGATCAGCAAGTAAAATACAGTAGGACTGTTCACTCCCTCTCCCCACTCGACCACGTAGCTGGTGAAGCTGTGATAAACCAAAACGTTCCGCATCGTATATAACCATTGTCGTTGCGTTCGGAACATTAACACCGACTTCAACAACGGTCGTTGATACTAATATATTCACTTCATTTTGGCTAAAACTTCTCATTACAGTATCTTTTTCATCCGAACTAAGCCTTCCATGCATGAGCCCTACCTTGTACCTACCTTGAAAATTAATGTTAAGCATACTATGAACATCAAGGGCATTTTGGACATCAAGCTTATCCGACTCCTCAATTAATGGACAGATGACATACGCTTGACGGCCCTTTGAAACTTCTTTTTCAATAAAGGCTAAAATTCGTTCAAGCATTGTCGGTTTTACCCAATATGTTTCGATTGATTTTCTTCCTGCCGGTAGTTCATCAATAACAGATACATCCATTTCACCAAATGCAGTAATTGCTAATGTTCGTGGAATTGGGGTTGCAGTCATAAATAACACGTCTGTATTTTCTCCCTTTTCCCGGAGCATTCGTCTTTGTTCAACACCGAATCGATGCTGTTCATCTGTAATGACCAAACCAAGCTTATGGAAATTGACCTCATCCTGAATGAGCGCATGTGTCCCAATTAATAGCTGTACTTCATTGTTTTTCACCTTATCTAATAGTTCGCGACGTCTTTTCCCTTTAATTGAGCTTGTTAACAGCGCTACATTTATGTTGAATGGTTCGAATAATGTTACTAATGATTCTGCATGCTGTTCAGCTAAAATTTCAGTTGGCACCATTAATGCTCCTTGGTATCCTGATAAAATTGCGGCATAAATGGCAATCGCTGCGACTACCGTTTTACCAGAGCCAACATCACCTTGTAATAAGCGATTCATTCTAAATGGGGACTTCATATCCATCATAATTTCATTGATTACTCGTGATTGTGCATTTGTCAGCGGAAATGGTAATGATTCAATAAATTGTTCAAGCCGATTTTCCGCAAATTCATGCATTATTCCTTTTGATTGCTCCCGTTGTACCTTTCGCAATACTTGCATCTTCAATTGAAATAAAAGAAATTCCTCATAAACAAAACGCCTTCTCGCTTGTTTTAATTCATCCTGTCTATTTGGATGATGAATCGTTTTTAGTGCATCCTTTCTCGTTTGAAGCTTATATTTTTGCAAAAGCACTGAAGGAAGGATTTCGTTTACATCTCCTAAATATTCCTTTAGAGCAAGTGAAATGAATTTTCTCATCCCTTTAATTGTTAGCTTTCCTTTTACAGAATAAATAGGTTCAATTCCAGCAAGCGCTTGTTTAGGTCCAAACGTTAGCTCTTGAACAGTAATTGTTTGGCGGTGCTTATCCCATTTCCCTGTAACGGTCACAGTTGAATCAATCGAAAGCTTATTTTTAAAATAAGGTCTGTTAAAGCAAATAACAGTTAGTAAATATCGCCCCACTAACAAACGAAACGTAAGTCTTGAACGTTTTTTTCCGAAATACGTAAGAGCAGGTTCACTATGAACCTTCCCCTCAACTGTTACCCGCTCATCATGCTTAACTTCTTCCAAGTCCTTTAAGCTGTTGTCATCATATCGATATGGAAAATATTCTAAAAGATCATCAATTGTATAAATTCCTACGTCATTTAAAAGATGCTCTGTTTCTTCACCAACACCCTTTAAGTTTGAAATAGGCTCAGCAAGTCTATTTTTCACGTTTATTTTGCGAGTCCCCAAATATTTTGGCCTCTAGCTGTTGGCCTGTCGGAGTCGCAGCTAACCCTCCTTGCGCTGTTTCTTTTAATGCAGTCGGCATCGCTTGTCCGATTCTAAACATTGCATCAATGACTTCATCACAGGGAATTCTACTCGTAATACCAGCTAATGCCATATCAGCAGCAATCATCGCGTTTGCCGCGCCCATTGCATTCCGTTTTACACATGGCACTTCAACTAAACCAGCAACTGGATCGCAAACAAGACCAAGCATATTTTTCAACGTGATTGCCATCGCATTTGCCGCCTGTCTCGGCGTTCCTCCCGCCATTTCAACTATTGCTGCAGCAGCCATTCCTGATGCCGAACCAACTTCTGCTTGACATCCACCAGCTGCACCAGAAATCGATGCATTATTTGCAACAACAAACCCAAACGCACCTGAAGTAAAGAGAAATTCAATCATCTCTTCCCGGGTTGGATGAAGCTTATCTTTTACGGCAAAAAGTGTCCCCGGAACAACTCCTGCTGAACCAGCAGTTGGCGTCGCGCATATCGTACCCATCGCAGCATTTACTTCATTTGTAGCGACAGCTTTGCTGACCGCATCTAAGATTGTTTTTCCTGATAAAAAGTTTCCATCTTCAATGTATGTTTGTAATAAAACGGCATCACCACCCGTTAAACCTGAATGGGATTTCACACCATCCAATCCCTTTTCCACCGCTTGTTCCATCACCATTAAATTTCGATCCATTTGAGCAAGTACCTCTTTACGAGTTCGCCCTGAAACCAGACACTCTTGTTCAATCATCACTTCTGCAATTTTTACGCCTTTCGTTTCAGCTAACACAATTAACTCTTCAACATTTCGAAACATGATGCTTTCCTCTCCTTATGTCATTTTCATTATCCATTCTTGAGCATCTTTACATAAAGTGAGACTTCCATTTATCTATTAATCATCTATTTTCGTCACTTGTAAAATATTAGGTAAAGTCTTCAGTTCTTCTATTACCTCTTTACTTATATTTTGATCTGTTTCAATTGTCATTAACGCCATCTGTCCAACGTCTTTCCTAGCTACATTCATCTGCCCGATATTAATTGCATACTTGGCAAATATATTAGCGACCGCCGCAATTGCACCGAAGCGATCATTGTGAACAACCAATATCGCTGGATGGTTACCTGATAGCTTTAACTCAAAGCCATTAAGCTCAGTTATTTCTATTTTCCCGCCACCAATTGAAATTCCCACCAATTCTAATTGACCGTAATCATCTCCAATAATCAGTCGTGCGGTATTTGGATGTTCTACCACAGCATCTTCTTCAATGAAGGTTAGTTTCATTCCATTTTTTTTTGCAATTTCTAACGAGGTTTTAATTCGTTCGTCAAATGTATCAAAATCCAACAAACCGCCAACAATTGCAACATCTGTGCCATGTCCTCTATAGGTTTGCGCAAATGAACCATACAATGATATGGACGCCCATTTTGGTTCACGATCAAATAACGTTCTTGCTACACGACCGATTCTTGCTGCGCCAGCTGTATGTGAACTCGACGGACCAATCATAACTGGACCGATAATATCAAAAACACTTCTATATTTCATATACCTCACTCTCCTTATTACAAAAAACTTATATTAGTAAAGCAGTTTTGACCATCAATTTAAGCTATTCACTGAAATTACTCATAATGCGAGACTTACTAGAGGACTTACTAGAGGATTTACTGACGGTTATTCCCCACTTATCTTCTTTACTTCGCTTGAATCATGAGGTTGCTGTTTTTGCTATCCGTTAAGAATGAAATAAACATTAATGAGTCATGAATTCTGTACAAAACTAGGAATAGCTTGATGTTTAACATGTTCATTTTAACAGATTTTCAAAAAAGCTGTATACGATATTCCATTTCCATTACAACCAAAAAACTCGGCAATAGCCGAGTTTTTTTAAAACAATTATTCGATTGCAAAGATGTAAGAATATAAAGGCTGTTCCCCTTTATGAATCTCAATTTCAATGTCTTCAAATTCTTCTTCAGCAAATTGGACAAGATTCTCAAGTTCATCATCACTTGCACCTTCACCATGGATAATTGTTAAAATCTCATCATCAGCAGCAATCATTTTAGTTAGAAGTTTTTTCGAAGCAGATAGTTGATCTCGATCTGTGATAACGATCTTTCCATTTGAAATACCCATGAAGTCTCCCTCTGTAATCTCAAGCCCATCAATACTTGTATCACGAACAGCATACGTAATTTGACCACTCTTCACGTTTTCGAGCGCTTTTTTCATTGTCACTTCTACATCATTTGGAGCAGATGTTGAATTAAACGCTAGTAAAGCAGCCATACCTTGTGGAACTGTTTTTGTTGGAATAACAATAACATTCTCTTCCACAACAGAAGCAGCTTGTTGTGCAGCCATGATGATATTCGAATTATTTGGAAGGATAATAATATTTTCAGCATATACATCTTGGATGGCCTGAACAATATCCTCCGTACTTGGATTCATCGTTTGACCACCTTCAATCACTTCATCCGCACCAATGCTTCTAAATAGGTTTTCAATACCTTTTCCCATCGTCACTGATACAATGCCAAATTTCTTCTTTTCTCCCTTTGTTTCTACTTGTGCAGGCATCTGTTGTTTTTCACCAATAAGTTCAGAATGCTGTTGCCGCATATTTTCAATCTTCATATTAATTAGATTTCCGTATCGTTGACCGTATGAGAGAACCTCACCAGGATGTTCTGCATGTATATGTACTTTTGCAAGATTTCCATCAGAAATTACTAATAAAGAATCACCAAATTGACTTAACTCGTTTCTAAAATTCTCCTCATCAAATGGAGTTTTTCCAGATTCAAAACGCACCATAAATTCTGTACAATAACCATACTCAATATCAGTCGTATTCATATGGCTCTGCACACTTTTATGATGTTCAGCACTTACAAGCTCAGCCATTGATGGAATTGTAACTTTGGATGTAGAGAGCTTTTCACCTTTTAAAGAAGCCAAAAAACCTTCAAAAACAAAAACTAGTCCTTGACCACCACTATCCACAACGCCAACCTCTTTTAATACAGGAAGAAGGTCTGGCGTACGCTTTAATGATGCTTCTGCTTCTTTTAAAGTTATTTCCATCAGTTTAACAATGGAATATTCATTCTCTGCTACAGAAGCTACTGCTTTTTTTGCTGCATCTTTTGCAACTGTTAAAATTGTCCCTTCGACAGGCTTAATCACTGCTTTATATGCTGTATCTACGCCAGCCTGTAGAGCATTAGCAAAATCAACACAACCAATCGTTGATTTCGACTCGATTGATTTAGAAAAGCCGCGAAATAACTGTGATAGAATAACTCCAGAATTTCCACGCGCGCCCATAAGTAGACCTCTGGAAAGGGCAACTCCTACATTGCCAATATGGTCTGATGGATTGTTTTGGACCTCTTTTGCTCCTGATGTTAATGATAAATTCATGTTTGTTCCAGTGTCACCATCAGGTACTGGAAAAACGTTTAGTGCATCGACTAATTTTGCATTATTTGCCAAGTTGCTTGCCCCATGTAAAATCATCTCTGCAAAACGCTTACCATCTATTGTAGTAATTGACACAGGTCATTTCCTCCTTACTACGGGTTCGCTACACGAACACCTTGTACAAAAATATTCACGGAATCAACAGCAAGTCCAACCGTTTGATCTAACGTATACTTAACTTTCGTTTGAACGTTATGTGCCACTTCAGAAATTTTTGTACCATAGCTAACAATTATATACATATCGATATAAATAGTGTCGTCTACTTGACGAACAATTACACCTCGGCTAAAGTTTTCTTTTCTTAAGATTTCCGTAAGACCATCTTTTAATTGATTCTTTGATGCCATTCCAACAATACCATAGCAGTCAATTGCTGCACCACCTGCAACGGTTGCAATGACCTCATTTGATATATCAATTTGTCCGTACTCTGTCTTAAATTCAATGGACATGATCGTTCCCCCTTTGGAATTGTTTACACTGGCTACAGCTATTTTACTATAACCACGTACAATTGAAAAGCGGAAGCGCCTTAGTCAGATCCGAAAGGTGGAAGTTGAGCTATCATTTAAGTTGTTCTTTGACCTTGTTTTTTAAAATTCATTATTAATTTCTATGTCAAGGGAAAATTCTTGAAAGCTTTACTAGAGAAGTATTGCATTCTAGAGGTAGGTATGATAAATTATTAAAGTATCTCATGGCTATGTACATGATTATTGTAAAATATGATAGTTTTTTTTGTAGTAAGGAGGGAATTACATGGCACGTAAATGCGTTGTTACTGGTAGAAAAACTCGCTCAGGTAATGCACGTTCACACGCGATGAACGCTAACAAACGTACTTGGGGAGCAAACCTTCAAAAAGTTCGCATCTTAGTTAACGGTAAACCGAAAAAAGTATATGTATCTGCTCGCGCTTTAAAATCAGGTAAAGTTGAGCGAGTTTAATTTTTATTAGGCTCTCTAAAAAGCAGAAAACATGAAATGATAGCTTATCTTGTTGCTATATTTCATATTCAATAAATATAAAACGAATAAGCTAAGAAAAAAGCACCGAAAATAACGGTGCTTTTTTTCTTAGTCTTTTTTAAACGAACCGAGCATCGCTCGAACAATTCCCCCTAAAAACTTCGGTAACTTAATCGTATAAAATTTCATTATTTCCCTCCTCAACCAAATCATTAAACTTACGGTTTTAAGGTTCTAATTACATCAAAGTTTCAAAAATAACAAATCAGTTCTGTAGCATTATATTCAGTCTGTGGAAAAAAAATGACGCTAGACATGATCTCTATGGATCCACAAGAATTAATCGCGGCTTCTTATCATTAATAATATGCCTTCATTAAACGAAAAAGTACCTAGTTCATGAGTAAGCTCATTACTAATACATAGTGTAGAACCAATCGTGATATGACAATTTTTCAGTGGATATTTAAATCCTTCTAGCGTAATTCCATTCACTTCATGACTCATCGGGATAAACGATATATACCTCCAGCCAATCTGCTTCTCTATTGTATATGTACCAGGTCTAAAGAGCGTGATACGATTTTGGCGATCAATTATTTCAATTTTTGACATTGCATGAGCCGTTGTAGATTTTACAAGAAGTTGAATATTACCAAGCATATGATCGATCCTACCACCAGTTGCACCGAAAATTTGGATTTTTGCTATCTTCTGCTCTAATGCCCAATCTAAAGCTATCTCTGTATCTGTTTGATCCTTTTCAGCAGATTCAATTGATAGATTTGGTAAAAGTGCTTTCAATTCAGCTCTTTCATCGTTTGTAATCGAATCAAAATCGCCAAAAGCATGTGACAAAGGTAATCCAGACGAACGTATATAAAAAGCACCCTTGTCAATACCGACCCAGGTAACTTCATCATTATGATAGTCTTTTAATTCCGGGAGATTTTCCTCTGGTCCTCCTGAAACGAGTGCGATTATTTTCATATATACTCCTTTTGTAAAATTAGTATTTATTTTAGTACGAAAAAGTTCTGACACCTTTACGGGTCAGAACTTAATTAATATGGTATTCCAATTTATGAATTAATCGATTCTCTTAAGCTTTGAATCGCTTGGTGGCGATCTTCTTTATTATAAATTGCTGAACCGGCAACGAGAACTGTAGCGCCCGCTTCGACACATTGTTTTGCAGTTTGTTCGTTAATGCCACCGTCAACTTCAATCTCTATCGGAAGTTGTTTTTCCTTAATGATATCAGATAATTGTTTAATTTTCGGTAACACCTGAGGAATAAATGCTTGTCCTCCAAAACCTGGATTAACTGTCATGAATAATACCATATCAATATCTTCCAGAATATGTTGAATTGACTCAACCGGTGTATGCGGATTTAAAACGACACCTGCTTTAATTCCAAACGATTTGATTAATTGGATCGTTCTATGTAGATGTTTACACGCTTCAACATGTACAGTTATGATATCTGCCCCTGCACGAACAAACTCATTTATATAGAGGTCTGGTTGCTCTATCATAAGATGAACATCTAAAGGGAGTTTTGTACCAGGTCGAATCGCCTCTACAATTAATGGACCGATTGTAATATTCGGTACAAAGTGACCATCCATAACATCTACATGAATGTAATCTGCACCTCCGTTTTCTACATCTTTAATCTCTTCTGCCAATTTAGCAAAATCCGCTGATAGGATTGATGGAGCAATTTTTATCATGTTAGTACCTCGGCTTTCTCTCTCTAATTTCTTCAACAAAAGTTAAATAATGTTCATATCTATATTGTGGAATTTCACCACTTTCCACCGCTTCTTTGATTGCACACGCAGGCTCTTTTACATGTGTACAACCACGGAACTTACAATTTCCACTTCTTTCATGCATTTCTGGAAAACAATATGTTAGATCCTCAACCTCGATCCCAGTGAATTCTAATGAACTAAAACCAGGTGTGTCTGCTACAAAACCTGATCCTACAGCTATAAGCTCTACGTGTCTTGTCGTATGCTTTCCTCGACCTAAATGTGTTGAAATATCATCCGTTTTTAATTCAAGCTCTGGCCTTAACACATTTAATAATGACGACTTTCCAACGCCCGATTGACCAGCAAAAACTGAAATTTTATCATTTAGGATTGGTAGTAGATCTTTGCCCACCGTAGATTCAACAGTTGAAGTTAATACAACATTGTAGCCTATTTTTTCGTAATCTTTTGCAAATGACAATACTTTCTCTTTTACCTCATCCGTTAGGATTAAATCCATCTTACTAATGACGATAACAGGATTAATATCATTTGCTTCAATCAAAACTAGAAAGCGGTCAAGGAGTGATGTACTAAAATCTGGTTCTACTGCAGAAAAAACCAGTATCGCCTGGTCAACATTACAAATCGGAGGTCTGATAAGTTCATTTTTACGGCTAAAAACTTCAAGTACATAGCCCTCCTGATCATTATCAGCCTGGTATTCAACCTCATCACCAACAAGAGGTGTGACCTTATTTTTACGAAAAACACCTCTACCTCTGCATTGAATTAATCTTTCTCCGTCTTGCACATAGTAAAATCCACTAAGAGCTTTCACAATTTTCCCTTGTGGCATGAATAACCTCCTTGATCTTGTTTGTTTCTTTTTAAAATGGGTTTATGAATACAAATATAATAAAAGTTTGTGATTTATTCTATTTTGGTATACTTAAATAAATTGAAACTTTCCACTATCGAATAATTCATCACATTTATAATTATGATTTTTGTATTTTTTATTCATTCGGAAATGGGATGGTTTCAGTACTGATGACTTTACCATCAATAATAACTTGGTAAATAGCTACTTGACCTTGCTCAATTGTAAATTCCAATGTCTTTACTTGAGGACTTGTAATTGGAAATGTCTCGAATGGTTCTGACAACGAACGATTAACATCACCGATTGAAATTGAAACTTCAAGTTCCTGCCCTTCTTCCTCAGGATCATATGGAATATCAATCGTTTTAGTTACGGTTTTCGTTACAATCTCTGGTGGTTCCGCTTCAGGACCTATTGAATAGACGAGTTGTAAAGTCGTTTCTTTCGGATTAACCTCGATTCCAGCTTCAGGTGACAGCGAGATAAGATGATCCTTGGGAATAGTATCTGAATTATCCTCGGAAATAGTTGAATCAAACCCATTATTCCTTACATATTCTTCAACTTCTTCTTTACTTTTACCTACTAAATCCTCAATTTTAATAGGCTTCGGCCCCTTGCTTACAGTTAACGTAAGTGTGTCCTCAGAAGGTATCACTTCATCTCCAACCTCAGGAGATTGTCCTAAAATCGTTCCGACTAAATCAGATTCATCATATTCCTCTGTAACTTTGATCTTGGTAAACCCCTTCATCGTAAGGATCGCCTTTACTCGATCAATATTTCTCCCTACATAATCTTCTAGTACAAATGTTTCTTTCCCAGTACTTTCATAAATTGAAATTGTTGCACCTTCTTTAGTTATTCCATGTGCTGATGGATCGGTTTTGATGACAGATCCTTCTTCAATTTCTTCATCAGAGCTAAGAATTAATTCCCCAATTTCAAAGCCTTGCTTAGTGAGAATTCCCCTTGCTTCCTCACTTGTTAATCCAGTAACATCAGGCACTTCAACATCCTTTGGTAATAGTAGGGGGGGAATAATCGTAAAAGATGCGATCGAAGCAATCATTAATAGAAAAAAAGTGGTAATAATAATGCGTGCAAGCTTATTTTTCTTTTTCCTTGGCTTTTTTACCTTCTTTTCTTTTTTAGTTTGCTTATTGTTTTTAATGTCAGTGGAATTCCCTTTATTTAAAGTTGGAACAGGGTCCCTAACGATTGTATCATCTATTTTATCTTGTGTAAGTATAAGATTTTCATTTGTGATGATTGGTATTGCCTTTGTTGCTTCATCATCTTCTGGGATCGTAAAACGTTTTTCGTTTATTCTACTAACATCAAAAACTGTTTCAAGATCTTTTTCCATTTCTTCTGCAGTTTCATAGCGATGGAATGGATCTTTCGCTGTCGACTTTAAAATAATATTTTCTAAGCTTTGTGGGATATCCGGATTCCATCTTTTTGCTGATGGTGTTTCAGACTGCAAGTGCTTTAGGGCAATCGAAATTGCCGATTCACCATCAAATGGTAAGCGACCGGTTAATAGTTCAAATAATACAATACCGATAGCATAAATATCTGATTTCTTATTTGCTAATCCACCGCGAGCTTGTTCTGGTGACAAATAGTGGATAGATCCTAATACCGAATTCGTTTGGGTAATGGTTGTTGAACTTAATGCC
Source organism: Metabacillus rhizolycopersici (assembly GCF_020075705.1). Next base: position 18,645 of record NZ_JAIQUM010000009.1, on the reverse strand, counting down.
ATCGCAATTCCAAAGTCAGTTACTTTTACGTTTCCATCGTGATCAAGAAGTATATTATGTGGTTTAATATCACGATGAATAATTTGATTTTCATGTGCGTGTTCAATAGCTGAAACAATCTGTACCATAATGTTTGTCGCTTTTCTCGGATGTACCGGGGCAAATTGTTGTATGTATTGTTTTAAAGTTTGCCCATTGACATATTCCATCACGATATAATATATGTTATCTTCCTCACCAACATCGTAGATACTTACGATATTTGGATGTGCCAGGCTTGTAGTCGATTGGGCCTCTCGTCTAAATCTCTTGATAAATTCGTCATCGTTAGAAAAATCAAAGCGCAAGACCTTCATTGCAACTTCTCTTTCTAGAATCATATCTCGGGCAAGATAGACATTTGCCATTCCGCCTCCGCCGATTACTTCTAAAATTTTATAACGACCACTAATTCTTTTACCGATTAGCACGACTCTTCACCTAATTCATGATTTGTCGTCATCTTTATAAGCGCAACTGAGATATTATCTTCTCCACCATTATCATTTGCTTGCTGAATTAGAGTCTCAACTTTCTCTGATAGTGGGTGGCGATTAGACAGTTCTTCTTGCATCATTTCATCGGACACTTTGTTCGTGAGTCCATCTGAACATAATAATAGAATATTGTCTTGTTCAAATTCAATCGTAGTAAGATCCAATTCTACTGATTGTTCAGTTCCTAATGCTCGTAAAAGGACATTTTTTCGTGGATGATGTTCGGCATCATCTTTTGAAATTTGGCCCGTTCGTACTAACTCATTTACAAGTGAATGATCATTCGTAACTTGCTTATAACCACTGTTATTTAATAAATAACAGCGACTATCACCAATATGGCCAATCGTAGCAAAGCTCGAAGTGATAATAGCTCCAACGAATGTCGTCCCCATCCCTTGACATTCTGGATTTGTTAATGAATGGTCATAAACTACTTTGTTGACTTCGGAAATCTTTGCTGTCAGCCATGCCTCTGCTTCTTTTGGGTTCTCAATTGTTTTCACTTGTTCCCACAATATTTTGAATGAGGAAACAGTCATTTGACTAGCAACATCACCAGCCAAATGACCTCCCATTCCATCAGCGACAATCGCTAAAATGCCAGCCTCGTTTTCAAAAACTCCAACACAATCTTCATTATGCTGTCTAACCCTTCCTTTATCTGACAAATAGAACGTCTCCACCTAGGTCACCTCGTCTCCTCTTTACGCTCCTTAGCTCGAAGTTGTCCACATGCTGCATCAATGTCATGGCCTTGTTCTCTTCTAACTGTAACATTTACTCCGTGATTTTTAAGCGTAGCTTCAAATAAGTTAATTTGTTCTTTTGGAGTACGGACATAATTTCTTTCAGGTACGTAATTCACTGGAATTAAATTAATATGACACTTCAACCCTTTAACTAATCTTGCCAATTCATTTGCATGTTCTACTTGATCATTTTCGCCACCAAATAAGCCGTATTCAAAGCTAACACGTCTACCTGTTTTATTAACATAATATTTAACAGCTTCAATTAAATCAGGAAGCTTATATGCTTTATTGATCGGCATTAGCTTCGTTCTTAATTCTGTATTTGGAGCATGTAATGAAATCGCAAAATTGATTTGTAGCTTTTCATCAGCAAACTTATAAATTTTCGGAATGATTCCGCTCGTAGATACGGTAATATGACGCGCACCGATATTTAAACCTTTATCATGATTAACAATTTTTAAGAACGACATCATTTCATCGTAATTATCAAATGGTTCCCCAATACCCATAATAACAATGTGACTCACACGCTCGTCAAATTCGTCAAGTGCCTGTTGAACTTTAACAACTTGCGCAACAATCTCTCCAGCTTCTAAGTTTCTTTTTAAACCACCTAATGTTGATGCACAGAAAGTACATCCAATACGACAACCTACTTGTGTTGTGACACAAACAGAATTACCATAGTCATGTCTCATTAAAACTGTTTCAATCGAATATCCATCATGTAGCTCAAAAAGAAACTTAATTGTGCCATCTTTTGAAGTTTGTTGAATAAGTGTCTTAAGTGTTGTTAAAGTAAAGTTTTCACTTAAAAGCGTTCTTAAGCTCTTCGAAAGATTTGACATATCCTCAAAACTAGTTGCACGTTTCGAATATAGCCATTCAAAGATTTGACTCGCACGGAACGATTTTTCACCATGTTCCTTTAACCATTCTTCTAATTCATGTAATTCCAATGAGTAAATGGATGGAGTATTGTTTTTTTCTATGTTGTCCTTTTTCGTTCTTGTTGGTTTTATTTGTTCCAATTTTAACCCTTCTTTCGTAAACATGCTATATAAAATCCGTCTGTACCAAAGTAATGAGGTAGAATCTGCACCTCTCCATTAGAAAGATAACGGGCAAGCTTTTCAGGTAGAAGCTCTTTTACAGCATCATTCCGTACAAACTCTGGATTATTTTCTAAAAACGTTTCAATCACGTCACCGTTTTCCTCTTGATCAATTGTGCATGTACTATAAACTAACACACCACCACCTTTTAATAAAGGGGCAACTTCCTGTAAAATTTTGTGCTGTAGTTCAGCAAGCTTGAGAACGTCATCTTGAGTTTTTGTATATTTGATATCAGGCTTTCGTCGAATGACACCAAAACCTGAGCACGGTGCATCAACTAATATGCGGTCAAAACTTGCTTTTTCAAATCGCTCTAAAACCTTGCGACTATCAAATGCTTCTGCTTGAATATTTTGTAGATCCAAGCGATCCGCCTGCTGGTTAATAAGTTTTACTTTATGCTCATGTAAATCTAGTGAGTGGACAATTCCTGTACCATTCATTCGTTCGGCAATGTGTGTTGATTTTCCACCAGGTGCTGCACACGCATCTAACACTTTTTCTTCCCTTTGTGGATCAAGTGCTCTAGCAACTAGCATGGAGCTTTCATCTTGTATCGTAAGCAATCCTTCTGAAAAAGCATCCGTTAACGCTAGATTTCCCTTCGAACCTTTGATCCCATCTTCAGCTAAATCACCAGGTTCTGCCATTATCCCTTTATTGTTTAAGTCAAGTAACAGCTCATCAACAGTTAATTTCATTTGATTCACTCGTGCCGTTTGAGTTGGCGGCAGTAAATTTGTTTCACACATCTTTTCCGTCTCTTCCAAACCAAATTGGTTCATCCATTTTTCAACTAGCCATTGCGGGTGACTTGTTTTAATCGAAAGTCTTTCAACAGGATCAGATATTTTCTCGACGTCAGGAATCCCTTCTCTTTGAACAGACCTTAAGACCCCGTTCACTAGTGATGCGATTCCCTTATGCCCTCGATGTTTAGCAATTTCAACAGCTTCGAATAGAATTGCTCTTTCTGGAACGCGATCGAGGTAGACCATTTGGTAAATCGAGATTCGCAATAAAATTTGTACCCATGGTTCCACTTTTTTGGCCTTTTTCAAGAATCCTGCTAAAAAATAATCAAGAGTGATTCTTCTTTGCAGTGATCCGTACACAATCTCTGTAAGTAATGCGATATCCTTCTCATTTACTTTATGTTTTTTAATCATGGAGTTTAAAAGTAAATGACTATATGCTTGGTTTTTTTCAATTTGTAATAAGGTTTCTACTGCTACATCACGGACATTAGTTGTTTTCATCATCATCGCCTAATTTTTCACCTATCTTAATTGAAGTACCTCTCAAAAAGTCTTCGCCACTCATTTTCTTTTTACCGGCTGGTTGGAGCTCTATAATTTTTATTGCTGTGTTATTTCCGGTTGCAACGACAAATCCATCTTCCTCAACACCAATAATTGTCCCCGGATTAGCGTCGTCCTTACATGGCACTTTTTCGCCCCACCACAACTTCAAAGGCTGGTCGTTATATGTTGTAAACGCAACAGGCCAAGGATTTAGTCCTCTAATTTGATTATAGATTGTTTCGCCAGTGTTTGACCAATTCACTTTTTCTTGCTCTCTCTTAATATTTGATGCAAATGTCGCTTTTCCATCATCTTGCTTCTTTGGAGTAAGCTTTCCTTCAATTAATTGCGGAATTGTTTCAGATAGGAGTTTAACTCCTGCTGCACTAAGCTTGTCGTGTAGCAGTCCTACTGTATCACGTTCCTCTATGACAACTTCTGCTTGTGTAAGAATATCTCCGGCATCAAGCTTTTCAGCCATATACATGATGGTAATCCCTGTTTTATTCTTCCCTTGGAGAATAGAATAATGAATTGGTGCTCCACCTCTTAATTCAGGTAAAAGAGAAGCGTGGACATTTATACATCCGTATTTAGGAGCCTCGAGTAATTCGTTTGGTAAAATTTGACCAAAAGCTGCAGTTACGATTAGGTCTGGTTGTAATGCAAGCACATCTCCCACTTCATTGCGAATTTTCTCAGGCTGCAATACTTTAATACCGTGTTTTTCAGCTTCTACTTTAACCGGTGGTGGAGTTAAGGTTTTTTTTCGTCCTTTTGGTCGATCTGGTTGGGTAACAACACCTATGATTTCATAACCTTCTTCTACAAGTTTTCGTAAAATCGGCACTGAAAAATCCGGTGTTCCCATAAATACGATTTTAGTCATCTATGTCATCCTTCCGCACTTTCTAAATCCTTTTCATCTATATATTTTTCTACTTTTGATGTAAATAACACACCTGCAAGATGATCCATTTCATGTTGAATCGCTCGTGCAAGAAAACCTTCAGCTTCGATGATATTTATTTTTCCTTTTCTGTTGAAGGTTCGTACTTTTACATAATTAGCCCTACTAACCTCTCCATACAAACCTGGAAAGCTTAGGCAACCCTCAGGACCTGTTTGTTTTCCACGTTCTTCTATGATAGTTGGATTGATTAATTCAATTGTTCCATGATGATCGTCAATATCAACTATCGCAATTTGTTGCGGAATGCCTATTTGAGGTGCTGCTAGACCAACACCGTCATACTCAATCATCGTATCGTACATATCTTTTAAAAGCTTTGTTAGCTTCCGATCAAAAACAGTCACCTTATCACACTGTTGTTCTAAAACTTCTGCCGGAAACAAAACGATTGGTTTTACTGCCAAAAAAACTCCTCCATTATTTAAAGCGCAAGCGCCTTGACCAGCCTTGGGCAAATAAGACAAGCCGGCTGGAAGGTTGTTCTTTAACCTTCTGGACGGATTGGCTGTAGACCTAAGAGGGGCCGGACGCTTGCGCTAGATATTATAAACTAAAGAACTAAAGCGGAAGCGCCTTGATCAGCCTAAGGCAGGCATAAGACGCGCATGAATAGAAGTTGTTCTTTACCTTTAATTCATGCGTGGCTAGACCTTAAAGGGGCCGGACGCTTGCGCTGGATGTCGTGCGCTTATCCACAGTTCAAGAATTTTATAGTTTCCTAAACGATTAAAAATACCTACATTCTTCCTCTCGAAATCTTAAAGACGGGGTTGTACTTCCCGTTAATCTGCGATAAACAGGCGCAACTTACATCATTGAATTAGGATTTAAATCTATTGCAATTATTAAATCGTTTGATCCCGTTTCTGCCTGGAAATGTTCTATGATTTTTCTTAATGTTTCATGTAAGTTCTTTTCCCGCTTGTATTTTACCATGCATTGGTAACGATATCTATCCTTGATTCGTGGGATTGGTGAAGCTACTGGCCCGAGGATTCTCGTTTCATATTCTACATGTCTTCTTAAAAACTGGACGATTTTCTCTGTCACTGAAACAACCTTTGTTATTTCTGGATGGGAAACCGTTAAGAGCGCAATGTAGTAATAGGGTGGATATGCATGGTTTTTGCGGTTGTTCATTTCCTGCTCATAGAATAGATCATAATCATATTGTTTTGCCAATTGAATGCTATAATGCTCTGGAGCATATGATTGAATAATGACTTCACCTGGCAGCTCATGTCTTCCTGCTCTTCCACTTACTTGAGTTAATAGTTGAAAAGTTTTTTCTGCTGCACGAAAATCTGGCAGATTAAGCATTGTATCAGCTGTTAAAACACCAACAAATGTGACATCTGGAAAATCAAGTCCTTTTGCAATCATTTGAGTTCCTAAAAGGATATCCGCTTCTTTATTTCCAAATTTCGTTAATAGCTTTTCGTGAGCACCTTTCCTCCCAGTTGTATCAACATCCATACGAATGATTCGCGCTTCAGGTAAAACCTTAACTAGCTCTTCTTCTACCTTTTGTGTACCCGTTCCAAAAAAACGAATATGTTCACTTTGACATTCTGGACAAACGGTTGGCATCTGTTCCTCATATCCACAATAATGGCATTTAAGCTGATGCCCATGACGATGATAAGTTAACGAGATATCACAATGTGGACATTGAATAACAAATCCACAATCACGACACATAATAAACGAAGAATATCCCCTTTTATTAAGGAATAAGACCGATTGTTCTCTTCTTTCCAATCGTTCTGTTAATTTCTCCAACAATGCGGTTGAAAACATTGTTCTATTGCCATTTCTAAGTTCTTCCCTCATATCAATAATATCAACACTCGGCATCGATTTTTTGTTCACGCGTTCTTTTAAAGTAAGAAGCTTGTACACCCCTTTTTGCGCACGAGCAAATGATTCTAGTGTTGGTGTAGCGCTCCCTAACACAACCGGGCATTTGTGAAGTTTCGCACGATAAATAGCTACATCTCTAGCATGATAACGTGGATTTTCCTCTTGTTTATAACTAGATTCATGCTCTTCATCGATAATAATCATACCTAAATTTTCAAATGGAGCAAAAATTGCTGATCTTGCCCCAACGACAATCTGAACCTCTTTACGCTGGATTTTTCGCCATTCATCATATTTTTCACCTGTAGAAAGACCGCTATGAAGGACGGCCACTTTTGATCCAAAGCGACCTTTAAAACGATGAACCATTTGGGGAGTTAACGAGATTTCAGGAACGAGGACAATTGCTTCTTTTCCATTCTTTAGTACCTCTTCGATTGACTGAAGATATACCTCAGTCTTACCACTTCCTGTGACTCCATACATTAGAAAGACGTCATGTTCCGTTTCGCTAATGGACGTTAAAATAGGCGTTATTGCCTTTTGTTGTTCATCGTTTAATTGTAAGGGTGTCGTTTTTTTAAAATTGCTATCTTGATATGGATCACGATATACTTCTCTCGATTCTTCCACTAAAATCCCTTTTGATATCAGTGCCTTTACTGAGGCATCTGATGTAGATGCCTCAGTTAATAAGTCTTGTAACGAAATCTCACTAATTTGATTCGTAATAAAATAGGTGAGGATATCTATTTGCTTCTTAGCATTTGTTGGTAGCTGCTCAACCAACTCAGCTAGCCGAGAAAACGATTCATTCCGTTTAATTATTTTGATCATCTTTTTATTCGTCTTTTGTTTCACTTTATAGATGACTTCCAAATTCCCTTGTTCAATTTCCTTATGGATCTCTTTAAGTGAAACAGTTTGTTGTATGTCTTTTAAGTCAACTTGACTGTTTTTTTGAAAAAACGGCTGAATTTGTTTAGGTAAATCCGCTAATAAATCTGTTGTAATTCCGATCATTTTTTCGTATTTCGCCTTCATTGCTGCCGGTAGCATCACTTGAAAGGCGGAGATTTTAAAGCATAATGTTTTCTCCGTTAACCATTGACCTAGTTGTAGAAGCTCGCTTGTTAAACATGGTGTTATGTCTAGTAATTCTGTAATCGACTTTAATCGTTTAAAATCTGAATGGTCCTTCGTCTCGACAACAAATCCTTGTACCTTCCTAGGGCCGAATGGAACAATGACTCTCATGCCAGGAGTTAATACCCCTTCCCATTCATCTGGTATTTTATAATCAAAAGCACGATCTGTTTGCATGGCCGGGACATCGACGATGACACTTGCATATTTCATTTATTCTGCTCCTTTTAAAAGCACTTGCACTTTGTCTAAGAGCCTTTTTGCTACTTCATACTTAGACATGATCGGCAATTCAATCTTTCGTAGATCACGTTCATAGATCGTAACGATATTCGTATCAGTTCCAAATCCAGCTCCTACTGAGGACACATTATTGGCAACAATTAAATCTAAATTCTTGGTTTCTAGCTTTCGCTTTGCATATTCTTCTACATTATTTGTTTCGGCAGCGAAACCTACTAAAAGTTGATGTTTTTTCAGTTTACCTAATTCCTTTAAAATATCGGTCGTTCTCTCCATTTTCATCTGTAAGTCATCTGGTTGCTTTTTCATCTTTTGATCAAAGGATTGAATTGGCCGGTAATCAGCTACTGCCGCTGACTTTATCACAACATCTGTATGAGGATAATGTTCAAGCACACGTTCATACATGTCTTGCGCTGATTCAATTTGAATCGTTTTAACATTTTCAGGAGGCACAAGTGTTGTAGGTCCTGAAATCAAGATTACATTCGCACCTAATTTTGCTGCTACATCCGCAATTGCATAACCCATTTTCCCTGTAGAATGGTTGGTAAAAAAACGAACAGGATCTACTTTTTCTCTCGTTGGTCCCGCTGTAATGAGGATATTTACACCGTTTAACGGTTTGCCCCATTCAATTTTTTCAAAATGTCTTTTAAGCAGGTTAACAATTTTCTCAGGTTCTTCTAGTCTGCCCTTCCCAACATATCCACAAGCTAAAAAGCCTTCACTAGGCTCGATAAACTCGTATCCATAGTCATAAAGTGTTTGTATATTTTTCTGAACAGCAGGATGATCATACATATGGACATTCATTGCAGGAGCGATCCAAACCTTCGCAGTAGTAGCTAGTAACGTAGTAGTTAACATATTATCTGCAATGCCACCTGCAAGCTTGCCAATCGTATTCGCTGTCGCCGGTGCAACAAGAACTAAATCTGCCCAATCTGCCAAATCAATATGTGCAATGACTTGTGAATTTTTCTCATCAAACGTATCATAAAATACATCATTTCGGGAAAGAGCTTGAAATGTTAAAGGTGTAACAAATTCCATAGCTGAATCACTCATAATGACCTTTACTTCAGCACCAGCTTGTACCATTTTACTTGTTAAAGCAACAGCTTTATAGACAGCTATTCCTCCGCTAACACATAATAATATTTTTTTTCCAGCTAACATACTCTCCCACCCACTTTGAGAAATCTTTATTATGTCTATTTTATCAATAAAATGTCTTTTCTAATAAAAGCGCAAGCGCCTTGATCAGCCTAAGGCAGGCATAAGACGCGCATGAATAGAAGGCGTGGCGGCTTATGACCCCAAGGGGCTAGGCGCTGGATAATTCTCGAAGCCAAAACTTATAAATTCTCATATTCTGAAAAAAATAACAACCTACTGACTAGGTTGTTATTTTAACCATTATTTTTCCGGTCTTTGATAATTTAGGAGACCTGCGTTAATTTCCTCTAGTGCTTTGCCAACATATTTAAACGATACAGGCTTTTCAATTTGTTGATCACTTAAATCCTGCATTTCACGTGCACGTTTTGCTGCAACTGTTACAAGTGTATATTTTGAATCTAATTTATTCATTAAAACATCAATCGATGGATAAAGCATATTATTCAACCTCCAGAATTTTTTTATAACGTGGTGCTACTCGATCACGGCGACAATGCTCAGCTGTGACGATTGCCTTTATTCGATCACAAGCTAAAAGGACATTATCGTTTTCAACAACGTAATCATAAGCATCCATCATCACAATTTCCTCTTTTGCTACCTTCATACGGTTATTAATTAATTCTTCTGTTTCCGTTCCTCTTGTGACAATGCGATTTTTCAGCTCATTTAAGCTCGGAGGACTTAGGAAAATTAACAACCCTTCAGGGAATGCGCTACGTACTTGAAGTGCACCTTGTACTTCGATTTCTAGAAAAACATCTTTTCCTTCGCTTAATGTTTTTTCTACATAATCAACGGGTGTACCATAATAATTACCTACATATTCAGCCCACTCTAGTAGTTTATTTTGTGAAATCAACTCTTCAAAATCTTCTCGTGATCTAAAGAAATAGTCGACTCCATCAACCTCTCCTTCTCTCGGCTTTCTTGTTGTCATTGAAATTGAATATTCAAATGCTGTGTCTTCTTGTGAAAATAATTCTTTTCTAACTGTACCTTTTCCTACACCCGAAGGTCCCGATAGGACGATTAATAATCCTCTTTCTTTTATCAATGTACTTACTCCCTACCCTTCATCTGATAGCTCTTCTTTATTCGAAAGCCTTTGAGCAACTGTTTCAGGTTGTACAGCTGAAAGGATAATGTGATCACTATCCATAATAACAACTGCTCTTGTACGCCGGCCGTATGTAGCGTCTATTAACATGCCTCTATCTCTTGCATCTTGAATGATTCTCTTGATCGGAGCTGATTCAGGACTAACAATCGAAATGATGCGGTTTGCAGAAACGATGTTGCCAAATCCGATATTGATTAGTTTAATACTCATATGTATGCTCCCCCTAATTAAGGACAAAACTATTTTTGCCTTATAAGCCCGTTTATAATCAATCGAACGGTAACCTATTCAATATTTTGAACTTGTTCTTTTAATTTTTCAATAATACTTTTTAATTCGACGACATTTTTTGCGATTCGTCCATCATTTGCTTTTGAACCAATTGTGTTAGCTTCCCTATTCAGTTCCTGTACAAGAAAATCTAACTTACGGCCGATCGGTTCACTTGTTTGCAATGTTTTCTCGAACTGATGGATATGACTATGTAGCCTTGTTAATTCTTCACTAATATCGGCTTTATCGGCAAATAGTGCGACCTCTGTTAAGATACGGTTTTCATCGATCATCCCTGTGACAAATTCAAAAACCCGTTTTGTCAGTTTTTCACGATATTGCTCAACAACAGTAGGTGCAACTAATTCAAGTTCTTCACCTATGTTCCTCATATCTGCCAGCCTAGCTTGTAAATCTACAGATAATTGTTCCCCTTCTGCTTTTCGCATTTCTGACAATTGCTGTACGGCAGACTCTATAATATGTAAAAGCTCTTTTTCTACAATGTCACTAGACGTTGACTCTTCAAGAATGTCAATTCCTTCACGTAAAGATAAAATCTGGTCGAGTGTAACTTCATCCTTAAGGGAGAACCGCTCATTTATTTCGTGTAGTGTGTCAACATAGTGCGACAATAAATCCCAATCTATATGAATTGATTTTTCAACTAGTGACTCACCATCGAGATTTACATAAACTTCAATTCGACCCCTACTTACAAATTTGGAGATAAGTTTTTTTATTTTATCTTCAATACTAAGAAACTGTTTCGGCATTTTTAGACTAATCTCTAAAAATCGGTGGTTAACTGATTTCATTTCAACTGTCATAAAACATGATTCAACTTGTCCACTCGCACGACCAAATCCCGTCATACTTACTACCATTATGTATCACATCACTTTCTTTCTGCTTACTTAATTGAACCGTGACGCTCTTTTATGTGAAATTTATATAATTCTAATTTAACTACACTTATAAAAATATCACGTTATTAAGGTAACAAGCAAAGGGGATGACTTTTTGGGTCACCCCCTTTAGGATTATATCATAGTCTTCGCTGGTTTTCTTGCTAAAAGTGAGCCTGCAAGTAAAAAAGTTGGGATTGCAGAAAATCCTAGAACTAATAGCCAATCTCTCGGTAAAATCGGAAGCGTATGGAAAATTGGCTGTAAAGGTGGATAATAGATGACAACGAGCATTAACAATATTGATGATATAACTGCCACAATTAAATACATATTCTCAAATGGATTCCGCTCAAAGATTGACTTTTCGCTACGACAGTCAAATACATGAATGAGCTGAGCCATCACCAATGTTGCAAATGCAATAGTTTGCGCGTATGCAAGATCGTCTGGATTCTGTTTGTAAACAATCATAAATGCTGCTAGTGTCGCGATCCCGATTAAAAATCCGCGCGATAAAACTTTCCATCCCAGCCCTCTGGCAAATACCCCTTCTTTTGGATGACGTGGTTTTCGTTTCATCAAATCTCCTTCAGGTTGATCCAAACCAAGCGCCATCGCAGGTAAACCGTCTGTCACAAGATTTACCCAAAGAATTTGAATTGGTACGAGCGGCAAAGGTAAGCCTAGTAACATCGCAAAAAGCATGACGAGAATTTCCCCAACATTTGAAGCAAGAAGATAGCGAATGAATTTACGGATATTCTCGTAAATATTTCTTCCTTCTTTAATAGCCGATTTAATTGTTGCAAAGTTATCATCCACTAAAACAAGAGCAGAAGCTTCTTTAGCAACGTCCGTTCCTGTAATCCCCATTGATATCCCTATATCAGCAGCTTTAATCGCTGGGGCATCGTTCACACCATCACCTGTCATCGCTACAATATGACCACGATTTTGTAGTGCCTTTACGATCTTTAATTTATGCTCAGGTGAAACTCTTGCAAACACGTACACATCATCAACAATTTCTTCTAGCTCTTCAACAGAAAGTAGGGATAATTCTTTCCCTTCCATCACCCTGCCATTTGAAGGTAAGAGATTTAATTGTTTCGCGATTGCCTTTGCGGTGATTACATGGTCTCCAGTAATCATGACCGTTTTAATACCGGCATCACGACATTCTTGAACAGCTTGTTTTACCTCAGGCCGCGGTGGATCAATCATCCCTTGTAAGCCAATAAAAACTAAATCTTTTTCAGCTTCAAAGCTAGTGTTTATTCTTTCAGATGGTTGTAACGGTTTAAACGCAATCGCAATTGTACGTAATGCTTGAGAAGCTAGCGACTCAATTGCGTTTTTTACGTTAGCCTCATAATCATGACTCAATCCTTCTTGTCGTTCATTCCATAAAATATGTTTCGAGACGCCAAGCAAGACATCTGGTGCACCCTTTGTGACGACAAATCGTTTTCCTGCTTTATCCTGAATGATTACACTCATCATTTTGCGTACGGAATCAAATGGAAATTCTTCAATAACTTCAAAATTCCTTAACAAAGCTTCCTTTTTTAGCCCCGCCTTCATAGCTGCTACTAATAGTGCTCCTTCTGTTGGATCGCCATCTAGGTGAAATTGACCTTCTTTTTCAACAAGCATAGCACTGTTACATAATGATCCAAATGTCAAGATTTGCTGAAGTGTTTTCGTTTTTATGACATCAACTACTCTGTCATTAGATGAAAATTCTCCATGTGGATGATAGCCAGTACCACTAACGCTCCATAGTTTATCTCCAGACCAAACATGTGTAACCGTCATTTTATTTTGTGTCATTGTCCCTGTTTTGTCTGAACAGATAACAGAGGCACACCCTAGTGTTTCAACTGCCGGCAATTTCCGAACAATTGATTTTTGCTTGATCATTCGCTGTACGCCAAGCGACAAAGCAACAGTTACAATCGCAGGCAGGCCTTCAGGAATTGCAGCAACTGCTAATGACACCCCCGCCAAGAACATCGTATAGATGTCATGACCTTGTAATACCCCAATTCCAACAACAAGCACTGTTAAGGCAAGGGCAACAACAATCAATATTTTTCCTAGCTGCTCTAAACGTCGCTGCAATGGCGTGTCCATCGTTTCAGCATTTTGCAGCAGATCAGCTATTTGCCCCATTGCTGTATTCATTCCTGTACCGATAACGATACCAACACCAGATCCTCTTGTTACCAACGTTCCCATAAAAACCATATTTGTTAAATCACCTAGTCCAACATCTGAACCTGCAATAGGTCGTATGGATTTTTGAACTGGAAGCGATTCACCAGTAAGCGCTGATTCTTCTACCTCTAAGCTTTTTATTTCAATTAATCGCATATCAGCGCCAATTCGATCACCACTTGTAAACTTTACAATATCACCTGGAACAAGCTCTTTAGAGAGAATCCGCACCCATTCTCCATCTCTTAGAGCCATTACTTGAGGCGCAGAAAGCTCTTTTAATGCCTCAAGTGATCTTTCCGCCCGTCTTTCTTGAAAAAAACCAAGGACACCGTTAACTATTACAATCGCTATAATCGCGATGGCATCAATATATTCTCCAAGTAACCCGGAGATTAAGGTAGCGGCTAATAAAACGAGAACCATAAAGTCCTTAAATTGACTTAAAAAGAGTAAGATAGCTGAAGGGCGATCAGCCTCCTTTAATTCATTGTATCCGAATTTCTCTTCCCGCTTTTGAACCTCCTTGCTTGTTAGTCCGGTATCAACCTCCGTATTAATTGAATTCACTACTTCTTCTGATCTCATTTCATGCCATTTCATGGATCGCATACACACCCCTTTAAACAGAAAAATTTTCACGTCTGATCTGCGATTATTTCTCACTTTCCGCCTTACTTGAAATTCCCATCCTTCGATAATTCAATAATGACAAACGACGCTGTAAACATAGATTTTTGCTACTGAAGAGCAACGAGAACACCAATAATGGGAATTCATCTATAGACAACTTATTCAGCCTCGTCCAAAAACATGCTATAATCAAATGAAAACTTAAATGAATAAGGGACTGAAGTTGCTTAATTATTTTAAAAGCTGATCAAATAGACAATTAGATTCTAGATCCCCCTCTTTTCACCCGAAATTAATGCAATTTAAAATAAAAAAGCTAATACGAAAGTTACATACACCCTGGTGCATGTTTAACAAAAGGAGTCTGTGCGATGTCATTCGATGGTTTATTTACATATACGATTACAAAAGAATTAAAAGAAGCACTACATAATGGCAAAATCACAAAAATCCATCAGCCATTTAAATACGATCTTATATTACAAATTAGAGCTGGCGGAAAAAATCAGCGCTTGTTTCTGTCTGCACATCCAAGTTATGCAAGGATTCATTTAACGAACGAAACCTATGAAAATCCAAGTACACCACCGATGTTTTGTATGCTATTGCGTAAACATTTAGAAGGTGGTGTAATTGAAAACATTGAACAGCTTGATATGGAAAGAATTATTATCATTGACATAAAAAGCCGAAATGAGCTTGGCGATTTAACAGCAAAGCGATTGATGATTGAAATTATGGGAAGACATAGCAACATTATTCTCGTTGATAAAGAACAGAATCTGATTTTAGATAGTGTGAAGCATTTATCCCCAGCCGTTAATCGACATAGAACTGTCCTTCCTGGACATGAATATGTATTACCACCTGGACAAGGTAAAGTAAATCCATTTGACGCTAACGAGGAAGCAGTCTTAAAAAAGCTTGATTTTAATTCAGGTAAGCTAGATCAACAAATTGTTCAACAGTTTGCAGGGATTTCACCACTTTTTGCTAAAGAGGTCATATATCGAGCTGGATTAGTAAATCGGACAACTTTGCCAAAAACATTTTTAAATATGATCGATGAACTCAGAAACGATACAATTCAACCGCAAATTTTCTATCAGCAAAATCGTGAACTTTTTTACATGATAAACCTCACTCATTTAGAATCTAGTAAATCCAAAACCTTTGCGACGATGTCTGAATTATTAGATCGTTATTATTATGGTAAAGCCGAACGTGACCGTGTGAAGCAGCAAGGAAATGATTTAGAACGTTTTATCGTTAATGAAAAAAAGAAAAATGAAAACAAAATCAAAAAATTAGAAGCAACATTAGATCAAGCTGAAAAAGCAAATCAATTTCAATTATATGGAGAATTGTTAACAGCAAATCTTTACGCTGTTAACAAAGGAGATAAACAGGTTGAAGTCATCAATTATTATGATGAAAAAAGCGGGACCATTATCATTCCTTTAGACATTCAAAAAACTCCTTCTGAAAATGCACAAAAATACTTTACTAAATATCAAAAAGCGAAAAATTCGGTCGAAGTTGTTCATAACCAAATCGACATTGCCCAAAACGAAATTGACTATTTTGAACGATTAATTCAACAAATGGAGTCTGCTTCCCCGCGCGACATTGAAGAAATTCGTGAAGAATTAATGGAAGGGGGTTACTTAAAGCAAAGACAATCACGAAATCTTAAACAAAAAAAAGCCCACAAACCAACGCTAGAACACTACGTTTCAAGTGATGGTACAGAGATTATCGTCGGTAAAAATAATAAACAAAATGAATACTTAACAAATAAATTTGCCGCACGCGATGACGTCTGGTTACATACAAAGGACATCCCTGGTTCTCACGTCGTCATTCGCAGCAAAAATCCATCGGAAGAAACTATACTAGAAGCTGCAAATATCGCTGCCTATTTTAGTAAAGCAAAAAACTCTAGTGCTGTCCCCGTGGATTTTACCGCAATTAGATTTGTTAAAAAACCAAGCGGTTCAAAGCCTGGGTTTGTTATCTATGATAATCAACAAACAATCTATGTGACACCAAATGAGGACTTGGTGTTTCGATTACGAAAAGGGTAAAGTAAAACTTCCAAAATTTATAATTTTTTAAAGATAAGAAAGTATAAATTTTTTGACTTATAGTTTTCGTGTCCAGCGCAAGCGTCTTAGACCCAAGAGGCTAAACAAGGCGCTTGCGCTTTTCTTATCCTTCACTTTCCACTAGCTCTTTAATCTTAAGCTTAAAGAGCAGAATATCCACCAAACTCCTTAATTTCTCTTGAATCTTGAGGTTGGTGTTATATTACATATTAAGAATGGAGTACATTATTTTTGTCCTGTTTTCACGCAAAAAGAGGCTGACTCACCGAAACGGTGGTCAACCTCTTTTTTGATTATTTATATGTTGGAATATCTAAGACAAGTGTATACGAATCTATTAAATGGTATAAATTATGAATTTGATTAACTTGCTTTGCGGCCCAACCAATATCAGTTGCATATTGACGTGATGCATAGCCATTAACAACAGCAGAACTAGGATTCCATCTCATTTTATAAAGAGTGTCTTGACCGGCGCTAATATATCCTTGAGCAATAAATTTTGCACCGCCAATAATCGCTGCTTCAGGGGTAAACCAGCCTGCATTATTGGCATACTGTGCCCCACTTGTTAATGCTGTTCCATCATACGCCCCAATTCCATACATATTATAAACTGTTTTACCATTTACATTAACGCCTGTTGCAAGCTGTGAAGTGCCTTTACCAGTTTCTAATAATGCATGTGCTATTAAATAAACCTCATTCACATTATACATTTCTCCGGCAGTTACAAATGCGGAAGCTGTTCCTTCTAAAATTCCTTTTCCAGCAAGAATTCTCTCATTCACTTCATCGACATTTAGATTGGCACTAACGGATAATTTTAAAAATTGTAGAGAATCAACTGTCGTACTTAAGAAGTTCGTAGGATCCAAATAATAGGTTACATCTTCTGGACTAGCATTTACCCATGATTTATTATAGTCGATTTGATACCAATAATAACCATCATTCCCCATTATTTTTGAAATAATCGGCAGAGTTGTTCCATTTTTCACTGTTCCTACTACCCAATAATCAGTACCTGCTCCACCACGAACATTCCAACTAGTTCCCTTTACTGTTCCACTCGAAGAACTAGTTAAAACTAGAGCATCTTCCCTTATGTACGTTTGATATTTTTTATCTGTTTGTGGTTTAACCGCCATTTGAATATCAGTCAAATCCTTTAAACTAATTTGATATTGTTCAAATGTCTTTTCATCATTCTTATCAGAAGTGCTAGGATTATACGGTTCTATTGTAGACAAATACTGAGAACTCACATAGCCTGTTTGGCCATTGGCTGTAATCCTCGCCCAATCATTTTCTTCCGAATACACAGTAACGACTGTACCTCTAGATAATTTTGTCATAATAGTTGCTGACGTAGTGGGCTCAGTTCTCATGTTTAAAGTTGAACCATAGATAACATTCACATATTTTGATATGATTTCGTCAGCAGTATTTTCATTTGATGGATCTGGACCATTTTCTAGTGAAGATTCTGTACCAGCAGTCGTTTTTGTCGAAGAAAGATAGTCTGAACTCACATAGCCCAACTGTTCGTACGCCTTTATCTCTGCCCAACCATCCGCTTCAGAATAGACTGTTACCTCCGTACCGCGTGCAAGTTTTACAATAATTGACGAATCTGCCGATGGATGATTTCTCATATTCAAACTTGAGCCAATGCTTATATTTACATATTTCGTTTCCATTGTTTGTTCTAGCTCAGGAGAACTTCCAACTATCGGTTTCGTTTCAGAAAGGTATGGGACGCTAACATAACCAACTTGTCCATTTACAGCAATCTTCGCCCAACCATTTGACTCGGAATAAACAGTTACTTCTGTTCCTTTTGTTAAAGTTATGAGAACTTTTCCATTTAACGAAGCAGACTCCCTTACATTCAAACTTGAGCTCACATTTACATACTTCGTTGTTATAATCTCTGGAATCGAACTATTATTTTCACTCTGCTTTAAAGTTGTTAAATACTGGCTACTTACATACCCTATTTGACCAAAAGCTTCAATTTTAGCCCACCCATTAGATTCAGAGTAAACCTTTACTTCTTTCCCTTTTGCTAACTTAACAATAATAGAAGCATTTGATGATGCACTATTTCGCATATTTAAAGAACCACTATTTACTTTGACGTATTTCGTTTGTGTTTTTGCCTCAGGAGTTGGTGCTGGTGGTGTCGATGGTGAAGCCGTGCTTGTTCGAGGTTTTGTTGACGTTAAATAACTTGAACTCACATAGC
>NZ_JAIQUM010000008.1 GCF_020075705.1 Metabacillus rhizolycopersici | reverse complement strand
CGATGATTCTTTAAGGTTCCCATCATACTGCATCTCTCCTTATTTTTCCTTTTTAGCAGTTTTGACAGGCAAGAACTCACTTAAACTCAAAAAAGGCTGTTGAGAAAAAACTTTCTCAACAGCCTGATAAAAAACGATCCTTAATAGGATCGTTTTTTATAATTATGCTGATAATCCGTTAACACTTTTCGCTAAACGAGATTTGTAACGTGCAGCAGTGTTCTTATGAACTAAACCACTTTGTGCAGCTTTATCAATTCGTTTGTTAGCTTCAACAAGTGCAGTTTTTGCATTGTCAGTATCGTTAGTTAACACTAATGCATCTACTCTTTTGATAGCAGTACGCATTGCAGATTTAATAGCTGAGTTATGTGCATTACGCTTGTCATTTGTTTTTACGCGTTTGATAGCAGATTTAATATTTGGCATTTATTTTTCACCTCCTAAGAAGTAAATCGAGATCTATATTACTCGACATTTCCTTTACATGAACAAAAGATATTCTATCAAACGGCTACCTATATTGCAATACTAATGTAAAGGAAAATACGCAGAACTCCATTAAATTATGCATTAATTTTTCAAAATCCTCTTTTAATCCAATGGAAATCCAGTATTTAACTGGGGATATTTCCCTGAATCTAATCCGTTCATCCTATTATTCCTAAATTACTGATACTTGATGACTACGTTGTCACCTTAAATAAGAAATCGATAGAATGTTTCTTTGGATAAATGGTAAACATACGTATTAGGAACTATTTGGGAGGTATTTCGATGAAAAAGTCATTAGACTTAAGTGAGTATTCAGTGCGAACGGACTTAGCTATTGAAGCAAGGGTTATTGCTCTTGAAGAAACAGTGACACAAGGCGGAAAGGCAGCAGATAGTAATCATATTGCCGGTGTCATTGTGAAAGAATGGGATGAAGAAGGGATAAGTATTTCTTCTTTAGAGATAAAGGACGAGGGTGCCAAACTAGTCGGGAAAAAACCAGGTAAATATTTGACTTTAGAAGTACAAGGTATTCGACAAAAGGACTCAGAGCTTCAAGATAAAGTAGTGGAAGTCTTTGCAAAGCAATTTAGTCATTTTCTATCTGAATTGAATATTCCAAAGGATGCAAGTTGTTTAGTTGTTGGATTAGGGAACTGGAATGTTACACCTGATGCATTAGGACCACTTACAGTTGAGAATTTATTAATTACTCGTCATCTTTTTAAACTTCAGCCTGAAAATGTTGAAGAAGGATTTCGTCCTGTCAGTGCCATTGCGCCTGGTGTAATGGGAATAACCGGAATTGAAACGAGTGATATTATTTCTGGGGTGATTGAACAATCGAAACCAGATTTTGTGATCGCGATTGACGCTTTAGCAGCCCGTTCACTTGATCGTGTGAACACAACGATACAAATTTCGGATACTGGCATCCATCCAGGATCAGGAGTCGGAAATAAAAGAAAAGCATTAAGTCAAGAAACGTTCGGTATTCCTGTGATTGCAATTGGGATCCCAACCGTTGTTGATGCTGTTTCGATTACAAGTGATACGATTGACTATATTTTAAAGCATTTTGGTAGAGAGTTGAAAGAAGGAGATAGACCTTCAAGATCGCTAACACCAGCAGGAATGAGTTTTGGCGAACGACGTGTCTTAACTGATGAGGATTTGCCTGATGAAGAGCATCGTCAGCAATTTTTAGGAATTATCGGTGGACTTGAGGATGATGAGAAACGTAAGCTCATTCATGAAGTATTATCACCACTTGGACATAATTTAATGGTCACGCCAAAAGAAGTTGATATGTTTATTGAGGATATGGCAAACGTCATTGCTAGTGGATTAAACACTGCACTTCATCAAACGGTAGATCAAAGTAATTCAGGTGCATACACTCATTAACATTGCACCTAGTAGATAAGAAAAGTGCAAGCGCCTTGTTCAGCCTCGACAGGCATAAGACGCGCATGAATAGAAGGCGTTCTTTGCCTTCAATTCATGTGTGGCTTATGACCCCGAGAGGCTAGGACGCTTGCGCTAGACACCGACACTAAGTTCAAAAATTTATACATTCATAACCTTTTAAAAATGTGTTAGCTTTTAATAGATTAGCGTAGTATCGAACCCACAACCTTCATAACTACAGTTCTACTTCCTTATACTTGTTCATAGAAATTAGTAGACAAGCATAGGGAGGATTAATGAAAATGAAGCGTGCTCGTACTACTCGAAATATGATCGTAACATTAAATGGGACAAGTATTAAAAAAGGAATCGTTGTCAGCTTCATTGTCCTTTTAATGACATTTTTGCTTTCTGGTGTATTAACATCGCTAAAACCGGAATATCGCTTAACATCTTCATCAATTAATGATTTGACAAAAAATATTGATAGTGAGGCATTTCTGCAATTATTAGGAGCAGAAAATCGCTTTTTTATTTCTGCATTACCAGAAGAAACGGAACCTATTAAGCTTTCGTCCATCTTGTTCAAGGTTGCAACAAGTATCAACCCGGACGATCCCAGAAGCCTTTTAGGAAGGGAATTGCCGGGTTTTTCACTCTATGATAGTGAAATTGTTGTTGCAGGAAGTGGGACAGACTATACAAATATGCCTTTCGAATCACCACCGCCAACTGAAGTGTTAGAACAAGAAAGGGAAGCATCGATCGATAAAAATGAGGTTGTAAACCCAACAAACGAGGAACCTAAAACCCCGCCTACATTAACAACTGGTGATAAAAAGGTTGTTTATATTTATAACACGCACAATACTGAATCGTATTTACCATTATTACAAGGGGAAACTAATCCTGATCTAGCGAATCACTCAAAAGCCAATATAACGATTGTAAGTGAATTGTTAGGAAAAGCTCTCCAAGAAGAGGGAATTGGAAATCAAATTGAAACGACTGATATTCAAGCGAATCTTAAACAAAAGGGTTGGAACTATGGAAAATCATATGCAGCCTCCCGTCCACTTGTTGAAAGTGCGATGGCGAGTAATCGTAATCTAGATTACATTATTGATATTCACCGAGATTCTCAAAGAAAAGGTGTCACAACAATCGAAATTAATAATAAATCATATGCGAAGATCGCTTTTGTTATCGGTAGAGATAATCCAAATGCAGATAAAAATGAAAAGCTTGCCAAAGAACTTCATGCTTTATTAGAAAAAAAATATCCAGGCCTGAGTAGAGGGATCTTCAAGCAAGGTGGTAAAGGGAAAAACGGAGTTTATAACCAAGATTTATCAAATAATGCCTTACTTCTTGAGTTCGGTGGAGTGGACAATAATTTAAATGAACTTAAAAATGCAGTTGCAGCAGTTTCCGATGTATTTAGTGAATATTACTGGCAAGCAGAAAAAGTAAACGGGGATGCATTAAGTGAAAAAAAGGAATAAATAAAAATGTGAGGGAAGTTATATGGTGAAATTCGCATTCAAATGCTTTGTTCTATGTTCAGTACTATTCTTTGGGGTATTAATCGGCATGCAGCAGGCAAATGAAGGTATGATCAAAATGAAAGGGTATAATGATCCCGAGCTACAAGGAGCCTTTCAAGTTGAAAATAAACAAACTGGTGATGTGCAAGCATCCATTCTTGGAAATAAGATAACCAGTCAGGACCTCAAAGGGAAACAAGAAAAATTAGAACAAATTGAAGCATTTAACATCTTCTCTCAAATCGGTAAACAGATTGCAACAATTGTAAGTAACAGTGTGGCTGCCTTCTTAGAATCAATTGCAGGGTGGATAAATGAACTAGTAAGGTAAAGAATGAGCTGGCAGAAAAAAGCGATCTTCCTATGATTTGAAGATTGCCTAGTTTCTGTCATTTTTTTTTAGGGAATGACTGTTCATTATCCATTGAATGTTAAAAACTCAATTGATATAATGAGGAATAGTGTATTTGTAAGCTATGTAGGAGTGAAGAAATAGGATGAATAGAGAAGAAAAGTTAATAAGACAGTCGAGAATCCGGAATTTCTCGATCATTGCCCATATTGATCATGGGAAATCGACACTAGCAGATCGTATTTTAGAAAAAACATCTGCTTTGACACAACGTGAGATGAAACATCAATTATTAGATTCAATGGATTTAGAAAGAGAACGTGGAATAACGATCAAATTGAATGCCGTTCAATTAAAATATAGAGCAAAAGATGGTGAAGATTACACATTTCACTTAATCGATACTCCTGGACATGTTGACTTTACCTATGAGGTATCGCGAAGTCTTGCTGCTTGTGAGGGGGCAGTTCTTGTTGTCGATGCTGCCCAAGGTATTGAAGCACAAACACTTGCAAACGTGTATTTAGCTCTTGATAATGATTTAGAAATATTACCGGTAATTAATAAAATCGATTTACCAAGTGCTGATCCTGAACGTGTTCGCGGCGAAATTGAAGAGGTTATCGGACTTGATGCTTCTGAAGCTGTACTAGCCTCAGCAAAAGCAGGAATTGGAATTGAAGATATCCTAGAGCAGATCGTTGAGAAAGTTCCAGCACCAGAGGGAGACCCTGATGGACCATTAAAAGCACTTATTTTTGACTCCTTATATGATGCTTACCGCGGTGTTGTTGCCTATATCCGTGTTGTAGAAGGATCGGTTAAAGTTGGTCAGAAAATTAAAATGATGGCGACGGGAAAAGAATTTGAGGTTATCGAAGTAGGTGTATTCAATCCAAAGCCTGTTCAACTTAAAGAATTAAATGTGGGAGATGTTGGATTCTTAACAGCTGCCATTAAAAATGTAGGCGATACTCGTGTAGGTGATACAATTACTGACGCGAAAAATGGAGCAACAGAAGGGCTTCCAGGTTATCGTAAATTGAATCCAATGGTATTCTGTGGGCTATATCCAATTGACACAGCAAAATACAATGATTTACGTGAAGCATTAGAAAAACTTGAACTCAATGACTCATCACTTCAATTTGAGCCTGAGACATCTCAAGCATTAGGATTCGGTTTCCGCTGTGGATTCTTAGGATTATTACACATGGAAATTATTCAGGAACGTATCGAGCGTGAATTTAAAATTGACCTCATAACAACAGCACCTAGTGTAATATACGATGTTCATTTGACCGATGGAGAAACGATCAAAGTAGACAATCCATCAAATATGCCTGATCCACAAAAAATCGATCACATTGAAGAACCTTACGTCAAAGCATCGATTATGGTCCCAAATGACTATGTTGGTGCAGTAATGGAGCTTTGTCAGAAAAAGCGTGGTATTTTTCTTGATATGCAATACTTGGACGATATCCGAGTAAACATCAATTATGAAATCCCATTATCAGAAATTGTTTATGATTTCTTTGATCAATTAAAATCTAATACAAAAGGCTATGCATCTTTTGATTACGAGTTAATTGGTTATAAAGCATCTACTTTAGTAAAAATGGATATTTTATTAAACAATGAAAAAATTGATGCCTTATCATTTATTGTTCATCGTGATTCTTCTTATGATCGCGGCAAAATCATTGTTGAAAAGCTGAAAGAACTTATTCCGCGCCAACAATTTGAAGTGCCAATTCAAGCAGCGATCGGCCAGAAAATTGTTGCTAGATCCACAATTAAAGCAATGCGTAAAAACGTACTTGCCAAATGTTATGGTGGAGATATCTCTCGTAAACGTAAGTTATTAGAGAAACAAAAAGAAGGTAAAAAGCGGATGAAGATGGTTGGTTCTGTGGAAGTACCACAAGAAGCATTTATGGCCGTATTACGAATGGACGACTAATTTTTGACTTAGTTTTTTCGTGTCCAGCGCAAGCGGCCTAGCCCCTCTTGGATCTACAGTCACTCAGGAATAGAAGGCAAAGAACAACCTTCTATTCCTGAGCGTCGAGCGTCTTATTTGCCCGAGGCTAAACAAGGCGCTTGCGCTTTTCTCAGCCTGTTACACAAAAGGACTCACTAAAAAATTAACTTCCATAAAAAACGATAAAATGAAACTTGATGCCGCAGCGTTGTCTGCGGCTTCTTAATTAGAAGGTGAAACCATGATTCAATCAGCATACATTCATATCCCTTTTTGCCATCATATTTGTCATTACTGTGACTTTAATAAAGTGTATTTTAAACAACAGCCTGTCGATGAATATATTGAAATGCTCATTAAGGAAATGAACCATGCTAGACAGAAAGGCAATGGAGAACAATTAAAAACAATCTTTATCGGTGGTGGTACACCGACAGCATTGACAGCTACTCAGCTCGATCGTCTGCTAGAAGGCATTACTCTAGCCCTTTTGCCTTCAAATGAACTCATTGAATTTGCGGTTGAAGCAAACCCTGGAGAACTTTCATTAGACAAGCTGAAAGTATTAAAAAATGCAGGTGTTAATCGATTAAGCATTGGAGTGCAAAGCTTTAATGATGAGCTTTTAAAGAAAATTGGACGAGTTCACCGCAAAGAAGATGTCTTTCGTACAATCGAGCAAGCCGAGCAAGTAGGATTTAACAATATGAGCATCGACCTTATGTATGGATTACCTGGTCAAACAATAGATAACTTTAAAGATTCATTGGCAACAGCCTTTGCTCTTAATGTAAAGCATTTTTCAGCTTATTCCCTAATCGTTGAGCCAAAAACAGTGTTTTATAATTTGATGCAAAAGGGAAAATTATCATTGCCACCACAAGAACTGGAAGCGCAAATGTATGAGGTATCAATGGAACAAATGGAGAAGCATGGCTTTAAACAATATGAAATAAGCAATTATGCAATTCCAGGATACGAAAGCAATCATAATCTTACCTACTGGAACAACGATTATTATTATGGTTTTGGCGCTGGTGCACACGGCTATCTTAACGGGGTAAGGACATCCAATATCGGACCAATAAAAAAATATATGGAACAAATTGAACAAACAGGTGAAGCATATAATAGCAAGAATGCTGTGAGTAATGAAGAAGGAATGGAAGAGGAAATGTTTCTCGGTCTTCGTAAAACAGCAGGAGTGAATAAAGAAATGTTCTATAAAAAGTTCCAAGTACAGATGGAAAACGTATTTTCTGAACAAATTAATAAGCTTGTGAAGCAAGGGCTAATCATTAATGAAGAACAAGCAATTAAGCTGACACATCAAGGGAAACTTCTCGGTAATGAAGTATTTCAGGAGTTTATCGGATTAACATAGAGCTTGAATAGTAGTGATAGCGCATGAATATTTAGGTTAGTCTTGCTTTATGTGTGTTGTCTCCTGAGCAGATCGTATACGTTTTTAATGAAAAAAGTATCGTTACCTCAATTTAAGCACGATTTAACAATTGACAATTTATTTTTGTTTTGATAACTTTTTATATATAATTAGCACTCACATTCATAGAGTGCTAACAGAGGTGAAGATAGTTGCTTACTGATCGCCAATTGTTGATTCTACAAGTAATTATTGATGATTTCATTCAATCAGCTCAACCAGTTGGTTCAAGAACATTAGCGAAAAAAGGCGAAATATCGTATAGTTCAGCTACAATTAGGAATGACATGGCTGACTTAGAGGATTTAGGCTTTATTGAGAAGACACATAGTTCTTCCGGACGTGTTCCTTCTGAAAAAGGATATCGTTATTATGTGGACCATCTTCTGTCACCACAGCGATTAACGAAGACAGAAGTAAGTCAAATAAAATCGATTTATGCTGAAAGGATTTTCGAGTTAGAAAAGGTTGTCCAAAAATCAGCGCAAATCTTGTCAGAATTAACAAATTACACATCCATTGTACTTGGTCCAAAAGTGAACGAAAATCGATTGAAACGGATTCAAATTATTCCGATTAATTCTGAGACAGCAGTTGCGATTATTGTCACAAACACGGGACATGTCGAAAATCGCACCATTACTTTCCCTGGGAAACTTAATCCAAGTGACATTGAAAAAATGGTAAATATCTTAAATGATCGGCTTGCTGGAGTACCAATCGTTGAGTTACAGGATAAGATTGTCAAAGAGGTCGTTTCAGTCCTAAAAAATCATATTCAAAACTATGATACGTTAGTAAAAATTATGGCAGGTTCACTGACACTTGATTCGAGTGAAAAAATCTATTTTGGTGGCAAAACAAATATGTTGAGTCAGCCAGAGTTCTCAGATTTAAGGAGAATTAAAACATTGCTGACAATGATTGAAAAAGAAGATGAGTTGTATGGGTTATTACAAACAAATCATTCAGGAATTTCAATAAAAATTGGCAAGGAAAATGAAAATATAGCAATGGAAAATTGCAGCCTGATTACAGCTACGTATTCATTAGGTGAAAAGCAGTTAGGTACAATTACTGTATTAGGTCCAACTCGAATGGAGTATTCGCGAGTTATAAGCTTGTTATCAAGGATGACAAGAGATTTATCCAAAACTCTTACTGATTTGTATCATGGATCTTAAGCAAGGATATATTGTTTATAGGGAGGATGGAATCAATTATTCCATCCGATTCCTGTGTGAAAAATAACTAATCTAGCCCATTTATTGCTATAATATAGGCATATAATACCTTTAAGGAGGTGAAATATAGTGTCAAACGAAAAGAACGTTGCAGCTCAAGAAGAAGCAGTAGATACCCTACAAAATGAAAGTCCTGAAGCTGATGTTGAGGTCGTTGATGCAGAAGACGTAACGATCGAAGAAGCATCTGAAGTAGTTGACGAGTCTGAGCAAAAAATTGCAGAATTACAAGCAAAGCTAGACGAAACTGAAAATAAAATGCTACGTGCTCAAGCAGACTTTGACAACTTTAGAAGACGTAGTCGTTTAGATCAGGAAGCTGCTCAAAAATATCGCGCACAAAGCTTAGTAACTGAAATTATCCCTGCTCTTGATAATTTTGAAAGAGCGTTACAAATAGAAGCAGATAATGATCAAACAAAATCGTTGCTACAAGGCGTGAACATGGTATACAACCAGTTAGTTCAAGCATTGCAAAGCGAAGGTGTAGAAGCTATTAAGGCAGTTGGAGAACAGTTCGATCCCCATTTACACCAAGCGGTCATGCAGGTAGAGGATGAAAATTTTGATTCCAATACTGTTATTGAGGAGCTTCAAAAAGGTTATACATTAAAAGATCGAGTTATTCGACCATCAATGGTAAAAGTCAATCAATAAAAAAACTATACTTACATAATAGGAGGTTCTACCTTATGAGTAAAATTATCGGTATCGACTTAGGAACAACAAACTCATGTGTCGCAGTATTAGAAGGCGGAGAACCAAAAGTGATCCCAAATCCAGAAGGTAACCGTACAACTCCTTCTGTAGTTGCTTTTAAAAACGGTGAACGTCAAGTGGGTGAAGTGGCAAAACGCCAAGCAATTACAAACCCAAATACGATTCAATCAATCAAGCGTCATATAGGTACTGACTATAAAGTAGACGTTGAGGGCAAAAGCTATACACCTCAAGAGCTTTCAGCAATCATTCTTCAACATTTAAAATCTTATGCAGAAGAATACTTAGGTGAACCAGTTACAAAAGCAGTTATTACTGTGCCAGCTTACTTTAACGATGCTGAGCGTCAAGCAACAAAAGATGCTGGTAAGATTGCTGGTTTAGAAGTAGAACGTATTATCAATGAGCCTACTGCTGCTGCGTTAGCATACGGTTTGGATAAAACAGACGAAGATCAAACAATTCTTGTTTATGACTTAGGTGGCGGTACGTTTGACGTATCAGTTCTTGAGCTTGGCGATGGAGTATTTGAAGTTCGTTCAACTGCTGGTGACAACCGTCTAGGTGGAGACGACTTTGACCAAGTAATCATTGATTATTTAGTTGCTGAATTCAAAAAAGATAATGGTATCGACCTTTCAAAAGATAAAATGGCATTACAACGTTTAAAAGATGCTGCTGAAAAAGCAAAAAAAGACCTATCAGGTGTAACATCAACGCAAATCTCTTTACCATTTATCACTGCTGGAGAAGCTGGTCCACTTCACTTAGAAGTAAGCTTAACACGTGCAAAATTCGACGAGATTTCATCTGATTTAGTTGAAAGAACAATGGGACCAGTTCGTCAATCACTAAGTGATGCTGGTTTATCAGCAAGTGAAATCGATAAGGTCATCTTAGTTGGTGGTTCGACTCGTATTCCTGCTGTTCAAGAAGCAATCAAAAAAGCATTAGGTAAGGAACCACATAAAGGCGTAAACCCTGATGAGGTTGTAGCATTAGGTGCTTCAGTTCAAGGTGGAGTTATCACTGGTGACGTAAAAGACGTTGTCTTACTTGACGTTACACCACTTTCATTAGGAATTGAAACAATGGGTGCTGTATTTACGAAGTTAATCGATCGTAATACAACAATCCCAACGAGCAAATCACAAGTATTCTCAACTGCAGCTGATAGCCAAACAGCAGTTGATATTCACGTACTTCAAGGTGAACGTCCAATGGCAGCTGACAACAAAACATTAGGTCGCTTCCAATTAACAGACATCCCACCAGCACCACGTGGAGTGCCACAAATCGAAGTATCATTTGATATCGATAAAAATGGTATCGTAAACGTACGTGCAAAAGATCTAGGAACGAACAAAGAGCAAACAATTACGATTAAATCTTCTACAGGTTTATCAGATGATGAAATCGAACGCATGGTAAAAGAAGCAGAAGAAAATGCAGATGCTGATAAACAACGTAAAGAAGAAGTTGAACTTCGTAACGAAGCTGATCAATTAGTGTTTACAACTGAAAAAACATTAAAAGATCTTGAAGGTAAAGTTGACGAAGCGGAAGTTGCAAAAGCAAACGAAGCAAAAGAAGCATTAAAAGCTGCGATAGAGAAAAATGAATTAGAAGAAATCAAAGCGAAAAAAGACGAGCTTCAAAACATCGTCCAAGAGCTTTCTGTAAAACTATATGAAGAAGCTGCTAAACAAGCTCAAGCTCAGCAAGGTGGAGAAGGAGCTACTAATCAAGCAGACGATGTAGTCGATGCTGAATTCGAAGAAGTAAAAGACGACGATAAAAAATAAATAAAAAACAATAAAGTCAAAGTCAGGCTTGTCTTGACTTTGGCTTTTTTTATAAAGATAAGAAAGATGCCTCTGTAGACTAATGAATAGAACGTATGTTTAGCCTAGAGTGATAAATGCGACGATTGGATAGATTATTTAGTTGCTTTTCCTCTCTTCGGAATGATACAATTTAGCCTATGTGAGAAAATCGGGAGTGAGAAATTATGAGCAAGCGTGATTACTATGAAGTTCTCGGGTTAAGTAAGAACGCAAATAAAGACGAGATAAAAAAAGCTTATCGTAAGCTTTCTAAGCAATACCATCCAGATATTAATAAAGCAGCAGATGCAAATGAGAAATTTAAGGAAGTAAAAGAAGCCTATGAAACATTGAGTGATGACCAAAAGAAATCACACTATGACCAATTTGGACATACAGATCCAAATCAAGGCTTTGGCGGCGGTGCTGGCTTCGGTGGAGATGGTTTTGGCTTTGAAGATATTTTTAGCTCAATCTTTGGCGGAGGAACGAGAAGACGTGATCCAAATGCACCAAGACAAGGTGCTGACTTACAATATACAATGACATTAAACTTTGAAGAAGCTGTTTTTGGTAAAGAAACAACAATTGAAATACCAAGAGAAGAAGCATGTGAAACCTGTGATGGATCAGGTGCTCAAAAAGGGACCAAAGCTGAAACATGTTCACATTGTGGCGGTAGTGGCCAATTAAATGTAGAACAGAATACTCCATTTGGTCGGATTGTAAATCGACGTGTTTGTAATCATTGTGATGGCACAGGTAAGATGATTAAGCATAAATGTGGAACATGTCGCGGTACAGGAAAAGTAAAAAAACGCAAAAAAATTCAAGTGAAAATCCCGGCAGGTGTTGACGATGGTCAACAATTACGCGTATCAGGTCAGGGAGAACCAGGTGTTAATGGTGGCCCACCAGGTGACCTATTTGTCGTATTCCATGTAAGAGAACATGAATTCTTTGAAAGAGAAGGCGACGATGTTTATTGTGAAATGCCGTTAACATTTGCCCAAGCAGGACTGGGTGACGAAATTGAAGTTCCAACATTACATGGCAAAGTAAAACTTAAAGTGCCTGCAGGAACGCAAACAGGTAAGAAATTCCGCTTGACTGGCAAAGGAATTCCGAATGTTAGAGGGTATGGACAAGGTGATCAATATGTTATTTTACGCGTATTGACTCCAACAAATTTATCAGAGAAACAAAAAGAATTATTACGTGAATTTGCAGAAATTAGTGGAACAAAACCTGATGAACACGAAGAAAGCTTTTTTGATAAAGTAAAGCGTGCGTTCAAAGGCGATTAAGTTATTAGTCTTAAAATAATAGATGTTTGAAGGATTGGAGTTGGTAGATATGAAGTGGTCTGAGTTGAGTATTCATACAACACAAGAAGCAGTAGAACCCATTTCAAATATTTTACATGAAGCTGGAGCAAGTGGTGTAGTTATTGAGGATATTGCGGATTTAGTCAAGGAACGGAGTACTGCACTCGGCGAAATCTACCAACTAAACCCATCCGATTATCCAGAAGAAGGCGTTGTTATTAAGGCGTATTTACCAGTTAACAGTTTCCTTGGTGAAACAGTTGATGGAATAAAAAGTCTTATAAACAACCTTCTGATTTATGATATTGATTTAGGTAGAAATCACATTACAATTAGTGAAGTTAATGAAGAAGAATGGGCAACAGCTTGGAAAAAATATTATCATCCCGTTAAAATTTCAGAAAAGTTCACGATTGTTCCGACTTGGGAAATATATGAGCCGGTTCATTCTGACGAGTTGATTATTGAACTTGATCCGGGGATGGCTTTTGGAACAGGTACACATCCGACAACTGTTTTGTGTATTCAAGCTTTAGAACGTACTGTTCAACAAGGAGATACGGTGATTGATGTTGGAACAGGCTCTGGTGTGCTAAGTATTGCTGCTGGATTACTTGGAGCGGATCACATTCAAGCACTTGATTTAGACCAAGTTGCTGTAGATAGTGCACGTTTAAATTGTAAGTTAAACAAAGTGCAACATGTAGTCACGGTTTCACAGAATAATCTATTAGATGGTATAGATGGCCCTGCTGATCTGATTGTTTCAAATATCCTTGCAGAAATTATCGTGCGCTTCATCGATCAAGCATATGAAATTTTAAAGGATAATGGAACATTCATTACGTCCGGAATCATACAAAATAAAAAACAAGAAGTGAAAGAAGCCCTTCTAAACGCTGGCTTTGTTATTGAAGAAACAATGGTCATGGAAGATTGGGTTGCCTATATTGCTAGAAAAAAATAAGCTTTTTACATTGGGGCAGGCCCCAATATTTGATTGATGTAAACGAAAGGTCAAGGGGCTAGACCCCAGATGAGGTGGCAATTTTGCAACGATATTTTATAGCTGAAGAAAAATCTAATTTAGAATCAAATGTACAGATTACCGGTGATGATGTACATCACATATCTCGTGTTTTACGGATGCAGCCTGGGTTCAAGGTAATATGCTGCACGAAAGACGGGTATGAAGCGCTTTGTGAAATTGCTGAAATTACCAATGACTATGTGAATTGTTTTATATTAGAATGGATGACGGTAAACCGTGAGCTTCCAGTAAATATATCGATTGCGAGCGGGTTGCCTAAAGGGGATAAGCTTGAATGGATTATTCAGAAAGGCACCGAATTAGGTGCTTCTTCATTTATCCCTTTTAATGCTGCCCGTTCAATTGTGAAACTAGAGCCTAAAAAGGTAGGGAAAAAGCTTGATCGCTGGCAAAAAATTGCGAAAGAAGCTTCAGAACAATCTTATCGGAATAAAGTCCCAAACGTATTAGAGCCAGTCCAGTTCAATGAATTGCTGAAACAAGCTATAAGTTACGATGTGAAAATTGTTGCTTACGAAGAATCAGCAAAGCAAGGAGAGAAGCAGAACCTAGCAAAAGCTGTTGAATCGCTTAAAGAAGGCGAGTCCGTACTTGCTGTATTTGGTCCTGAAGGTGGATTAACTGAGCAAGAAGTGGCAAAACTTGAAGAACATGGGTTTCTAATCTGCAGCTTTGGACCTAGAATTTTAAGAACAGAAACAGCTCCATTATATTTATTATCAGCTGTTTCTTATTATTTAGAACTATCGAGGTGACGATAAATGCCTACAGTTGCATTTCATACATTAGGTTGTAAGGTAAATCATTATGAGACAGAAGCCATATGGCAGCTATTTAAAGAAGCTGGCTATGATCGTACAGAATATGAAACGATGGCAGATGTTTATGTTATCAACACCTGTACAGTAACGAACACAGGTGATAAAAAGAGCCGTCAAGTTATACGACGAGCGATTCGCAAAAATCCGGATGGCGTTATTTGTGTAACTGGTTGTTATGCACAAACATCTCCAGCCGAAATTATGGCGATTCCTGGAGTAGATATAGTTGTCGGGACACAAGATCGTGTGAAAATGCTTGAATACATTGAAGAATATAAAAATGAAAGACAACCGATAAACGCTGTGGGAAATATTATGAAAACACGTGTGTATGAAGAACTTGATGTCCCTTCATTCACAGACCGTACAAGAGCATCATTGAAAATCCAAGAAGGTTGTAATAATTTTTGTACGTTTTGTATTATTCCTTGGGCTCGTGGATTAATGCGTTCACGCGATCCGAAAGAGGTTGTAGCACAAGCGCAGCAACTTGTTGATGCAGGCTACAAAGAAATCGTGTTAACAGGTATTCATACAGGTGGCTATGGTGAAGATTTAAAGGATTATAATTTGGCGATGCTTTTACGTGACTTAGAAGAACAAGTGGATGGATTAAAACGAATTCGTATTTCATCTATTGAAGCAAGTCAAATATCAGATGAAGTAATTGAAGTACTTCAAAACTCTACTAAGGTTGTTCGTCACTTACACATTCCGATCCAATCAGGCTCAGATACAGTGTTAAAACGGATGCGTAGAAAATATACAATGGAATTCTTTGCGGATCGTTTAGAACGCCTAAAAGAAGCATTACCTGGCTTGGCAATTACATCTGATGTTATTGTTGGTTTTCCAGGTGAAACAGAAGAAGAGTTTATGGAGACGTTTAACTTCATTAAACATCATCAATTTTCTGAGCTGCACGTATTCCCATACTCTAAACGTACAGGAACACCAGCAGCTCGAATGGACGACCAAGTTGATGAAGAGATAAAAAATAACCGTGTTCACCGTCTAATTGAATTATCAGATCAATTAGCAAAAGAATATGCTTCTAAATTCGAAAATGAAGTGTTGGAAGTCATTCCTGAAGAACCATTTAAAGAAGATGAGAGCGAAGGCCTTTTTGTTGGGTATACAGACAACTATTTAAAGGTTGTTTTCCCTGCTACAGATGAAATGGTTGGTAAAATCGTTAAAGTGAAAATAACAAAGGCTGGCTATCCTTACAATGAAGGACAATTTGTAAGAGTAGTTGATGAGGCTGTTCAACCAGCAGAAAAGATACGGTTAACTTCATAATCTGAATTAAAAGGGATCGGCAAGTAAAATTGCAGATCCCTTTTTTGGGATTCAATAAGAAGTCTTCTCTTTGAAGACTTCTACATTTGTAATACCTAAAAGTAATGAAAAAGGTAATAGTAGCACAAATTAATTTTGTGCTAGTTTTTATGGAGTGAAAATGTTAAGATGTAAGAGGTCAGACAACTAATATTGAAAGGAGTTTTACATAATGTCAAAAATAGCAAAAATGATTGATCATACAGCTCTAAAGGCGGATACGACAAAAGAAATAATCGAAAAACTTTGTCAAGAAGCAAGTGAATACCAATTTGCATCAGTCTGTGTCAACCCTACTTGGGTAGAAACGGCTGCACAGCTTTTAAAAGGATCGGGTGTTAAGGTCTGTACAGTGATTGGTTTCCCTTTAGGAGCTAACACACCTGAAACAAAAGCATTTGAAACAAAAGATGCGATTGAAAAGGGCGCAAACGAAGTTGATATGGTCATTAACATTGGTGCTCTGAAAGATAAGAACTATGATCTTGTTGAGCGTGATATTAAAGCAGTGGTAGAGGCAGCTGAAGGTAAGGCTTTAACAAAAGTAATTATTGAGACTTGTCTTTTAACCGAAGAAGAAAAAGTTAGAGCTTGTGAGCTTGCTGTGAGTGCTGGCGCTGATTTTGTTAAAACATCTACTGGTTTTTCAACTGGTGGTGCAACTGTTGAAGATATTGCACTAATGAGAAAAACAGTGGGGCCAGAGATAGGTGTAAAAGCTTCCGGAGGTGTCCGTGACACAGAAGGTGCCGAGGCTTTGGTTCAAGCTGGAGCATCTCGTATTGGGGCGAGCTCTGGTGTTTCAATTGTTAAAGGTGAAACGTCAAATTCAGATTATTAATTCAGTCTTTTAGACCAATACTTTGCTAATCGAGAGATGTACAATCAACTTTAACTAAATTGCATAGAATAAACGAATAATTCAAACAACTTAATATGTACGGAACTTTTTACTATATGAGTTGACCTGAATAAATCAATATATTATAATGTCAAAGTACATGTTTTGTTACTAGCATGTTTTATTTAAAGATGTCGATTGGTTGTATTCGGAGGGAGGGAAAGAGAATGTCAAAAACGGTCGTTCGTAAAAACGAGTCGCTTGAGGATGCTCTTCGTCGTTTCAAACGTACTGTATCTAAAAGTGGTACAATACAAGAAGCTAGAAAGCGCGAATTCTATGAAAAGCCTAGCGTAAAGCGTAAGAAAAAGTCTGAAGCAGCTAGAAAGCGCAAATTCTAAAAGAGGGTGTACGTATGAGTCTTCTTGAGAAATTAAATCAAGATATGAAACAAGCGATGAAAAACAAAGAAAAAGACAAATTAATTGTCATTCGTATGGTCAAGGCAGCATTGCAAAATGAAGCAATTAAACTTGGCAAAAATGATTTGTCTGAAGAAGAAGACTTGTCAGTTCTTTCTCGCGAATTAAAGCAACGTAAAGACTCCCTCCAGGAATTTAAAAAAGCTGATCGTTTGGATTTAGTTGAAAAGACACAAGCGGAAATCGATGTATTAGTTGATTATATGCCTGAACAACTTTCTGAAGACGAGCTTTTTGAAATTGTTAAACAGACGGTTTCAGAAGTGAATGCTACTTCTAAAGCGGATATGGGGAAAGTAATGGGAGCACTCATGCCCAAGGTAAAAGGAAAAGCAGACGGAAGTCTTGTTAATAAGCTTGTGCAACAACAGCTATCATAAATAGTAAGACACCTTGCCTAGCGAGGTGTCTTTTATGTTGTACGGAAAAATAAAGCGCGACTTCTTTACCCAACTCCTATCTTCTTTGCTGTTCTTAAATCTTGAGAAAGAGATTTTACTTATAATATCAGAATTTATCCCGCATTAACGGGCAGTAATAACCGCTCCTCTAAGCTTAAGTGATACAAAGAAGTGAAGGTGAGGGATAACTGCCCGTAAAAGCCCGATAAGTCTCGCTAACCATCAGTGGAGGATAAAGAACCCCCCACTGATGGAAGTCTCGCTTTATAAGTTTTGGCTTCGAAAACTGTCTAGCGCAAGCGGCCTAGCCCCTCTTGGGTCTAAGCCACTTTTGAATTGAAGATAAAAAACACCTTCTATTCAAAAGTGGCTTATTTGCCCGAGGCTGATCAAGGCGCTTGCGCTTTTCTTCCTATCAAGAATCGGATATGTAACTTTTCCTGTCTGTAAACAAAACTACTTACAATTTTTAGCCATTCAAGACAGAAGGAGTTCGTGAAAGAAATTCAAAACTTACATAAAAAAATGAAAAACGAATAGATTTTTATAATAAGATGAAACCAAATTAGTCTTTGATTCGTATTAACGGTAGTACGTTACAGAGAGGAGGGTACAAACAGGTGAGAAAGCGTATTTTTCAGTTGATTATTATTGTTGCTTTTATTTTGGCACTTTTTAATGGTTTTCATAATGAACTTAAAGCTACTTCTGATCAGAAAGTATATGTTATTCCTGTAGAGGAAACAGTTGAAAAGGGTCTTTCGCAATTTATTAAGAGGAACATTAAAGAGGCAAACGCTCAAGCTGTAGATCATATTATACTCGAAATAAATACTTTGGGTGGTGCTGTTGATGGAGCAATGGAAATAGCAGACACACTCCGTTCGAGTGATATTCCAATTACAGCATATATTAATAGAAAAGCAATTTCGGCAGGAGCATATATTGCGTTAAATGCAGATCAAATTTACATGGCGCAAGGGAGTCAGATGGGAGCAGCAGCGATTATAACTGGAGACGGTAATGCTGCAGATGAAAAGTCACAATCCTTATGGTTATCTGAGATGCGGGAAGCAGCAGAACATAATGGGCGAGATCCTAAATATGCATTAGCTATGGCGGACAAGAACGTCGATGTACCAGAGTATGGGGCTGGTAAAGGTAAGTTATTAACTCTTGAGACGAAACAGGCATTAGAAGTGGGTTATTCAGAAGGAACTGCTGAAAATCTAAGTGACCTTTTAATCCAGTTAGATTTATCCGGAGCAACAATAATAGAAGCTGAAGAAAGCTTCGCCGAGAAAGTTGCAAGGTTTGTTACACATCCCGTCGTTGTCCCAATCCTCCTTACAATCGGAAGTATCGGTTTAATCGCTGAACTGTATTCACCGGGTTTTGGAGTCGCAGGAATAATGGGATTGACATCGCTGTTTTTATTTTTTTATGGACATTTAGTAGCTGGTTTAGCAGGTCTTGAATCGTTAATCTTATTTGTCTTAGGAATTATCTTATTAATAGCTGAATTATTTGTTCCGGGTGGTATAATGGGAATATTGGGCCTTGTCAGCATGATTACAAGCCTATATCTTGCTTCTGGTGATTTCGTCCATATGACGATTTCATTAATCATTGCAATTACGTGTTCAATTGTAGTATCTATTATACTAGTAAAGGTGTTTGGGAAACGTATGAATATTTTTAAAAAACTTATCTTGCGAGATTCAACAAATACTGAAAGTGGTTATGTTTCAAACAAATCGCGAATTGATCTTCTAGGTATTGAAGGTGAGGCTTTAACGACACTTAGACCTTCTGGTACTGCAGTAATTGCTGAAGAACGTGTGGATGTTGTAACGGAAGGTAGTTATATCAATCAAGGTAAAAGGGTCAAAGTTGTCAAGGTGGAAGGCTCTCGGATTGTTGTGAGAGAGGTCTAATAGATTGTTAAGTAGGGTAGATAATCGAATGTTAATTTTTCACAACATCAAGTTTTAAAACGGTTTTTATACTAGAGGGCTCAATGACGTTCATTCAAGGTCATAATAGAGCAATCATTAGGAGGATTTATATGGATGGATCAATAATTTTATTAGTTGGACTTGTCATATTGTGTGTGATCTTATTAGGTATTTTCTTTACCTTTGTACCAATTACACTATGGATTTCTGCACTTGCAGCTGGTGTGAGAGTTAGCATCTTTACGTTAATTGGAATGAGGCTTCGTCGTGTAATTCCAAGTAGAGTTGTTAACCCGTTAATCAAGGCGCATAAAGCAGGGCTCGGTATCACAACAAATCAACTAGAAAGTCATTATTTAGCAGGTGGTAATGTAGACCGTGTTGTAAATGCGTTAATTGCAGCTGAACGTGCAAATATTGAATTAACCTTTGAACGTGCAGCAGCTATTGATCTTGCAGGTCGTGACGTTTTAGAGGCTGTACAAATGAGTGTAAATCCTAAAGTCATTGAAACACCTTTTATTTCAGGTGTTGCGATGGATGGGATAGAAGTAAAAGCAAAAGCAAGAATCACTGTTCGAGCTAATATCGAAAGGTTAGTTGGAGGAGCTGGAGAAGATACAATTATCGCCCGTGTCGGTGAAGGTATTGTCAGTACGATTGGATCGCAAAAAGATCATAAAAAGGTATTAGAAAATCCAGATATGATTTCTCAAACGGTTTTAGGAAAAGGTCTTGATTCAGGGACTGCTTTTGAAATTCTCTCAATTGATATTGCAGACGTTGATATCGGCAAAAACATTGGTGCAGAATTACAAACAGAGCAAGCGGAAGCAGATAAGAAAATTGCCCAAGCTAAGGCTGAGGAAAGAAGAGCAATGGCTGTCGCGCAAGAACAAGAAATGCTTGCCCGCGTACAGGAAATGAAGGCGAAGGTTGTGGAAGCAGAAGCAGAGGTGCCACAAGCAATGGCAGAAGCGCTTCGTTCTGGAAATATTGGTGTTATGGACTATATGAACATTCAAAATATTAACGCAGATACAGACATGAGAGATTCAATTGGTAAAACGAATAAAGAAAATAACGATCCTGAACAATATTAATAAATAGACTATACCATCTTAAATAAGGTGGCGGATGGGAGCTAGGCTAGTTGTAAGACACAAAGGCTTACTTAGCTTCGATCCTTTCCTTCATTTAAAAGGAGGGAGCGGCAATGGATATTACAGAACTATTATCAAACCCAATTGTTTGGGGACTTCTCGTCTGGTTGTTCTCACGGTTTTTCACGTCTAAAGACAAAGAAGAAAAGTCTCCAACAACAAAACACACTACTAGACCAGAAAAACCAGTAGACTCTCGACCACCATCAAGGCCGAAACCAAGTCCTGTCATGACGACAGTTGAACATGAGTCTCGAAAACCAAAAAATCAAACGCTACAAACTGTTCAAGAAGCATATGAAAGAATGAAGGCTCGTGAAGTAGAAAAACCTGATCGCATCGAGCTTGTAGAGGCACACGGGCATCAGTCTCATCGCCTTGTTCCGAGAGAAGGGACCTTACCTAAATTAAACCGAAATGTGAAACAGAATCACCTGCTTGTGGATCGCCAAAAAGCGGCTCAGGGTGTTGTTTGGAGTGAAATCTTAGGTGCTCCAAGGTCCCAAAAACCACATTATACAAGAAATAGAAGACATTCGTAACTTCTCGAATAATCGTGTTATAAGACTCCAATTCCTCTCATACATATGAGAGGAAAGGGGGTCTTTTTTTATGGCGAAAAAATGGCGTCAGCAGCTAACAAGATGGATCACAAATACAATCGAATTACCGCCGGATGTCATGATGGATCTTCCTAGAATTACGATGGTTGGACAGCTTCATATTTACATAGAAAATCATCGCGGACTCCTTACTTTTACAGATACTGAACTTCGGCTTTTATTAAAGCAAGGGCAACTGTTAATTAAAGGTGAGGCCTTTGTCATAAAGACGATTCTACCGGAAGAAATCTTACTTGAAGGTAAAATAAATCAGGTTCAATTTCTTGAAGCAACGTAAATAGATAGTTTGTCATTGCTGCCTGTTACAACGTATGCATGAGTCGATACGACAGGTGTACGAAAATAGTCGTAGGTGTAATACCGAATGTTTTTAAGGTTTTAAATCGCAAAATGGCTGCTGTGTATTTACTGGAATGAATTTTTTCTTACACAGCAGAAAGATAATGAAAATGACTGAAAGTTGGTAGTGCTATACGATTAGGGGGATGAGGATGAAAAATCAATGGACGAGTCTTTTGTTTGGTATGGTTAAGGTGAAAATCGAAGGAAGAGGTACAGAACGTTTTTTAAATGACTGTATTCGCGGAGATATTATCGTTTGGAATGTAAAAAGAGGGAAAAGTGGTGGAATAAGTTTTTATATTCGTCTAAAAGATGTACATGCTTTACGAAAGGTAGTACGGAAAAATGAGTGTAAATGCCGATTTGAAAAAAGGTTAGGTTTTCCCTTTTTATTGAGAAAATCTTGGCGGAATAGTGGATTTATTATCGGGCTACTTGCCTTTTTAGTTGTTATTTTTGCTTTATCAAACATGATTTGGGGAATAGATGTTGAGGGGGCATCTCCTGAAACAGAGCATTTAATTAAAAAAGAGCTTTCACAGATTGGAGTTAAAAAGGGAAAGTTTCAGTTTTTTGTGGAGGATCCCGATGAAATTCAAAAATCGTTAACTGATAATATCCAACAAATAACATGGGTTGGAGTGGAATTAACAGGTACAACTTAT
Source organism: Metabacillus rhizolycopersici (assembly GCF_020075705.1). The sequence continues at coordinate 111,804 of NZ_JAIQUM010000008.1, read as the reverse complement.
CATCTTAAAGTTGTTGAAAAAAACCAACCAGAAGAAGATGAATTAGTGAGTCCACGGCATATCGTTGCAGAGAAAGAGGCGGTCATTTCTAAAATGTTTGTGGAGCAGGGTCAACCACTTACAACTTTGCATGAGCATGTAAAAAAGGGACAAATATTAGTGTCAGGTTTGATTGGAAAAGAGGATGAACAGAAAAAAGTAGCTGCAAAAGCTGAAATTTTCGGTGAAACATGGTATAAATCAACAATATCAATTCCTTTAAAGACGACGTTTCATGTCTTTACTGGAGAGGCAACGGTTAAACATTATCTTCAATTTGGTTCCTTTAAGCTTCCAATTTGGGGATTTAAAGGTCCGGCGTTTACATCATTTGAAGTCGAAGATGATGTTCGGTATGTGAACTTTTTAAACTTTACAATGCCAATCGCATACGTAAATGAAACTTTTCGAGAGAGGCAGGAAGTAAGTAGAGACTACACAGAAAAACAAGCAAAGGAAGCAGCTTTAGATAGAGGTAGAAAAGATATTGAGAATAAATTAGATAAAGATGAAAAAGTAATTGGAGAAAAAGTTTTGCACGAGACGAATGAGAATGGTAAAGTAAAATTAACAGTACTTTACCAAGTGCTAGAAAACATAGTGAAAACTACACCTATTGTTCAGGGAGATTGAATAAATGCCAGAAGAATTAGTGACCATGAATCAACAATTAGAAAATCCAAATGAAGCAATTGCATTATTTGGTAACAATGATGTTCATTTGAAGAGGATTGAAGAAGAACTCGATGTTTCGATCGTAACGAGAGGTGAGGGGGTTTTTGTCTCTGGAGATTCCATGCATGTTAATCTTGTAGATGATCTGCTTAAATCCTTACTTCTTATTATTCGTAAAGGGATTAACATTAGCGAAAGAGATGTTATCTATGCGATTAGTATGGCGAAAAAACAGCAATTAGATCAATTTGAAAATCTTTATGTCCAAGAAATTAGCAAAACTGCCAAAGGGAAATCGATTCGAGTTAAAACCCTTGGTCAACGTCATTATATTGCTGCGATTCAAAACAAAGATTTAGTTTTTGGGATTGGTCCAGCAGGTACTGGTAAAACATATTTAGCTGTGGTTATGGCAGTAAATGCTTTAAAAAATGGTCAAATTAAACGAATTATTTTAACGCGACCAGCTGTTGAAGCAGGTGAGAGTTTAGGGTTTTTACCAGGTGATCTTAAAGAGAAGGTTGATCCATATTTAAGGCCGCTCTATGATTCTCTCCACGATGTTTTAGGTATGGAGCATACCGAAAGACTGATAGAGAGAGGTACAATTGAAATTGCTCCACTAGCTTATATGAGAGGTAGAACATTAGATGATGCATTTGTTATTTTGGACGAGGCTCAAAATACGACTCCAGCACAAATGAAAATGTTTCTGACAAGGCTAGGATTTGGATCTAAAATGGTTATCACCGGGGATGTTACTCAGGTTGACTTACCGAAGGGTGTTAAATCAGGATTAACTGTAGCACAAAATACACTTGCACATGTTCAAGGTATATCATTTGTCGTGCTAGAGCAATCTGATGTGGTCAGACATCCGCTTGTTGCAAAAATTATTTCAGCATATGAAAACGCAAATGAAGGATAAGTGACCCGAGCCCCCGACGTCGGGTCACTTTTCTTATCGTTTAGAAAACTATAACATTCTTGTACTGTGGATAAGCCCACGACATCCATCTCTAGTGCTTTTGTTCAATAGTATCGATGTACACAGTGAGTGGATTTCAGCTCCAAGGCATCGGATGTGTTAGTGCTGTAAGAATGATGGGCGGTCGTAGGTGAATTTGTTGTAAAAGGTGGTGCATCTTGTGAAGAATAAGAAACAGAAGGACAAACGAAAATCAAATCAATTTATGGAAAAGCTAAAAAACTATAAATTTCTGTATGTTTTTCTTTATGCTATATTAGCTGTGATATTATATGTATCACTTTATAGTAATATAAAGCCAGAAACGATCGATATTGATCTCTTTACGATTTCTCCCGAAACAATCTATGCACCAACAACAGTTGCAGATAAATTCGAGACTGAAGTTAAGCAGCAAGAGGCATATGATTCAGTTGAGGATCAGTATGTTTTAAAAAGGGAAATTTCTGAAAAACAGGTGGATTTAATTTCATCAATCTTCGATACAATCATTGAGGTTAGGAAAGAAGATGAAGTAGAAAATAAAACGCTAGACTCCGCTACGACGACGTTGTCATCTGATGAAATGGTCGATCGTTTACAAGACAAGTTAACACCATCCATAAATGAAAAAATTTCAAAAGAAACCTTTTTGCCGCTAGTCAGTACGACTGATGAGGAATTGGAACTAGCAAAGGATGCGGTGGTTACAGCTGTTAACAATATTATGAACAAGGAAATACCGATTGTTCAGTTAACAGAAGCAAAGGAACAAGTTGTAGAAGAATTACAATATGCACCCCTTCGGAAAGAAGTGCTTCAGTCGGCTACTGAATTGGCTCGTTTTGCGATTACACCAAACTATGTATTCGATTTAGAAGCAACAGATGAAAAACGACAGCAAGCAATTGATGGTGTGAAGGAAGTGCAAATAAAACAAGGGCAAATTCTAGTAGAAGCGGATGAACTAATAAATCGAGAAGCATATCGAAAGCTTGGTCTAGTAGGTTTACTTGATGATCAACAAACCTTCAAACCTTTTATTGGCTTAGGGCTATTAATTTTGTTAATTCTGACAGGTGTTGTGTACTATTTCGAAAAGAAAGACGTTCCTTTCCTTAAGAAAAACAACTCCTTGTTGCTATACTGCATCATTTTTGCCATTACCATGCTGTTAATGAAGATTGTGAGTCTATTCCAGAAGATTGACTACACTTATATTGGTTACATTGCACCAGTTGCAATGGGGGCGATGCTGGTTAAGCTTTTACTTAATGAACGATTAGCGATTTTAACGAGTATGATTTTTGCAGTTTGCGGGAGTGTCATTTTTAATGAGGGAGTGACAGGTAGCTTTAACTTTTCAATCGGGATATACTATTTATTCGGTTGTCTAACGGCAGTTTTATTTTTAGGAGAACATAATCTACGGTCAAAAATACTCCAAGCAGGATTATTTGTATCTGGTATGAATGTCCTTGTGATTACGGCGATTATGTTGATTAGAAATGGTGGCTACTCAAACATTGAAATTGGTTCCTATTTTATTATGGCATGTGTGGCAGGACTTGTTGCTTCTGTCTTAACAGTCGGATTTATGCCATTCTTTGAAACTGGATTTGGTATCTTATCTACAATGAAGCTTATCGAGTTGTCCAATCCAAATCATCCATTGCTAAGAAAAATTTTAACTGAAACTCCGGGTACATACCACCATAGTGTTATGGTTGCAAATTTATCTGAATCTGCTTGCGAGGCTATTGGAGCAAACGGATTATTAGCAAGAGTGGGAGCGTATTATCATGATGTTGGTAAAACAAAACGTCCCCAGTATTTTATCGAAAATCAAATGAATATTGAAAATCCACATAATAAGCTATCAGCACAATTGAGTAAAAATGTCATTCTTGCCCACGTCACAGATGGTGTAGAATTATTGAAAAAGAATAAAATGCCAAAAGAATTTATTGATATTGCAGAACAACATCATGGAACAACTTTATTAAAATATTTTTATCATCAGGCGAAAGAATCGAATGATATGATTTACGAAGAAGAATTTCGCTATCCTGGTCCAAAACCACAAACAAAGGAAATTGCGATCATTTCAATTGCAGATAGTGTGGAAGCAGCTGTTCGTTCAATGTCAAATCCAACACCTGATAAGATTGAAAAACTTGTTCGATCAATCATTTCCGGAAGATTGCAGGACAAACAATTAGATGAATGTGATTTAACGCTCAAAGAGATTGACATAATTGCTAAGTCTTTTTGCGAATCATTAAAAGGAATTTTTCATTCGAGAATTGAGTACCCAGAATTAACTAAAAAACAGAAGGTGAAGTAAGAATGTTATTAACGATTGATTTAATAGACGAAACGAATGAAATATCTGAAGAGCAGCTGAAAACAGTCGAGGATTTACTGCAGTTTGCTGCCGCAGAAGAAAGGATAGCTCAAGGTTCTGAGCTATCCGTCACATTTGTTTCAAATGAACGTATACAAGAAATAAATCGTGAATATCGTGATAAGGATCAACCGACTGACGTCATTTCATTTGCACTAGAAGAAATGGGTGAAGGTGAAATCGAAATCGTTGGATTGGAGCAGCCGCCAATGCTAGGTGACATTATTATATCGATCCCTCGTGCGCATGAACAGGCTATTGAGTATGGGCATTCGTTTATGAGAGAGCTAGGCTTTTTAGCAGTACATGGCTTTTTACACTTATTAGGTTATGACCATATGAATGATGAGGATGAAAAAGTGATGTTTACAAAACAAAAGGATATTTTAGACCGTTATGGACTTAAAAGACCGACGAATCTCTGAGTGGAAGCGATTTTACGAAAGCTTTAAATTTGCTTGGAGCGGTATTTTCCAAACATTTAAAGCGGAGCGGAATTTTCAAATACATGTTTTTATTACGGTTCTTGTTTGTATTGGTGGCTTAGCTCTTCATTTTACAAAGTTTGAATGGATCGTCATCCTGTTTTTAGTCGGTGGGATGCTAGCTTTCGAATTGATGAATACTGCGTTAGAACGTGTTGTTGATCTTGTAACAAAAGAGTTTCATCCCCTCGCGAAGTCAGCGAAGGATGCTGCAGCTGGAGCTGTTTTTATTTATGCGATACTTTCAGTTATAATAGGAATAATTATCGTTTCTAATCACTTTTAATTGGATTGGTTTGTGAGTATATCGTACATATTATTAATCGTTCACCTTGAAAATTCTTACAATTAAATTACATTTATAAAAGAAAACGTGAATTTTTTATGAACATTAGGTAAAATAAAGTAGAGTAATGGTCCTTGACCATGAACGAAAGGAAGAAATTGTGTGAACATCGAACAACTCATCAAAGAAGCAAAAGCAGCACGAGACATGGCTTACACTCCTTATTCTAAATTTAATGTAGGTGCCGCATTGTTAACAAATGATGGTAAAATATACAGAGGGTGTAATATAGAAAATGCGGCATATAGCATGGCAAATTGTGCCGAGCGTACGGCAATTTTCAAAGCTATTTCTGAAGGCGATAAAAACTTCGCTGCAATAGCAGTTGTTGCCGATACAAAAAGACCTGTCCCTCCTTGTGGAGCATGTCGTCAAGTTATCGCAGAGCTTTGTCCAAAGGATATGAAAGTAATTTTAACAAACCTACAAGGTGATATAGAAGAATTAACAGTAAATGAACTACTACCAGGAGCTTTTTCAGCGGAGGATTTACATGAATAATAATCAGCAAGCATACAAATCAGGATTTGTCTCAATTATCGGAAGACCAAATGTTGGGAAATCGACATTTATTAACCGAGTAATCGGTCAAAAGATTGCGATCATGAGTGATAAGCCCCAAACGACTCGAAATAAAATTCAAGGGGTTTATACAACAAAACAATCACAAACAGTCTTCATAGACACACCAGGTATCCATAAGCCTAAACATAAGCTTGGTGATTTCATGATGAAGGTTGCACAGAATACATTAAAAGAAGTGGATATCATTCTTTTTATGATTAATGCTGAGGAAGGTTATGGTCGTGGTGATGAGTTTATCATCGAGCGTTTAAAAGAAACGACCACACCGGTTTTCTTAATCATTAATAAAATTGATCAAATTCATCCTGATCAACTTTTACCCCTAATAGATCAGTACAAAGAGTTATACCCTTTTAAAGAAATTGTGCCGATATCAGCTTTGGATGGAAATAACGTTGACAGATTATTAAATGAAATTGAAAAGTTGCTTCCAGAAGGTCCACAATATTACCCAGAGGACCAAGTAACGGACCATCCAGAACGCTTTATCATAACTGAGTTAATTCGCGAAAAAGTACTCCATTTAACGAGGGAGGAAATTCCACACTCGATAGCAGTCGTTATGGATACACTAGAAAGACGTGAAAATAATAAAGCGATTTATGTTGGTGCAACAATCATTGTTGAACGTGACTCTCAAAAAGGAATCGTTATTGGTAAACAAGGAAGCATGCTCAAGGAAGTTGGAAAAAGAGCACGAGTTGATATTGAAGCACTACTTGGGTCAAAAGTCTTTTTGGAGCTATGGGTTAAAGTTCAAAAGGATTGGCGTAATAAAGCATCACAGCTAAGAGATTATGGTTTTAGCGAAGATGAATATTAGAAAATCGTCAGTACTTTGCTTATCCTGATGTTTATGCACATTATAAGAATTTTATAATTTTCTAAACATCTACGAAAGCATATTTTTCAATAGGATTGTTTTTAACCTAAGTATTCATAAGTATGATTAGCAAAAATTGTTTAACATGAATTTGGGAGTAGAAGGTCAAGATAAAGAATAAAGAAATTGGATATATTGCTTGCTAGTCTTAACAACTGAAAGGTGGGGTTATTATGTTGGATTTTACCTGGAAGGTCTTTTCGCAAACAGGTAGCATTGATACGTACCTTCTTTTTAAAGAGTTAGAAAAGGAGAATGATGACGGACCCGATTCTCAAGATGATGAACTAGCTGAAATGGATTTTCCAATTTCCTGATCTTGCCTAAACCTTGGAAGGTGAGGGAATTTTGCTTCAAAAATGTGAAGGCATTGTTATTCGATCAACGGATTACGGTGAAACAAACAAAATAATAACAATATATACTCGAGAATTAGGAAAAGTTGGGGTAATGGCAAGAGGTGCAAAAAAGCCAAATAGTCGTCTCACCTCAATAACCCAGCTTTTTACGTATGGAACGTTTTTATTTCAAAAATCAAGTGGATTAGGAAGCCTTCAGCAGGGGGAAACAATCCTTTCACTTAGAGGAATTCGAGAGGATATTTTTCTAACTGCTTACGCTTCTTACATAGCAGAGCTACTAGACAAAAGCACTGAGAATTTTGAAAAGAATCCCTATTTATTTGAGTTGCTAAAACAGACACTTGAATATTTAAATGATGAAGTTGATCCTGATATTTTGCTCAATATTTTTGAAATGAAAATGTTAACAGTATTAGGTTTACATCCCCAGCTCGATGGATGTGCTTTATGTGGTAATAAAGATGGCACTTTTCACTTTTCAATTCGAGAAGGTGGTTTTATTTGTCATAGATGCTTCGAGCGTGATCCCTATCGATTACCGATTTCACAAACAACCGTTAAATTATTACGCCTTTTTTATTATTTTGATTTAAATCGATTAGGTAACATATCGGTGAAGCCTGAAACAAAGAAAGAACTAAAAGATGTGATTCAGGCTTATTATTATGAGTTTTCTGGCTTATCGATTAAATCAAAACGGTTTTTAGATCAATTAGATTCATTGAAGGGTAAACTATAGGGTGAAAAGTGTCATTTTTCTATACATAGCGATTTATCCTATTTTTAAGGCTGAAAAAATGTACTGTAGTTTATCCCGCATTAACGGGTAGTAATCCCCCATCTCAAAGCTTGAGTAAGCAAAGAAGCGAAGGTAGGGGATAAAGAAACCCCCCACTGATGGAAGTCTCGCTTTATCTTAAGTTGACATCTACCTGTTTTTAGATTAAGATGCAATTATAATTTAACATTTCTGCGTTGAAGGAAAAGAGTACTTACGATAATCCAATGTAAGCGACCTTAGGATGGTGAAAGCTAAGGATTGGTACGTAACGAAAGGCGTTCTGGAGCAATTTATGAAAGTGGCTTAAAACCTCGAGTAAGTCGAGATAAGCAAATAGGGTGGAACCGCGGGTAAGCTCTCGTCCCTATGTCATTCATTTGACATAGGGACGAGAGCTTTTTTTGTTGCTTAGGAATTTATAAAATTCTTGTACTGTGACTAAGCGCACGACATCCAGCGCAAGCGTCCGGCCCTCTTAGGTCTAAGCCACTTTTGAATTGAAGGCAAAGTACGCCTTCTATTCAAAAGCGCTTTATTTGCCCGAGGTTGATCAAGACGCTTGTGCTTTTGTTCTATATTGTGTTGAAATAATTAGAAGTACGAAAGACAACAGCGGCTCCTCTCCCAAGTTATTTGCAGAACGAGGAGTTTACGTTTTAAAATTACGGAGGTGTATCAAATGAATATTCAACAAATGATTTTAACGCTGCAAAAACATTGGTCTGACCAAGGGTGTATTTTGATGCAAGCGTACGATACTGAAAAAGGAGCAGGAACAATGAGTCCATATACGTTCTTAAGAAGTATTGGACCAGAACCTTGGAATGTCGCTTATGTTGAGCCATCAAGAAGACCTGCGGATGGACGATATGGAGAAAATCCTAATAGACTTTATCAACATCATCAATTCCAAGTTATCATGAAGCCATCACCAGATAATATCCAAGAATTATATTTAGATTCTTTGCGTGCATTAGGGATCGATCCATTAAAACATGACATCCGATTTGTAGAGGATAACTGGGAAAATCCATCACTGGGTTGTGCTGGTTTAGGCTGGGAAGTGTGGCTTGATGGGATGGAAATTACCCAATTTACTTATTTTCAACAAGTTGGTGGTTTAGAGTGTAAGCCGGTATCAGCAGAAATTACGTATGGAATTGAAAGACTGGCATCTTACATACAAGACAAGGAAAATGTCTTTGACTTAGAGTGGACAGATGGCTTCACAGTCCGTGATATTTTCTTAATGCCAGAATATGAACATTCAAAGTATACATTCGAGACATCTGATCCGGACATGCTGTTTCAATTGTTTTCAATCTATGAAAAAGAAGCAAATCGTCAAATGGATGAAGGGTTAGTTCATCCGGCATATGACTACGTTTTAAAATGTTCTCATACATTTAATTTGCTTGATGCCAGAGGTGCTATTTCTGTTACAGAGCGAACAGGTTATATTGGTCGCGTCCGTAATTTAGCACGCAAAGTAGCGAAAACTTTTTACGATGAAAGAGAAAAACTTGGTTTCCCGATGTTAAAAAAGGAAGGAGGAGCACATCATGAGTAAAGATTTCCTGATTGAAATTGGATTAGAGGAAGTTCCGGCACATTATGTTACTGATGCGATGAATCAGTTTTCAGAGAAGATACAAAACTGGCTTAATGAAAAAAAACTTACTTATGGTACGGTAAAGTCTTTTTCAACACCACGAAGACTAGCTGTTTTAGTGAAGGATGTAGCAGAAAGACAGCCTGATATTGAAGAAGAAGCGAAGGGTCCTGCAAAAAAAATCGCGTTAGATGCAGAGGGAAATTGGTCAAAAGCGGCAATTGGCTTTACAAAAGGGCAAGGAGTTTCTGTAGATGATATTTACTTTAAAGAAATAAATGGTGTTGAGTATGCCCATGTGCAAAAGTTTATTAAAGGGCAAGATTCGATTACACTATTAGCAGAAGTTCGCCAATTAATAACAAGTTTAACGTTCCCTAAAAACATGCGTTGGGGTAGTCAAGAAATGCGTTACATTAGACCAATTAAATGGATTGTTGCTCTTTTTGGTAATGAGGTTATTCCTTTTGAAATTGTAGGAGTTACAACGAATTTATATAGCTACGGCCACCATTTTTTAGGTAATAAATTCGAAATTGCTGCACCATCTTTATATGAAGCAAGCCTTTTAGAACAATTTGTGCTCGCTGATCCTGTTAAACGAAAAGAAGCCATCCGTGCTCAGTTGTCACAGCTTGAGGATACACAAAATTGGGTTATTCCAGTTGATGAAGATCTTCTTGAAGAAGTAAATAACCTTGTTGAATATCCAACTGCATTATTTGGGAAGTTTGAAGAGGAATATTTATCTTTACCTGATGAAGTTTTAGTGACATCAATGAAAGAGCACCAACGCTATTTTCCCGTTAGAAACCAAAGTGGTGAGCTTCAACCATTTTTTGTAACAGTACGGAATGGTGATCACAACCATCTTGAAAATGTTGCAAGAGGAAATGAAAAAGTGTTACGTGCTAGACTTTCTGATGCGAACTTCTTCTATAAAGAAGATCAAAAGCTGAAAATTGAAGATGCTGTTCAAAAGCTAGATAAAATTGTCTTCCATCTTGAATTAGGTTCGCTTGGTGAAAAAGTTACTCGGATCAAGAAACTATCTAGCTTATTAGCAGATAAACTACATGTAAGTAATGAGGAAAAGCACGATATCGAACGTGCTGCATCCATCTGTAAATTCGACCTAGTGACAAATATGGTATACGAATTTCCAGAGCTGCAAGGGAAAATCGGGGAAAAATATGCACGGATTAGCGGTGAGAAGGAAGCCGTTTCTATTGCAATAAATGAACATTACAAGCCTCGTCATGCAGATGATGTTGCACCTGCTTCAACAGTTGGGGCAGTAGTAGCACTAGCGGATAAACTTGATACAATTGTAGGATTTTTCGCAATTGGTAAAATTCCAACAGGATCTCAAGATCCGTATGCATTAAGAAGACAGGCGAGTGGTATTGTTCAAATCCTGTTAGCGAAAAAATGGGCGCTTGAACTACCAGAATTATTCGACCTGGCACTTGGATTATATGGTGATAAAGCAACAGCAGAAGCTAAGCAAGAACTCATTTCTTTCTTTAAATTACGTTTGAAATACTTGCTAGCAGAAGAACATATTCGCCATGATTTAGTTGATGCTGTATTGGAATCATCTGTCATGGAAGTTACTTCATTAGTTAATCGGGCAAATGTTCTCGAGACAAAATCTAATCAAGAAGATTTTAAAGAAACTGTTGAGGCTCTTGCGCGAGTGATGAACATTGCGAAAAAAGGCGTAGATTTAGAAATAAATGAGACGTTATTTGAAAGTGAGCTTGAAAATTCACTACATGATGCTTATATCAATGTAATGAATGGAATAAGCTCCCTTAAGATGAGTGGTAAAGAGGAAGAAGTTTATCAATTATTAGCTGATTTAAAAGGGATTATAAATAATTATTTTGATCAAACAATGGTCATGTCTGATGATGAGAAAATCAAGGCGAATCGATTAGCTCAAATGGTAAAACTCTCAAATGTGATTGAATCCTTTGCGAAAATGAACGTAATTATTGTGAAATAATTTAAAAGTGACATACAAATATAGGCGCTTATTTGGGTCTGACTAAATATAGTCAGTCCTATTTTTTTAGAAGATTATTTCACCTACTTTTAACTGGTCTGAAAGAAAGATAGTACAAAGTACTTTTCAAAATGATAATAAAGTATATAATAATTTTATATAGTATAACCTAATTAGGTTTGATCATTTTGAGATTTCATTATCCATAAGTTGGATACTAAAGTATCGCTCTAAAGTAGAAGCAAGGTGGTGAGTAAAATCGAGCTTAGTAAACGACAAGAGAAAATTTTAGAGATTGTAAAAGAGAATGGTCCGATTACTGGAGAACTAATTGCTGACCAGCTTCATCTGACAAGAGCAACGCTACGACCTGATTTAGCAATTTTAACAATGACTGGATATTTAGAAGCAAGACCAAGAGTTGGCTATTATTATACAGGTAAAACGGATACACAGTTTTTATCAGACGAATTAAAAAAACTTCTGGTGAGGGATTACCAGTCAATCCCAATTGTAATAAGCGTAAAAGTTTCGGTATATGATGCGATAACTACCATGTTTTTAGAAGATGTAGGTACATTGTTTGTTGTTGATGATCAATCTTACTTAGTCGGTGTGCTCTCCCGGAAGGATTTATTACGAGCTAGTATCGGTAATCAAGAGCTTACATCAATTCCAGTAAATATGATTATGACAAGAATGCCGAATATCACTGTTTGTCGACAGGATGATCTTATTTTAGATGTGGCGAATGCACTAATAGATAGGCAAATTGATGCCTTGCCAGTTGTAAAGGAATCAGAGAAGGGTCTAGAGGTAATTGGGAGAATTACAAAAACAAACATGACAAAAATCTTAGTAAGCTTTGCTGATGAGGAAGTTATTAGCTAAGTATTTAGAAAAGGGGATAAAATAATGGGGTATCGTTTGATTTATGTAATATCTGATTCTGTCGGTGAAACAGCAGAGCTTGTTGTAAAAGCAGCAGCAAGTCAATTTAATGGTTCTTCAGCCAATACGAAAATAAAACGAATTCCATATGTTGAAGACAAAGGAACCATTTTAGAGGTTCTTTCACTTGCGAAAGAAGATAAGGCAATTGTTTGTTTTACACTTGTTGTACCAGAGCTAAGAGAGTTTTTGATACAAGAGGCAACAAAGCTTGGTGTCGTTTATTATGATATTATTGGGCCATTAATTGATAAAATGGAAACGTCATATGGAAAGGCAGCCAAATATGAGCCTGGTAGAGTTCGTAAGCTTGATGATGATTACTTTAAAAAGGTAGAAGCAATTGAGTTTGCAGTTAAATATGATGATGGAAGAGATCCGAGGGGGATTTTAAAAGCAGATATTGTCCTTGTCGGAGTTTCAAGAACCTCGAAAACGCCATTATCTCAATATCTTGCACATAAACGCTTCAAGGTTGCTAATGTTCCAATTGTTCCGGAAGTCGAGCCTCCTGAGGAATTGTATAAAGTTTCTGCCCAAAAGTGTATTGGTTTACGGATTAGTCCAGAAAAACTTAACAACATTCGTAAAGAAAGATTAAAATCATTAGGACTTAACGATGAGGCATTTTATGCAAATATTAATCGTATTAAAGAGGAACTAGAATATTTTGATAAAATTGTTGAGAAAATAGGATGCAACGTTATTGATGTATCCAATAAAGCAGTGGAAGAAACTGCGAACCTTATCGTAAATTTAATGAATAAGCAAAACGGATAACGATAAAATAGTTGAGGGTGGCTCATGAGTAATTGACACTTACTTAGGAGTCAGCCTTTTCCTTTTTTAAACCTTATTGAAGCTACGCTTATCCCCAGCTTCAACAAGGAAAGGAACAAGGAAGCTCTACACCAAGTAAATGCCTAAAATCATTTCATTAAAAACTGTATTGATACGGGAAAAAAATAAGCGGGTTCCATCTCCTTACCTATCAAAAAACAATAGAAATTTAAATAACTTTGTATTATAATAAAAAATTGTGATAAAAAATTTTTTTTAGGTTTAGAACTTGACATGTAGGAATAAACTATTAATTGTAAACTGTCAAGATTTATTGGAAAATAATTTTCGACAAAGGATTTCAAGGTGATTCCCGCGAATATTAAGTTCTTACAGTTTTTTAAAGAAGGATTTTGTCGGAGTGATGTAGAATAGAGAAACATGGCGAAAAACCAATAAAAATTTATGTTGATGCTGACGCTTGTCCTGTTAAGCAAGAAATCATGAATATTGCAGGCGTACACAACATCGAAGTCATCTTCGTTGCATCCTATAATCATACAACTGACAAAACGTATGGTGGTAGGTGGGTCTTTGTTGATACCGGAAAGGAAGAGGCTGATTTATACATAGTCAATCATGTTCAAAAAAAGGATATTGTCATCACTCAGGATATTGGGTTAGCTGGTCTTTTGCTAAGCAAAGACGTAATTGTTGTTACTCCAAGAGGGAAACACTATACTGAAGCTAATGTTGATACTGCCCTTCAATTTCGCTATTTATCAGCGATGGAGAGGCGCGGTGGTAAGCATTCAAAAGGACCAAAAAAATTCACTGAAGAAGATACTTTGCATTTTATCACAACAATGAAAAAGATTTTGTCGAAAGATGCAGGAGAATGCGATTAAATATCGAATATCTTTAACACGGGGTTGTTAGCATGGGAAATCGAATTCCCGATGAATTAATCGAAAAAATACAAAGAACTTCTGACATTGTTGATGTGATAAGTGAATATGTTCAATTGAAGAAACAAGGTCGTAACTATTTTGGATTATGTCCATTTCATGGAGAAAAGTCTCCTTCATTCTCAGTTTCTGCTGATAAGCAAATTTTTCATTGCTTTGGATGTGGAGCGGGTGGGAATGTGTTTTCTTTTCTTATGCAGCATGAAGGCTACACGTTTATTGAAGCTGCTCAACATCTTGCCGATAAAGAAAATATTGAATTACCAACTTTAGCTCCTTCTGAAAAAACTACATCTGTTTCAAAAGATACAGAAAAAATGATTGCGGCTCACGAGCTATTAAAGAAATTCTATCATCATTTATTAGTTAATACAAAAGAGGGTCAACACGCTTTTGATTATTTGTTAAATCGTGGATTTACAAAAGAAGTCATTGATGAATTTGAGATTGGTTATGCTCTCGATTCTTGGGATTTCATCGCTAAGTTTTTGGTAAAAAGAGGATATGATGCATCCTTAATGGAAGAGGCTGGGTTGTTAGTTAAGAAAAACAATTCAGACGATTATTTCGACCGTTTTCGTAATCGAATTATGTTTCCGATTATGGATCATCATGGGATGACAATTGCTTTTTCAGGAAGAGTATTAGGGGATGAAAAGCCCAAATATTTAAATAGTCCTGAAACAAAAATTTTTAACAAAAGCAAATTACTTTATAATTTTCATCGTGCAAGAGTACATATTCGGAAAAATCAACAAGTCATATTATTTGAAGGTTTCGCAGATGTTATATCTTCTACCCGATCCGGGGTAGAACAGGCAATTGCAACAATGGGAACATCTCTCACTGAAGATCAAGCAAAAATTATTCGTCGGAATGTTTCTGAAGTCACCATCTGCTATGATTCAGATTCTGCTGGAATTGAGGCGACGATCAGGGCATCGAAAATATTAAAAGATGCTGGATGTAAAGTGAAAGTAGCTATGATTCCAGATGGTTTAGACCCTGATGACTACATCAAAAAATTTGGTTCAGAAAAATTCAAAAACGATGTAATAGGGGAAAGCGTCTCATTAATGACATTTAAAATGAATTATTTCCGTAGAGGAAAGAATCTCCAAAATGAAGGAGAAAGACTACAGTTTATTGAAAATGTTATTACCGAGCTTAGCAAGTTAGAAAATGCTGTTGAGAAAGAAATCTTCTTAAATCAGCTTTCAAAGGAATTTGAGCTTTCGATGGAGGTTTTAAAAGAACAACTTCATCAGAAAGAAAAAAAAAGTCAGCATCAACAGGTGCCACAACAAGATAAGAGTGATCTACAACATCGTAAGAGAGCACCAATTCAATCGAAAAGGCTGCTCCCGGCATTTCATACAGCTGAACGAATGCTTATCGGACACATGCTTAGAAGCAAGGATTTTGCTGAAAAGGTGCTCGACCGACTTGGGCTTCAATTTAATATTGAGGAGCATAAAGCAATTGCAACTTATTTATACGGTTATTATGAAGAAGGAAATGAAGAAAATGTAAGTTCATTTCTATCAAAACTCCCAAGTCCAGAGTTACAACATATCGTGTCCAACATTGCGATGATTTCGCTAAACACTGAAGTAAGTGAACAAGAAATATCAGATTATATAAAACAGGTGTTGAATCATCAAAAAATGTTAATGATAAAAGAAAAAGAAGTTGAAAAAAATGAAGCTGAAAGAAACAAGTTGTATAAGGAAGCAGCGCAAATAGCGATGGAAATTATTCAATTAAAGCAAGCTCTCAAATCATAATCATGATTAATCGATGTAAGATTCAAGGATCAATAAGTTTTTAATTGGTGTGTTGCGTTAACAAACTAACTGCAAAGCACAATTTCAATAGAAATAGGATATGACCTTTAATGAGTAATCCGATTGTTTAGTTTAAAATGTGATAAGTTTGGAAGGAGGGGATCCTGTGGCTGATAAACAAACCCATGAAACGGAAGTAACCTTTGAACAGGTGAAAGAGCAATTAACTGAAATTGGGAAAAAACGTGGAGTTTTGACATATGAAGAAATATCAGAACGTATGGCTAATTTCGAAATCGAATCAGACCAAATGGATGAGTATTATGAATTTTTAGGTGAACAGGGTGTCGAATTAATAGGTGAGTCTGGTGAGACAGAAAATAATCCAGATGTGAAAGAACTTGCAAAGGAAGAAGAGTTCGATTTAAACGATTTAAGCGTTCCTCCTGGTGTGAAAATAAATGACCCTGTACGTATGTACTTAAAGGAAATTGGTCGTGTTGACCTTTTATCTGCCGATGAAGAGATTGAGCTTGCAAATCGTATAGAAGGCGGCGACGAGGAAGCGAAACGACGACTTGCTGAGGCTAACCTTCGACTAGTTGTAAGTATTGCTAAGCGATACGTTGGTCGTGGGATGTTATTCCTTGATTTGATTCAAGAAGGTAATATGGGGCTAATGAAGGCTGTTGAAAAATTTGATTTCCGTAAAGGTTTCAAATTTAGTACGTATGCTACATGGTGGATTCGCCAAGCGATTACCCGTGCCATAGCTGACCAAGCTAGAACGATTCGTATTCCAGTTCATATGGTCGAAACAATTAATAAATTAATACGAGTACAACGTCAATTACTGCAGGATCTAGGGAGAGAACCAACACCAGAAGAGATTGGGGAAGACATGGAATTAACCCCAGATAAGGTAAGGGAAATCTTAAAGATTGCTCAAGAGCCTGTTTCATTAGAGACTCCAATTGGTGAAGAAGACGATTCTCATCTAGGCGATTTTATAGAAGATCAGGACGCAACTTCTCCATCTGAACATGCTGCATATGAATTATTAAAAGAGCAGTTAGAGGATGTATTGGATACATTAACAGATCGTGAAGAAAATGTATTGCGTCTACGCTTTGGGCTTGACGATGGAAGAACAAGAACACTTGAAGAGGTTGGTAAAGTCTTCGGTGTTACGCGTGAACGTATTCGTCAAATTGAAGCGAAAGCACTACGTAAATTACGCCATCCTAGTCGTAGTAAGCGTCTTAAGGACTTTTTAGAATAGAATGAGGCGGACAACTTTGTCCGTCTTTTTATCTGGATGGAAAGATGTGGATAAAGGTCAACTATCTGCCATCCATTAAAGGTTAACCAGATATCTTGGGCAAAAAATCATATGCTTATTGCATTAGAAACAGAAATGCAATAAGGAAATTTCAAAATGACGAATGAAAAAAAGAAAATCATTATACAAGAAATTTATTATTGGAAAAATAGTAGACTCCTACCTGAAACCTATTGTGATTTCTTATTAGCACTCTATACCGAAGGCAATCAAGATAAAGAAGAGTTACCCTCGCAAACGCTCAAAAAAAATCAAGGATTCACAGCTTTTCACGGATTAATATATGGCTTACTATTATTATTGCTTCTCGTAACGCTACTTGTCATATATTTTACTGAATTATCTTATGTTTTGCAAATGAGTATTGTAAGTTTTTTCCTTGTAACTTCAATATCTGTTACCGCTTACTTTATAAGAAAACGTGTTTTTTTTCAAGTACCACTAAGTTTATCTTTTATCCAATTATTACTGATATCCTTGTCCTTAGTAGATTATTTTGCAAATGGTGATCGATTTTGGATGGGGACAATTATTGTATTCAACTGTTTACTCTGGATTGTGATGGGGAGAATGACTCGCATACTTTATCTCGTTATTAGTGAAGTAGTTGGGCTAACAATTTTTGTATTAATGGTTATTATTTACAACTACTAATAAAGAAAATTGTCAATGGTATACTAATGAAAGTTATTTGTTTTTCCTTATTTTTGTCTAAAATGTGAAAAACTGGTGATGTTAGAAGATAAGCCTTTTACTTATTGTAAAATTAAAGTAGAATAGTAAGTGTTTACAATATACTTGTACTTATGATTTTATCCCGTAGTAACAGCGAGTATTTCCGCATCTCTCTTTTAGTGAATAAAAGAAGTGAAGGTAGGAAAGAAAGTAAAGAAAGTAAAGCCCACTTGTGGAAGGCTTGCTAGATAACAGGCAATGAATGGAAGAATTAACTGCTTGAAAAAGCTAGATAATTTGAACAAACTTTTTAAAAGCAAGGATTCATATGAATGGAGAGTTACTTATTTACATAAGGGAGGTTACATAATGAATCGCAATCCACTTATTCCGTTTTTACTAATTGCTATTTTTGGAATCGGCCTTATGTTCCTTTTTTCATTTAAAGGTATTGGCGATCGTGAAGAATTAGCAAGCGGTGGCGAAGAGGAACAAACTGAAGATGTTGCAAGCGCTTCACCAGAAGAAATCTACACAAAAAGCTGTATCTCATGTCATGGTCAAAACTATGAAGGTGGTGCAGGTCCAGCCCTCGCAGGTATTGGTGACAAATTAAGTGCAGATGATATTAAAGAAACGATTAAGTCGGGTAAAGGGATTATGCCTGCTGGCTTAGTTCCTGATGAAAAGCTCGACGAAATGGCGAAATGGGTTTCAGAAATTAAATAATTAGTTCTACAGCAAATCTTGAACAGCCTAGGGAAATCTAGCGGTTTTAAGTGTCTTAGCTAGTACAAAAAAATGTCGAGACCATATTAATAAAAAAAGTCCTTTGCATCTGTGAAGGACTTTTTTTATAGGATAAGAAAGAGTATAATTTTTTTGAATTAGTTTTCGTGTCCAGCGCAAGCGTCCGGTCCCTCTTGGGTCTAAGCTACTCAGGAATTGAAGGTAAAGAACACCTTCTATTCCTGAGCGTCTTATTTGCCCGAGGCCGAACAAGGCGCTTGCGCTTTTCTTATACTTAGGATACTGTCAAAAATGATGATGAATGACAATAAATGAAATAGTGGTGAAAATATGAACGAAATGAAGCTATCAAAAAGACTGGAGACAGTTGCAAACTTTATACTAAAAGATACGGTATTTGCTGATATTGGATCAGATCATGCTTATCTCCCGTGCTATTCTATCTTACAAGGAATTGCGAAAGGGGCAATTGCCGGGGAAATTACTGACGGTCCGTTTATTTCAGCGAAAAAGCAAGTAATAAAATGTGAACTTACTGATGTAATATCTGTTCGTCAAGGTGACGGTTTATCCGTTATTAAAGAAGGGGAATCGGTTGACTGTATTACGATTGCAGGAATGGGTGGAGGTTTAATTAAAAAAATATTAGAGGACGGAGCTTCAAAATTAACTGGAGTGAAACGACTCATATTACAACCAAACATTCACGCGAATTTCATTAGACAGTGGATGATTGACAATGGATGGGAATTAATTGACGAAGAAATTATTGAAGAAGACAACAAAATATACGAAATCCTTGTTGCTGAAATCGGAAATCCAATGCGACCATATCAAACAAATTCTTTGCAAGCAGGTTTGTTACTAGGACCACATTTGGCAAAAAAGAAATCAGCT
Source organism: Metabacillus rhizolycopersici (assembly GCF_020075705.1). The sequence goes on along the minus strand of NZ_JAIQUM010000008.1, from coordinate 92,501 downwards.
GTTTTTCAAAAAAAGTGGACACAGGAATGCAACCATTGGAAAACAATTGTTCAACAACTTGAACAAGCAGGTCATACATATGAGGCAAATGAAAAATTTAAAGAGCTATCGACTCAAATAAAACTAGTTGAGGAGGTTTTATAAACGTGAAGGTTCCAAATGGCTTTGAAATCATTCAATTATTTGAACAGTTTTCACCAAAAGCTTATGCAGTAGAAGGCGACAAAATTGGTTTGCAAATTGGAAGTTTGAATAAACCAATCCATAATGTCATGATTACTTTAGATGTAGTAGAATCGGTTATTGATGAAGCAATTGCTAATAAAGTTGATTTAATCATTGCCCACCATCCACCGATTTTTCGCCCAATAAAAAATCTAACAACAGATTCAGTATACGGTAGCATGTTAGAAAAATGCATAAAAAATGATATTGCTGTTTATGCTGCACATACAAATTTAGATGTAGCTAATGGTGGTGTTAATGACCTTCTAGCAGAAGCGTTAGAGCTTACAAATGTTGAGGTTCTCGTTCCTACTTATGAAGATAAATTTAAAAAATTAGTTGTGTTCGTACCAAGTAGTCATGAAAAAGCGATTAGAGATGCATTAGGTAATGCTGGTGCAGGGCATATCGGGAATTATAGTTATTGTTCATTTACTGCAACAGGTGAAGGGAGCTTTTTGCCATTAGAGCAATCAGATCCGTTTATTGGTGAAAAAGGAAAGGTAGAGTTTGTAAAGGAAGCTCGTATTGAAACAATCTTTCCGGAATCAATTCAAAAACAAGTGATTCAGGCAATGAGAAAAGCACACCCATATGAGGAAGTTGCTTATGATATTTATTCATTAGATCAACCTGGGATCACTTTAGGATTAGGACGAATCGGAAAACTGCAAGAAACGGTAACCCTTCAAGAATTTGCTGAAAAAGTAAAAAAATCGCTAAATGTTGAGAGAGTTAGACTTGTAGGAAATCCAGATTCCAAAATTAAGAAGGTTGCGGTATTAGGTGGGGATGGCAACAAATACATACAGCAAGCTAAGTTTAAAGGTGCTGACGTATACGTTACAGGTGATTTATATTTTCATGTTGCACATGATGCACTGATGCTTGGTTTAAATGTGATTGATCCGGGTCATCATGTTGAAAAGGTTATGATGAAAGGCGTTTCTTCGAAGCTGGGGGATTTGTGCAAGGGAAAAAACTTTGCAGTAAATGTATTTAGCTCAGAGGTAGATACAAATCCGTTTACGTTCGTTTAAAACGATGAACAAAAGTGCAAGCGCCTTGATCAGCCTCGGGCAAATAAGACGCTCTTGAATAGAAGGTGTTTTTTTTACCTTTAATTCAAGAGTGGCTTAGACCCGCGAGGCAGTCAAGAACGCGACGTCCTGTCGCATTGACTGCACTTGCACGTCCTGTGCTTCGGGGCCGGACGCTTACGCTTGCTGTCGTGCGCTTATCCACAGTACAAAATAATTTATAAATTCCTAAACGATAAATAAAAAGCCCGGCAGTGCAATTTCATTTGCGCTACTGGGCTTTCTCTATATAAAAGCTATCTTATCCTTTTACCTTAACTTTCGGAAGAATCTTTGCTAAAGGAATATAAGAATCTGCATTCCATGTGGACTCATCCTCTGGATTGAATTGTTCAAGAAATTGAATAACCTTCTTTGTAACAGGTGTAGGTGTAGAGGCACCTGATGTAACCGCAACTTTTTTAACATCCTTTAACCACTCAAGTTTAAGCTCACTTAAGTCTGAAATGCGGTAAGCCTTTGTTCCGGCAATTTGCTCGGATACTTGAGCTAGTCGATTTGAGTTGTTGCTTCTCGGATCACCAACAACAATGGTTAAATCTGCTTCTCCAGCTTGTTCAGCAACTGCTTCTTGCCGTACTTGGGTTGCTAAACAAATTTCTCGATGAATTTCAACATTTGGAAATTTCTCTTGAACCTTTACCATAATATCCGCAACATCCCATTGACTCATCGTCGTTTGGTTCGTCACAATTATTTTTTCGTTTTGAATCGTTAATTGTTCTACATCTTCTACTGACTCAACGAGATGGACGATATCAGGTGCAATCCCTATTGCGCCTTCAGGCTCGGGATGACCCTTTTTGCCAATATAAATAATTTGATAGCCTTGTGCTTCCTTTTCTCGAATCAAATCATGCGTTCTTGTTACATCTGGGCATGTAGCATCGAGTGTAACAAGCCCCTTTTCTTTAGCAATTTTTCTTACCTCAGGCGAAACACCATGTGCTGTAAAAACAACGGTTCCGCGGTCAACCTGTTCGAGAATCTCTAAACGATTTTGACCATCAAGGGTAATAATTCCATCCTCTTCAAAAGCATCTGTAACATGTTTATTATGAACAATCATTCCTAAAATGTAGATTGGTCTTGGTAATGATTTATCTAAAGCGGCGTTTTTAGCAATAACCATTGCATCAACAACACCATAACAATATCCACGTGGCGAAATTTTTATTACGTCCATTTCATTGCCTCCTTAAGAGATCAAAAAGGGGATTGCATGAAGTAATAAGATAGTGATACTTCGTCCCTTTTTTCATTGAAAAAAAGCCGCAAAACGGCTCTTTATTCTTATAATCTCTTAATATTATATCGAACATCAGTGAAGAATACAAAGAGGAAAATTAAATATACATCTTTGGTTTTGAACCGCTCGATACTGGGGAACGTTTTTTTCCTTTTTTCGTAGTCTTTGTTTCAGGATTGGAAGCTTCGATTTCAGGTTCAATGTCTGATTGTGATTGTTTTGTTTGTTTTCTAGGTTTTGGCTGCTCTTCTACGGCAACGTCTGACTTTTCGTCCTTGACATCTTCTGTTGTTGTATCATCAGAGTCCCCACTTTTTAATTCACGATAGATTTTTAGCATAGCAGGTAAATTTTTTACTAATGGTCCATATTGTTGTACCATCGGTGTTACCTGTTGAGCCATACCTAGCACTTTTTGAACATTACCAAGCATTCCTGAAATATTTGCTGGATTTGTTAATCCTTGTAGTACTCCACCAGTAGCTCCAGTAGCTCTGGATGCACCAGTGACCCCTGAAATTAATCCTTGTGTGTTTGTAGCACCAGCAGCACCCTGACTACCGGGGATAATTCGTGAGATCAAACCTTTTAATCCGCCAGCACCTCTTGTTGGCATGGGAGAACCAAACTGTTGTCCACCACCCATGAAAGGACTGCGCAATGGTGGTCGACCCATTGGCATTTGTCCTTGCCCAGGAAAGAAACCTCTAGAATTCATCGGAGGCATTGGTCGTTGTTGAAACATAGAAATCCTCCTTTCAAAGTAAGTTACCCTAACCATAGATTATGCAGGCATAGAGAAAATGCTATCCCAACTTTATCGATTAAAATGAACGAGTACAGATAGAAGAATCGGAGGATACTTTTACTGGGAATCTTAATAAGGTCAAAAAACATCTTTGTGATTAAGAAAATCTTTAAATAAGGGGTGTTTCTTTATTGACAAAATACATACTTTATTTGAGTTTTTTCACGAATCGGTTATAATGTAGTGATGGATTGATAAAGTGCGCCTTTTTAAAGGTGTGTCAAAGCTTTATCAAATAAGGAGATGACACGGATGAAACAATCAAAATTTGAACGTTTTTCATTAAAACCGTTTATTATAGAGGCGTTAACGAAGGAATTGAGATTTTTTGAACCGACTGAAATTCAAGAAAGACTAATTCCGTCAATAGTAAAAGGTGAAAGTGCGATCGGACAATCACAAACAGGTACAGGAAAAACACATGCTTATTTAGTACCGTTACTAAACAAAATTGATCCAGATCGAAAAGAGGTTCAGGTCGTTATTACGGCACCTACTAGAGAATTAGCGACACAAATCTATAACGAAGCAGTTAAAATTATTGCCTTTTCACCGGAGGAAATCACTGCGAAATGTTATATTGGCGGAACAGATAAGCAACGGACGATTGATAAGTTGAAATCTCAACCACAAATTGTCGTAGGGACACCGGGGAGGGTTAACGATCTTGTAAAAGAACAAGCGTTAATTGTTAATAAAGTTCGGACATTTGTCGTTGATGAAGCGGATTTAATGCTTGATATGGGATTTATTAAGGAAGTGGATATGGTAGCAAGTCAAATGCCTGACAACTTGCAAATTCTTGTGTTTTCTGCAACCATTCCTGAAAAATTAAAGCCATTTTTGAAAAAATATTTAGAAAATCCAAAGTTTACACATGTGGCTCCTAAGCAAGCTACAGCTGAGAAAATTGAACATGTATTAATACCGACTAGACATCGTAATAAAATCAAACTAGTTCATGATATGCTGGTTTCGTTTAATCCATTTTTAGCAATTGTTTTTACAAACACGAAGAAGAATGCCGACGAAGTCGCAGATGCTCTCATTGAAAAAGGATTAAAGGTGGGGCGCATTCATGGTGATCTATCTCCACGTGATCGTAAAAAAATGATGAAGCAAATTAATGATTTAGACTTCCAATATGTTGTAGCGACAGATTTAGCCGCTCGCGGTATTGATATTAAAGGTGTAAGTCATGTCATAAACTACGAGATTCCGACAACAGAATTAGATTTTTATATCCATCGTGTAGGAAGAACAGCACGTGCAGGTAATTCAGGTACTGCAGTTACCCTTTTTGATACGTCTGACGAGGATGCATTAAACAAATTGGAGAAGCTAGGTATTGAATTTGTAAATAAAGACTTTATTGATGGTGAATGGAAGGATTCCATTGACCGTAAACGACGTCAAAAGCGAAAAAAAGTTGCTGATGAAGTAGACGCCTTGGCAAAAAGTATTGTTCAAAGACCGAAAAATGTTAAGCCGGGCTATAAAAAGAAAATGGGTCGAGAGATGGAACAAATTAAAAAGAGACAGCGAAGATTAAATCGGAAAAGCAAATAGGGGGAAGATGAATGCTTAAAATTGGTTCACATGTCTCGATGAGCGGTAAAAAAATGCTTTTAGCTTCAAGTGAAGAAGCCGTTTCGTATGGCGCAAATACCTTTATGATTTATACTGGTGCTCCGCAAAACACGCGACGTAAGAATATTGAAGACTTAAATATAGAAGCTGGACAAGCTCATATGAAGGAAAATGGAATCGATGAAATCATCGTTCATGCTCCATATATTATTAACATAGGAAATACAACAAACCCTGATACGTTTGAGCTTGGGGTTAACTTCCTACGTTCAGAAATTGAGCGTACAAATGCCTTAGGTGCTAAACAGATTGTCTTGCATCCTGGTGCACATGTAGGTGCTGGAGCAGACGAAGGCATTAAAAAAATTATTGAAGGCTTAAACGAAGTTCTTGAACAAAATCACGAAGTCCAAATTGCTTTAGAGACAATGGCAGGAAAGGGTACTGAATGTGGTCGATCTTTTGATGAACTAGCCAAAATTATCGATGGTGTTACACATAATCAGCATTTATCAATCTGTTTAGATACTTGTCATATACATGACGCTGGATATGATATAGTAGGCAATCTCGACGGTGTTCTACAGGAATTTGATTCAATTATTGGTTTAGATCGATTGAAGGTTCTTCACATTAATGATAGCAAAAATCCAATGGGTGCCAGAAAAGACCGACACGAAAATATCGGATTTGGTCATATCGGATTTGACGCTTTAAATAAAGTTATTCATCACCCTTCATTAACAAGTATCCCTAAAATACTTGAAACTCCATATGTAGGAGAGGATAAAAAAAATAAAAAGCCTCCTTACAAATTTGAAATTAATATGTTTAAAGAACAGATGTTTGATGCTGGGGTATTAGATAAGATTTTAAATCAATAAAATTGAAACTTACTTAAGAAAGAGAACTAGTGTGATCATTAGTTCTCTTTTTTAAAAAGATAAGAAAGTATAAATTTTTTGAATTAGTTTTAGTGTCCAGCGCAAGCGGCCTAGCCCCTCGGGGTCATAAGCCACGCATGAATTGAAGGCAAAGTACGCCTATTCATGCGCGTCTTATGCCATGCCTGAGGCTGTTCAAGGCGCTTGCGCTTTTCTTATATGTACTTATTTCAGAGGAAAAAGACAGAACAATAATGATTGAACTGTCTTTTTATAGTATTTGGGTGTATCCAGTTACGATTAAAGAAGCGAACACAGAAATGATTATAAGACTTTGTATTTTAAGTATATATTAGTTGGTGAATTTCTGGAAAATCTGATTAACCTGTTGAGCTGTTTCTGGAGAGGTAATACGAGCAATTTTTGCTAATAGTTGTTTACGTTCAGTCATATTAAAAATATTAATATTTTGACCCTGCATGGCCTTAACAACCTGTATGGCTTGTGCGCGATCGATCGTAACATTAAATTGCTTTGCGTATTGCATAAGTTCCTCAACTGATATGTTATTAAGCTTTTGGTTAATAATCTTTTGAAATAAAATCATTTTCAAACCTCCTCTAAAACAATGTATGGAGGATTTATTAAAATGTGCTGTTTTTAAAAGTATATTTAATCCTTTACATAATGATGATTTTTCTGTATAATTTTCATGTTATAACCAATCGTTTATTTGTTTACTTCTTGTAAATCGTAACGATTCTTAATTTGAAAAGGATGACGATATATGATACAACCTGTAATTGAAATAAATCATGTAAACTTCACATATGAACGCCAAAGAGTGCTGGAGGATATTCATCTTACTGTTGAGAAGGGGAGTTTTCTCGGACTTGTCGGTCCAAATGGATCTGGGAAGACAACTTTATTAAAATGCCTACTAGGATTATTAAAACCACAGCAAGGTGAAATTAAGTTGTTTGGTCAGCAGATAGAGAAATTTAAAAATTGGCATGAAATCGGGTTTGTTTCACAAAAAGCAAATAGCTTTAACACTGGTTTTCCCGCATCTGTCTTCGAGGTTGTTTCGAGTGGTCTAACGTCTAAGATAGGTTTATTTAAATTTATGACGGCACAAGACCGCAGGAAGGTTTATGATGCGATTGAGTCAGTGGGGTTAACTAAGTTTGCAAAACGGAATATTGGCGAGCTTTCAGGGGGCCAGCAGCAACGGGCATTCATCGCTCGAGCAATCGTAAGCAATCCGAAGTTATTAATCCTAGATGAGCCTACAGTAGGCGTGGATGCGCAAACTGTTCAAAATTTTTATGAAATGCTAACGCACTTGAATAAAAATTTAGGGATAACGTTAATTTTGGTTTCCCATGATATTGGAGCGATTACTGATAAGGTATCACATGTAGCGTGTATTAATAAAAACTTATATTTTCACGGTAATTCTAAAGACTTTGAATCGTTAAAGGATGATGAGATGTCTGAGTTTTATGGACACTCATTGCATGTGTTAACACATGATCACTCCCACTAATGGAGGATGTAAACAATGTTAAGCAGTTTTTTTGAATATGAATTTTTAAAAAATGCATTTTTAGCAGGAATGGTAATCGGGTTAATTGCTCCTCTCCTCGGTGTTTTCATTGTAGTAAGGAGAATGTCTTTAATTGCTGATGCGTTAAGTCATGTAACATTAGCCGGGATTGCCGCAAGCATGTTGCTTGAAAAGAAGGTTAGCATATTCGCAGGTTTGAATCCAATTTACTTAGGAATGGTTTTCTCTGTAACGGGTTCACTCTTTATTGAAAAGCTCCGAACAGTTTATAAACATTATCAAGAACTTGCCATTCCCATTATTTTATCAAGTGGTGTCGGGATTAGCGTAATTTTTATTTCGTTAGCTGATGGATTTAATACAGACCTCTTCAGCTACTTATTTGGTAGTATAAGCGCAGTAAGCCGCACGGATCTCTATGTCATTCTCGGTATAGCCGTATTTGTTATTTTGATGATCTTACTTCTATATAAAGAGCTTTTTTTATTGTCATTTGATGAAGAACATGCATCTGCATCAGGGATTCATGCAAAATGGATTCATTTTATTTTTATTTTAATAGTTGCGTTAGTCATCTCAGCGTCAATGAGAGTCGTTGGGATTTTACTCGTTTCCTCGCTAATGACGTTACCAGTAGCAGCAAGTATCCGAATTGCGAAAGGTTTTAAACAAACGATATTCTTTTCTATCCTATTTGGCGAAATATCTGTTATTATTGGATTAATCCTTGCATATTATTTAGATTTAGCTCCAGGTGGGACAATTGTTGTTTTATCTGTACTCATTCTAATCGTAACAATTTTATGGACAAAAATAAAAAAGGGGAAAGTTTCATGAATGTTCAAGAAGCTCTCGACTTATTAAAAGAAAAAGGTTATAAATATACAAATAAAAGAGAAGAAATGCTACAGCTTTTTGCTGATTACGATAAATATTTGACAGCAAAAGATGTGTTAGAGTCATTAAAAGACGATTATCCAGGCTTAAGCTTTGATACCATTTACAGAAATTTATCGTTGTTTGCAGACTTAGGAATATTTGAAATGACGGAGTTGTCTGGTGAAAAACACTTTAGATTTACATGTGATACAAAGCATCATCATCATCATTTTATTTGTTTACAATGTGGGAAAACGAAAGAAATACCTGGTTGTCCGATGGGGAACTTCGAAGAAAACTTAGCGGGCTATGATATAAGCGGCCATAAGTTTGAGATCTATGGGACTTGCCCACAATGTAATTAAAAGCGTTCTGGCTATTAATGCCAGAACGCTTTTATGTTCGTTTAGGAAACTATAAAATTCTTGTACTGTGGATAAGCGCACGACATCCAGCTCCAGCGCCTAGCCCCTCGGGGTCATAAGCCACGCATGAATTGAAGGCAAAGTACGCCTTCTATTCATGCGCGTCTTATGCCATGCCTGAGGCTGATCAAGGCGCTTGCGCTTTTGTTCTTAAATAACCTTTGTTTCATACCATTGATTTACCCAGTTTTTTGCTTCTAGCCAATGATTGACACGTACGACACCTTTTGGAACAGGGTCTTGGTTATAAGGTGTATTAAATAAAATAACGGGAATTTGATGCTCCTCACTTATCATACAAGCATTATCGTGCTTGTCCTCAAAAAAGATGGATATTTCATTGTTCTTAACAGCTTCAAGCTTATTATGAGTTCCAATTAATTCGATGTTGTGATAATAAAGTTCCCTTTCTTTAAACCAATTGTGGGTAATATCAAATAAATGCTTTCTTCTAGCACTAATAAACAATAACTGATGTTGCTCTTTCCAATCATCTAAAACCGTTTTAGCATGTAAAGCAAGTGGAGCTTCTTTATAAATAATCGGTTCGAATTCGTCCATCCATTGCCAAAAGTCATCTTCAGTAATATTTAATACCTTCGTTAAATCATATTGATTTAAATCATTATATGTTAGAGATTTATTAAATGATTTATTTAAATAAGGGACAAATGTTTCTGGGGCTGTAACTGTGCCATCAATATCAATACCTAGTCGCAACATAAAAAGTTCTCTCCTTTGCTATTTCTACTCTAAGTGTAACATAAAGAATTTTTTATGTATTTGGTTTTCGTGCCTAAAGCAAACACTAAGCTAGTCATAAAAGATAGGTGAGTGAATGAGGATATTTGGACTTTTCGTGAGCACAGAAAAGATTTACAGTAATAGTTTTTTATCAGGTGTTCATAATAATAATGCTCCTTTAATTAAGAAAGGAAGGGATCTTAATGGCAAACGAAAATAAGTTCGATAATCCAGAACGAGATCGTTTTAACGCCCTTGATTACAAGGGAATTACGCCACTAGATCAAGAAATCGAAAGTGACTTCGAGACTGAAACGGCAGCAGAAATCGCAGCACCGGTAAACGTAAGAAGAGACTATGCTAAAGTTGACAGTGATGACGATAAAGTGGTTAGCGGAGGCAAAGGAATAGGTTTCTTAGCATTAGCTCTTTCCATTATTTCGTTGTTTATGTTACCTGTTATTTTAGGAGCGGCAGGTATTATCGTTGGCTTTATTGCACGTAGAAGAGGGGCAAATGCATTAGGGGCTTGGGCGATTGGAATTGGGCTAGTATCTCTAATTTTAGGTATCTTTATAACGCCATTTTTTTAAAATGGACGATATGAAAATCGAAATAAGGGATTGACCATGTTTGGTCAATCCCTTATTTTCTTTATGTAGCATGAATATGCAGTAAAATTCTCACCTCATTATTAATGAGGTGTTGAAGAAAAGGTGTGGATATCTGCATAAGTTTTTTAGTTAGGTCACTCTTTATGAAGGGAAGATGAGAATGAACAGATATGAATTGAACAAAAAGATACAGAATGAATTAAATGGTCAGGTAGCCATTCCTCTGAAACAAGAAAATGAAACGGATACTGCAAACTTTGCGATTGACCATTATTTTAATAATGAAAATAAAGTAGAGGATGATATTGATACTTCACTTTCGATGAACGCTAATATCGGGGCTGTGCTGCTTCCGGAAGACGATGATAAATAAGATGGGTATAATAAAAAGGAATCGGCAAAACCGATTCCTTTTTTGTTATTTAGAAAACTATAAAATTCTTGTACTGTGGATAAGCGCACTGCATCCAGCTCCTAGCCCCTCGAGGTCATAAGCCGCTTTTGTTCTTATGCGTTTAGTTTTGCCTTTTCAGCTGCTTGTTTTGCAAAATGTTCTTCGGCAAGTTTATCAATTTCTTTTTTCAGTTCTTCAACTAATGTTTCTTCAGGCACTTTACGAACGATTTGCCCCTTACGGAAAAGAAGTCCTTCTCCGCGTGCACCAGCAATCCCAATATCAGCTTCACGTGCTTCTCCTGGTCCATTTACAGCACAGCCTAAAACAGCTACTTTAATTGGTGCTTTAATCGTTGAAATATATTCTTCTACTTCATTTGCAATACTGATTAAGTCGATTTCAATACGTCCACATGTCGGACAAGAAATTAATGTTGCAGCATTTGCCGCTAATCCAAAGGACTTCAAAAGCTCACGTGCTACCTTTACTTCTTCAACAGGATCAGCGCTTAAAGAAATACGTAATGTGTTTCCAATGCCTTTGTTTAAGATAACGCCAAGTCCAGCAGCACTTTTTACTGTGCCGGCAAAAAGTGTTCCCGATTCAGTAATCCCTAAATGTAATGGGTAATCAAATGCTTTAGCTGCTTTTTCATATGCTTCGATCGCTAAGTTTACATCAGACGCTTTCATCGATACGATAATATCATGAAAATCTAGGTCTTCCAAAATTTTGATGTGATGAAGTGCACTTTCAACCATACCGTCTGCAGTTGGATACCCATATTTTTCAAGAATCCTTTTTTCAAGAGAACCTGCATTTACACCGATCCGGATTGGAATGCCACGTTCTTTTGCTGCTCTAACAACAGCTTCAACTTTTTCTTTTCTTCCTATGTTACCAGGATTAATTCTTATTTTATCTGCTCCACCTTCAATAGCTTTCAAAGCAAGCTTATAATCAAAATGAATGTCGACAACAAGTGGAATATTGATTCTTTTTTTTATTTCAGAAATTGCATTGGCAGCACGCTCATCTGGACATGCAACACGCACGATCTGACAGCCAGCTTCCTCTAATCGATTAATTTCCGCAACAGTTGCTTCAACATCATGTGTTTTTGTTGTTGTCATACTTTGAATAACAACTTCATTATTTCCACCAATCGTTAAATTCCCCACTTTTATTGGGCGAGTATTAGTACGATGTATGATTTCACTCACGTGTAAATCGCTCCTTAAATAATAAGATTAAATCTTTTTCTAAAATCGTCACCGAATATAATGATACTTTAGTTCGTAATATTTTTCTAGTGTATGTATGTACCAACCCTAATTGTACAGGGAGGAGTACTAATTGACAAGATTCAACGATTAATTATAATCCGGAAAACGATATGTTTGACCATATAAAATTTCCTCTGCCTGTACATTAGAATTCAACGATTCAAAATCATGAACAATTTGATCGATTGAGGTCGGAAGTCGACCATGATGATGTTCAGTAATGGATAGAACTGTATCGCCTTGTTTAATTTTCGTTTCATAGAAGGAGATCGAAGGGTTGCTTTTGTCCTCAACTTGGGCTGCTTGAGTACTGGTAGTACTAATGATATTAACAGTAGGAAGTGTCCCGATTTGTAAGTCATAATAAATGATATAACATAGGAATAGACCAATAATGAATAAAGAAAGTCGTCTCATTTTTCTTCCCCCAAATTTGATAGGTTGATTAACAGATACTTATGCTTGTCCAAATGAAATATTCCTGAACAAATCATAGGAAGATAATAAATAGGAAAAATGATGTATTCGAAATCGATATTAATTATCAAAAAAACACAACTATTAGACTAATTCCAATAAATTTTTACAAAATATTTACACTAACTTAACAATAGACTGTCATAATTTGAATGTAAAATGGGGAATTAGGGGTGGCGGAATGAAACGGATAAGTATTGAAAAAATAATAAATGTTTTCAAACGAGTAAGCATTTTAAAGAATAAACTACCAAAAATCCTGCAGAAAAAACGACTAAAAAAGGTTGAACGTCAAAAAGTTTCGCAAAAAGAGCTACATAAAAGAGATGGACAAACATTTTTTTCAAAAATCTCACTACAAGCAAGAATCATAATTTTAGTTTTATTTCTTTTATTAACATCGATAAGTATCGTCGGTTTCACATCTTATAGCAAATCTAAGGAAACAACGATGGAAATTATTGAAGAAAGGCTTTATCGGGAAGTAAATACGACTGCTGATATCGTGATGAATCTTGCATTTGCTTATATCAGTGATAAGGAAGAATTTTTAAGAAGAGTTGATAAAATTGTTGTAACAGGCCAATCGACTGCATTAATTCGAGATGGATTACCAGCAAAATTTTTCTTAGTGACTGATGAAGGTGCAATGCCAATGAATATAAATAAGGAACCGGGTGTGACGATATCCGATGAAATTGTTGAAGAAATTAGGAAAAAGGATCATGGCGTGTTATATAAGAAGATTGATGGGGTCGAATATACTTTGTCCTTTAAAGAAATACAAGAATTAAGAGGGTTTTATTTGATTCTTGTACCTACAGAGAAATATATGGAGCCTGTCAATGATCTTGCCAATTTTATCGGTATTGTTGTCTTACTTAGTGTAGTGATTACAACCGCTGTTCTTCTCCTGCTTGTAAGAAGTTTAACGAAGCCTTTATTGACGTTACGAAATGCAATGGTCGAAGTTAGAAATGGAGATCTAACAAATAATCTTTCCGTTTCGACTTCTATTCCAGAGGTTCAATCATTAAATAAAAGTTTTATCCAAATGATTGAACAAATGCGTGTAATGATTTCACATATAAATGGAACAACATCAGAACTCTTCACGACTGGAAATCATTTGAAAGAAGCGTCAGAGGATGTACAGCTCCAAAACAACCAATTAGTCGAAGCAATAAAAGTTGTAAAAACAGGTGCTGAGCAGACTGCTTCAAGTTCTGATGCAAACGTCATGACGTTCCAAAAAATGAAAAGCGATATCACACACATTCTTAAGAATATGGAACATGTTTTCAATAGTGCAGCAGATATGGATTCTTCAGCTATTAAAGGGGAAAGTAGTATCTCGCAAATGATTCGGTCAATGAATGACTTTGATCATGAATTCGCAACGATGACGACTACAATCAAAGGGGTAAAGGATAATTCAAAAGTTATTACAAAAGTGGTAGGGATCATTCAATCAATAGCTGAACAAACAAAATTACTCGCTTTAAATGCGACAATTGAAGCCGCTCGCGCAGGAGAAGCAGGGAAAGGTTTTGCAGTTGTGGCGAATGAAGTCCGAAAACTAGCTGATCAATCCTCTAAAGCAACAGAGGATATTACTCAATCGATAAAAATGATGGAGAAAATATCAGATCAAGCTGCTAATGAATTTGAAACAATGTATAGTAATATTAAATTGCATCTAGTTGTAGCAGGCGAATCAAAAGAAGCGTTCGATTTGTTGATGAGTGAGATTTCAACTGTAAATGAAAAGTTATCTGGAATGAAGGAATATTTACATGAGCTAGACGGATCACTACCAAAAATGGAGCAATCTTCAGAGAGCTTTGTCTCGATTTCACAGGAAACGTTAGCAAGTGCCGAGCAAATGCTGTCCTCTTCTGAAGGGCAGATAACACAAATTAACCGGACTCATGAAATTGGATTAATTCTAACAGAATTATCAAAAACATTATCAGATAGTACAAAACAATTTAAAGTGAAATAATAAAAACGCGGAAAGAAACTTCCGCGTTTTTTATGTGATTTTGTTAAGTTCAAGCTGTTTTAGTGGATGGAATTTCTTTTAATGTTAAATAAAGGATAATCAAATGCACAAACCAATTTACTAAAAATCCACCCGGTACAACAACTTGTAAACTATCCATAACAAAGAAAAAGAAGGTCGATAACGTTGTTGCATAGGCTGAAAGTATCCAAACTTGTTTGAATGTTAAAACCCTTTGAAGACTATTTTTAAATGCTAAACCAAAAATCGCTAAAATTGTTATTTCAATAAATTTCACAATCGAGCTGAACAAATACATAACGAAACATAAAATGGAAACAAATATTGGTAGAAACTGATTTACTTGGTCGGAGAACTCAATAATGTCTTGCTTTGAAAATGACATATTCATAAGACTATATTCATATGATTGTGTTTGACCGTTCGTAACAAAAACAAAACGATCTTTTAAAATACCTATAGCGTTACGCTTCGCCTCAACTTCATCTACACCATATGTACCCGTATCATCTAAAATAATGATAAAGTTATCCTTTTTTATTTCGATAGGCTGATCAGCTTCAGCGGATAATGTATGATCTTCGATTGAGAAGAAAGGTAAATCATTACGAAGTGTTTGATCAATTCCTTTTAATCCCGCAGTCAATCCACTAGAAAAATGATAGGCAGTAGGAATGGTGCTTAGTAAGGCTAAAATAAATACGTAGAGTATCGTTTTCCAAATTCCTTGTAACCTAAATGTTGAGATAAGTTTTGGGGAATATAGACTAGAGAAAAGTTGTTTGAATACATTCATTAATAATGGCACATCCTTCTTATTTATCACGCATTACCTGTCAGTAAAGCTCCACTTCTTAGCTTTTAGTAAAACAAAGGAGTGAAGGAGGGGGCATCTCCAATAAAAGCAAAGCTAAGTCTCGTTAACCATTTGTGTGGATATAGTAAATCCTCAACTGATGGGAAATCCCGCTTTATATTCTATATCTCATAACAAGAGAATTCAAGGTTCATACATATAAAAAGAGAGGTTTTCAATTGAAAGCGTATTTATTAATTTAATATTACATTATTGTAAATTTTTAAAAAAAGTTCCTTTACAATAATGTAATAAATCGGTGATAATTGAAATAGTTGTAGTTTTTTGTCGATTAAAGTGGAATGAGATCAAGGAGTTGGGAATCTTGGGAGTTGACTTCCAAAACATAGTATTTGAATTTATCGGTGGACTAGGGATATTTTTATTAGGTACTAAATTTTTAGGGGATGGTCTTCAAAAGTCTGTTGGCTACAAGCTTAGAGATATATTAGAGTTTACAAAGAATCCATATTTGGGTATTTTAGCGGGGATTATTTTTACGGTATTAATTCAATCTAGTACCGGTATTACAGTCATTACTGTTGGGTTAGTGAGTGGAGGATTTATGACACTTAGACAGGCGATTGGTGTCATCATGGGGGCAAATATTGGGACAACCGTTACTGCATTTATCGTCGGTATTCATATTTCAGACTATTCATTGCCGATGGTTTTTTTAGGTGCAGTTTTGCTCTTCTTCTGTCAAAATAAGAGGTTACAAAACTTTGGTCAAATTTTCTTTGGGGCTGGTGCTCTATTCTTTGGCTTACAATTAATGAACGATGGGGTAATGCCTCTAAGTACTGTACCATGGTTTCATGAATTAGCTGTAAATATGAGCGTTAATCCGTTACTAGGTGTTTTCTTTGGAACAGTTTTTACTATTATACTGCAGAGCTCTGGTCTCACGGTTGAGATACTTCAAGACTTGTTTGGCCATGGACTAGTAGACATTCATAGTGCTTTACCTGTGCTTTTTGGTAACAATATTGGTACAACGATTACCCCGGTTTTAGCTACTATTGGAGCCTCAATTGCGGCAAAACGTGCAGCGTTAACCCATGTGATGCTTAATGTGATTGGAACAGTCGTTTTTATGATATTTTTGCCATTATTTACCATTTTTATACAATATCTACAAGCAATATTTGACTTATCTCCTTTTATGACGATTGCATTTGCTCACAGTTCGTTTAATATTCTAAATACAATTATTCTAATTCCACTCATAGGAATGCTCATTTGGATCGTATCAAAGCTAATTCCAGGTGAAGATTTAATGATAGAATATAAAGTAAAATATCTAGATTCAGCCTTTATCGGACAGTCCGTTTCAATTGCGTTGGGACAAGCAAAAGAAGAAATCCTTCGAATGGGGAGATTTGCAGTTCATGGTTTAAAAGAATCAAAAGATTATCAATTAACGTATTCACCAAAAAATTCGGATACTGCCTTGAAATTAGAGGGTGCAATTAATAATTTAGACCATAAAATCACAGAATATTTGGTTTCGTTATCAAAAAACGCCATGTCTAAAACAGAATCTATAGAGCATAGTATCCTTATGAATACAGTCAGAGATTTTGAACGAATTGGTGATCATTTTGAAAATGTCATAAAATTAGTCGATTATCAATTAAGATATAAAGCAAAAATAACGGAATCTGCGAAAAACGATTTGGAAACAATGTTTGAGTTAACAATTGCTACTGTAAAAGATTCGATTTCAGCATTGGATGACAAAGACATAAATCTCGCCACAAAAGTATTGAAATCTGAAGAGGAAATTGATCAAATGGAGAGAATTCTTCGTAAGAAGCACATGTTAAGAATCTATGAGGGGGAATGTACTAGCTCTGCTGGTATCGTCTTTGTTGATATTATTAGTAGTCTTGAACGGATCGGTGATCATTGTGTCAATATTGCCGAGGCTGTTTTGGGTTACAGAAACCAATATTAATCAAGCAAGGTTAAGCTATCCTTACTTATTAATTCAATGCTAAAACTTATTAGAAGAAAAGGTGATTTTTTTCTAATTGGGCACTTAATGGAGGAGCAAATCGATTATTTCAAGTGCCGTCTTCACTTTTTGAGTGCTAGCAAAAATCAGAATTTAATTATTAATGATTGACTGGTTTCTAATTACCATTTTTTAGCGATGGTGTATGAAATGAAAAAAAGTATTTATACATAGAACAAACTACACATGGATAAAATGAATAACGGATTTGTGGGCTTATTATTTGAAAGAACAAGCTAATTTTGGTAATCTAAATTTGAGAGCAAATCTAAGGCTTTTAAAATGTACATATTCTAAGGAGGAAATAAAAATGGCTTATGAATTACCACAATTACCGTATGCATACGATGCACTAGAACCACATATCGATAAAGAAACGATGAATATTCATCACACGAAACACCACAACACATATATTACGAATGTAAATGCAGCATTAGAAGGAAATGCTGACCTTGCAAGTAAAAGTGTAGAAGAATTAGTTGCTAATTTAGATGCTGTTCCTGAAGCTATTCGTACAGCAGTTCGCAACAACGGTGGTGGACATGCTAACCATAGCTTATTCTGGACGATCCTTTCTCCAAATGGTGGCGGAGAACCAACAGGTGAATTAGGTGAAGCAATTAACGCTAAATTTGGTAGCTATGAAAACTTCAAAGCAGAGTTTGCAAAAGCTGCTACAACTCGTTTTGGTTCTGGTTGGGCTTGGTTAGTAGTAAACAATGGTGAACTAGAAGTGACAAGCACTCCGAACCAAGACTCTCCATTAATGGAAGGTAAAACTCCAGTTCTAGGATTAGATGTTTGGGAGCATGCATACTACTTAAATTATCAAAATCGTCGTCCAGACTACATTTCATCTTTCTGGAATGTTGTTAACTGGGATGAAGTAACAAATCGTTACAACGCTGCAAAATAAGAATATGAAGTATGGGAGAGCTGACACATGTTGGCTCTTCTTTTTTGTCTTATAGTGTATTATAAAATTTTTGTACTGTGGATAAGCGTATGACATCCAGCCACAGCGCGGGATGAAGAAACCTCCTACTTACGCGATTCTAGAAATATCCTCCAACTGCATCTAATTATTTCCCTCACCTACTCTCACCAGCAGTACGAAGTTCATCAATTACAATCTAAATACATAACTCCAAATTGATAAGACAGACTATGGAGGAGAAGTCGAAGGGGAGTAATTTTTATGTCGAAATTGCAAAAGGTTATTGGAGATGTAGATATTAATAAAGAATTAGTATTGTTGCTAGCTGTTAGTGGCTTGTACTCGCTAAGTATTGCTCTTTCAAATACGTTTGTGAATGTATATTTGTGGAAGCAATCTGAGGCATTTCTTGATTTGGGTATATACAATTTATCCATTGTTATCATGCAGCCATTAACATTCATATTTGCGGGAAGGCTGGCCAAAAAAGTAGACCGCGTAATCGTCTTACGGCTTGGAGTCATTTTTTTGGCGATCTTTTTCCTTTCAGTATTGATGATAGGAGGATTAGCGTCCAAATTTCTCATACTATTAGGCGGGACTCTTGGAATTGGCTACGGCTTTTATTGGTTAGCCTTTAATCTACTTGCTTTTGAAATATCTGAACCGGAAACGAGAGATTTTTTTAACGGTTTTTTTGGAGTGATGAATTCATTGGCAGGTATGGTAGGTCCAATCATTGCGGGCTTTATCATTTCAAGGCTGAAAAATGTCACAGGCTATACAACAATCTTTACGATATCACTTATCTTATTTGCAGGAGCTGTAGTTTTGAGCTTTTTTTTTAAAAGGAGACCTGCACACGGAGATTATTTATTTAAACAAATTTTTAAAGAAAGGAAAAATAATAAAAATTGGAGATTAATCACAAATGCTCATTTCTTTCAAGGATTTAGAGAAGGGACATTAGCATTTGTCGTTAATGTATTTGTGTTTATTGCAACAGGTAGTGAATTAGCGCTCGGAACATTCGGCTTGATAAATTCTAGTGTAGCTTTTTTAGTTTATTACTTGGCAACAAGACTAATAAAGAAAACAAAAAGGAAAAATTTCATCCTAATTGGGGGCATTCTTCTTTATTTGTCCATCTTTATTCTTCTATTTGATCTAACGTATCAGAAATTACTTATCTATGCAGTTTTGATTGCAATTGGCTATCCTATGCTACTGGTACCTTATTCATCCTTAACATATGATGTAATCGGTCGAGCTAGGAATGCTGCAAAGGCAAGAGTTGAATATATTGTAGTGAAAGAAATATTTCTTAATTCTGGACGAATTGTCTCAATTCTTGGGTTTATTATTGCCGTTACTTTTTTTGATGAAAAACAAAGTATCCCAATTTTATTGGCAATCGTTGGAGTAGGTCATACCGTTATTTATTTTTTGGTAAGAAATATTCACTTGGATGAAAGTAATGAAACAATAGAAGAAACAAAGCAAAAACCAATTCCTAAATCCGGCCTAGTAGATGGTGAAAGTAGTGGATAATTGTATAAAAAAAGAAAGTGGAAAATGTTGTGGGAATCTTAATTCTCATGATGAATAGAAAGATTGTCATTAAAGAACAATAAAATAGATAGTTTAGAGTACCACTTAAATTGTTTAACCCAAAATAAAACAAAATATGACAAACTCCATCACGAATTTACAAAACCTTTACATTGGCTTAAAACAAAATTAATACTCAAGCGTTATTCTAGAACACGTAGGACAAAACCAACATTATTCTAGGGGGAATAAAGAATGAAAAGCTTTAAATTCTTAGCAATGTCAATTATGCTTTCTGCATTAGTCGCTTTTGCTGCAGCATGTGGAAACGCTGAAGATGACACAACAACTGATACTGGTACAGAAAACACTGAAACAACAGAAGAAGCAGGAGAAGAGGCAACTGCTGAACTTGAAGGTGAAGTAGGTATCGATGGTTCTTCTACAGTATTCCCAATCGGTGAAGCTGTTTCTGAAGAATTCAATGCAGAACATCCAAATGTACAAGCTCCAGTTGGTATGTCTGGTACTGGTGGTGGATTTGAAAAATTCCTTGCAGGTGAAACAGATATTTCTCAAGCATCTCGCCCAATTAAAGATGAAGAAAAAGCAACTGCTGAAGAAAACGGAATTGAACTTACTGAATTTAAAGTAGCATTCGATGGTCTTTCAGTTGTAGTTAATAAAGAGAATGATTTCGTTGATCAATTATCTGTTGATCAATTAAAACAACTTTGGATTGAAGATGGAAAAGCTAAAAAATGGTCTGATATTAATCCGGAATGGCCTGCAGAAGAAGTTGTATTCTTCTCACCAGGAGCAGATTCTGGTACTTATGACTATTTTGATGAAATCATTTTAGATGAAGAACCAATTGTTAAAACAGCAACATTATCTGAAGATGATAACGTTCTAGTTCAAGGTGTTACTTCTTCTAAAAACGCTATTGGTTACTTTGGTTATGCATATTACTTAGAAAACAAAGATAATTTAAAAATTGTACCGATTGTAAACGAAGCTGGTGAAGCTGTAGCACCTACTAATGAAACTGTTGAATCTGGTGATTACAACCCACTTTCACGTCCATTGTACATCTATGCTAACAATGCTTCTCTTAAAGATAAAGAGCAAGTGTATGAATACGTAAAATTCTACCTTGAAAATGCTGGAACATTTGCTGAAGAAGTTGGATATGTATCACTTCCAGAAGCAGATTACACATCTCAACTTGAAACTCTTGAGGGTTTAAAGTAATTCATTAAATTAGAGGATGAGAAGCGTAAGGATATCCTTCTCATCCTTCTTCCTATGTTTTGGAAAGGGGTTTTTCAAAATGGCTTTACCAAATAGTCAAAGTGTGCGCGACATAATAAAAGAGAAAAAATCTAAAAATAGCGCAAATCAAATTGTAGAAAAAATGGTTCCAGGTATTTTATTTATTTTAGCATTAATTTCAATCTTAACAACATTAGGTATTGTGTTAACTTTACTTTTTGAAACAGCAACATTCTTTTCTCGTGTTTCAATTGTCGAGTTTTTAACATCAAAAGAATGGTATCCATTCTTTGAAGGTTCAGCATCTTATGGTATTATGGCCTTGGTTTCTGGTACGTTATTAATTACAGTGATTGCAATTATTGTTGCAGTTCCAATTGGTTTAGCATCCGCTATTTTCTTGAGTGAATATGCATCTGATCGTACAAGACGAATTGTCAAGCCGATATTAGAGGTATTAGCTGGAATACCAACAATTGTGTATGGTTTCTTTGCTTTAACATTCGTTACACCACTATTGCAAAATTTAATTCCTGATTTACCACTCTTTAATGCGCTGAGTCCAGGTATTGTAGTTGGGATCATGATTGTCCCTTCAATTGCATCACTTTCAGAAGACGCAATGAGTTCTGTTCCAAGAGCAATGAGAGAAGGCGCATTAGCATTAGGAGCTACAAAATTTGAAGTAACAATGAAAGTTATTGTACCCGCTGCTATGTCTGGTATCGTTGCATCTGTCGTATTAGGTGTATCTCGTGCTATTGGTGAAACAATGATCGTTTCATTAGCTGGAGGTGCAACACCGAAACTAACGTTTGATCCGACTGAATCAATTCAAACAATGACAGCCTATATTGTTCAAGTTAGTTCAGGAGACGCTGGTTTTGGAACAACGGTTTATTACAGTATCTATGCCGTAGGAATGACATTGTTCTTATTTACGTTAATTCTAAACCTCTTAGCACAATTTATTTCTCGACGCTTTAGGGAGGAATATTAATATGAAGATGATAGATAAACAGAAAGTTGCAAAAAAAATGGGTGGACGGTTAGCATTAAATCAGACTTTTAAAGGGATTTTTATTTTTGCAACATGTTTAACTTTAGTCGTGTTAGCAATCCTCTTATATCGGATATTTACTCAAGGATCTAGTCATTTTTCACTGGAGTTTTTCCAAAACTTCGCTTCTAGAAAACCAGAACAATCTGGTATTAAAGCAGCCCTCGTAGGTTCGCTTTGGGTAATGGGGGTTACGATTCCAACTGCATTAATATTAGCAGTAGGTACAGCCATCTATTTAGAAGAATATGCAAAGAAAAATAAACTTACAAATTTTATTCAAATGAATATTTCAAATCTGGCCGGAGTTCCTTCGATTGTATTTGGCCTTCTTGGTTTAACCGTTTTTGTACGTTTCTTTGATTTAGGACGAAGTATTTTAGCTGGTGGATTTACAATGGCATTACTTGTTTTACCTGTTATTGTAGTTGCGTCTCAGGAATCAATTCGTTCAGTTCCAAAACAACTTCGTGAGGCATCATATGGTATGGGGGCAACAAAATGGCAAACGATTTTAAGGGTTGTTTTACCAGCAGCAATACCTGGAATTATTACTGGTAGTATTTTAGCCTTTTCAAGAGCAATAGGAGAAACTGCACCTTTACTTGTTGTAGGTGCATTCGCATTCGTAAATTACTTGCCGCAAAGTGTCATGGATTCATTTACAGTTATGCCAATACAATTATACAACTGGATGGGTAGACCACAGGCGGCATTCCAAGAAGTCGCTGCTGCCGGAATAATCGTGTTGTTTATCTTCTTGATTGTTATGAATTCTGTTGCCGTGTTAATTAGAAATAAGTTTTCAAACCGTTATTAATTCGTTTTAAATGGAGGGGTTTTCGTTATGGAGAGTGTAAATATTAAAAGAGAAAATACACAAAAGAAACATGTAGAAGTTAAAAAGAACGTTGTTTATAAAACAGATAATTTAAACCTTTGGTACGGCAAGGATCAAGCACTGAAAAATATTGATCTTGATATTTATGAAAATGATGTTACTGCGATTATTGGACCATCTGGTTGTGGGAAATCGACTTATATTAAAACATTAAATCGTATGGTTGAACTCATTCCAATTGTTCGTACCTCTGGTAAAATTCTTTATCGTGAGCGAAATATTTTTGATAAATCATATGGAGTAGAAGAGTTAAGAACACAAGTAGGTATGGTATTCCAAAAACCAAATCCATTCCCTAAATCAATTTATGATAACGTAGCATATGGTCCGAAAATTCATGGAATAAAAGATAAAAAACTAATTGATGAAATCGTTGAGAAAAGCCTTCGTGGAGCAGCTATTTGGGATGAGGTTAAAGATCGTCTAAAAGAAAATGCCTACGGTCTATCAGGTGGACAGCAACAGCGTTTATGTATTGCACGTTGCTTAGCTATTGAACCTGATGTTATTTTGATGGATGAACCAACATCTGCACTTGATCCAATTTCTACACTAAAAGTTGAAGAATTAATTCAAGAATTAAAACAAAACTATAGTATTATTATCGTTACACATAATATGCAGCAGGCAGCTCGTATTTCTGATCGTACCGCTTTCTTCTTGAGTGGAGAAGTTGTAGAGTACACTGATACAGATACACTTTTCTCAAACCCATCTGATAAGCGTACAGAAGACTACATCACTGGTCGTTTCGGTTAATATATTCAAAAAACTTCGTGTTAAATTATAAAGCGGGAATTCTCTTAGATCTGATATCTCATAAAAGGGCAGTCAAATCTCTCCACTAAGCTTGAGTGAATCAAAGAAGCGTAGATTGGGGAGAAACTGCCTATAAAATCTAAATGAAGGGGAAGCCTCGCTCTAGTGATATCCAACCCGAACTTAAATAATTTAGGAAATATGAAGTATTTAAGTTTGGGTTTTATGGGATCACGTCATAAAGTAAATGTCCAAGTCTCGTATCTATTGGACATTTATTTTCAACAACAATTTTTAAAGCGTTTGCAATCAGACGTAGCAAAATGTTGAAAGGGATTTATCCAATTCTTAACGGGAAGCCAACAGTTGGAGGAAAGAAAATCTCACTGTCAGAAGTCGCACTGCATGAGGTGCATTTTTTGCAGTAAAATAATTTTGGGGTGGTATGTTAAATGTCTGTTAGGGAAAAATTTGATTTTGATTTAAAAAATCTAAGAGATAAACTGATTGAAATTGGAAGTCTTACAGAAATTGCTTTAAGTAAAGCGATTGATGCATTGGAAAAACAAAATATTGATGCGGCGCTTGAAATCATTGAAGAAGACAACAGAATAGATGATCTTGATGAAGAGATAAATAATTTAGCTATTTTATTAATTGCAAAGCAACAGCCAGTAGCTGTGGATCTTAGAAGGATTGTTGTTGCGATAAAGATATCTAGTGATATTGAAAGAATGGCAGACTTTGCTGTTAATATTGCTAAATCAGCGATTAGAATTGGCAATGAGCCTTTAGTTAAACCGATTAATCACATCAAAAAAATGCACAAAATTGCGCTAGAAATGCTGTCACTTTCAATTAAAGCATATAATGAAGAAGATATTGTTTTAGCTAAAAATGTAGCTGATATGGATGATCAAGTTGATGATCTTTATGGAGAAACGTTACGGGATATTCTTGAACTAATGAGCACTAGTAAAGATGATTTCCAACAACTAACACAACTATTATTCATTTGCCGTTATCTTGAAAGAACGGCCGATCATGCAACGAACATATCTGAAAATACAATGTTCCTAGTAAAAGGTCAACACTATGATTTAAATAGCTAAATCGGTTCCTTACGATCATCTTTGTAATGAAATACGTAATATACAAAAAACAGCCATTGAACTAAATCAATGGCTGTTTTTAATGTTTAATCTGTTAAAATATGTGCTAGCTGATAAAAGTCCATTCCCTTACGTACTTCAAATGAGCCAAGTTGTATTTTTCTATGGAAATCATGTTTAATTAGATATTGATCAAAAGCAAAGGAATCACTAATAATTCCATTTTGCTCTAATACGTTGGAAATCTCATACGTTGACATACCAGCTGTAACTTTAACTGTGTATTTAACAACCTCTTCTTGCTTTTCTTCGACTTTCTCTGGTTGTTCAACTGGCTGCTTTAGGGCCTTATCTTTTACCGCCAATAATTCCTCGTATTCGTCAGTCGGAATTGAAATTCTTCCGTTCGATGTTAAAAATGATTCAACTTCGCTTTCCGAGACTTCTTTTTTTTCTATGTCTGCCGATGCTGATTGTTTATCAGATAAAAAATAAGTACCACCTAATAAAGATGTCGCCACGATCATTCCAGCCGCAAATGCCTGAAATCCGACTTTACTCATGTTAAAACCCTCTCATTCTGTTTAACAATAGTGCTGATCTCCTCAGCTGACGTACCTTCTGATAATGCAATCGCATCAAGTGACATACCTTGACTATACTTTGCTAAAATGCGGGAAGTGTTTGTTTGTTCATTTTCGCTCGTGTTTTTTGTTTCTACTTTCAAAGGTGTATCAGATTGCAAAAGTTCCTCTTCTACAAGTTTCATTTTCTTTTTTAATTTATAAATTTCTTGCATCGCTGACAATTGCAGATGACCTAGTTCCTGTTCTAGTTCCTTTACATTATCACGTTGTAGGAATGAAAAACCAATTAGCACAATGCTTATAATAAACAAAATGATAATCATTATTGTCATTTTACTTCACCTTCTATTGAGTATTTTCTTTTACCTTTATATCATAAATAGCCATGCTTTTGTAGTTTTTTGACGAATTTTCTTTAGATTGTCATGAAGTATTAACAATCTTTACATGATAAGATTGTTAGTAGCATGAAAAGTGAAAGAAGAGGACAACGATGAAGTCAATTGACAACAGTCAAACCAATAATTATACAATTCGAATGCAATCGGCATTCTCTGAGGATAGAATAAAAATAATTGAATATCCAACATTTCTTCTTATAACATGGAGTCTTTCGACGACAACAAAAGGAATGTTAGGGAATATTTTAGGTGAGGAATATGATGATTTACTGATAATGCTTACACTATACAGAAAGAGTAATCAACAGCATTTTACTGATTTTATTATTCAAGATTCAAGCGGTGTCCTAAGGTTATTCGATCTTCCAACTGGAACGTATTACTGTGAGATTGTTGGATGTAACTCTCGAAATGAAACAATTACAGTTAAACGCTCTAATACGGTCCATAATGTCCAATCCGAGAATAAAGCATGTACAGAATTTCACTGGGAGCAACGCTCTAACGAAAAGGTAGCGTGGATGCAAGCTTACTCAGGTTATACAGTGTATGAGTGAAAAGGTGCCTTTATTGAATAATCGTTCTAATTTAACTGTTTTGCTCCTTACAACAGAATATAAGGATCAGATCATTGGCGGTCTCGGTAGACATGTTACGGATTTAGTGTCAGAGGGTACAAAAAGAGGACTACATTTTATTGTAATAACAATTTCAAAAACGAATGAGGAATCCTATAAGATAGAAGATGGTGTACATGTATTTCGTTTGCTTCCTTGGCAGAGGAATGCAAAAGACTTTCTTGAGTATATCCACAATCTTAACTTTCGTTTTTCGCAATTTGTTTTGCAGGAATTACATCTTCCATTCAATCTTATTCATGTCCATGATTGGTTAACAGGAATAGCTGGAATTCAGTTGAAAACGTTCATGAATCTGCCACTTCTTACAACCATCCACGCAACTGAAAATGGGAGAAAAAGTGGTAAGGTTGATAAAGTATCAAAAAGGATAACCGAATATGAAACAATGCTCATTCACAAATCTGATCAAATAATTGTCTGTAGTCAGTTTATGAAAAACGTATTACTAGATGAATTTAAATGCCCTATAAAGAAGGTTGAAGTGATCGCGAACGGAATTATTCCAAAAAATTATCAATCTGTTATCTTTGAGGAGGATGCAATACACGGTTTCTCCCATATTAAAGCTCCATATTTACTTGCGATGGGAAGACATGTAAAGGAAAAAGGGTTCCAACATCTCATTCAAGCATTCGTAGACATTCAGATGGATTTTCCAGATTTAAAACTCGTAATCGCCGGTAGTGGTCCTGACAGTAAGCATCTAAAGCAATTAACGAAAGAATTAAGTATAGACAATAGGGTTATTTTTCCTGGATTTGTCCAAAATCAAGAAAGAAACATGTTGCTCCATCATTGCGAAATGCTGGTCATTCCAAGTTTATATGAACCGTTTGGAATTATTGCACTAGAGGGAATGATCACGAAGAAACCAGTTGTTGCCTTCACTCTAGGTGGATTATCAGAAGTTTTGGCAGATGACAGGGGGATTTTAGTTAACGAAGCTACTAGTAAATCGCTTGCTAACACACTTCAATTATACTTATCACAGCCTAGTCTATTAAAAAGAAATGCCATGGTCGGTTATGATGCAGCAATTACGAATTATAATTGGTCATATATTATAGAAGAAATGGCAGATTTATATTCGAAGTTGGTGAATACACGAAGAGAAAAAGAGTAAAATAAAAATATAATGAAATACATGTGGAATTAGTTCGGAAAAAATGGTATTATACTAAAGTCTGATTAGATTTTTTAGTTTTTTATGTTTGGAGGGAAAGAAACATGCGTGTAAATATTACATTAGCTTGCACTGATTGTGGCGATCGTAACTATATTTCTAAAAAGAATAAACGTAATAACCCAGATCGTCTTGAGCTTAACAAATATTGCTCAAGAGAGAAAAAGAAGACTCTACACCGCGAAACAAAGTAACAGTAGGAATGTTTTATTCCTACTGCTTTTTTTTTTGCCTTTTTTTTGTGGAATTGTTGATTATGGCGGAAAAGATAGAATGAAGGATATCTTTAACCCAATGGAGGAAAAAACCGGTCTAGTGGTTGATAAGCAAAACCATACATAAAGAATTCACAGATTGAAAGGTAAATGATGATTAAAAGTGCAATGCGAAAGAAATTTTCTTTTGAAATCCTCCATTAATGAAGATAACAAGTGATTCCTGTCTACTTTTCCAGCTATAATAAAGGAAAGAGGGAGGGGATCGAATTGGATAAGAACTATCTACGTTCCTTAATAAAGAATAAACTAGCTAATATGACTGATAATGAGTTTTGGCAATATTCTGGTGACATACATAAACAGTTATTTTCTTTGCCGGAATGGAAGATTGCTCAAACGATTGCTGTGACAATTTCAACTGGTCGCGAAGTTGATACAACACATATTATTGAAAAAGCATGGCAAGAGAAGAAAAATATTGTTGTTCCAAAATGTCATCCAGAAATGAAAACAATGGATTTTAGATTAATAACATCATTTAATCAGCTTGAACGTGTATTTTTTGGATTGTTAGAGCCAAAGGTAGAAGAGACGGAAAAAGTAAATCCAAATCAAATAGAGCTAATGATTGTACCAGGCATTGTTTATGACCGTAGAGGCTATCGCATTGGTTATGGCGGCGGTTATTTTGATCGATATTTACCTCACTATAAAAATCAAACATTGTCATTAGCGTTTTCATCTCAAATTGTGGATATAGTCCCTACAGAAGCCCATGATATTGCTGTTTCAGCATTGATTACGGAAGATGGGGTAATCAGTTAGTATGCTCGATATTCAATTGGTTGTGGCCGTTTTATTTATTTTAGTGATCTCTTTTGTAGGCTGGAAGATGAAATCGTTAACTGGAAGCGGTGCAATTGGAGCAATCGTAGTAGGGCTGTCCATTTATCTTGGCTTTTCGATACAGGGATTATTACTATTAGGTTGTTTTTTTGTCAGTTCAAGCTTATTAAGTAAATTTCAGAGCGTAAAGAAATCAAACCTCCACGATATTTTAGAAAAAGGAGATCGCAGGGACATCGTCCAGGTATTGGCAAATGGAGGAGTTCCCGCTATTCTTAGTCTTGTTCAAGCTACAGGACAATCGTTTGGCCAAGTTGTATTACTTGGGTTTTGTATATCAATCGCTGCAGCAAATGCTGATACATGGGCTTCCGAAATCGGTACGCTCAGTAAACAAAATCCAAGATTATTATTAACATTTAAGAAAGTAGAACGAGGTACGTCTGGTGCGGTGTCTTTACTAGGAACGTGTGCGGCGGTAGTTGGATCTGCTTTTATAGCTATCGGTGCTGGACTCCTATTTTCTCTTTCATGGTATCCAATCGCATTGGTTATACTGTTTGGCTTCATCGGGAATTTACTAGATACTTTATTAGGGCAAACGATTCAAGTGAAATACATATGTACGGTTTGTGGGAAATTAACAGAAAAACAAAACCATTGTCATAATCGGGGATTGAAGATGAAAAAGTTCAGCTTCCTAAATAATGATGGAGTGAATTTCCTATCAATCGCCTTAGCGACAATGTTAGGTTTGATTATTCTTTCATAAAGTGTTCACTCTTTACTTCACCATAAATGAAAAAATAATGTAAAATAAAATTGTGAAGTAATTCACAAACTGATTATGATTAGTTTGTGAAAAATATTTTGAGAGGGCTGGTAGTAAATGGCTAATAATGTGAATCGTGTCGCTTTGATTGGTACAGGTTTTGTTGGCTCTAGTTATGCATTTGCGTTGTTGAATCAAGGTGTAACAGAAGAGCTTGTATTAATTGATCTAAATAAGGAGAAGTCTGAGGGTGACGCGATGGATCTTAATCATGGCTTAGCCTTTGCTCCAAGTTCTACAAAAATCTGGTATGGTAGCTATGACGATTGTAAAACGGCAGATCTTGTTGTCCTTTGTGCTGGTGCGAACCAAAAGCCAGGTGAGACCCGTTTAGATCTTGTAGCTAAAAACTTAAAAATATTTAAAGCAATCGTAACTGATGTGATGGAAAGTGGATTTGATGGTATCTTTATCGTAGCTACAAATCCCGTTGATATTTTATCTTATGCTGTTTGGAAGTATTCAGGCTTACCACAAAGTCGTGTAATTGGATCTGGAACCATTCTTGACACAGCAAGGTTTCGTTATCTGATAGGTGAACATTTTAAAGTAGATACACGCAATGTTCATGCATATATTATCGGCGAGCACGGTGATACCGAGCTCCCTGTTTGGAGTCATGCTGATATCGGTGGATTACCAATATTAGATTCAATAACAGATGAGAAGGAAAAGCTTGATGAAATTTTCGTGAATGTGCGGGATGCTGCCTACCATATTATTAATCGTAAGGGAGCTACCTACTACGGAATTGCAATGGGTCTTGTTCGATTAACGAAAGCGATCCTTCAAAATGAGAACTCAATCTTAACTGTTTCTTGTTATTTAGCAGGAGAGTATGGTGAAGATGATGTCTATATTGGTGTACCTGCGATTGTGAATCGTAATGGCGTTCACAAAGTTATCGAATTGCGTCTCAATGAACAAGAGAAAAAACAGTTTGCCCATTCTGCAAGTGTATTAAAAGAAACGATGGATCCGTTTTTTAAAGGATAAAAATAGATCTTCCTACTAAAACTAGAGGTAGGAGGGATTGATATGAGACGAATTCTTGTATTAGCGGCTGGTTCACTTGCTTTATATCGTTATCGGTATAAAATTGTGAATATTATTTTAGGCCAACCAGCATTACGGAGATATTTTATCCAACTATCAATGAGAGTTCCATTTTTAAAAGAACTGTTTATAAATCGTGCATTTCACTAAAAATTGTACCTACTTTACTGAAAAAAGCTGACTTTGTGATTTATGAGTTAGCTTTTTTTATCGTTTAGTAAACTATAAAATTCTTGTACTGTGGATAAGCGCACGACATCCAGCTCCAGCGCCTAGCCCCTCGAGGTCATAAGACGATCAGGAATAGAAGGTAAAAAACACCTTCTATTCCTGATCGTCTTATGCTATGCCTGAGGCTGATCAAGGCGCTTGCGCTTTTGTTCTACTCGTAAAAAAGCAGGATTCTTCATTTTCTCGTAAATTAATTGGTATAATGAAGAAAAAGTGAATTCGGAGCGGATACTATGGTCATAGAGCAGGATTATTTATATTGGTCATTAATTGAGCAGCTTGTTGTTAAACAGAAGTATACCATTCTTGCCTTATCACAGGACGGACGAGAAGTATTACTTGAGCCTTTTCGAAATAAACAATTTACGATTGTTCGATTAAGACGAATGGATGTCGATTGGGGAAATACACTTACAATAGATATCGAGCGAGCAAGTCAAAAGTTTAAACAACTTTTAAAAAATGGAGTAAAAGGTCCCATTCGTGTCATGAATATTTATGTTTCAAGCTTACCACCAGTAGACGATTTGCCTGATTCATTTAGTAGTGGCTATAGCGAATTAAACGGGAAAATTGATATTACGTCCACCTTGCTTGTTAAAAACGAATGTGAGGAAGGACTTCAAAAGTTAGAAAGCGTATTGAATATCCAATTTGAAGATGTACATGAGCAACTTAAGCCAAACATAGAGATGCAAGATATTCAACATTTGCGCAATCGGGTTATTCAGTATCATAACCAACAAAGAGAGGAAGAAAGAAGAATCTTTCAAAATGGTAAGCCATTTCTTACATATATTTTTCTTGGTTTACAAATTTTAATGTTCCTCTTGTTAGAACTGTCCGGAGGTAGCACGAATACTGAAACGTTAATCCGTTTTGGTGCAAAATTTAATCCGCTCATTTATGATGGAGAATGGTGGCGATTTTTAGCTCCGATTGTGTTACATATCGGTTTCCTCCATTTGTTAATGAATAGTTTTGCCCTCTATTACATTGGACCTGCAGTTGAACGAGCATACGGATCTCTTCGATTTTTGTTTATTTATTTAGTTGCTGGTATATCTGGTACGGTTGTAAGTTTTGCATTTAGTCCCTTTTTATCTGCAGGAGCATCTGGTGCAATATTCGGTTGTTTCGGAGCCTTATTATATATAGGTGTGCAAAATAGAAAAGTATTTTTTCGGACGATGGGCTCAAATCTCTTGGTTATCATTGGGATTAACTTGGCAATGGGCTTTGTGATTCCAAATATTGATAATGCAGGACACATTGGTGGGTTAGTCGGTGGTTTTTTAGCAGCACTTATTGTTCAGTTACCAAAACAGAAACAAGTACTCCTCCGGTTAGTAGGCTTAGTGGCGACGATCTTTTTAATGATTGGGTTGTATCGATATGGGATCGGCCATGCTGAAGTACAGTATTCAGAGTATACAATCGTCAAAGGACAAGAGTTAATCCAGGCTGAAAAATATGAAGAGGCTTATTCCTATTTGAATGAAGCGATAAACGGTGAGAAAACCTCAAATGATCATTTGTTTTTGTTATCAGTTGCTGAAATCGAATTAAAGAAATACGATCAAGCGATTCACCATCTACAACAAATTATCTCAACAGATGATACCTATCATCAAGCACATTATAATCTTGCTGTATTATATGCCAATGGAGGCGACATGACGCTTGCGAAAGAAGCAGTAGGCAAAGCCCTTGAACATGACCCTACAAATGAAACTTATCAAGCATTTAGGAATCAGTTGATAAATTAAAGCGAAGTTTATTTTCTGATAGCTTCTCGTAATCTTGTTGTGGTAGGGGATTTTTTTACGATTAAGTATAAAAGCATGGTGCTATCATTACCATGCTTTTTGTGCTTCTAGAAAACACAAAACAAATTAATTATTACAGGTATGTATTTCCAGTGTTTCGTCGAAGATGGTAACAAATTGTGAGACGAAATGGAGAAATCGTATGGTGCACGGAATAGAGAAGAAAATTATTTCAAAAGATTTTCAAGAAAATATCTCCTATTTGTCTGAACGACTAGGAGTGAAAAAAAGCTTTGATGTCCTTCAGCTAGATGTAGAGTATGCTGGGCGAAAGATGGCTCTTTTCATGATTGATGGATTTGTTAAGGATGATATCCTTCATTATTTAATGAAATATTTATCAGAGCTAGCTCCCGAGCAACTAGAGGAAAATACGCTAGAAAAGCTGTTAAAGACATATATTCCTTATGTGGAGGTAGAAAATACAGATGACTTAAATACGGTCGTAAGTACTGTATTAGCGGGCCCAACGGCTCTTTTAGTAGACGGCATTGATAAGGCTATTTTTATTGACGCTCGTACTTATCCTGTCCGGGGGCCACAAGAGCCAGATATGGAGCGGGTTGTTCGCGGTGCAAGAGATGGCTTTGTCGAAACAATTGTCTTCAATACAGCGTTGACAAGGAGAAGGATCAGAGACCGTTCACTACGAATGGAGTATTTACAGATTGGCAGAAGGTCAAAAACCGATGTCGTTGTTTGTTATCTAGAAGATATTGCTGATTTAAATCATGTAGAAGATCTAAAAAAATCATTAGAAGCGATTGATACAGACGGTTTACCGATGGGAGAAAAAACAGTTGAAGAGTTTATCTCAGGAAGCCATTTCAATCCATATCCCAAAGTACGATATACTGAGCGACCTGATACGGCTGCATCTCATTTGTATGAAGGGCATGTTATCGTTTTCGTTGATGGGTCACCAAGCGCACTGATTACACCAACGACATTTTGGCATCATCTCCAGCATGCTGAAGAATATCGTAACAAACCAGTAGTTGGTGCATATTTGCGAATCGTACGGTTTATAGCGGTCTGGGCATCGATTTTTCTATTACCACTTTGGTACTTACTTGCGCAAAATCCAGGACTTCTACCACCAGGACTTGAGTTTATCGGCATTAATGAGCAAGGTCATATCCCACTACTCATTCAATTTTTGCTGATTGAGATCGGGATAGATGCGTTAAGGATGGCAGCGATTCACACCCCGACATCATTGGGGACCGCATTAGGGTTAATTGCTGCCTTGATGATTGGGCAGGTAGCTGTTGAAGTCGGGCTTTTAACTTATGAGGTCGTGCTTTATTTAGCAATCGCGGCAATTGGAACATTTGCAACACCGAGCTATGAGTTAGGACTTGCGAATCGTATCTATCGGATTATTTTATTACTCTTTACCGCATGGTTAGGGGCAATTGGTTTTATGATTGGAATGACAGGCTGGATTATTATGCTTACTCGAATGAAATCATTTAATGTGCCATATCTCTATCCACTCATCCCATTTAACTATCGAGCAATGCGTGATGTATTATTTAGATCACCAATGCCACTAAAAAATAGACGACCAACATTTTTACATCCACAGGATCCAGATCGCTAATGAATGACGTTAGGCAGACTTATTCTAAAAAGAATTCGTCTGCTTTTTTAAATGCTTAGGAACTTATAAAATTCTTGTACTGTGGATAAGCGCACGACATCCAGCGCAAGCGTTTTATTTGCCCGAGGCTGATCAAGGCGCTTGCGCTTTTTTTTTGAAGTTGGACTTAACGTTTTCTTGACGCTAAAAGCAATTCCTATATACTTAAAATAGAACGGATTTTATGGTGAAGTTGCATGTTAATGGGCATAAGCTCCCTTTCCAAGACTTTAAAAGGATGCTGAAGTCAAACTAGAGGATAAATGCCCAATAAGGTCATGCATTAGCATTTAACTACTCATGAATAGATAAAACGGACAAATGTAAGTAGGTGATCACATGAAAACAATTTATGATGTTCAACAGCTTTTAAAAAAATTCGGCACAATTATTTATATTGGCGATCGAATTGCAGATTTAGAATTAATGGAGGAAGAGGTTAAACAATTATTCCAATCAAATCTAATTGAAACACAAGACTATCAAATGGCCATTCTTCTCTTAAGACAAGAAGTACAAAGGCTTAAACGATAACTTATATTTCATTGACAATGAAATAAATTGCAAAGATTAATAGGAACGATGCAATTTAAAAATGGTTTTAATCATACATAAGTGAGAGAAGGTTGATTATTAGTGAATGAGCAATGGCTAGTTGGTGTTGATTTAGGCGGAACAACGATTAAAATGGCGTTTATCGACTATTACGGTCATCTGAAAGAGAAATGGGAAATCCCAACTGATAAAACAGGAAAGGCAATTACAACTGATATTGCCAAAGCCATCGATGCAAAACTTTCTGAACTAGGATACACAAAAGATAAGCTCATTGGGATTGGAATGGGTGCACCAGGGCCTGTTAATACAGAAAGTGGACTCGTGTACAAAACGACAAACCTTGGTTGGACAAACTATCCGTTAAAAGACCATTTAGAGTTAGAAACCGGTTTGGCGGTTGTGGTTGATAATGATGCAAATATTGCGGCAATCGGTGAGATGTGGAAGGGCGCTGGAGATGGCGCGAAAGACTTGATTTGTGTAACACTAGGAACCGGTGTTGGTGGAGGACTTATTTCGAATGGTGAGGTTGTCCATGGTGTGAATGGCGCAGGCGGTGAAATTGGTCATATAACTGTGGTTCCAGAAGGTGGTGCTCCTTGTAATTGTGGAAAAACAGGATGTATTGAAACAATTGCTTCTGCAACAGGAATTGTAAGAGTTGCGAAAGAAAAGCTTGCTACAGCTGAAAAGACAAGTATGCTTCACTCTATTTCAGAGATTACCTCAAAGGATGTATTTGATGCAGCAGACAAAGGTGACTCCTTGGCAGAGGAAATTGTAGATTACGTTACTTTCCATCTCGGGTTAGCCCTTGCTCATATCTCAAATGGATTAAATCCAGAAAAAATTGTGATTGGTGGCGGAGTTTCAAAAGCGGGAAATCATTTGGTCACGAAAGTAGAGCACTATTTTAAACGGTTTGCCTTTCCGAGGGTAGCTGAAGGTGCTACAATTACGATTGCCACTCTCGGAAATGATGCTGGTGTCATCGGTGGAGCGTGGTTAGTTAAAACAAAGTTAGCAAAGAAATAAACGTTGTTTCATTTCATATAGAAAACTCAATAATACGTACTTCTTAAGTTTGTAGCGAATGCCATACGCTACAAACTTTTTTATTTTATAGCGCGTACTATAAAATTTTTGTACTGTGGCTAAGCGCACGCCATCCAGCGCTTAGCCCATCGGCGTCATGCGCGTCTTATGTCTGCCTTAGGATGATCAAGGAGCTTGTGCTTTTGTTATGTAATATTCTGAATTTTAGAACTTCTATAAAATACGGAACTTTTTAACGTTTCATACGTCTAATAATAAGACGATCAGAATAAACTTAAAACTATAATTTTAACAGTCTATTGTTAGGGGAATATTAATAATGATTGATTTTTTGTAAAAGAAGTATTAAGATATGATTTAGTTATCACGGTATTAACTAATAAATGGAATTATAGAGAAATAATAGCGTTATTGGCACAAGGGGTGGGGAGGTAAATTCATGGGCAAGAAATCTTTTTCGAAAATTTATTTTTTACTGTTAGCAACACTATTTATGTGGGTCAAAACTTATGTTGTCTATAAAACTAGCTTCGATATTAAAATTGAAAACTTTACACAAGAGGTTATTCTATTCATTAATCCAATCAGTTTCTTGTTATTTATTTTCGGAATCGGTTTATTTATGAAAGAAAAGAACAGAAACCGTTACATATTTGGCGTAAGTATTTTTGTAACCATCTTATTACTAGCAAATATGGTATTTTATCGCTTCTATAATGACTTTCTAACAATTCCAGTC
Organism: Metabacillus rhizolycopersici; assembly: GCF_020075705.1. The sequence continues at coordinate 55,931 of NZ_JAIQUM010000008.1, read as the reverse complement.
TTATTTCAGACAAGCAATATGGGGGATTTAGGAAGTAGCATTGGGGGCTTATTCTTACCGAGCGATCTTTTAATGCTAGTTGATCTTGCTGTATTATATTGGTTATTAAAAAAACCAACCTTCAAGTCTTCATCTCGCTTAACAAGAAAAGAAAGATCAGCCTATTTCTTGTTAGTTGCAGCAATCTTTTTCTTTAACCTAGGATTAGCTGAAACAGAGCGACCACAATTATTAACTCGTACATTTGATCGTGAAATGCTTGTGAAAAACATCAGTATTTACAACTTTCATATTTATGACGGCTTTTTACAATCCAAAACATCTGCTCAACGTGCGTTAGCAGATAGCAATAGCTTAGTTGAAATTGAAAACTATGTGAATGCAAATCGTAAGGATCCTAAAGACGAATTATACGGAGTCGCAGAAGGCCGCAACGTGATCTTAGTTTCGTTAGAGTCATTACAATCCTTTCTGATAAATGAGAAGTTAAATGGGGAAGAAATTACGCCTTATTTAAATGATCTAATTGAGGAAAGCTATTACTTTGAGAACTTTTACCATCAAACAGGTCAAGGGAAAACCTCAGACTCAGAGTTTATCGTTGATAACTCCTTATATCCACTAGGCCGTGGAGCTGTTTACTTTACAAATAGTAGTAATGAATACAAAGCAACACCAGAGATTCTTAAAGATTATGGTTACTATTCAACAATCTTTCATGCAAATAATAAAAGCTTCTGGAACCGTGACATCATGTATGAGACATTAGGGTATGATCGTTTCTTTGATGTCAATTCGTATGAAGTAACAGAAGAAAATTCAATTGGTTGGGGTTTAAAGGATGTCGATTTCTTTGAACAAACTGTTCCAATTATGGATGAACTACCACAACCATTCTATACAAGACTAATCACACTAACTAATCACTTCCCATTTGAATTAGGGGAAGAGGATAAACTGATTGATGAGTTTGATTCAAACAGTAAAACATTAAATCAATATATCCCAACAGTTCGTTATTTAGATGAAAGTATCAAACATTTCTTTGAAAAATTAAAAGAAACCGACGTTTATGATAACTCGATTATTGTCTTATATGGCGACCATTATGGTATTTCTGAAAACCATAATGCAGCAATGGAGAAGTTCTTAGGGAAAGAGATTACACCTTTTGAAACGATTCAACTACAACGTGTTCCATTTATCGTTCATATTCCAGGTGTAACGGATAAAAATCCACAAACGTTCACAAAGGTTGCAGGCCAAATTGATATTAAGCCTACAATTATGAGTTTGCTTGGAATTGATACAAGTGAGCAAATTCAGTTTGGTACAGATGTTTTCTCCGATGATAAGCTTTCATTTACTGTATTAAGAGACGGAAGCTTTATTACAGAAAATAATGTCTATACTCGTGGTGTTTGCTATAACAAAGCTACGGGAACAGAAGTAGATCTAGCTGTTTGTGATCCATTTATGGAAAAAGCAAAGCAGGAACTTAGCTACTCAGATGAAATCATCTATGGTGACTTACTAAGGTTCTATGGCAATGAAGTAGAATCTGTAGACGGTCAAAAACAAGAAGTATCAACTGAAACACATTAACAACTAGAGCTGGCTCGAGTAAGGACATTTCCTTGACAAAGGGAGGTTTTTAGCGAGTCAGTTTTTTTGTCCGAAAATGACTCATCCATTATCGTAACAACAATTCACCGCTCACCACATATGCTATTAAGAAATGAGTGTTGGGAGGAATAAGATAATGAAGATTAGGACAAAAAAATCCATTTCATTAGATGAACTTGCGGCACAATTGAATATTCATAAAGAAATATTAATAGATTGCAACCTGCATGAAAAACTTGAAAGAGGATTAATTGAAGAAAATACACAATTAAATCTACCTTTTCATACGAATATCATGAATAAAAAGAGCGAAAGTGTCCATTTTTTGAACGATCAGAATTCTATGATACATGATCACATCCAACATGATACACTTCTAAAGACAAGGAAACCTTATGATTCCCAGATTCTTTACAAAGACATTGATAAGCTACTCATGATGTATCCATTTATTAAAAAAGAAATTATCGGATATAGTGTATTAGGGAATCCAATTATTGAATTAATAATTGGCAGAGGGATGAAAACGATTCATATGAATGGTTCTTTCCATGCGAATGAATGGATAACAACAAGTATCATGATGCATTGGCTTCAAAACTATCTCAATGCATTAGTAACAGGTGAACAGTTTGGCGGGTTTGATTGTATTTCTTTTTATCGAGATACGACAATCTCATTTGTTCCGATGGTAAATCCTGATGGTGTAGATCTAGTAGTAAATGGATTACCTGCTAACATCACTTACCATTCATTTCTTTTAGATATAAATGACCAGAGCCTTGATTTCTCCCAATGGAAAGCGAACATACGTGGAATTGATTTAAATAACCAGTATCCAGTTAATTGGGAAATTGAAAAAGAGCGGAAGATTCCAAAATCCCCAGCACCACGTGATTATCCAGGAGATGCGCCATTAACAGAACCAGAAGCGATAGCACTTGCTGAGCTCGTTAAGAAGCGTAATTTTGACCGGCTGCTTGCTTTTCATACCCAAGGGGAAGAAATATATTGGGGGTACTTAGGAAAAGAACCTGAAGAAGCAGAGCCAATTGTAAACGAATTCGAAAAAATGAGCGGATATCGAGCTGTTCGAGATATTGACAGCCATGCTGGATTTCGTGATTGGTATGTCAACGATTGGCGAAAACCGGGGTTTACAGTTGAATTAGGTAAAGGTGTAAATCCATTACCATTTTCTGACTTCGATGAGATCTATCGTAAAAGTAAGGGGATCTTTTTAGCTGCACTATATAAGTAGCGATTGTTAACAATTTGGAGCAAGATTTTGAAGGTTTTCTGGCACCTTCTCTTAAATATGAAAAGCTGAGATAAATGAAACAAAACCCATTTAAAAACGTATAACAAGTAGAGTGTTTTATTGAGAGAGACGAATTGAATTTTATCCCGCATTAACTGGCAGTTTTACCCCCACCTCTTGTTTAATGGATCAATGAACTAGGTGGGGGTAAAAGCTCGTAAAAGCTAAGGTAAGTCTCGCTTTATAAACAAAAAAGGGGCGGGGGGAAAAGAGAGTTGATGAGATTAACTAAATTTTTTTATTTTCTTATGTTAATCGTGCTTTTTGGTGCAGGTTGTAATCCATCTCATCAGCCAGAGCAAAATAGAGAATCTTCATCTATGAGCGATCATCAACTAACGGAAAGAAATTTCGTTGAAGAGGAGGTAAAATTGCCGCTAGAGTTAAATGAAGGTGTTTTTCATTCTGTTGCTGATTGGAAGGATGCCGACACGATCTTTTATATTACAAATGAGGCAGAAGGGTCTGTCGTTCATACATATAATCTATTCACAGGTGAGTCGTCATTATTTTTTGAAGCTGAGGCACCGATTGTCCAATTTGAAGCAAATGCAGAGCAGAATTTATTTCTTGTCCATACTAGTCCATCAAGCTATGAAGCGGAATTGATCATATTGGATTCAAAAGCAAATCGTACATTTAGCACGAAGATTGAATCGAATGAGTTAGAATATACATGGGACCAAAACAATCCTACTCAACTGTTTATTTCAAGCTTCAATGAAGATTGGTCATTCCAAACCTATATTATTAATGTTGCGGAAAAGACCATCGCGAATAATCAGATTGAAATGCCATTTATTCAATGGTTAAATGATGATGAACTATCTTATTTGAAATGGGATCAAGATGCACCTTCATTAACTGCACCACTATATATTTACAATCATGAAAACGACCAAGAAACGCTACTTGCCAATAATGTCGTGTCTAATACGAATTTTATGAATGAAATCTCAACAATTGAATTAGTTGACGAAGACGGAGCAGCTTCTGTAAAGTTTTATGATCTGATTGACAAAAAACTTCTAACAGAAATGCCTACACATCTAGTCGCGCAATATTCTGATTGGGCTATTCCATATCACGATATGAACGATAGAAAATCTATTTATTATATGTTTGAAGGAAATCAAGCTCAAAAAGCTTTTTCACTTATTTCGTTTGATCTTGAGACAAAGGAAAAGAAAACCATCATCGAAACGATTGAAAATCTACCATTCAAATTATCTCCAAACGGAGCATTCGCTTTATACGGTGCAAGATTTGAAAATCTTATTCAGTTAGAAGACAATACGATTATGCAACTTATTAAAATGAAGTAGAAAGGATGAAATCAAATGGCAATCGTAGATGTAACAGTCATTCCACTAGGAACTGAAAGTCCAAGCGTAAGTAAATATGTAGCAGACATCCAACATATCTTGAAAAAGTATGAAAATGAGGGTAAAATTACGTTTCAATTAACACCGATGAACACAATTATTGAAGGTGAACTGCCAACATTATTTGAAGTGATAGCAGCAATCCATGAAGCACCTTTTAATAAAGGAATTCAAAGGGTTGCAACAAATATTCGTATCGACGATCGACGTGATAAAAAGTCAACAATGGCAGGAAAACTTGAAAGTGTAAATAAACATCTAAACACAAATTAATAAAAAATGGCTGATTGGAATAAGTCCAATCAGCCATTTTGCTTATCCGCCCCAGCGATAAATGGGAAAGGGAAGGTTTGAATGCAAGCCTTCCCTTTTCAACAATTTACTTTGCTTCAATTTTGAATAAACTAATTTCATTTTGCAATTGTTTCGAAATATCTTGTAAATCAGTGGCAAGTTGACTTAGCTGTTCAATCGAAGCAGTTGTTTCTTCAATAGATGCAGATACTTCCTCCGTCCCAGCAGCAGTTTCTTGGCTAATCGCTGTTAGCTGTCCAGCTCTTGATCTGAACAAATGTGATTGACCATCAATGTGATCGACTACTTCTGAGATTGCTTCAAATTTGCTATAGGTTTCAGAAATAGTCTTGGTAATAGAGTGAAAAGCTTGCTCTGTATCAGTAACTGCATGATTTTGAGCGTGAATTTGTTTGTTTGTATGTTCAATTAATTGCACAGTGTTCATGGTATCTGATTGCATAAAACCGATTAATGAAGATATTTCTTTTAAGGAATTCTCCGTTTGCTCTGCAAGCTTCCGCACTTCATCTGCAACTACTGCAAAACCTTTCCCATGTTCACCTGCACGAGCGGCTTCAATCGCAGCATTTAAAGCTAATAAATTGGTTTGCCCAGCAATTGCGGTGATTTTATTAACAATCTCACTCACTTCTCGGGACCGTTTATCCAAGGATTGAACTGCTTGATCCATTTGCCCAGCTAAATCGCGTGTGATATCAAATTGATTTTTTAACTCCGTCACTTTGCCAATTCCCTGTTCAGAAACATGGAGCATTTGTTTGGAATCTTCTTGTATCATTTTCGTGTTTTTATCGAGTTCACTTACTTTTTCTGTTACATTCATAATGGCCGTTTCATTATCTTGAAGAATTTCAGCTTGGTCTGACGTCCCACCTGCAATTTGTTGGATTGTAATCGCAACTTCATTAGAAGCAGCTGTATTTTCTTCCGCGCTTGCTACAAGTGTCATTGATGAATCCGTCACTTTTTCGGAAATAGTCCGGATCGATCTGAGCATTCCTTGTAGTTTATGGACCATTCCATCAAAATTACGGGCGAGCTGACCAATCTCATCAGAACGGTTTATGTCTGATGTCATAGTTAAGTCACCATTCGCCATTTTCTGAACAGTCGTATTTAATCGACTAATTGGCTTCGTTATCGATTTTGCAATGAAGATTGATAATATGACAGCTAGGATTAGAATTGCCGCTAGTGTAGTTAAAATCGGCAATAGAGATGCGTTAGAACGGGATTCTGCTTCGCTACTGTCAAGTAACCCAACTATTTTCCATTGTGTAGTAGGATTCGTCGCATATCCAAAAATTCTGTCTTTTCCATCAAGGTTTCCAGTTAAAGATCCAGTTTCATTGATCATTTGTTGATAAATTTTTTCTCTGCTAAAATCCTGTGTTACTTTTGATTCATCTGGATGGGCAAGAATATGTCCGGTTTGATCGACGATAAAAGCAAAGCCTGTCTTTCCGAATTTTGTCTTATTAATTAGGTCGGTTAATGTCTGTATACTAATATCGATTCCCATCACTCCGATAAGAGTGTTATTGTCATAGACTGGCTTAGTCAGGGTAATAACCGTTTGGTTGGTGGCAGAATCGACATATGCTTCAGTCCAAGTGATTGCTTTATTTTCAACCGCTTCCTGATACCATGGTCGTTCTCTAGGATCAAAATCGGCGCCTAGATCGGCTTTGGGATAAATGGTGAGAGCACCGGCTTCTTCTGCAAAATAAGCACTAATAAATGCTTCATTAAATGTTTTTGATTCAACAAGTATTTTCATAAGCTCTTCTTGATCATTTATACCTGTTACGTTGCTTGAAATACGGTTAATTTCAGCCTCTGTTTCGTTGAAGAATAACTCAAACGTATCATTTAATGCAAGTGTGGATTTATTTACATTGGTTTCAAAATCCTTCGTTATAGCAGTAAAATTAAAATAATGGTTGACTGTTGTAAGCAGAAAACAACTTATTATGATAATGAGAATGAAAGGCAATAGTATCTGCCGTTGTAATGTTTTTTCGTACCAATGTTTACCTTTTTTCATACCGATATCTCCTTGAATAAAATAGTCTCTTAATATATCGGCATAATTTGATCAATCTTTAATTTGAATTTCGGTCGGACAGTGAAAAATCCCTTAGCAGATTAGCTAAGGGATCGTTTCATTTCCTAGTGTATACGTCCAATATTTGTAACAAGATGATTACGATAATCTGTTAATGCACTGTCGGGAAACCATTATTTAAGAGAGTCATGACTGTAAACCATCCAAATACAGTAAATGTTCCGAACGCAAATAATATACCGAGAATATTTTTTTCTTTTAGTGAACGAAAGAATCCAAAAATTGCAAGAATCGTAATAAGACTGAAAATAACCATTAAGCCCATTTAAAAGCCCCCTTACCTTATGTAGATCATTTTACTTGAATTGCAAAATAGATATGCAAGATACAAGCAAGTCCTTCTAATATTTTAAACGTTTTCATAATGTTTGTCGAGTTCAATTTCCAATTATATCTATATTATGACCAGTGAACGAAAAATGAATTCAAGGGATTAATGGTATCTAATGTCATTTGAGTAGTGTAAAATATAAGCAATGAAATGATATTTGGAGGAATAAACATGAAGTGGAGAAGATTACCATTAGGACCGATTCAAACAAACTGCTATTTATTTTCAAATGATGAGAAAGAATGCCTCGTCATCGATCCAGGTGGGGACGCAAACAAGTTAATTAGCATTCTACAGCAGCAACACTTAAAGCCGGTAGCAATCTTACTTACACACGCACATTTTGATCATATAGGTGCAGTAGATGAAATTCGTAACGAATGGAAGATTCCAGTATACGTACATAAAAATGAAAAGGATTGGCTTACAAATCCTTCGTTAAATGCCTCACAAAACTTTATGGGAGGTGCTGTCACAGTATCAGAAGCTGATGAATTAATTAAAAGTGAAGGAACACTTACGATTGGCAGCTTCTCATTACAGGTTTATGAAACACCAGGTCATTCTCCAGGAAGTGTATCGTATTACTCTGCGGAAGCAGGTCTTGTTTTCTCGGGAGATGCGTTATTTGCAGGGAGCATTGGCCGCACAGATTTACTAGATGGAAATCATGATCAGCTAATAAAAAGTATTCAAGATAAGCTCCTCACTTTACCTGAAGATACACTCGTATTGTCAGGTCATGGACCAGAAACGAGCATTGAAGCAGAGATGGAGAGAAATCCGTTTTTAAATGGCTTTTAAGAACAAAAGCGGAAGCGCCTTGATCAGCCTAAGGCAGGCATAAGACGCGCATGAATAGAAAAGGCGTTCTTTGCCTTCAATTTATGCGTGGCTTATGACCCCGAGGGGCTAGGCGTTGGAGCTGGATGTCATGCACTTATCCATAGTACAAGAATTTTATAGTAAGCTAAACAATCAAAAAAGCAGGTAGTCCCGATAAGGAACTACCTGCTTTTTTGAATTAATGCCCAACTGCCTGACCAGGAATCATCATAAATGTTGTCCAATACGTAAATCCGACAAAGAAAACCGTTAAGTAGGCACCGAAAATATAAATGTACATGCGTTCGGATAAATTTAAATAGGATAAAAAGACGAAAAATCCAGTTTGTCCGAAAAAGAGTAAGGAAGTAGTCTTCATGTCACCAAGATAAAACATAACAGCGAAGATTCCTGTCCAGAAACCTAGCACTCGGAACATTCGATCCATATGTATCCCTCCTTTATTGGCTCTGCAGCTGTATTATTGCCCTGTTATCAGGTTCAAATTACATCTTCGAAAAAAATGATAGCGTTTAATAAAATGGAATTGTCATAGAATTCCATCCCTCCCATTATTATAATGTACCCTTTGTCTACTTGTAAATAGCGTTTACATTTTACTATCAACAAACTCGGGAAATTGCTAAAGTAAAACTCATCTTTCTATAAAAGGGTAAAATTTGTTAACAGAAGTTCGTACATCAGTCCAAACCAACTCATTATACTTGGAATAGGATAGAAGAGAGAGAAATGTAGTTTACCTTATATGTTCAAATATTTCCACCCTACATGATAGCAATAGTCGAACAAGCTTCCAAACATGGAGGCGTTTGAACCTTTTCTTGTAATTGAGAAGGTTTTTTTATTTTGTTTAAAATCTAGCTTTTACATACCATTTACACCACAATTGTACCTCTTTTGAACATATTCCCGCCACATAATGAAAATATCCCCACACAAACCCTCAATTTCTCAAGGTGATAAACCTTCTAGCATTTTGTACAATGAGTTTGCATGAGTAATAGAGAGGAGATGAGATGATGCAGACGATTGAACAAATAAGTGAACGAATTATCGAAGAAGCTTGTGCATTACGTGCATCTGATATACACATTGTCCCAAAGGAACAAGAAACACTTATTCAATTCCGTGTGGATGATGACTTAATTGAAAAGCATTCGATGAAAAAGGAGGTTTGTGAACGAATTATCTCGCATTTGAAATTTCTTGCCTCGATGGATATTGGCGAGAGAAGGAGACCGCAAAACGGTGCACTTTCCATTTCAACGACAAATATTAATGTTCATTTACGATTATCAACACTACCGACCATTCATGAAGAAAGCCTTGTGATCCGAATTTTACCTCAAGAGAAAATTCCACCGATAACACAGCTATCACTCTTTCCTGCAACGACAAATAAGCTACTCTCAATCCTAAATCATTCACACGGTCTGATGATATTCACTGGTCCAACCGGCTCGGGCAAAACGACCACACTTTATTCTCTTATCCACTATGCCAAACGCCATTTTAATCGAAATATTATTACGTTAGAAGACCCTGTTGAAACAAAAAGTGAAGAGGTCATGCAGGTTCAGGTAAATGAGAAAGCTGGTATTACGTATGCTGCTGGGCTAAAGGCAATTTTAAGACATGATCCAGACATCATCATGGTAGGTGAAATTCGCGATCGAGAAACTGCCCAGATTGCGATACGAGCGAGCCTAACAGGACATTTAGTATTATCTACAATGCACACAAGAGATGCAAAAGGTGCGATTTACAGGTTACTCGAATTTGACGTTAGTCTATCCGAAATTGAACAAACATTGATTGCTGTGTCTGCTCAACGATTAGTACAGCTCAAATGCCCGTTTTGTGAAGGGGCATGTTCACCTTATTGTAAAAAGCTTAGGGAAAAAAGGCGTTTGAGCATTTATGAGTTACTTTATGGCAAAAATCTATCAGCTGTCGTGAAAGAAGCTAAGGGAGAAGCAGCGTCATATTATTATCCAACTTTAAAGGACGTGATAAAAAAAGGAATTGCGCTCGGGTATCTTTATCCTAATTCATACGATCGCTGGGTGTTCCATTATGAAGATTAATCAAAAATGGACTTTAAAGGATCAAGCAGCGATCTTAAAAAGGTTAAGCAGCATGCTTGAGAAAGGGTACACATTGAATGAGGCACTAAACTTCCTTTTCGTAAATGAAAAAGGGCGCAAAAAGGAAGATTTATTTGCATGTATGACATTGCTCTCATCAGGACATTCCTTTCGAAAAGCCCTTACAAATCTGCGTTTTCATCGGGATGTATTGAGTTATTTATACTTTGCTGAACAGCATGGTGATATGGAATTTGCCTTACGAGAAAGTAGCGAAATCCTTCACAAAAAAATGACTCAACTCGAAAAATTAACGAACCTTCTTCGCTATCCAGTCTTTCTAATCATCACTGTTAGTATTATTCTATCAATCGTCCAAGCCGTCATTACCCCACAGTTTCAACAACTGTACGATTCAATGAATATTGAAGCATCATTTTTCTCGCTTTTTTTACTTTTCGTTTTTACCACAATAAAGTGGCTGGGCATAGGAATTATTGTCTTCGCTGTCGTTGTTCTTTTCTATTATTTCGTTTCCTATAAGAAAAAAACGATTGATGCCCAAATGAGGGTATTACTCAAAATCCCGATTGTAAATAAAATTTTTATCATGTTCCATAGCTATTTTTTTGCGCTACAGCTCAGCAATTTGTTAAGAGGCGGAATGTCGACGTTTGAAAGCCTAAAAATATTTGAAACGCAAAACATTTTACCATTCTATCGAATTGAAGCATCACATTTAATTGAAAATTTACGAACAGGTGCACATCTTCACCAAATAATTGCAGACCGAGAATTTTATGAAAAAGAGCTTTCTCTTGTTATTCTCCATGGTCAAGCGAACGGGCAGCTAGCAAGGGAGCTATATATGTATAGTCAATTCGTGATTGAAAAACTTGAACATAAAATCGTTAAAGCGATGACAATTATCCAACCGACTATTTATTCATTTGTAGGAATCGTCATTTTATTCGTCTATTTATCGATGCTATTACCAATGTACAAAATGATGGAAAACCTATAGGAGGAGCCCATGAAAAATCAAAAAGGTTTTACTTTGATCGAAATGTTAATTGTTCTTTTAGTTATATCAGTCCTGTTGCTCATTACCATTCCGAATGTAACAAAACATAATGCAAGTATCCAAGAGAAGGGATGTGATGGATTAATTAATATGGTTCAAGCCCAAGTAACGGCTTATCAAATTGATAACAAAAAAGTTCCATCTGTCGAAGAGCTAGTGTCAGAAAAATATTTGCGTGCAACACCAGTTTGCCCTAATGGAAATGGTGTAGTGATTTCCACAGACGGTGAGGTTACTGAAGGTGGACCTGCATCAGAAGCATAAAAAAAATGGCTTTACACTGCTAGAATCACTACTCGTCCTATCAATCGTTAGTATTATGAGTTTAGTCCTCATTACAAATATCGTTCCGATTCATCAGAAAAAGGTGATTGAATCATTTTTAACTCAATTTGAAAAAGACCTCATGTACGCACAGCAATTCGCATTAGTAAATGAAGAGTCTGTTTACTTGTTAATTAACGCAAATCAGCAACAATACGATGTTAAATCAACTAGTAGAAGTACACCTTTTTTTAAAAGGAACTATTCTTCTGACATCGTGATTGAAGGTTCTGCTCTTTCGAATCGGATTATCTATAATAGCAACGGCTCGATTCAAAAAAGTGGAACGATCTATATCTATTATAAAAAAAGTACATACAAAGCGACTTTTTATCTGGGGAAAGGGAGGTTTAAGATTGAAAAATTGTAAAGGATTTGCTTTGGCAGAAACCATTGCTGCGTTCAGTATGTGGAGCATAATCGTTACGATCCTCATCCCTCAGCTCGTCCTCTTAACACAAGAAAGAATAAACACTCAACAATCAACCAACGCCTATAAAATTCTCTATGAAAAAACACAGCAAGTCATACTTGATGAAAAGCCAATGTTTGATGAAGAAATTGTCCATGAGAATGTAACTTACATGATCATTTGGGAGGAGGAAAATGACTATACAAAAGCTTGCTTGCAATGGACTAACCTGTATAAAAAAGAAGAATCAATTTGCTTTCTTTTATCAGAATGAACGTGGTTACACCTTGTTAAATTTACTGCTGTCCTTCTTGATCTATTCAATCATTATCTCTTCGCTCACAATGATTCTGCACTTCCTACTTGCAAATTCGCAACAACCGAATGATTTAAAGCCATATGAATGGGAGTTGTTTGTCATTCAATTGCATAGAGAAATGAAGGAATCGAGGAATATTACTGTCACTGAATCAGCACTTTCATTTACAAATAAACAGGGCCAGCTTGTCAATATTAATCGATACCAAAACCTAATTCGGAGACAAATAGGTGGACAAGGACATGAGATATTTTTACTAAAAGTGCAAAGTGTTTCATTTAAACAGGAGAGCTCAGGTGTTCGAATACACGTCGTAAGTGAAGCAGGAAAGGACTACAGTCACATGTTTCGAACCTTCAAGGACAGAACAGGCGTATGAAGAACGAAAAAGGATTTATTTTCCCAACAACAATGGTTATGGTTCTATTCTGCTTGTTAATTGTTGGACACATCGCAACGAATTTGATAAGTGATAAGCAATTTTATGCTGAAACAGAGCAATACTATTTACTAGAAAATTTAATGCAGCTTGCGGTCGATCAATCCCTAATGGAAATCAAAAGTGAAACAACGACAACAAATGAAACAACAAAAAATACCTTGAATGGAAGCTTCACATATACAATTAGAGAAAATCTTCCTAACATTTTTGAAGTACAGCTTTCATGTGCAACAAAGGAGAATAAGACATATACAGCATCATATCAATATGATAGTACATCAAATGAAATGATTTCATGGTCTGAGTATTAATCATTCTCATATCTTTCTTTTTAAGACACTTAGTAAAAAGCATTGAAAACTCGATTAAAATTGATCGTTATTGGAAATAATTAGTGGTAAGAATAATAATTGAGGTGTTTGTACCTTGTCAACAAATGATTATGTGAAATACGTGACACAACAAATCGTAAAGTATATGGATACACCAAAGGAAACCCGCAAACAGCAACGTGAAGAACGGAAGCAAGTTGAAACCTCTTCTTCGTACTACAGCAACAGGTGGTTAGGTATTATACCATTTTCAATTAAGCTCATAATGAATAAGCGGAAAAAATAACGTTTGAGTGCAGCACAATTTCTAATTATGAAATTGTGCTGTTTTTTTATCTTGCTAGCCGCCATTAGAGGAGAAAGGACGCCACTAATGGAATTCTCGCGTTATAAAAAATGCTGACCTATTTGATATTCATACATTAGTTGTGTAGAACATCAAACAGACCAGCATTTTTACGAATATCTCCGCAGCACTGTCTATTGTTATTTTCACTCTAAGCTTCCGGAATGACCTGAACCTTTTTAATCTCACCTGTAGAAGAATCAAAGGTAATGGTCGTATAAACGGCAAAATCCTCCATGCCTTCCCTTAATGTGAAACGGTATTGCTTAACGGTTATATCCTTCTTTTCCTGATCCCAAATTTTTTGGGAAAACAATACTTGTGAAAGAGGATAACGTTTTTTCGTTTCCTTTACAGCATAATCCTCCCAAGACTTTTGGGAAACAGCATGAACTTCAGGCGTAAATAAACCATGAGTAGCTGTAATACCGTATAATAAACTTAGTAGAAATATCCATTTTTTCACTGATGAACACCATCCTTATTAGTATTTATTACCAAAAGTAAGGAGGGTATACATTGTTTAAAAGCTTGAGAATATTTTTTAGGGGGAATCACAATGACTGGCATTATAATAACGTTCTTATTTATTATGGTACTTTTTATCATGATTGGAATCGGAATTAGCTCAAAGTCGAGGGGGAATGTAAAATCGCGAAAGGATCATTCGACTTTCATTCCACCATATATCATTGGGGATTCAGACCATAAGCATAGTCAGGATCACCATGATTCCAATGATTCATCGGGTGGTTTTGGTGACTCCAGTGGTGATGGAGGAGGAGGTGGAGGCGATTGAGAACATTATTATTCGTCCTTACTTTTTTGCTGATAGCAGGCTGTTCGAACGACGAAACAAGTTCATCAGATGTAGAGGCAATGAAAATTTCTCCTACTGAATATACAAAAAGAGAGACATTATTGATTGAAGGGCTAAGTGGCCAGGAAGTTTTAGGCTATGATGTATCAGCGATTCCAAGTGGTCATTTGTTCCATATCATTGTTGAACATTATCATGATGGAGTAAAACAAGAAAATGTTGCAGAAAGCGCTGATACAATTTTAGATGATCAAGAATTAAAATCAATCCTCTTAACAAGGGAAAAAACGGATAAGACTTTTTCAGTTAAAGCATTAACTTATTATGGCGATGGGTACAATAGAATGGCGTCAAATGGTGAATACGAAGAGGCTAACTCATCCGCAATTTTCGAAAAGCTTGAAGAGGAGGTCACCTTCAAGCTAAATGAACAAGTCATTATTGGCATGACAATTGAAGATGATGGCGATGAATTGACGAGTGGAGTATTACAAGAGGACGATCCAAGATTCCAAGAAAGTATCAGTAAGTACCAAGACGTCTTCGTTTATAAAATCTTCGTTTCAAAAGAATAACAAGAAGGTCGTCTGATGACGGCCTTCTTGTTATTTCAAAGCGTTTCCATTTTGAAGGAAGTGTTGAACCTCTTCAAAGGATAATCCAAGCTGTTTTGCTTCTATCATTAATTCGATCCATTCCTGATCTAAAAGGTTTGTTTGAGAGAACTCCGTGACTTCAATCATTTAGCTTATCCTCCTGGCTACGATTCGTAGAGTCTGGCTTTGCTTCCTTCCATTTTTTAAACTTTAAATAATCGCGAAATTCCTTAAAATCTTTTTTGCTCATTCCTTCATTAATGGCTTTGTTTAATAAATTGCTCCATTCATCATCAAAAACGAAATCCTTTGATTGTACGTCTGAAGACGAAGTCCCTAACAACCCTTCAACATCTGTTTCAAGTGATGAAGCGATCTTTTTTAAAAATTGAAGCGAAGGATTTTTTTGTACATCACGTTCAATGTAACTTAAATAAGATTTCGACACACCAGCTAACTCAGCTAATTCACTAATCGAATATCCTTTCTCCTGCCTCAACTCCCTTAAACGTTCTCCAACCATATACGGTCTCCTTATCTTCTAATACAAAAATATAGTTCCTCGCCATTCATTATATGAAACAATTCGTTCTTAATAAAATAATGAGAAGATATGAAAAGAAGAGGTATTAGGAGAAAAATAGGGGAAATTGTTCTTTTTAACGAAAAAACAACGGAATTTCAGAGTTTTTAAAAATAGGTAGAATAGCATATATTGGTAGAAGGTTAATTATTTGTTTGAAAGCATATAAAAGAACAATCTATTAGTCGTAAACACTGTGATACCAATATAAAACGATTAAGAGGTAGCTTTGTTTTTGCATAGTAAAATAGTATGGACTAGTATTCTATGCAAAAGACGTGAAAGTGAGCAATTGTTGATTTTATGTAAAAATTATTAACAATACGCAAAAAATATTGACTTGTTCTTTATAGTGAACTATTCTTGATTATAGAACGAAGAGCACCTTTTTAGGGGTTTAAATAAATGAATTGAATTTGGATTTCTAACGTTATTCGTTCTTTATCAAGAATAAACTTAATGAGTGGGTGAATAGTGTTATGTCTAGCTTTCATGAGCTTGAGGATAAACATTTAGGAGAACGTAAGCAAGCAAAGGAAATCAATTTAAAAGACATTGTTGAAGTATTAAAAAGATATGTATGGGCTATTGTACTAATCACAATCCTTGCAACATCAGCAGGAGCATTATACTCCAAGGCTACCTACGCTCCTATGTATCAATCAACAGCAAGAGTTATTATTGGAGCAGATAGTACATTAATTACAACATTAAAGGTAATCATCCAAGACACAACTGTTTTGGAAAAGGTTGTGAATAAGTTAGATTTACCATATCCTCCAGAAACCTTAAGTAGCAAAATAAGTGTTGGCAGTATCGAGAATTCTCAGGTTGTAACGATAACCGTATTTGATTCAAATCCAGAACAAGCAGCAATACTTGCAAATTCGGTAGCCCAAACATATAAAGAAGAAATACCAAGTATTATGAATTTCGAAGATGTAAGGTTATTATCTGATGCTAAGGTCGATCCAAACCCGATTAATCAGGATCAAAATCGGACAATCATTCTTTCATTAATAGGTGGGCTTGTCATTGGAATAGGGTTCGCATTTTTACTAGATTCGTTAAATGATAGTGTAAGAAAAGAGGATGAAGTCGAAGAATTATTAGGCATTCCAGTGTTAGGATCTGTCTCGAAAATGAAAAAGAAAAATATGCAAAAAAAGATAAAAAAGAAAACTAGTTTTGAAAATAGGAGTGGGACACTTGGTTCTTAATTTGAATTCAAAGAAGACTTTAAAGGAAATGACAAAGCGCCATTTTGTCTCACATACGAATCCCGATTCGCAAATCGCAGAGCAATTTCGGACAATCAGAACGAATATTCAATTTCTATCAGTTGACGGTTGTAAACATAAAATGTTAATTCTTACTTCACCATCATCTGGAGAAGGAAAGACAACGGCAGCCATAAATTTAGCAATCTCAATTTCTCAGCAAGGAGACAGAGTATTGTTAATTGATGCTAATTTACGAAGACCCACACTACATACATCATTCAACTTAAAAACCTCCTATGGTTTAACCGATATTTTAATGGGACGCAAAACATTAGAAGAATCCGTATTTCAAACTAAAATCGGAAGGTTAGAAGTTTTAACAAGCGGCTTAATACCTCCAAATCCAACAGAATTAATCGGTTCAAAGGCAATGAGTCAGTTTATTAATGAGATAAGAGATGAATATGATGTCATACTTTTCGATTGTCCACCAGTCTTAGAAACAACAGACACAAAGCTGTTAGCTGGACAATGCGATGGTGCCGTTTTAGTGTTAAACAGTGGTAAGACAGAACGTGAAAAGGCTGTTGAAGCAAAGCGCTTATTAAACCTAGTTAGGGCAAAGGTATTAGGCGTTATTTTGAACGAAAGAGAGTAACTTTTTAATCTTTTGTTCTTTATTAAGAATTTTTTGCGCGTAATAATTAATTTTAGGCGATATCTCCTTGCCTTTATCAATGGAGGTACTCGGCCATACTGTGGGTTGAAAGATGCCTTAGACGCGAGTCGTCAGGAGTGTGGTGTGAGGATGGGTTAAATGCCCATATTATTAAAATAATTACTTATATGTCTCGATTTGCGAGATATATAGGTAATTATTTTATAAAAAAGGAGCCTGAAACAATGAAGGAGTTTGATCAATTTCCAAAGGCCATGAAAAAACTAGTGCGATACATAAAACAAGATGCATCAATCGATCAACTTGAACAATTTAAAAAGGTACTAGACTACACGATTGAAAAACGGATGGTCATGTTAAAGAAACCATCAGAAAATCAATAAGAAAGGAGTGAAGAAGCGTTGTCCTACCATAGTAGAATGTGGCTGTTAATCCTATTAGATTCATGTATTGTCTTATCAACGATTTATTTTAGTCAAATGTTAATCAATCCAAATAGTTCAACTTTGACCATAACAATGCTGGTAAGTTCCATTTCTTTACTACTTGGTCATCATCTATTCTCTTTATTATATAAGCTTTATAAAAAAGCGTGGGAATATGCGAGCATTGGTGAACTGATTAGTATCTTTAAGGTTATCACATATACGATTATCGTGACAGCAGCTGTCCAACTACTTGTCATACAGCAGGTTCATGTTCGAATTTTAGCGATTACATGGATGATTCATTTACTTCTAATCGGTGGTTCACGGTTTTTTTGGAGAATATACCGAGATACATACTTAAAACATCCTGTTAATATGAAAAGGACGTTAATTGTAGGAGCTGGTTCTGCCGGAACGATGGTAGCAAGGCAGCTCATGAGTAGTCATGATGCAGAGCTGCAACCTATTGCCTTTATCGATGATAATGTAAAAAAACAGAAGCTAGATATTTTGGGGATACCGGTCATTGGTGGCGTAAATCAAATCGAACAGCTAACAAAAGAATATAATATCGCCAATATCGTGATAGCGATTCCTTCCTTAAGCAAAAAGCAGCTCAATCAAATTTTTAATGAATGTGCAAAAACATCAGCAAAAACGCAAATGATTCCGATGCTTGAAGACTTAATGACTGGCAAAGTGTCGGTCAATCAATTTAGAGATGTTCAAGTAGAAGATCTATTGGGACGAGAAACAATTGAACTAGATATGACGAGTATCAGTGATTATGTGACAGATAAAGTCGTGCTCGTTACCGGTGCAGGCGGTTCAATTGGTTCTGAAATTTGTCGGCAAATCTCTAAATTTCATCCGAAGAGATTAGTTTTACTAGGACACGGAGAAAACAGTATTTATTCGATCGAAATGGAATTAAAAGAAGCATTCAAAGATACTGAAATCGATATCATCACAGAAATTGCTGATCTCCAAGACTATGACAAACTGATGAATGTTATGACAATCTATCAACCAAATGTTATCTACCATGCGGCAGCGCATAAACATGTACCTCTAATGGAACGAAGTCCAGAGGAAGCAGTAAAGAACAATATGATTGGTACAAAGAATATTGCCGAGGTTGCAAGTATTCATGAGGTTGAAACGTTTGTGATGATTTCGACAGATAAAGCGGTAAATCCTACAAGTGTCATGGGTTCAACAAAGCGATTAGCAGAAATGCTTATCCAGCATTTTGATCAAATCAGTTCAACAAGATTTGTTGCCGTTCGATTTGGGAATGTGTTAGGAAGCAGAGGAAGTGTGATCCCACTTTTTAAAAAGCAAATCCAAAAAGGTGGACCAGTAACAGTTACTCACCCAGATATGGTCCGTTACTTTATGACGATTCCAGAAGCTTCTCGACTAGTCATTCAGGCTGGAGCATTAGCCAAGGGTGGAGAGATCTTTGTCCTTGATATGGGTGACCCAGTAAAAATCGTTGACCTTGCCAAAAATCTTATCAAACTCTCAGGTAACAATATTGATGAGATTGGCATTGAATTCACCGGGATGAGACCAGGTGAAAAACTTTTCGAGGAACTTCTTAAGAAAGACGAAATTCATGAAGAACAGATTTATCCTAAGATCTACATCGGTAAAACATCTGAGCTTTATATAGAAGAAATAGAAGACATTATTAACAACTTTAGATCGCTTGATCGTGATCATTTAAGAAAAATGGTAGTAGATCTAGCAAATGAACGAGTACCAAATGAGAAGAAATTAGTCTCAGTTTAAAAAGAGGGAGGATGTCAAAGGTGAAAGTAAGAAAAGCAATAATCCCTGCAGCTGGATTAGGAACAAGATTTTTACCAGCAACAAAGGCAATGCCAAAAGAAATGCTCCCAATCGTTGATAAACCAACGATTCAATATATTATTGAAGAAGCTGTTGAGTCAGGGATTGAAGATATCATTATTGTGACAGGAAAAGGAAAACGTGCAATTGAGGATCATTTTGATCACTCGTTTGAGTTAGAGCAGAACTTATTGGAAAAAGGGAAACTCGATCTATTAAACGAGGTCCAAAAGGCTTCTAAGCTAGTTGATATTCACTATATTCGTCAAAAGGAACCACGCGGATTAGGTCACGCGATTTGGTGTGCCCGTAAATTCATTGGGGATGAACCGTTTGCGGTATTACTAGGTGACGATATTGTTAGAGCTGAAAAACCTTGCTTAAAGCAAATGATTGAACAATACGAGCGCTATAATGCATCAATCATTGGTGTCCAAAATGTAAAAGACGAAGAAGTATCACGTTACGGAATTGTCGATGCAACAGAGATTGATGAGCGTTTCTACAATGTTAGCAATCTAGTAGAAAAACCAAAGCAAGAGGATGCACCTTCTAATCTAGCAATCATGGGTCGCTATATTTTAAGTCCGAAAATTTTCGACATCCTTTCTAAACAAAAGCCAGGTGCTGGTGGTGAGATTCAGCTAACAGATGCGATGGCTACACTTAACCAAATCGAGGCAATTTACGCCTACAATTTTGAAGGTAAACGCTATGATGTAGGCGAGAAGTTGGGATTCATTCAAACAACGATTGAGCTTGCTCTGCAGCGTGAGGACTTAAGGCACGAGCTACTAGACTTTTTAAATAAGGTAATAGAAAAAGAAGTAACTGAAATTTAACACCCTCACTATTAGGGTGTTTTTTTCATGCTTCAAAAAAGGGTGAAAATCCATGACAAATAAAGTGTTATTCTGTGCAACAGTTGACTACCATTTCAAAGCCTTTCATCTTCCAATTTTGAAATGGTTCAAAGAGAAGGGCTGGGAGGTTCATATTGCAGCAAGCGGAGAAATCGAGCTTCCGTACGTGGATCAGAAATATAATATACCGATTCAGCGCTCGCCATTTCAAGCAAAAAACGTTGCTGCTTATCAAGAGCTAAAGGCAATCATCGATAAAAATGATTATAAAATTATCCATTGTCATACACCAATGGGCGGTGTGCTTACAAGGCTAGCAGCAAAGCAAGCAAGAAAACATGGAACAAAGGTGTTTTACACAGCACATGGTTTTCATTTCTGTAAGGGAGGCCCAATTATGAACTGGCTTCTTTATTATCCGATTGAGAAGGTGCTCGCTAGATATACGGATTGCTTGATTACGATCAATGAAGAAGATTACAATTTAGCCATTTCACATCGATTTAGGGCTGGAGAGATTGAGCATGTTCACGGTGTCGGGGTAGATACGGAGCGGTTTAAGCCTATTGATAAAGAACTTAAGCATGAACGAAGAAAGCGGCTTGGATATAAAGAGGATGACTTCTTGATGTTTTACGCAGCTGAGTTTAACAAGAATAAGAATCAGCAATTTTTAATAAAGGCATTGGCTAAAATCAAGGACTCGATTCCAAATGCGCGACTCTTGTTAGCGGGAGAAGGAGTACTTCAAGATACTTGCAAGAAACTAGCATCTGAACTAGGTGTAGACCATATGGTGGAATTTTTAGGATATCGCAATGACATAGTAAACCTACTTCCGATGTGTGATGTTGCTGTGGCTTCAAGCTTACGGGAAGGATTACCTGTTAATATTATGGAAGCGATGGCGTGTGGGTTGCCTGTTGTTGCTACGGAGAATCGGGGACATAATGAACTTATTGTGAATCAATATAATGGTTGGACTGTTAGCCCTGGAAATATAAATGATATGGCTAAGAAAATTATACTTCTTGCAAATGAACAGCACCTCATCAAGACTTTAGGTGATAATGGTCGTGAAAGAATCGAAAAGACATATAGCGTCAATACGATATTAAATGAAAAGAGTCATTTATATGAGAGATTCATGAAAGAAATGGAGGGGATAAGTTGGGAAGCCCAATAAGAGTATTGCATGTGGTTGTAAATATGAATCGTGGTGGAGCAGAAACACTCATCATGAATTTATATCGCAACATCGATCGTTCGAAGGTACAATTCGACTTTTTGACATGTAATGAAGGAGTATTTGATCAGGAGATTTTAGAGTTGGGTGGAAAGATCCATCGGATCCCTTATATTACTGATGGCGGACATTTTCATTACATAAAGAATTTAAGTCAATTTTTCAAAGCAAATAATCAATACAAAATTGTCCACTCTCACATGGATAAAATGAGTGGCTTTGTTCTGAGGGCTGCTAAGAAAGCCGGGATTCCGGTTCGGATAGCGCATAGTCATAATACACAGAGTGAAGGTGGATTCGCTGCGAAGCTTTATAAAGAATATGCAGGTAGCAATATAGAAAAATCAGCGACTCACTTTTTAGCATGTTCAAAATTGGCTGCAGAATGGTTATTTAAAAACAAAGCTGATTCATCCAAGCTTTTGAAAAACGGGATCGAGACTGATAAATTTACATTTTCAAAGAACGTAAGAGACCAGATTCGAGATGAGCTCGGTGTAGAACATGACAGTTTAGTTTTAGGACATGTAGGTCGCTTTAATCAACAAAAAAATCATGCGTTTCTAATTGATATTTTTAATGAGTTAAATAAGGTGGTTCCTAAGTCTTATTTAGTTTTAGCTGGGGATGGAACTTTACGATCTGACATAGAAGAAAAAGTGAAAAAATTGAGATTAGAAGAGAAGGTAAAGTTTCTTGGCGTTCGTAGTGATATTAATAGTTTGTTACAAGCATTTGATCTATTTGTTTTTCCATCCTTTCATGAAGGCTTACCTGTAACTTTGATTGAGGCGCAGGGATCGGGATTACCGTGTTTGATTTCGGAAAATATTACAGAAGAAGTGGATATGAGGATGGATCTTGTAAAATTCTTACCTATCGATAATAAAAACGTATGGGTAGAAGAAATAAGGGAAATCTCAGCTAATGATGTAAGCCGAAATATTTCAAAGCAGGCTCTATCTAAACAAGGATATGATATAAAAAATACTGCTAATTTAATAAATGATTATTACTTGGGAATGGTGAGGTGAATTTGTTGAAGCAATTAACTGTATTCACTCCAACCTATAATAGGGCTTATTGTCTGCATGTTTGCTATGAGAGTTTAAAGTCTCAGACAAACAAAGAGTTCATATGGCTAATTATTGATGATGGATCTACTGATAACACACAGGAATTAGTTAATCAGTGGAAAAGAGAAGGCGTTGTGGAAATAAGGTATATAAAACAAGAAAATCAGGGAATGCACGGTGCTCATAATACAGCATATGAGCATATTGATACAGAATTAAATGTTTGTATTGATTCGGATGATTATATGCCGGTTGATGCTGTGGGAAAAATTCTCTCATTCTGGGAAGAGAATGGAAATGATCAGGTAAGTGGGATGATTGGTCTTGATGCATTTAAGAATGGAGAAGTTATAGGCACAAAAATGTCAGAGCATATTAACCAATCAACCCTTTTTGATCTTTACAATAAATTTGGTGTAACTGGAGACAAAAAGCTTGTTTATAGGTCTGAGTTAACGAAAAAATACCCATACCCTATCTTTGAAAATGAAAAATATGTTGGGTTAGCATATAAATACCATAAGTTAGACGAAGAATATCCAATGCTATTAATGAATGAAGTCCTTTGTATTGTTGAATATTTACCCGATGGTTCATCATTAAATATGCTAAAACAGTATCGAGTTAATCCAAAAGGTTTTGCGTTCTATCGTAAGGAGTTAATGAAGCTTTCATTTGCTGGAAAGAAATTTAAATTTAGGCAAGCTATTCATTATGTTTCTAGTAGCTTAATTTCTAAAAATAAAAGATTTATTAATGAATCACCTTTAAAAATGCTAACTTTGTTCGCAACACCACTAGGGTTTATCTTGTATTACTTGATCATGTCTAAAACGAAAACGTAATGGAATTAGTAAAATCGAAAGGATAAAAAATGACGGTATTATGGGCTACGCTTCTAATTGTTTTTGTTTTTGCTTTTTTATCAAGGTATATTCCAGTTAACCGAGCTGCACCTGATGAAACATTTATAAGACCTAATAAATTTATTATATTTTTGGTTTTAGCATGCTTAGTACTCGTATCGGGTTTAAGAAACACAATTGGTGATACTTATTTCTATATGCATGCATATGAAACAATTGATTTTACGTGGGAATACGCCTTAGAGAATAAAGATCCTGGATTTAGTGTTTTACAAATGTATTTAAAGAATATATCAAACGACCCACAAATTCTTTTATTTATAACAGCTTTGGTTACAAATTTATTAATTGTTATTACTCTATATAAATATTCAAAAATGATAGAAATAAGTTTTTATGTATTCATTACATCTGGAATGTTTATCGTATCAATGAATGGCATTCGTCAATTTCTTGCAGCTTCTTTAATATTTTGGGCAACAAAGTATTTGCTAACGGGTAAGTTTAAACAGTATTTTTTAGTAGTTCTTTTCGCCTCTACTTTTCACGAGAGTGCACTAATTCTATTGCCTATTTATTTTATTGTTCGAAGAGAAGCTTGGACGAAAGTTACATTTTTGTTATTGACGTTCGCAATATTAATTGTTGTAGGGTTTGATCAATTCTCTAAAGTATTGTTTTCTGCACTCGAAGATTCTCAATACGGAAATTATAGTAATTTTGCAGAAGGTGGAGCAAATAAAATCAGGGTACTTGTTGATGCCGTTCCTGTTGTAATAGCTTATCTTGGAAGACATAAATTAAGAGAACTTTGGCCCAAAAGTGACATTATTGTAAATATGTCAATTATAGGGTTACTATTTTCGATTATTGCAACACAAAATTGGATATTTGCAAGATTTAATATTTATTTCAGTTTATATAACTTAATCTTAATTTCTTGGATTATTTACTTATTTAAAGAGAATAGCAGAAAATTCGTTTATTATGGTTTATTAGTTTGTTATTTAATGTATTTTTATTATGAACAAGTAATATCATTGAATATGTATTATAGAAGTGATTATATTAATTTTTAAGAGGTAGTAAAATGAATTTTTATGGGAAGATAACTGAACAAAATTTACAAGAAATTCTAGAAAATGTTTATAAAAAAGGTCAAGAAACAGAAAACATCAGTGTTTTAGAACTAATTGAAGATATTAAACAGCAATTTATGTCGTACACCACTAAGTGAAAGGGAGGAAATAATGAAACGTTTTTTTGACTTAGTAGTTTCGGTAATTATACTAATTTTGCTTTCCCCAATTATGCTCTCAATAGCAATACTTGTAAGAATAAAATTAGGATCACCAATCTTCTTTAAACAACAACGACCTGGCTTACATAGTAAGCCTTTTTACTTTTATAAGTTTCGAACAATGACAAATGAAAAAAATAAAGATGGTGAGTTGTTAGCTGATCAATTCAGATTAACTTCATTTGGTAAGTTCTTAAGAAAATCTAGTTTAGATGAGTTTCCACAATTAATAAATGTAATAAAAGGTGATATTAGTTTAGTAGGCCCGAGACCATTATTAATGGACTATATACCACTATATACAAAAGAGCAGGCAAGGCGCCATCAGGTAAGACCAGGTATAACTGGCTGGGCACAAATAAATGGTCGTAATAGTATTTCTTGGGGAGAAAAATTTGAATTAGATGTGTGGTATGTTGAAAATCAAAGTTTTTTCCTAGATTTAAAGATTTTGTTTTTAACAATAAAAAAGGTAATAAAATCAGAAGGGATAAAGCATGGTGATCATGCAACAATGCCAGTTTTTAAAGGGAGTTTGAAAAATGAAAAAGAATACTGAGATGAATATATTATTTACAAGTTCCGGAAGAAGAGTTGCGCTATTAAACTATTTTAAACAGGTTTATCAACAGCAATATATAAATGGGAAAGTTATAACTGCAGATTTAAAAAATAATGCCCCATCTGCTTATTTTAGTGACAAGCATATGATTGTACCAAATATAAGCAGCCCTAACTATTTAGAGGAACTAATTAAAATTTGTAAGCAAGAATCGATACATTTAATCATACCTTTAATCGACACTGAATTAACCCTCTTAGCGAAAAATCGACACCTTTTTGAAGAAGCAGGTGTTAAGGTATTAGTTTCTAGTGTTGAATTAAACGAGATTGCATCTGATAAGAAAAAAACTTTTCAATTCTTTGTTGAAAATAGTATTCTAACTCCTAAAGTCTATACTAGTGAAGAACTTGAAGATAAAGCTTATAAGTTCCCTTTGCTTATTAAACCTCTTGATGGTAGTTCAAGTAAGGGTGTTACAAAAATTTATAATGAAAAAGAGCTTATTTTTTTTAGAGAGTATATTCCAAATGCTATGGTTCAGGAATATGTTGAGGGTACTGAATATACTGTTGACGTTATGGTTGATTTTAAAGGGAATATTAAGACGATTGTACCAAGGATGCGTATAGAAACGAGAGCAGGTGAAGTGAGTAAAGGAGTAACTGAGAAGGATACTACGATCATTAATGCTGTTGAGGAAGTAGTAAATTTATTACCACAACCAGCTGGTTGTTTAACTTTGCAGTGTTTTAAGAAGAGTAATGGAGAAATAACATTTATTGAAATTAATCCTAGGTTTGGTGGTGGAATTCCATTATCTATTCAAGCTGGTGCAAATTTTCCATTATGGACCATTCAAGCATCAAAAGGAGAAATTTTTAATGTTCAAGATTATTCTTGGCAAGAAAATTTAACAATGCTCAGATTTGATGAAGCTGTCTATACAGAGAGTATTCAATATGCCAATTAAAGCTATAGTCTTTGATATGGATGATACTCTTTATTATGAAAGTGATTATGTAAGAAGCGGGATGCAAGAATTGGAAAAATGGATTATTGAGAACTATAATATTGGTGGATTTTACGAAGTTGCAATGACCTTTTTTGAAACAGGAGAAAAGAAATACATATTTAATAAAACTCTTGATCTATTAAAGATTCCATACAATGAAAAATTAATTCAGAGTATGATTAATTTATATCGTTCTCATAAACCATCAATACAATTATTAAAAGATTCCAAATGGGTATTAGATAATTTGGATGAAAATGTAAAAATTGGTCTGATATCTGATGGATACTTTGGTGCACAAACAAACAAGGTTCATTCATTAGGAATAGAAGAAAAGTTTCATTCGATTATTTTAACAGACCAATTTGGAAGGAACCATTGGAAACCAAGTCATAAGCCATATGAACAAACTTGTTTAAATTTACAAGTGTCTCATCATGAATGTGTATATATAGGCGACAATGTATCTAAAGATTTTATAACAGCGAAGAAACTTGGTTGGAAAACAGTGCATATTGAAAGAGAAATTGGAATCTATGCAAATATTACTGAAAAACAGGAATTTATGGCACATTATCAAATCAATAATTTGAAAGAATTATCAGCCATACGGGAATTTCAACATCTTTTTATTACTCAATATGAAGAAGCTTTCAACTCTTAAGGAGGGGAACATTATTAAGAAGAGAATATATTTATCTGCTCCTCATATGAGCGGAAAGGAAATAAATTATATCAATGAAGCATTTGAAACAAATTGGATCGCACCATTAGGACCAAACGTTGATGCCTTTGAAAAAGAAATAGCAAATTATGTAGGAGTCAGTGAAGCTGTTGCCGTTAGTTCGGGTACTGCAGCAATTCATCTGGCTCTTTCTTTATTAGATGTAAAAAAAGGGGATCAAGTATTTTGTTCTTCTCTGACTTTTGTCGCAAGTGCGAACCCTATACTTTATCAGGGGGCTGAACCAGTATTCATTGATTCAGAGCCTGAAACATGGAACATGTCACCACAAGCACTTGAGATAGCATTTAAAGAAGCATTTATAGATGGTAGGATGCCTAAAGCAGTAATAGTTGTTAATTTATACGGCCAAAGTGCAAAAATGGATGAAATCGTTTCTTTATGTAATCAATATGATGTACCGATAATTGAGGATGCAGCCGAATCTCTCGGCTCTACTTATAAAGGTAAAGCGAGTGGAACATTTGGCAAGTTTGGTGTTTTTTCATTTAATGGGAATAAAATTATCACAACTTCTAGTGGAGGTATGCTTGTATCTAATGATGTTGAAGCTTTAAAGAAAGCAAGGTTTTTAGCTACTCAAGCAAAGGATCCAGCTCTCCATTATCAACATAGTACAATTGGTTTTAATTATCGAATGAGCAATATACTTGCTGGTATTGGTAGGGCACAATTAGAGGTATTGGAAGAGAGAGTACAAGCTAGAAGGTTACTATTTGATCGGTACACTCAAGAGTTAAGTTCTATACCTGGGATTAAATTTATGCCTGAATTAAACCAGACACAATCTAACCGATGGCTTACAGTATTAACCATTGAAGAAAAAGTAACGGGAACTTCAATACATTCAATATTAAATACTTTGGCTGAAGAAAATATAGAAGCCCGTCCTGTTTGGAAACCCCTACATATGCAACCTTTATTTGAAGGGGTTAAATACTATTCTCACAGTGAAAATATTAATGTGTCAGAACATTTGTTCAATACAGGATTGTGCCTTCCTTCAGGATCAAATATGACGGAAGAAGATCAAATGAGAGTCATAAAATGCGTTAAAGAATTAATAAAAATAGAAGTATAATTTCAGCTATTATTTCTAGGTTCATAATTGAAGGGAGGTTGAGAATAAAATGAATACAAATACTAGTAAGATCCCTAAAATTATTCATTACTGCTGGTTCGGAGGTAAAGAAAAGCCTGATATTGTAAAAGAATGTATAGCAAGCTGGAAAAAGCATTTATCTGGTTATGAAATTAGAGAATGGAATGAAAACAACTTTGATATAAACAGCAATTTATATGTAAAAGAGGCTTATGAATCTGGGAAGTTTGCTTTCGTAAGTGATTATGCAAGAGTATATGCTTTATATAACTTTGGTGGAATATACCTAGATACTGATGTAGAGGTATTTAAACCATTTGATGATCTATTGCATCATATGTCATTTTGGGGTTTTGAACAAGAAAACTATATTGCTACAAGTACGATAGGTGCAGAGAAGGACAATAAACTAATTAAGTTATTTTTAAATTCATATAAAGAAAAGAATTTTATTAAAGAAAATGGTAGTTACGATGATTTAACCAATGTAGCTATTGTATCTGAGATACTGAAAAACAAAGGTTTAAAAATGAACGGACACTATCAAGAGATAGAAGATATAGGAGTATTTTATCCTCAAACATACTTTTCTCCATATGATTATATAAACTGTAGGAAGTTTATCACTAAAAATACGTATGCGATGCATCACTTCTATAAAAGCTGGTTACCACCAAAGGCTAGGTTTAAAAGTAATGTAAAAACAATAGCAGCTAAAGTAATAGGTGGAGAAAACATAGCAAAACTTAGAAAAATAGTTTCAAAAGTTTAGGAGGCAGAAATGAAAAATATATTGATAGCCTCTTTTGATATGGAAGTTGGAGGAGTCGAAAGAAGTCTTATTAGCATGCTTAACAACTTTGATTACGCAAATTACGCTGTTGATTTGATGTTATACAGACATCAAGGTGATTTTCTGAATTTAGTTTCTAATAAAGTAAATTTATTAGACGAAATTCCGCAATACACTACTTTTAGAAAATCAATAGGAGAAACTTTAAAAAATAAACAGTATAGCATAGGGCTATCACGAATTTTTTCCAAGATAAATGCTGACTTTTTAGGGAAAATAAAAGGATTATCAGAGCCCGGTTATTATCAAATGCAGCTAATGTGGAAGTTTGCTTTACCATATCTTCCTGAAGTGAATAAACAATACGATGTAGCGATTAGTTATCTGTGGCCACATTATTTTGTTGCTGAAAAAGTTAAGGCGAAAAAGAAAATCGCATGGATTCATACAGATTTTTCAAAGGTTGAAACAGATATTAAAATGGACTTGAAAATGTGGAAGAAATTCGATTATATAGTGGCTGTTTCAGAAGCATGTAAAACTTCATTTTTGAATAAATATGGGGAATTAGAAAATAAGGTTATTGTAATCGAAAATATAACATCACCAGAATTCATTAGAGAGATGGCTAATGAAAAAGTTGAAAACCCATTGGTGCAGGACAATAGATTTAAAATTGTTACAGTGGCCAGATTATCTCATGCCAAAGGAATCGATAATGCAGTAAAAGCTTTAAAGATCTTGAAAGAAAAAGGGTATGATGAAATTGCTTGGTATGTAGTGGGATATGGCGGCGACGAATCTATGATCAAAGATCTGATAAAAGAATCTAAACTAGAGAATAGCTTTATTTTATTAGGGAAAAAAACTAATCCATATCCATATATAAAAAAAGCAGATCTATATGTACAACCCTCTAGATACGAGGGAAAGGCAGTTACTGTGGGTGAAGCTCAAATTCTTTCAAAACCTGTAATGATTACGAACTATACAACCGCAAATAGCCAGGTGAAAGATGGAATTGACGGATGTATTACAGAGTTATCCGTTGAAGGAATAACAACAGGAATTGAAAGATTGTATAAGGACTCAGGAAAAAGAAAGACCTTAATTAATAACTGTAAAAATACAGATTATAGTAATAATTATGAATTAGAAAAGTTATATCAAATTGTTAATTAATAAAGGGAGGTAAGGATGGTTCCGATAGTAAGTATCATAGTGCCAGTTTATAATTGTGAGAATTATATCTCTACTTGTTTAGAAAGCATACTAAATCAAACATATTCAAAAATTGAAATTATTATTGTCAATGACGGATCAATTGATAAAAGTGAACAAATTATTATGGAATATAAAGAAAAAGATAACCGTATTATTTATTTATATCAGGAAAATAGTGGACCA
The DNA here is from genome assembly GCF_020075705.1 of Metabacillus rhizolycopersici. Next base: position 25,469 of record NZ_JAIQUM010000008.1, on the reverse strand, counting down.
TCTGAAGCCAGAAATAAGGGGATTCTAACATCAACAGGTGAGTATTTAGTTTTTATAGATTCCGATGATACAGTAGATAAGCATTATATTGAACTATTATTAAAAGAAACGATAAGCTCAGACGCTGATTTAGTCTGTTGTGGTTATAAAGATCATTCTAAATATGGGATAAAAAATCATACAGATTTTAATTTTAACGATAGTGTTTCGTTACATTCTTTTATGGAAATGGTCTGTAATGGTACAGGAGGAGTCCTTTGGAGTAAGATATTTAAAAACGAAATTATCGTCAAGTATAATTTAAAAATGGATAAAAATATTTTTATGTCAGAGGACTTAGTTTTTGTTCTCCAATATGTATCTCATTGCAAGGTATTTGCTGCAATAAAAGAGTATTTATATAATTACAATAGACTGAATCAGGGAAGCATTAGTTCAAACATCTCAATAAATTATATAAATAATAATATTATGGTTTGTAAATACCTTGAAAAAATATTTCGTTCGGTTAAATTAGATGAACAAAAAAGTAAGCAAATAATTATAAAACGTATTCAAGATTTTATACTAAGTATCGTAGAACAGCAAAGTAATAATGTGAAAAAAATAGGAATTAAAAAAGTTAGTCAAAATGTAAAGGAATTGCTTTCTATACCTTATATTGTGAAATATAAAGGTGAATTTAGAAGTACTAGTATGTACTATAAACCTTATTTATTTTTAATAAAAAATAAATTTTATAAATCATGTATTATTTACGGTCTTTATTTAAATATGCTAAGAATTCTAAAAAGGAAATTAATATTTAGAAAGCAAGTGAGTATATGAATAAAAAGCTCTTGTTTGTTATTGATTCACTAACGATTGGAGGAGCAGAAAAAAGTTTAGTGTCGTTATTAAATTTAATTGATGCCTCTAAATACGATATAGATTTATTGCTAATTAAAAGAGGTGGAGATCTAGAAAAATATCTTCCATCAAATATAAATATTTTACCAGTACCTAAATATTTTAGTTCTATAGGAAACAATTTCACATTTAAAAACCTTTACTATAGATCCAAGACTTCTTTAAATTTAAGAGTAAATAATTATAAAAAAAACGTATTACATAGTGAGCAGGTTGTATATAAAAGTATAAACAAGAATATTAGGCCACTAAATAAAATGTATGATGTTGCAATAGCATATAGTCAAGGAATGCCTACTTATTTAACAGCGAATAAGGTTAAAGCATCAAAAAAATTAGCATGGATTAATACTGATTATGTCAATACTTTGTATGATAAAGATTTTGATTATAAGTCATACAGTAAAATAGATAATATTATTGCTGTTTCTGAACATACAAAAAATTCAGTGTCTCAGCTTAGAGAAGAATATAAGGATAAAGTTGATCTAATTTTAGATATAGTTGATCCAAATATGATTTATAAAATGTCTCTTGAAGAAGATGCTGGAGAATTTGATAAGTCGTTAGTTAATATTTTAACAGTAGGACGGTTAGTAACAGCAAAGGGCTATGAAAAAGCTATTGAGGTAGCAAAATTACTAAAGAATTCAGGATATAAATTTAGATGGTTTAGTGTTGGAGAAGGTCCTGAAAGAAATAAACTTCAAAAATTGATAGAGGAATATGAATTAAATGACTATTTTATTTTGCTGGGGAAAAAAATTAATCCGTACATTTATATGAGAAAGTGTGATATCTATGTACAAACATCATTAAAAGAAGGATTTGGTCTTACAGTAAGTGAAGCTAAAATTTTAAAGAGGCCGATTGTATGCACCAGCTTTCCTACAGCAAAAGAAATCATTCAACATGAAGTAGATGGTTTAATTGTTAAACATGATATAGAGAGTATATTTAACGGTGTTAAAAAGTATTTGGATGAAAAGGTTTTTAGAGAAAAGGTTTTGAAAAAACTAGAATCAACAGAACCATATAGTTCCGTTAATCAGATAAATAATTTTTACAATTTAATTGAAAGTTAAAGATGGTGATAGAAATGAAGAAAATTTTTGTAGATATTTATTTACAATTTAATTTAGGAGACGATTTATTTTTAGATATCCTTGCAAAGAAATTCCCTAATAGTGAGTTTACAATAAATTATTTAGGAAATAATTACGATCAATTTATTTCCCAATATAATAATGTTAAGAGAAGGAAATATTCACTAATAAATAAAATAGGGCAGCGACTTAAAATCTCTGATTCAATCACTAATTATGATACAGTTGCTATAGATCATGATGCGTTATTATTTATTGGTGGTTCTATTTTTAGAGAAGAAGATTATCATCATACACTGTATCAAGATCGGATTAAAATGATTAAGGAATTTAAGAATCGAGGGAAATCAGTATTTATTCTTGGATCAAATTTTGGACCTTTTAAGTCAGCAGAGTTTCTCAATGATTACAAAGAGTTATTTAAACTTTGTGACGATGTTTGTTTTAGAGATTTATATTCATTTAAGTTATTTAAAAGCCTACCTCAAGTTAGGCATGCTCCAGATATTGTGTTTCAGATGGAAATAAATGATTATAAGACTAATACAGATCAAAAAAGGATTGGATTTTCAATAATTGATGTAAGACATAAAAAAGGTTTATCGAAATACCATAATGACTATATTAGTAGTACAGTAAAGTCGATTGAATCTTTTGTAAGTAAGGGATATGAATGCTGTTTAATGTCTTTTTGTGAACAAGAGGGAGATTTACAAGTGATCAATGAAATTAAATCTATTCTTTCCACTGAAACATTAAACAAAGTATTTATATATGAATACAAAGGGAAATTAAAAGAAGCTATTGCTCTTATAGCTTCTTTTAATTTGTTTATTGCAGCTAGATTTCACGCTAATATTCTAGCCTTATTACTTGGAATCGGATTAATGCCAATCATATATAGCGATAAAACCACTAATATGTTTAAGGATATTAATCTTATAGATGTTCTGGTAAATATGAATGAACTTTACTTACAATTTGATGAAAATACATTTAATAGGTCATTAAATAATAAAATAGACTTGGAAATGATCTCGAATGATGCTAAAAATCAGTTTTCAAAGCTTAGTAAATTTCTAAATCAAGATAATATTAGAGGGATTATATGAAAAAGAAAATCATTTTTATGATAATTAATATGAATGTAGGTGGAACTGAAAAGGCTTTGCTTAACATGATTGCGGAGATTCCGAAAGGAAAATATGAAATTACTATATTAATGTTAGAGAAATATGGAGATTTTCTAAGTTCTATTCCATCTGAAGTTAAGGTAGAATATTTAAATCATTATCAGAATATGAAAGACATACTTAACAATCCACCACATAAAACTGCTTTGCAGTTGTTAAAATTGGGGAAATTGATAAATGCTTTTAATATATTTCTTTTTCATTTACTTTCAAAGGCTTGTAAAGACAGAAGTATTTTCTTTAAGTATATTTTGAATAATTATCCTGAAATTGAAAAGGAATATGATATTGCGGTAGCTTATGCTGGACCAATGGAATTCATCAGCTATTTTGTTACAAACAAAATAAAAGCAAAAAAGAGAATACAATGGATTCACTTTGATGTTACAAAAATAGGATTTGATAAGCATTTTGCATCAAAAAATTACAAAAGATTTGATAAGATTTTTGTTGTATCTGAGGAAGCAAGAAAAAAGTTAATTAGTTTAGTTCCAATTGTAAAAGAAAATTCAGAAGTATTTCATAACATTGTTTCATCTAAAGTTATTCAAAGGCAAGCGAAAGAAGGTATTGGATTCGACGATGATTTTGATGGTATAAGAATTTTGACAATTGGTAGGTTAACGATGGAAAAAGGGCAGGATTTGGCTATTTCTGTAATGGCAAGATTAATTAACGAGGGTTTTAATGTGAAATGGTACTGTGTGGGAGAAGGCAACGCTAGAGAAAGTTATGAAAAATTAATTGATAAGTATTCTCTAAACGATAAATTTATTTTATTAGGATCTGATTCAAATCCATATCCATATCTAGAGCAAAGTGATATATATGTTCAGCCATCTAGGTATGAAGGATATTGTATTACATTAATAGAGGCAAGATGTTTACATAAGCCAATTGTAACTACTGATGTAAATGGTGCCAGGGAACAGATTAATAATGGAAAAACAGGGTTAATAGTAAATATTGAAGAAAATGATCTCTATTATGCTGTTAAAAAATTAATAATCAATCCTGATTTACGTGCTAAATTTACCTGTAATCTAGCTAAAGAAAAATTTGATACTTTTGAAATAAAAAAGTTTATTGAATTTTCAAATCATATTAGAATTTCTTAGAGTTTGACTAAATCATAGAATTGAAAAGCATTTAATAATCTTAGACAATTTTTATACAGAGATACATTATGTGAAAAGTTTAGAAGTAATTTTAAATGAAAATATGTTACTTCTATATCAGAGATAAAATTCATTATACGATTGATTATGTTAAAAGATAGATATGAAAGGTAGTTACAATAATGAAAAGTCAGCTTAAGGCAGGTGCAATATTATCATATTTAGCGTTGTTTATTAGTAGTGCTATATCAATAATTTACACTCCAGTAATGTTAAAACTTCTTGGTCAATCAGAGTATGGCTTATTTAGTTTAGCTACAGCAGCAGTAAGTTACGTTGGAGTGTTAAATTTTGGATTAGGTAATGCAGTAATTAAATACACTGCAAAGTATAAAGTACTTAAGGATGAATTAGAGATTTCAAATTTATACGGACTGTTTTGTATAATGTATGGAATATTAGGAATTCTAGCTTTAGTTTTAGGTACAATCTTAACATTAAATTCACATTTAATTTTTTCGAACTCACTAAGCATAGATGAGATTAATCAACTAAAAATAATAATGGGTATAACCGTAATAAATATATCTTTAGGGATAGGTTTTGGTTTTTTTAGTGTTATTTCGCTGGCACATGAAAAATTTATTTTTCAAAAGGTTTTGGGGATAGTGAGTTCTATTATCAGTCCTATGATAATGTTACCTTTATTATTAATGGGATATGGGTCTATATCTATGGCTGTAGTAACTACTATTCTAAATTTTATAACTATTTTAATAAATATTTTTTATTGCTTTAAAATTTTGAAAATTAAAATAAAGTTCAAAAAATTTGAAACAGTATTATTAAAAGAAATACTAGTGTTTTCTTTTTTTATATTTTTAAATTTAATAATAGATAAAATATATTGGTCAACTGATCAAATTATATTAGGCATTTATAGCGGTACAGTTGCAGTTTCTATATATACAATAGGTGCATCTTTTTCAGGCTATTTTTCTGGTTTTTCAGCGGCAATATCCAATGTGTTTTTAAGTAAAGTTTCAGGAATGGTTGCAAAAGAAGTATCTGATAAAGAAATATCAGATTTATTTATCAGAATAGGAAGACTTCAATATATTGTGATTTCATTTGCTTTAAGTGGGTTTATTGTTTTTGGACATGAATTTATTTTTTTATGGGTTGGAAAGGATTATAACGATTCTTTTATTATAGCAATTTTAATTTTAGTTCCAATGATAGTACCTCTTATACAAGGAATGGGAGGATTAATACTACAAGCAAAAAATATGCAAAAATTTAAAACCATTGTTTATGCTACCGTAGCTATAGCAAATGTTTTTCTCAGCATTATTTTTGTGCAATGGTGGGGTGCTATTGGCGCTGCACTTGCTACTGCTTTAGCATTTACTATTGGAAATATAATTATTATGAATTTTTATTATTGGAAAAAGATAAATATTGATATACTTAAGTTTTGGAAAAATATTATTTATATGAGCATTCCATTTGCAGTAAGTTTAGTGTTTAGAGTAACAATAATTAATATAGTACCTGCTGGAAATTGGAATGTTTTCTTGATAAAAATTATTATATTTATCATAATATATACCTGTATATTGTGGTTTACAGGTATGAATAAATATGAAAAAAATATATTTATTGGACTAGTTAATAATATAATACAGAGATATAAAAAAGGTAGATTTTATAAAGTTAGTTGAGGATATTGATAATAAAAGTAAGTTTATTTAATTAATATTAAGTGTAGAAAAAAATTGTATAAAATTTTATATTTTTGTGTTTCAGAATGTATGCAAAAAATACTGCATATAAAATGCTCTTATAACGTAATATTCTCTGTTAATCTTAGTATTGATGGATGAATTCAGGTAATTAATGTACAAGTCCGAAAGGAGTCCAACTATTTTGGAAATCTCCAAAAAAGATATGAAGGTATTAAAAGGAGTAGCAATATTATTTATGCTACTCCTTCATTTGTTTGGTAGGAAAGAGGTTAATGGATTATATGAGACATTTCCTTTATTTAACGGGGTGCCTTTAATCTATTATTTTGGTGTATTTGGTGATGCATGTGTGCCTATTTATTGTTTTGCAAGTGGTTATGGTTTATATATGGTTATGTGTAAGCATCAGATGTATATCAAAAGGAAGAATTTTCTCCGTGTTTTTAAATTATTGATTAATTATTGGATCATTCTTTTAATATTTGTAATAATTGGTTTCTTTGTTGGAAAGATAGATATTATATTAGGTAGTTTAACAGAATTTCTTCTGAATTTCTTCGTAATATCAAACTCGTATAATGGAGCATGGTGGTTTTTGCAGACGTATATTATTCTTGTTCTATTATCACCAATATTCACTAAATTAATAAAAAAATATAATTCTATTAGCTTATTTATTTTTTCAGGAATTATATATTTCTTGAGTTATGTTCAACGTATAAAACATGTCTTTGACTTTGGAGATAGCACAGTAATAAATTTATTTGTAACTGCTCTAGTATTAGTAGGTACATCACAATTTCCTTTTATTGTAGGTTCTATTTTTGCTAAGGAAAAGATCTATTCAAAACTTTACAGTAAGTACAATCATTTAACCCATAAAAATTTATTTTGTGTACTCGGTATATTTTTATTAGTTATAATTCATGCCATTTATGAGTCAATGTTTATTGCTCCATTAACAGCTATAGCTTTTATATGCTTCTTTAATCTTATGGATAAAACAATCTTCATTCAAAAAGTCTTAACTTTTTTTGGAAATCATTCAACGAATATCTGGTTGACTCATATGTTCTTTTATATAACATTTCTTTCAGAATTAATCTTTGCACCTAGATACCCAGTGTTAATCCTTTTCTGGTTATTACTACTTTGTCTATTTACATCATATATCATTAATTTAATCTACCATCCGATTCTTCAATTTATTGACAAAAAAGTATTTTTAGACCGTAATGATTTAAATATTGTAAGTAATAAAGCAACCTAATTATTAAACCGTGTGTCCTTTCTATTAGTTATTATGATTTTTATATTTTAGTCTAAGTAGTATTAGTTATAAATAACATGTGGAGGACGTAATTATGGTGTAAATTAGCACTTTGGTTAACATCTTTCCCTAGCTATATAAAGGGGTAATTTTCAGGTTGCCTTTGAAAAGAGGTTCTATCTATTAAGAAACACTACTGTAATTTTTTAACGATATTGTTTCTTATTAACAAAGATATAAAATTTCTTGAATTTATTTTATAAATAGAATTTTACAACATATGAAGTAGAGGAGAATATAAGAAAATGAATTCTATTGTTCCACGTACAGCATATATCTTACAAATTCATAAAAACCCTAATCAAGTAAATAAATTTATCAACCAGATTATTACAGAAGAGCAAGCTGATGTATTTATACATATAGATAAACAAAATTATAATGAAATTAATGAAAAAATTTTAAAAAGCCCCAATGTTAAAGTTCTGAAAGAAAGTATAAACGTAAGATGGGGTGATATAAGTCAGATAGATGCTACGGTGCTATTATTAAAGAATGTATTTGATACTCAAAAAAAATATGATTTTGTTTGCTTCAGAAGTGGTCAAGACTTATTAGTGAAAAACGGATTTAAGGAGTATTTATTGAATAATAAAAATAAAATATTTATGACAGCAAGTCATATTAAAAGAAGTAGTTTAGATGCTTCTTTTCTGGATGTTTCTTGGCCAAGGTTGACAAGGAAACAATATAATACGTTTAATCCTTTCAGGATTTTAAGAAGAGTTATCATGGGTTTATATGGTAAAGGATTGAATATATTTCCTAATCCTTATAAATTGCCAGAAAATTTCTCTTTTTATCATGGTTCGCAATGGTTTTGCATTCCAATTGGTGTTGTAAAATATATTATTGAGTTTTTAGATCAGAATAAATGGTATTATCTTGCTTTCGAAAATGCATTGTGTCCAGATGAATGGTTTTTTCAAACTTTAATAATGAATTCGACTTATAAAGATTTAGTAGAAAATAATAATTTGTTATATATAAAATGGGGTGAGACTTTTAAAACCAGAAATCACCCAAAGATTTTAACAATGAATGATATTGATTCAATAGAGAGTTCGAATCAATATTTCGCAAGAAAATTTGATGAAAATGTCGATAAATCTGTATTAGAATATTATACAGATAGAGTCAGGATGTAGGCTATCTTTGTTTAAAGTAATGAAAAGCGTCTATTGACTTACTTAGAACTGAAAACAGAAAATTAGAAGTAAAAAACTTCTGAACTAGCATACATTGCAGTTCACAAGGCGTTTTCGTTTTGTAAGGGCATATTAAAGTAATACCTAAAAGGAAGGCCAATGGATTGTATGATCCGTCTCAAATAATTAACGAAATACCTTAAATTTTTTATCTTGTGATAATTCTGTGATGCATATGTTCCTTGTTATCTTTTTTTAGTGGCTATGAATTAACCCTAATTGTAGAAAAGGAAAAGAAGTTTAACATTTAAAGTAAATTCTTTGCTACTTGAGTCAATCCCATAATTGCTAAATTAGCAGATAAACACGAATAATAGAAAAATAAAATCCGATAACGTTCACTTTTTAGTGAACGTTGATATTAATAATGATTATTACATTCTCTTTTTGCTGTGGAATTATGACTTGTGAAATTGATTCACTTCTCACATTAAATAAAAATAGATTTAGAATTCTTAGTAAACAAAAGATATCCAATTACAATTGATCTTTTACATTATTTGTATATATTATATCTGAATTTATTTTAATATTGTTTTGATCAACAATAGTTGTTTTCGGTATTACTATCGTTGAGCCACTTTTCCTATAAGCACCCTCTATTGTAATGGTTCCTTTCGTGTTAGTATTCGAAGTTTTAGTAGTGAGAATTGTATTATTAGAAAGATTCAAATGATTTTCTGTGAATATTCTTAATGTGTACAAGGAACCAATTGAAATGCCTTTGTCAATAACATGAAAAATATTATTAAAAATCTCCACTCTTGGTATATAAAGAAAGGCAATGCCAGGTCCTCTAGCTTCGTGAGTATATGTTGAGTTTGGTGCATCCCAAATTATTTTGTTATTCTTAAAACTATGTGTAATATAACCTGTTTCATTTGCTAATTTTTCTGTTCCGTTAATGTCGCCACCGTCAAACCTAAATGATTGATTTTTGAAAATTGAATCCTCAACTTTCATAGATTCAGATACCATCATGCGGCTATAATTAGTAGTATTCCCACTATGATTAAATTCGCATTTATTTACAATTAAATTTTTAGTTCCAACGTAATGCCCACCACTTGTTTCTCTTGTTATAAACTTTACATTGGATAATATTACATTTTCACTGGAATTATAAGAAGCAGAAGATGTACCTTTAGATCTTCTAATATCAAATAAAGAATTATAGATCTCTACATTTTTTCCAGAAAATCCAAATGCAGCATTTTTATCTGGGTCATCAAAAGTAAGTTTGCAATTGATAACTTTTGCTGTTTCCCCTCCTAATGAAAGGCTTGATTTAGAGAAAACACAATTTTCTAATGTAGTATTACCAGCTAAGATCGAGACAGATTCCCCAAATACAGAATCATTTCTAAATGTACAAAATGTTCCATCCACTTCAACTCCACTAGTTATAGATCTACCAGAGATTCCACCATAATACATATTATTCAAAGAAAAATAATCGTCTCCACTACCAGAAAAAACAAATAATCCTCTAAATTTATTATTTTCTACATGTACGCCTCTTGTGCTTACACAAACAAATGCTCCTGCTCTATTATCATAGATATTACAGTTTCTAATTGTGATTTTTTGATTCGTCATGTATCCATCTTCAACATCTATTCCATATCCTGGATTGGTACCTGAAGATTTACTCAAAGGATTGCTATTATTATAAATTTCACAACTATCAAATGTTACAAATCTTCCACCATTAATTGATGCACCGAGTCTTCTATTTTTATGTGATTTACAATTTGAAAAATTTATATACTGCGGAATTTTAGCGCACATGACATAATGTAAATTTCCACTCATTAAATCATAGTTCTGTAAGAATGAAAATCTGACTTTTGCTGTACCCACGGGTAATGAATCTAAATAGATAAATTCATAAGAACGAGTATTTCTAAAACCAAGATAGGTATCATCAGATTTGTAAAAATGCACTTTTATTACAGTTTTATTAAGATTACTCCCAGTACCATACCCACCATATCCATCACCAGCGTAATAAAAGTATCCAACAGATTTTACTAAGTTTCCAGTTATATCAAAATATTTAGAAACTGTAGTATAGTTGGTCTTTGTGTTATCGATATTTCCTTGACTATTAATGTCACCCTTTGCAAAATGTGCCGGATGCTGAGCTCCACCTATTGCAGAAAAATCCATTGAAGTTACAAATCCATCTCCAGTGCATTCATATGCTTCACAATCCTTTATTGAAATGTTATAACATGAATTTTTACATTCAATACCATGTCCCCATTCATGAGTGCCACCACTTGAATAATTATGAGTTTCTCTATCACCTTTTACTGTAGCACCTTCAATTGTGACGTTTTTAATTCCATCACAAGTAAGAATAGAATAGACAGTTAGATTATTTGACTCTTTAATGAACAAACAATCATAAAATTTATAATGTGTGTTACTTTGCAGTAATACAGAAGAATTTTTATCAATAAGATACTGACCTTTTGGTAATACAACAGTATAAAGATTATTATCCCTTGCCCATAAGAATGCACTATTAATACCATTCGTCGTATTCAAAGCATCTGTTCCATCATTCTTAATACCCCAGCGATCAAGTTCTACTACATAGGTTGCATTAGAACTAACCATAAAAAATATCATTCCTCCTATTGTTAAATAATATTACGTACTTTATTAAATTCTAGTAATTTTCAAAATGCTTGGACAATATGGTAATAAAACAAATAAGTGCATATTAAAACTAACAATATCTCATTGTTTCATCGGGATTTACAATTTAATATTTTGAAACAGTTGAATAATAATTAGCAGGAGTGTAATATGAAAGTAGGTTCTTTATAAAGAACGATAAACTCTTTTAATCTGACAATATTTTAATCTCATAGGTATAATAGGCTGACTTTATCTAGTTGAAGGTGTATGGAGTAGATATCGATTAAATTCATTCATATGTTACTGCTATGAAATTCTTTATTAAGAATAGTGTCAGATTTTTCCTACTACTCAATCATCAATACTAAAAATTAATCTTTCGGAGGTTAAATCTATGTCAATCCTAATCACAGGCGGAGCAGGTTATATCGGCTCCCACACATGCGTAGAATTATTAAACGCAGGATATGAAATTGTAGTACTTGATAATTTATCTAATAGTAAAGTAGATTCGCTTGATCGTATTAGAGAAATTACCTCAAAGGACTTTAAATTTTATCAAACAGATTTGCTGAACAAAGGTGAATTAGAAACCATTTTTTCTGAAAACCAAATAGAAGCTGTTATCCATTTCGCAGGATTAAAGGCTGTTGGAGAATCAGTTTCGATTCCATTGCATTATTATCACAACAATATTACTGGAACTCTAATCCTTTGTGAAGTAATGGAGCAATTCGGCGTCCATAACATGGTCTTTAGTTCATCAGCAACCGTATATGGAATGCAAGAACAGGTCCCTCTTTCTGAAGAATTACCTCTTCAAGCAACGAATCCATATGGAAGAACAAAGCTGATGATTGAGGAAATATTACGTGATGTATATTTTGCTAATAAAAATTGGAGTGTCGCTTTGTTGCGTTACTTTAATCCGGTAGGAGCTCATTCTAGTGGACGTATCGGTGAAGATCCTAATGGGATTCCCAATAATCTTGTACCGTACATAACTCAAGTAGCTGTAGGGAAATTGTCTGAGCTTAGAGTTTTCGGGAATGATTATGCTACTCATGATGGTACAGGGGTTAGAGATTATATCCATGTCGTCGATCTTGCTGCTGGCCATTTAAAAGCTCTTGAAAAAGTCATGGCTTCGTCGGGTGTAAGTGCCTATAATCTTGGGACGGGTACAGGGTATAGTGTCAAGGATATGATCCATGCTTTTGAAAAAGTGACTGGTAGAACAATCCCTTATCAAATTATTGACCGGAGACCTGGAGATATAGGAATTAGCTATGCAGATCCTTCAAAAGCGGAAAAAGAATTAAACTGGACTGCTTATAAGGGGCTTGAAGAAATGTGTTCAGATTCATGGCGTTGGCAATCGAAGAATCCAAATGGATATGAGGTAGAAGATAAAGAACAACAGGAACTAAGTGTTACACAATAATATGAAATCATTAAATGATTGCTCATTTTTAACTCAATTTATCTAAAAACGAAAATTCAGGACAAAAGATCTAGTGAATAATGTGAAAAACAGTTGCGTTCGTTAAAAATGTATAGTATCGTTCTTTATATAGAATATTTTATAAATTATTTCTCTTCTAAAAAATATAATACACATTATGTTTCCGATAGAGATCTATAGTGTTGGAGATAATTGATTATGCATACTGATTCTTTATTAAGAACTAAAAGAAGAGAACAACATTTTTAACATCGTTTATTGAAAATTTCATTTTTCGGTTATTATCTAGTTTTCATAAATATCATTGATGGGATTTTATCCTATATTGGTTTAAAGCTAGATTTAATTGAAGAGGTTAACATGATTATGAATTGGTTATATGATCAGAACCCAATTTATTTCCTAATGATTAAAATGTTACTTTCTCTTCTATTATATTTGCTTGTTATTTTCAGAAAAATTCCAGCGAACAGTTGGATCTATATGTTGCTGGTATTTGGAGCAGTTGTCTATACAATCATCCTTTTCTTTCATGGGGTGTGGTTGTATGTTGCGTATGCCTCAACAGGGGAGGGAGATTATTGTATAGAAAACAATGCTTACGCTGTATGAACTTATCATACAGTAGTTCTAATCTGGATAAGTGGCAGTGTCCGTATTGTGCAAATGATCTAACAGATTTTAAAGCAAAAGTGGTAAATCATGCGGTGAATTTATCATCAATAGATGAGAAGCTGAATCAGCAAAGAGGATTAGAGACTTACCGACAAATACATAATTCTCTGAGTCAAAGGGTTTAATAGGAAGGTATTGGAGTTTTATTAAATGGGTGCGGCTTTATCAAGAATTAGATTAATATAGTAAAAATGTTGGTGGGCGAGATTACGTAGATTACCTATTATTTCTAGAGTCGCATTTCCAATTTTAAATAAAATTTTTTCTAAAAGTAAAGATATTCACTTTCCTCCGCATATTAATCAAGAATTTGCCGAGCGTACAGGAGTTTTCAAAAAACTTAACGAGTATGGTATAGATCATACTGGATGGTTAAGGGCATCAAATATATATGAGGATAGAACAATATACCTATTTTTAAATATCCATTTTTCGTTCTATACTCCTCAAATTATTTCTTTTTAAAATAGATTTTAAAAAAATCCCTGAAATTTCATTAAAAAGTAAATTAATTTCTTTCACTTACTTTCTTTGTCCGTAGCCAATACTGAAATTCCCTGAAATCCGATATTTTACATGTTTTAATGACTTTAATATTAAAAATTTTACGACAAAATCTCTCATTTTCTTACCATTCGACAAAAAAGTAAGTAATTTAATGTAGAAACTATCAGTCTATAGTTCAGTTTCCTTAATCGTTCTTAAATGAGAACATATATGTAGATAAAACAGACCAAAAGAAACACTTATTCATGCGTAGGAGAGGGAAAGATGAGTGCAATAGTTGGAGTTTACCATTTAAATGATGAACCAATAGATATAGAACAAGGCAGAAATGTAATGAAGGCTTTGCAGAAGTTTCCCGCCGACGAAGTTCGAACATGGCATAAGGAAAATGTTTTTCTTGGTTGCCATGCCCAATGGATTACACCTGAATCAGTTGGAGAGCAATTGCCTTTTTATGATTATGAAAAACAATTGGCGATAACTGCAGATGCGATCATTGACAACCGTCATGAATTATTTGAGAAATTACAAGTCGATTTTTCTCAAAGAAAAGATACACCTGATAGCATGTTAATTTTACTTGCCTATGAAAAATGGGGAGAAGAAGCACCAAAGTATTTAGAAGGTGATTTTGCCTTTATGATTTGGGATGAAAGGCAGCGTCAGTTTTTTGGTGCTAGGGACTTTTCAGGTACTAGAACGCTATATTTTTATAAAAATGAGCAGAAATTTGCCTTCAGTACATTAATCGAACCGCTTTTTTCTTTACCTTATATTGATAAAACACTTAATGAGCAGTGGCTTGCTGAGTTTATTGCTATCCCTGTTACGACGGACTCAGTATCAATTAATGAAACTGTTTATAAAAATATTAAACAGATTCCTCCCTCTCATACGATGAAAGTCGCAAATGGTAGAGTTGAGTTTTCTAGATATTCTAACTTGATTGCAGGAGAAAAGCTAAAGTTAAAATCAAATCTAGAATATGAAGAGGCCTTCCATGAGGTGTTTCAAAAAGCGGTAACTGCAAGGATGCGTACTCGTAAACAAGTTGGAGCGCACTTAAGCGGCGGTTTGGATTCTGGTTCTGTGGTTAGTTTTGCAGCAAAATCTCTGCAAGATAGGAACAAAGAAATACAAACTTATAGTTATGTTCCTGTTGATGACTTTGTAGATTGGACACACAGATATAGGGTTGCGAATGAGCGTCCGTTAATTGAATCAACTGTTAACTATGTTGGTAATATCTCTAATCAGTATTTGAGTTTTCCAGAAATGAGTCCCTTTTCAGAAATAGATAACTGGATTGAAACGATGGAAATGCCCTATAAATTTTTTGAAAATGCTTTCTGGCTCAAGGGAATTTATGAGCAAGCTGATCAAGATGGGGTTGGCATCCTTTTAAACGGTCAAAGAGGTAATTGGACAATCTCTTGGGGGCATCCGCTAGATTATTATGCAATCCTTTTGAAACGGCTTAATTTCCTGCGTTTATATCGAGAGGTAAATTTATATAGTAAAAACATTGGAGTCAAAAAATCCCGAACGATGAAATTCGTAAGCAAAAAAGCATTTCCTGCGATTTCGCGTCTGTTTACACCTAAAGAACAATACCATTTTCCTGAATGGATTAATCCTGAATTTGCAAGGAGGACAAATGTATTCGAAAGGCTTGAAGAACATGGGATTGATATAATAGGTGCTTCTGTTACTGATGTCTATCAAATTAGAAAAAATCAGTTTAATCGACTGCATTTCTGGGGGTTAAATGGCACGATCGGAACAAAATTATCTCTTCGTCATTCCTTATGGGAACGTGATCCTACGAACGATATAAATGTCATTCAATTTTGTTTATCAGTTCCAGAGGATCAATATGTTCAAAATGGTATTGATCGAGCGCTCATTCGGCGATCAACTAAAAATTTATTACCAGATAATATAAGACTGAACCAACGATCTAGAGGAATTCAAGGCGCTGATGGTGTTCATCGTATGAAATATTCTTGGCAACCATTTATTGAAGAATGTCAACGGCTTTCAACGGATGATATTATCTCTGATTTCATAGACGTGAATGTGATTAAAGATTCAATAGAAAAGATTAAGAACCAACCTAAGTCTGAATATGTATTCGATTTTGAATTTAGGATTTTAATGCGCAGTTTAATTCTTTATCGATTCCTAAAAAAAATTGAAGGGAGGTGAGTTTATGAAAAAAGAGTGGAAAACACCAGAGTTAGAAGTGCTAAATATCAATATGACTATGGCTGGTCCTGGAATTAAAACTCCAGATGCAGTACAACCGGATATTGATGAAACTATTCATCATAGCTAATTATTTACATGTATTTCAAACGCCCTTATACAATCTTTGTATAAGGGCTATAACAATGATAAATTGCTTTTGCAAAAAATAAGATAGCGAATCGTTTCTTAGTTAGCAGATTGATCTAAATTTACGATGCTAAGATGCTTTGCTGGATTAATAGAAAGGTCCACAAATTATACATCCACTTACACATTTTATCTCTTCATTTCTACTCCTATCAAACTTCGAATCACTAGAATTTTTAAAGATATGATATGTAATTTCAGTTCGTAACTAGACACTGGTTTGTTCTTTTTAGAGATTGACACTAATTTTAAAAGATGGTATTTTTGACTTAGGGATGTTCTTTATAAAGAATATTGTTCAATGATTAATCTAGTGCAATTTGATTATAAGTACACGCGTTTGTTCTTTATAATGAATTTATAATTAACTCTGTTTATCAACAACAAAAGGTAATTGGCTGGAGGATCAAATGAGTGCAATAGTAGGGATTACAAATTCAAATCAAGAGCCAATAGACCTTGATCATATGAAAAACTTGATGAATGCATTTAACCATTATCCTGCAGATGATCGTAAATCATGGCAAAAAGATCGTGTGTTCTTAGGCTGCCATGCTCAATGGATTACTCCAGAATCAATAGGTGAAAAGATACCTTACTATGATTATGGCAGACAATTAACCATTACTTCTGATGCGATCATCGATAACCGCAATGAATTATTTGATCGATTACAGGTGGATCAATCACAAAGGAAATCTATGTCCGATAGTCAATTAATTTTACTCGCGTACTCAAAATGGGGAGAAGACGTTCCAAAGCATCTAATCGGTGATTTCGCTTTTATGATTTGGGATGAAAAAAAGCGAAAACTCTTTGGCGCTCGAGATTTTTCAGGGGCTCGGACCCTTTACTATTACAGTGATCAAAATCGTTTTGCATTTTCTACAACTATCGAACCATTATTTACATTACCCTATATTGAAAAAAGTCTAAATGAGGAGTGGTTAGCCGAATTCTTAGCGATACCAGGCATGGTTGAAGCGGCTGATATGACAACAACAGTATATAAGTCTATCAAACAACTTCCACCCTCACATAGTATCACAATCGAACAGAATAAGTTTTCCATTTCAAGGTATGACACAATTGATCATTCTAACAAAATAAAACTCAATTCTAATGAAGAATATGAAGAAGCCTTTCAAGAGGTTTTTCAAGCAGCTGTGACATCTAGACTTCGTACTCATGGAGAAGTAGGTTCACAATTGAGTGGAGGTTTAGATTCAGGAACAGTTGTTAGCTTTGCTGCTAGATCATTACAAGAAGATAATAAACGATTACATACCTTTAGTTATATCCCTGAAGATGATTTTATTGATTGGACTCCTAGATCTTATCTACCAGATGAAAGGCCATTTATAAAAGAAACGGTAGAATATGTTGGAAATATTTCAGACAACTATTTGGATTTCAAAGGTAGAAATTCCTTATCTGAAATCGATGACTTACTTGAGATTATGGAAATGCCTTATAAATTCTTTGAAAATTCATTTTGGCTTAAAGGAATAAATGAAACTGCTCAAAAGCAAGGAATTAAAATCCTTTTAAATGGAGCGAGAGGAAATCATTCGATCTCTTTCGGTTCATGGAATTTAACAATCAACTATTATACGACACTATTAAAACAGTTACGGTGGATTCATCTTTATCGCGAACTGGATTTATATTGCTTTCATTATCGAACAGGAAAAAAAGCTATGCTTCCAATCATCTTAAAAAAAGCTTTTCCACAGATAACGAATTTAATAGAAAAGAATGAGCAGATTCAATATGAAGCTCCAATGTTAATCAATCCATTATTAGCTCAGAAAACAAACATTTTTACAAAACTTCAAGAGTCCGGATTAGATATGAGTGGTTATATTGAAAACGAATTTGAATTTAGAAGAAATCATTTTACACAGCTCTACTCTTGGAATAAAACAGGAACGATTGGAACGAAATTATCGTTGAGATACTCTCTTTGGGACCGTGATCCAACAAATGATTTACGTGTCATACGATTTTGCTTAGCTATACCTGAAGAGCAATACGTTCAAGGAGGGATAGAACGGTCGTTAATAAGACGCGCAACAAAAGGGATACTTCCAGAAAATGTTAGATTAAATCAAAAAATTCGCGGAATACAAGCAGCAGATGTGATTCATCGAATGTCATCAAGTTGGGGAGTTTTTATAGAGGAATTACAACAGTTAACGAATGATTCTAAAGTTGCAGATCTATTAAATATAAAATCGATAAAAGACGCGATTTCAAGAATTGGAAAGGAACCTCGACCTGAATTTGTTTTTGATGATGATTTTAGATTATTAACACGCAGTTTAATCGTATACAGGTTTTTAAGTAAGTTCTGATGGAAGAAAGGGGGTGAGAATGTGAAAAAAAGTTGGAAAACTCCAGTATTGGAAGTCCTTGATATTAATTTAACAATGGGTGGACCTGGAAATGCCATACCGGATAGCTATTGTACGAATAATCAAAATCATGAAACTCATGACGGCATGTCAAATAATAGTTGCAAGAAACCTAGTTTAGGTGGTCTCGACAGTTAACTTTTAGTATTTTGTATGAAGTAGCCCTTATACCTTAAACAAGTATAAGGGGCTAATTAATTGATCTATTTGTTATGGGGGAAAGTCGGTTGAAAACATATATTGCCAACAAACATCGCTTCAAAGCTTTTGGATTAAATGTATTAAGTGAAATTTATTTACCGGAATTACCTCAATCCCATTTTGAAGGTGATGTCGCGGATATACTCATCAAAAAAGCAGATCTTTCTTTATTATGGGAAGAACTAGCTGGTGAAAACAAATATTTTGTTATTAATAAAGATTTAATCATGTTTCGACTACCTGACATGGCGATTTATTTGATTCAAAAAGGAAACGAAATCTATTATTCTCCAATCGGCAATGCGAATGAAGATCAAATCCGTCTCTATCTCCTTGGAACCTGTATGGGTGCACTCTTAATGCAAAGGATGATTCTTCCATTACACGGAAGTGCATTAGAAATTGATGGTAAAGCGTACGCAATTGTAGGTGATTCAGGTGCAGGCAAATCAACTCTTGCTTCTGCCTTTTTAAAGTTGGGATACCAACTCATTAGTGATGATGTCATACCGGTCACTCTTAATGAAGAAAATATCCCAATGGTAACACCAGCTTATCCACAACAAAAGTTATGGATAGAAAGCTTAAATCAATTTGGAATAGAATCTATTGACTATAAGCCAATCTTCAATAGAGAAACCAAATTTGCGATTCCAGTTTCAAATCAATTTGCTTCCAAGCCACTGCCACTTGCAGGTGTATTTGAACTAGTGAAAACAGAAGATGCCGAGATTGAATTAAACCCTGTTCAAAAGTTACAGCGATTAAACACATTATTTAATCATACGTATCGTAATTTCTTCATTTCTCCATTAGGCTTAATGGATTGGCATTTTAGCACAACTGCAAAAATATGTGAACATATCGATATTTATCAATTGCGGCGCCCGATATCTCGATTTACAGCACATGAGTTAACAGATTTGATTTTAGCTTCATTAAATAAGGAGGAAAAAGTATATGGTTAAAACACTACATATTTCAACAGGGCACATTGTTACTCAAGGTGAAGGAAATATCGTAAGTGATATGGATGGGGAAAAAGTGATGTTAAGTATTGAAAATGGAAAGTACTACAATTTGGGCGAAATGGGTGGTGTAATATGGGACCTAATAAAAATACCTACCTCAATCAATCAATTGGTCAATACTTTACTCTCTCAATACGAGGTCAAGAAAAGTGAATGTGAGGAACAGGTCATGACCTTTTTAAACATGTTACATGACGAAGGGTTAATTAAGGTTGAAGAAGCGTAATTTTGTTAAACAGCTAGTTTATTTTTCTTAAAGGGGAAAGTGAGATCTTGAATAAATTAAGGATTTTTTTAGTGATGGATTGGAAATCGAAGTGGCTTTTACTGGAATCGTTTTTCTATTTAGGTCTTGGTCGATATCTTAAAAGTATCCCATTTTCTAAAGTGGCACCTACATTAGGGCAGCATATGGAAGAAACGACGTTTGATTCATCGGCTTCGAATCGGAAAGTCTTAGCCAGTGTCTCGCAAGCTGTCCATATCATGAGTAGGTATACGATTTGGGAAAGCCAGTGCCTTGTGAAAGCCATTGCGGCAATGAAAATGTTAGAAAAGCGCCAAATTGAAAGCACTCTTTATTTAGGAACAGCTAGAGATGAGTCTGGTGAATTAATTGCCCATGCTTGGTTGCGCAGTGGACCTTATTATATAACGGGCTATGAAGAAATGGCGAGGTTTACGGTTGTCGGGAAATTTGCTAAGAAAATTGGAGGAAATCACAATGGTTGACCAATTCAATCTTAATCTAGCAAATGTACCTAGGGAATTAAGGTTAATTCTTGAATTGCTAAAGAAAGATAACCGTGAATTTATTGAAGCGAATAGCTCAGAACTAGTTGTTGGCATAGATTGGGATCTCTTTATTAAGCAAGCAATTCATCATCGGGTGTATCCTGTACTACATACTAAATGTAAAGAAATCAGCGGAAATCTAATTCCTCCAAACGTCATTCAAAAGCTATCACTAGAGTATAAGCGTAATACATTTAACATGTTGCAATTAAGTGCCGAAATGGAGCGAGTTAGTAAAATTTTCACAGAGAATCATATCCGTCTTCTTTTCCTAAAGGGACCAGTGATTGCTCATGACTTGTATGGTGATATTTCTCAGCGGACATCTAGTGATTTAGATTTTCTAATTCCAATTAATGAGCTCGAAAAAGCAGAGGAAATCATTGAAAACCTTGGTTATGAAAAGGACGATTATTTTACATCAGTGCTAAACGATTGGAAATGGCGACATCATCATGTGACGTATTTCCATCCTCAAAAACGAATGAAACTTGAAATTCATTGGAAACTAAATCCTGGTCTGGGGTTTGAACCTAGTTTCGAAGAATTGTGGTCACGAAAACGGAAAAGTAATCTCACAACAAATCCAGTATATTTGTTAGGGAAAGAAGACTTATTTTTCTTCCTCGCTTCACATGGGGCTCGTCATGGTTGGTCAAGACTTCGCTGGTTGTTAGATATTCACCAAATGACAGGGCAAGACATCGATTGGGGAAAGACGAACATGTTATTAAAAGTCTATCATTCTCATCGCGTTGGGGCACAGGCACTTGTCTTATCGACAAAGCTGTTACATTCAAAAATATCAGATACGATGGAGCCGATACTTGATAACAAGCATTCTTTCAGATTGGCACAGGATGCGATTTTTTATTTTGAACGTATGGTTAATTTACATACAGATCCTGTTCTTGAAGATATATCTAAGTATCATGCACGTCATTTAGTATCACTAATGTCCTCGAGGCAAAAAGTACTGTTTGTATTAAGTTGTTTACATCCATTACCAGAGGATGCCGAGACATTGCCATTACCAAAACTGCTGCACTTTTTATATTTTCCGTTACGTCCGTTTATTTGGGCTTTGAGAAAGAAGAAGAAGCACTCATACCCTAGGGGGAACGAATCTTGACACACGTAATTTACTTTTTAAAGCAGATCCATTCGTATGCTGGAAATAAGCTTTATATAAATTTACTAGCAATGATATTTATCAGTTTGCTAGATGGCATTGGAATTTTATTGTTAATTCCAATGATAAGTATGAGCGGGATTGTGAACCTAGATGCAGGTGATACACCTGTTTCTGGAATTTTTTCTTTTTTACAAGACATTCCAAATACATTAGGCTTACCTATCATTCTAGCCATTTATGTGTTAATCGTTATTGGGCAAAATGTAATCCAACGCCAAATTACCATTCAAAATACTAAGATTCAACATGGTTTTTTCCGTCACTTACGTGTAGAAACGTATGGATCTTTGTTGCATGCAAATTGGGATTTCTTCATAAGACATCGAAAATCAGATCTTATTAATTTATTAACAGCAGAGATTGCTCGTTCGAGTGCAGGAACACATTCATTTTTGCAATTTATGGCCTCACTTATCTTTACCTTCATTCAAATTGGTCTTGCCTTTTGGTTGTCACCGAATATAACGGTTTTCGTTTTACTTTGTGGTTTAGTTCTTATCTTTTTTAATCGTAAGTTTTTAAAAAGATCCTTTGCACTGGGGAATCGAAATTACACGTTAGGAAGAGATTACCTAGCAGGTGTAACCGATCAAATTAATGGGATTAAAGATATAAAAAGTAATACGTTAGAACAGTCAAGAATGGACTGGTTTCGTACAATTACCAAAGGGATGCAGGATGAACAAATTGAATATACGAATTTGAAAACGACTTCACAAATGTATTATAAGATAGCTTCTGCGGTATTAATTGCTGCGTTTATCTTTATTGCGGTAAATATGTTTAATGCTCAGTCTGGTCAGTTGATGCTAATCATCATTATTTTTTCGAGATTATGGCCAAGAGTTGCTGGTATTCAAGGTTCGTTGGAGCAAATTGCCACAACACTCCCATCATTCAAAGCGGTGAAGGCTTTGCAAGACGAATGTAGAAATGCACAGGAATTTACTCTGGAGGAAAACGATGAGTTACATCCAATTCAAATTACCCAGGAAATTGAATGTCAAAATGTGTTCTTTCGTTATAATCAACAAGGTTCGGCTTCATATGCTTTAGAGGATATTAATCTTGTGATACCTGCTAATAAAATGACTGCTTTTGTCGGTCGATCTGGAGCGGGAAAAAGCACATTAATCGATTTATTAATGGGGCTAAACCAACCGGAAAAAGGGCAAGTATTAATTGATGGAAAACCGATTACGAGTGAAAATCTATTATCTTTGCGCAGGGCAATTAGTTATGTCCCACAAGATCCGTTTCTCTTTAACGCGAGTATAAGGGAAAATCTGAAATTAGTTGTCCCAGAGGCTACAGAAGAACAAATGTGGGAGGCTTTGGACTTTTCATCTGCGGCAGAGTTTGTTGAAAAGCTTCCGCAAGGTTTAGATACACTTATTGGAGATAGAGGAATCCGACTTTCTGGAGGAGAACGGCAACGAATTGTTCTGGCACGAGCAATCTTACGGAACCCGTCAATTCTTGTTCTCGATGAAGCGACAAGCGCACTAGACACAGAAAATGAGGCGAAGATCCAGCAAGCGATCGATCGACTTAAGGGAAGGATGACCATTGTTGTGATTGCCCATCGCTTATCAACGATACGTAATGCGGATCAAGTTGTTGTACTGGATCAGGGGATGATTATTCAAAAAGGGGAATTCGGTCAGCTTGCAAAAGATAAACGAAGTGTCTTTGGGCATTTATTAAGTAATCAAATGGAAGTAAGCTTATAACACTCACTATGTGTATTGGTGGGTGTTTTCTTTTAAGTAAATAGTTTGCACAAAACATATGGAGAGATGTTAATGAGAAAAGCAGGGGGTAGAGTTTTGGTAGGGCTTTTGTTATTTCTTGTTGTCCTCATCATTTACACAATTTGGGACAATAACCGAATAAAAGTGGTAGAGCAAGATATCGCGATTAACAATTTACCGGATGAGGTAGACGGATTTAAAATCTTACAAGTAACCGATTTGCATGAAAAACAATTTGGAGAAAATCAGGGAAAATTAATCGAGAAAATTAATGCAATTGACTATGATGTCATTGTCTTTACTGGTGATATGCTAATTAGTGGAACTAGTAATAATTATGCACCTATTTATTCTTTATTAGAAGGTATCGATAACAAGGAACATGCATTATTTGTTCCGGGTAATTCGGATCCGAGAACTTATGTGTATGACGAGGATATGAATTTGAAAAAACATGAATTTATCGAGGGGATGGAAAAAAGAGGTGTAAAGCTGCTAGAATCAATTCGTACAGTTGAAACGGAATCTACTGACATCCATTTTGTTGATTTTGAATTATCTATTTTGGATCCTCAAAAGCAGGCGGCAATACCAACTAATGCTAGGATAGCGAAATACGTGCAACATCGGAATCAATTGCGAAATGAAATGTCAAAACTAGATGCAGCAAATGATTCGGATGTCGTCATCGCATTAAATCACTATCCAATCGTTGATGCTCGAATTGACCAAATAATGAATAATCCTGCTAATCTATTTAGAAAATATGATTTAATCATGGCGGGGCATTACCACGGTGGACAAATTAGACTACCATTTATCGGTGCACTGTTTGTTCCAGAACCATATTATGAAAACGGTGGACTTTTCCCGCCACAAGACAGAGTGAAGGGGTTATGGGAGTACAAGCAAACGAAACAATATGTAAGTGCTGGTTTAGGGAGCAGTAAAACGATTTCCTTTTTAAAGTTCCGCTTGTTTAACACGCCCGAAATTAACGTCTTAAAATTGAAAAGGAAAGAGTAATGATTTAATTTTGTTGTGATTAATCATCAGATGTTTCAGCAAAAGATATTCTTCTACCGTTAATATAATTTGAATTTACAAAAAATCCCTTTCGGTGAAAAGAAATTTTTGATTAAGCTATAGATAACTGAATTTTGGCTATAGGAAAGCAGAACTACCGCATTTTAAGGTTTCTCGTTTAACATTTCTATTGTTTGTCCATGTTCTGAAGCATATGATAGACAATGGTAAGCATTCGGTGTCCGATGGCAACGAGTGCTTTTTGCTATTAAAACAGCTAGTCAAGATGCAATCAAGATCAAGTAAGAGTTATTATGAAGAATATAGGAATCAGCTTAGAAGAAATCGTAAATGAAGTATTAGCGCTCTAGATCGGAAGGTTCTTTAGTATTACTGATTTTTAAGGAGTAGTAGCTCTCGGGAAGCGATAACGACAACTCAACAACAAACGATATTGCTAAAAATGTGAACATGGTCAATAAAGGTCTCGGTCAGCTAATCCTTTTAACTATTGAAGCTGCAAAGCACCTACTTATCAAATGTTCAGTAAGATTTCAAACTGAATAAGTCATGTTCTTTTTGGCTGTTTTAGTAAACTTTGTTGTTTTAAACTTGCTTGATTTCTAATTCAACTTTTCGAAATGATGTATCGTCCATAATCATGATTTATTGTCAGAACTTGAGATTTTTTGTCCAAGCTCAAGGTTTTATTGTCTGGTTTTGAATTTTATTGTCCGAAATC